>CAZQEH010000001.1:0-137564 GCA_964592205.1 uncultured Novosphingobium sp.
TGTGCACGCGCCCATGGAGCGCGGGCGGCATGGGCGCGGATTTGCCTGCGTTCATGTCCACATGCACCAGCATCTGTTCGCCGGTCGCGAGGAGCTCGCCCGTCTCGCTGTGGTGCATCGTGTGGAAGATGTGCAGGCGCCTATCATCGGCGTCGATCAATTGGAGCGCCAGATCGAGCGGATCGTCGAGGTGCGCTTCGGCGAGGTTGAAGATCATCGTCTGCACGGTGAACAGCGAATGCCCGCCTGCGCGGTAGGCTTCGTCGATGCCGATCTTGCGGAAGAACGCATCCGACTGGTCTCCGAACACGAGAAGGTAGCAGGATTCGCTCATATGGCCGTTGTAATCGACCCATGCGTTGGGGACGGTCGGGCGGATCAGGCGGAGCGGGGCGGGGATCACTTCGCCCGGCTGAAACGGCGCGGCGGCCATGCCTTCGAGCGGGGTGGTGAGGCCGTGGCGGGGGCTTTCCATGTCAGTCTCCTGCGGCATCAGGCATGCCCTTTCTGCCACGCGCAGAGGCCGAGCGCGGTGCCTTTGGGCAGCGCGGCAGCTTGAACGACGCCTGGTGCAAGCCGGGTGCGTCCTTGCACGCAGACCAGCGTCTCACTGCCATGGCCTGCGACATCAAGGAGGAGCTGGTCCCAATGCCGATACTGCACATCGTGGCCTTCGCCGGGATAGCGACGGAAAGTGACCTTGGCAGCGACCTTGCCGGCCCAGTATTCACCCTGCGCAGGCGGGACCAGCTTGTCCGCCTCGCCGTAATAGAAATAGGCGGGCGCCGGGATGCTGCTGACCGGCGCCGGGGGATCGCAGAAGCGGCGGTACTCGCGCGCGACGCCGCGTGAATCGCCGTGCTGCCCGGCAATGAAGAAGGCATGCGCGCCTTCGTCCGCAGTGCGGTCTGCAAAGCCGGGGATTTTTGCCGAGACACCCTCCGGCGGCAAGGCCCAGAATTCGCGCGGGGCGCCGATCTGTTTTGCCAGCATGGCCTCCAGAGCGGCGGGATCAGCCGTGCAGACGGGATTGTCTGTCGGTGCAAAGGCGATGGCGGCGAGCATGTGCCACGAGGTGATCCGCTGCGGCATGGCCGACGCGATATGGCCCGCGTAGGCCCCGCCGCCGGAAATTGCGACAAGCGCGAACTTGCCGATCTTCAGGTGGCCGAGCACTTGCCGTACGTCGCTCTTGTAGTCGGCGAAGGTCCAGTTCGGGTCGAACGCCGTATCGCCGAGCCCGTTGCGCTCGACGGAGATGATCCGCACCTTGAGGCGGCGGCGGAGCGTATCGAGGAAGGCGACAAGTTCGGGCGCGCGGGCGCTCGTGCCGACCCCGCCGATGAACAACATGGGGCGCCAGCCCGCCTCGCCAGTATCAGTGTAGTGGACGGTGCGGCCTTCGCTCGTCGTGAGGCTGGAAACTGGCGTGCCAATGGAGTCGAACCGATCGGGGAAGGCAATCGGCTTGGCCAGCGCGGGCGCAGCAAGCGCCGCCAGCGTCAGAGCAAGAAACGCGCGGATCATCGCACCGGCTCCGTTTCGAGATTGCGGTCCAGCGCGGGGATCTGTGCGAATTCCGCGTCCAGATCCATCGAGCGGCAGAGCAGCACATAGACAAGCGCCGCTACCGGCAGGCCCACCAGCATCGAGATATCCGCCCCGCCAAGGCTCCGCGCGACCGGGCCCACGTAGAGTTCGGTCTTGAAGCAGGGGATCATTGCCATGAAGCCGGCTGCATAGGCCATAAGTCCGCGCCGGTTCCACCGGCCGTAGATGCCATCTGCCATGAACATCGCGCGGATCGAGTAGCGCCCCTTCCGCACGAAGAAGAAGTCCGCAAGGTTGATCGCGGTCCACGGGGTGAAGAGGTAGACGAGGATGCCGAGGAACGCCTCGAGCCCGTGCAGCACATTGCCGCCCATCGCGAGCGAAAGCGAAAGCGAGGCGATGAGGCACACCACCAGCGCACTGAGCCTTGCCGGCGCCCCGAGGCGGATGGGGCGCACGCTGTCGATCACGCTGAGGAGCGTGAGCGAGGAACCGTAGAGATTGAGCGAGGTGATGGTGATGAGGCCGAAGAAACTGCTCGCCAGCATGACCATGCCGAACCCGCCGAACATCGCGTCTGCGCTTCGCCGAAGCGCAACGACGATATTGGGATCGGTGAACGTCGCGCCCGCAAACGCGCCGACCAGCATCATCCACGTGCCGCCGATGAAAGCGCCGCAGAACGTCCACAGGAACGCGGACTTGATGCCCACTTCGCGCGGGAGATAGCGCGAATAGTCCGAAACATAGATCGACCAGCTGAGCTGATAACCCGCCGCCGCGAAGAATTGGACGAGAAACAGCGTCGGCTTGAATTCACCCGGCCGCAGCAGCGCGGCCAGATCGAATGCGCTGAAAAAGCCCGCCGTATATACGGCCAGCGCCGCGAGCATGATATAGGCAAGCACCCGCTGGGTCCGGTGGATGAGATCATAGCCGATCCCTGCCACCAGCGCCGCCACCACGCCGAAGCCGATGATCGCGGGCACTTCGGGCAGCCCGACGAGTTCCTTGAGCGTGCTTGCCGCGAGCGACTGGTTCAGCGCGTTGAAGCCGATATAAGTGACGAGCGCCACGATCCACACGAGCAGTGCGCCGATATAGCCGAACTGCGGGCGTGACTGGATCATCTGCGGCAAGCCGAGGTGCGGCCCCTGCGTGCAGTGCAGCGCCATCAGGACGGTGCCAAAGGCGCAGCCGCCGATCACCGCGAGGCTGGACCAGAACAAGTCGAGCCCGCCGACAACGCTGATGGCGCCGGTCGCCAGCGTCGCAAGGTGCGCATCGCCCATGAACCACACGGGCCAGAGATGGTGCACCTTGCCGCGCCGTTCGGCGAGGGGGACGTAGTCGATCGAGCGGCTTTCAACCAAGGCCATGCAGTTTGCGATCCCCCCTTGCGCCCCGTGTCTAGCCCGGCATCCGGATTTGGCGGCCCATGCCTTCGGGCGGCGGCAAATGCGCTTGCCCAGCAACCAGCGCCTGCGCCGCCTGCTGCATCGCTTCGGGCGAGGGCGCCGATTTCTCGGCCGCCGCATCGACGTGGACGAGCATGTGTTCAGCGGTCGCGATCGCCACGGCTTCCGGCCCGCGCACCATTTCGTGGAAAAGGTGGAGCCGCTTGGCATCGGCGGCAAGCACGCGGGTGCGCACTTCGAGCGCATCGCCTAGCCGCGCCTGCCCAAGGTGGCGGATATGCGTTTCGACCGTGTACCACGAATGGCCTGCCGCCACGTAGTCCGCGCCCGCACCGATGGCAGCGAGCACAACATCGGTCGCATCGCCGAACAGCTTGAGATAGCAATATTCGGTGAGGTGCTCGTTGTAGTCGATCCACTCGGGCTGGACTGGCGTTGCGATGGTCAGCATCCGCCCGTCCACCAGCGCGCTGCCGATGGCTGGTGCCTCCACCTTGCCAGCTTCGGCCAGCAGCGCCCGGTGCGCGCGGGCAATCTGGCCGGAAGCGAAATCGTTGCGTTCGAGTGCGTGGGTCAGGTCGACGAGGCAATCGTCACGCAGCTTTTCATAAGTGCGCAGGTCAATGCCGCCAGCCTGTTCGTCGGACTGGCGCGCAATGGTTTCGATCAGTTCGTCGGTCAGCTTGGGGCCGATCAGCTTGGTCCACGGCCATTCCATCGATGGGCCGAACTGGTGGAGGAAATGGCGCATGCCTTCCTCGCCGCCCGCGAGCCGGTAGACGAGGAACGTACCCATGAACGACCACCGCATCCCAGCGCCAAAACGGACCGCGTCGTCGATCTCGGAGGCGGTCGCCACGCCGTCGTTGATCAGCCACAGCGCCTCGCGCCAGACGGCTTCGAGCAGGCGGTCGGCGATGAAGCCGTCGATCTCCTTGCGGACGTGGAGCACTTTCATGCCGATCCGCGTGTAGATGGCAGCAGCGATGTCCTTGGTCTGCTGGCTCGTCTGGTCTCCGCCGCAGATCTCGACGAGCGGCAGGAGGTAGACCGGATTGAACGGATGGCCAACGACCAGCCTGTCTGGCCGCGCCATGCTGGATTGCAGCTTTGTCGGCAGGAGGCCCGAGGTGGACGAGCCGATCACCGCATGGGCGGGCATCGCAGCGTCCATTTCACCGAGCATGCGGATCTTGAGATCCTCGCGTTCGGGCAGACTTTCCTGAATGAAATCAGCCTCGCACACCGCATCGGCGAGGCATTTGGCGAAGGTGACGCGGCCCTCTGGCGGGAGCGCATTGCCAAACAGGCGGGTCAGCGCGCGACGGGCGTTTGCGATCACCGCGCCGGTCTTGCGCTCGATTTCGGGATCGGGATCGTAGATCGAAACGTCGATCCCGTTGAGCACGAAGCGCGCGGCCCAGCCTGCGCCAATGACGCCGCCGCCGACGATGCCTACCTTACGGATTTCAGGGGTCATGTGATCGGGCCTCTCAGCGCTTCTGCAACTTGAGCTTGGTGCGCACTTCGGCAGGCGTCAGGATCCGTGCCCCCATGCCGGTGAGGATCTGGACAGCCCGCTCGGTAAGCTCACCGTTGCTCGCTAGTTGGCCCTTTCCGAGATAGAGGTTGTCCTCCAGCCCCACCCGCACGTTGCCCCCGGCCAGCGCCGCCATGGCGACGAAGGGCAGCTGATTTCGCCCGATGGAAAAGCCGCTGAACACCGCGCCCGGCGGCAGCTGATGGACCATCGCCATTGTCGTCAGCGGATCGTCCGGCGCGCCATAGGGGATGCCCATGCACAGCTGGATCATCACCGGATCATCGAGCAGCCCGTCGCGGATCAGCTCCTTCACGAACACGAGGTGGCCCGTATCGAACACTTCGAGTTCGGGACGTACGCCAAGGCGCTGCACTTCGGCGGCCATCGTGCGGAGCATGCCGGGCGTGTTGGTCATCACGTAATCGGCTTCGGCAAAGTTCATCGTGCCGCAATCGAGCGTGCAGATTTCGGGCAGGAGCTCCTGCACGTGGAGCAAACGTTCCATCGGGCCGACCATGTCAGTCCCGGCGGGATCGAGCGGGAAAGGGTTCTCACCGGGGCCGAACACGATGTCGCCGCCCATGCCGGCTGTGAGGTTGATGACGACATCGGTATCGCTCGCGCGGATGCGTTCGACGACTTCGCGGTAGAGCGAAACATCGCGGCTGCCCTTACCGGTTTCGGGATCGCGCACGTGAATGTGGGCGATGGCCGCGCCAGCCCTTGCCGCCTCGATCGCCGCATCGGCAATTTGCGCGGGCGTGATGGGGAGGCCCGGATGCTTGTCGGCCGTGTTGCCCGAGCCGGTGACGGCGCAGGTGATGAACGTCGCGAAATTCATGGGGCTCCCTCGCTGCCTTTACCGCAGAGCTTAATCGGGCCGGGCGGGATTGAAACGACGAATTGGTCCCATGCCGGAAAATCGGGACCAGCCCCAGTATTCCTAATGGTGCGGCAAAGCGCCGCTCATACTTCGAGCATGCGGGCCATCGCGCCGAGCAGGTTGCGTGTGAAGGACTTGGCCATTGCGGCTTCGGCCATGGCATTGAAGGCGTGAATCGCACCGGGGTAGGAATGGGGCTCAACCGGCACGCCCGCTTTCACGAGGCGCAGTGCGTAGTCGAGATCTGCGACAACAAACAGATCAAGGCTGCCGGTGCTGATCCAGGTTGGCGGAAGACCCGCAAGATCTTCGGCAAGCGCGGGCGAGAACCAGCCCTTGCGCGCATCGTCGGCAGCGTAGTCACCGCGCAGGGCCTCCCAGCCGAACTGGTTGTGGAGGCGCGTCCACACGAAGATGCCGGAAGGCGCCTGCTGCATGGAGCGCGTCGAGCCGATCACCAGTGGCTGTGAAGCAGCGCCGCGCCGACAAAGGCGAAGCGGCCTTCCAATTCCGCGCGAATCGCAGACAGCGTCTCGTGCGTTAAGGCCATTGCGGGCAGGAGATCGATCAACGGCAGGACATTGGGATCGACGAGGTGGCGGGTGGTCATCGTGGGCATCCTCATGCGGCTTGGCTTACGCGTTTGTGTCCTTCATCGCGGGGGCGCTGCCGCTCTGCAAAGGGCTTTGTCGTCAACGTTTCGCACCGCGCGCAAGGTGCACGGCGGCGGTTGTATTTGCATCGGCGGCGGCGCAGAAGTTCAGGCAGAACCTGGGGGAGAGGCCATGACGACCGTCCGCGAGGCGACTTTCGCCCTGCTCGAAGAATATGGAATGACGACGATCTTCGGTAACCCGGGTTCGACCGAGCTGCCGATGTTCCGCGATTTCCCCGCGCATTTCCGCTATGTTCTGGGCCTGCAGGAATCGGTCGTGCTGGGTATCGCCGATGGTTACGCGCAGGCCACGCGCAACGCAGCGCTGGTCAATCTGCACAGCTCGGCAGGGACCGGGCACGCGCTCGGCAATCTCTTCACGGCCTTCAAGAACCAGACGCCGCTGGTGGTGACAGCGGGGCAGCAGGCGCGCTCGATCATCCCATTCGAGCCGTTTCTCTTTGCCCAGCAGGCTACCGAGTTTCCGCAGCCTTTCGTGAAATGGGCCTGCGAGCCGGCACGTGCCGAAGACGTTCCGGCGGCGATTGCGCGGGCCTACCATGTCGCGATGGAGCCACCATGGGGGCCGACTTTCGTCTCGGTGCCGATCGACGATTGGGACCGCAAATGCGATCCGGTCCCTGCGCGCCGAATGTTCGCGCGCAATCCCGGCGATCCCGCCGCGCTGGCGGAAGTGTCCGCGGCGCTGGCGAAGGCGGCGAATCCGGCGATTGTGGTCGGTGCCGGCGTTGCCCGCGACGGGGCGTGGGAACAGGTGATCGCACTTGCCGAACGGCATCGGGCGGGCGTCTGGGTAGCGCCGTTATCCTCGCAGTGCAGCTTTCCGGAAGACCACCTGTTGTTCCGCGGCTTTCTGACTGCCGGGCGTGAGGCCATCGTTGAGAGCCTTGCCGGGCATGACCTGATCCTGGCGCTGGGCGGGCCGATGTCGCTCTATCATGTCGAGGGGTTCGGACCGCACGTGCCGGAAGGCGCGGACCTCTGGTTCATCGGCGACAATCCGGTCCACGCGGCGTGGCTGCCCGAAGGCAATGCCGTGGTCGCCAATTGCCGCCTCGCGCTGGAGGCGCTGCTTTCTGGCCCTGCGCCGCTGCGGCGCGATCAGCCGCTGCCGCTCGCGCCGCTGCCAAGGCTAGACGGCAGCGTGATGACTGATGCCTACTTGCTGCAGCAGATTGCCGCGCTGCGCCCCGTCGGCTCGATCATCGTCGAAGAGGCTGCTTCAAGTCGGGGTGCGATGCACGATCGCCTGCCGATCATCCGGCGCGATACGTTCTACACCACCGCGAGCGGCGGACTCGGCTATGGCCTCCCTGCTGCGATCGGCACCGCGCTCGCGCGGACTGGCGACAAGGTCATCGCCGTGCTGGGTGACGGGGCCAGCATGTATGCGATCCAGGGTCTCCATGCCGCCACCCAGCTTGGCACCCCGGTCAGCTTCGTCATCATCCGCAATGGCCGCTACGAGGCGCTGCATAGCTTCGGCCGCAAGTTCGGCATGCAATCGCTGCCGGGCACGCGGCTGCCCGATCTCGATTTCTGCGCGCTGGCGAAGGCGCAAGGCGTGGCGGCGAAGCGGGCAGAGACGGCGGCGGAGCTCGATGAAGCGCTGAAATGGTCGTTTGTCGCCGATTTCCCGAGCCTTGTAGAGGCCGTGGTCGATTAGGAGGGGAGACCATGACCGTGCCGAGCGGAGCGTTCATTCAGGTCTGCCACGTGGTGGACAATCTTGAGGCGGCCTGCGCGCGCTACAGTGCGCTGTTCGGCATGGGCCCGTTCATCGGCGGCGGAAACGGGGTGCTGGACAACCACGTCTATCGCGGCCAGCCTGCCGAGCCGATCCGCATTCGCGGCGTGTTCGGACAGAGCGGCGATCTCAATATCGAACTGGTCGAACTGGTCTCGACCGGGCCAAGCGCGTTCCACGACATGTATCCTGCTGGCGGCCAGGGCATCCATCACATGGCGATGTTCTGCGCGGACTATGAAGGGACGCGCGATCGCTACGTTGCAGCGGGCATGCCGGTGGCGAGTGAGTTCAACGTCAGCTTCGGCGCACAGATCTGCTATATCGATGCGCGCGCCACCATGGGCCACATGATCGAACTCTATCCGGAGAGCGAGATCATCCGCAGCATGTATGCCCGGGCGCGGCACGAAGCCGAAAACTGGGACGGCAAGCAGCTGATCATTCCCTGGTAGGATCAGTCCTGCCAGCAGCCCTCACCGAGGAACCGCGCTATCCGCGCCTCGTCCGCGCTGACATCAAGCTCCTGCGCCGCCAGCCACTCGTCGCTATAGAGCGTGGAGGCATAGCGCTCGCCGGAATCGCACAGGATCGAGACGATGGCCCCGTCCTCCCCGCGTGCTGCCATTTCGCAGGCGATCCGCGCGCAGGCGACTAGGTTGGTGCCGGTGGAGCCGCCCACCCGCCGCCCGAGATGGCGCGAAAGCGCGCGCGCGGCGCCAATCGAGGCCCGGTCGCCCACCACCTCGGCGCGGTCGATCACGCTGGGAACGAACGAAGCTTCGACGCGCGGGCGGCCGATGCCTTCGATATGGCAGGGCTCGCCCGTGCCGGCGCTTTGCGCGCGATCATGCCAGTGGCGGTGGAACGCGGAGGATGCCGGATCGGCGAGGCAAAGCTGCGTGGGATGGCGGTAGTATCGCAGGAACCGGCCAATGGTGGCCGATGTGCCGCCTGTCCCCGCGCCGCAGACGATCCATGTCGGCACGGGATGGGGTTCGCGGCGCATCTGGGCAAAGATGCTCTCGGCGATATTGTTGTTGCCGCGCCAGTCGGTCGCGCGTTCGGCAAAGGTGAACTGGTCGATATGGTGCCCGCCGCAGTCCGCCGCGATGCGCGCGGCAACCGCGTGGACGGTGCCGGGATCGCCGACCGGGTGGCATGTTCCGCCCAGCGCCTCGATCGCCGCGATCTTCTCGCGCGCGGTGCGTTCCGGGATTACCGCGACAAAGGGCAGGCCGAGCATGCGCGCGAAATAGGCTTCGGAAACCGCGGTCGAACCCGAGGAAGCCTCGACCACCGTGGTCTGCGGTCCGATCCACCCGCTGCACAGCGCGTGGAGAAACAGCGAGCGGGCGAGGCGGTGCTTGAGGCTGCCGGTCGGGTGGCTGCTCTCGTCCTTCAGGTAGATTGCGATGCCGGGAAGCGCGGGCAACGGCACCGGCAGCAAGTGCGTATCGGCAGAGCGCGCATAGTCAGCCTCGATGCGCCCGATCGCCCAGTGGACCCACGTCTGGTCCTGATATGCCTGCATGCCAGCCATTCTCCCTTGCGGCCCTGACCGGGCCACCCTCGGCTTAGGCGAGTGGCGAGGGTGGCTCAAGGCCGGTTGCGGCCATCCATGCCGTGCGGAGCGTTTCGGGATCGCCCGAGCCGAAAACATAGTGGTCAGGCCGGACGAGGACCGCCGCAGCGGCATGCCTGTCGAGCCAGGTGGTAAGTTTGGCGGCAAAGGGGGCAAGCACCTGGCCGGGCAGGGCAGCGCGGGTGATGAGCCATGCGCGGTTGCCCAGCGCATCGTCTAACCTGGTGCCGCCGCTTGCCACAGCCTGCGGGAAGTAGCAGCCAGCCCCCGCGCTGCCGGAAAGTATCGCTCCGGCCGAGATCGGCGGATAGTCGGGGGGCGTGGTCGGCAGCTTGCCCAGCGCGCGGCCGATGCGCATTTTCGTATCGCGCAGGAAGGCAGCCCAGCGGCTGGTGGTGCAGACCATGCGGCCCATCATGATCGCCATGGCGATGGTTGCGCGCAAGTTGGGCTCGCGCTCTGGCTGGTAGCTGTCCAGCAGGCGTTCGGGCGCATCGTCCCTGATCACGGCTGCGAGCTTCCACGCAAGGTTCGCGGCATCGCGCAGCCCTGAACAAAGCCCCTGTCCGGCAAACGGCGGGGTCTGATGCGCGGCATCGCCGGCAAGGCAGACACGGCCCTTGCGCCAGGTGCGGGCGACGCGCGCGCGGAAGGTGTAGACCGCCTTGCGCTCTAGCTGCACCGCGCCTTCAACGTTCCATGGCTTCATCAGCCTGGCGATGAAGGCATCGTCGCTGACCTGTTCCGCCGTCTCGCCGGGCAGGATCATGAATTCCCAGCGGTGCCGTCCTTCGCCCATCAGCACGCAAGTCGTCGGGCGTTTCGGATCGCAGATCTGGAGATTGGCGGTGGGCAGGCGCGCGGGATCACCCACCAGCATGTCGACAACCAGCCAGGGCTCCTCGAAATCGAGATCGTCGAACACGATCCCCATCGCCTTGCGCACCGGCGAACGCGCGCCGTCCGCGCCGACGAGCCAGCGCGTGCGGATCGTGCGCGGGCCTTCGGGCGTCGCGATTTCGGCGGTCACGCCGCCATCCTCCTCTCCGAACGCGCCGAGTTCCCAGCCACCATGAAGCTCAGCTTCGGGGCAGGCGGCGAGGCTGATTCGAAGCGCGCGTTCGACCGAGGGCTGATGGATCATGTTGGCAGCCGGCCAGCCGCCGGGGCCAAGCTGGTCCGAACCTTCGAAACACAGCAGGACCTCGCCCCGCGCATTGCGGAATTCGTAGCGCGAGGCACTGCGGCTGGTGGCCATGACCATATCTGCCGCACCGGCTTCCTGCAGGATGCGCATGCCTTCGTGATCGATGTGCGCCGCGCGGGGGAGGGGGTAGATCTCCGCCTCCCTTTCGGCGACGATCACCTTCACGCCGCGCTTTGCGAGCAGGATCGCCAGCGTGACGCCGGTCGGCCCGCCGCCCGCAATCAGGACATCGCAATCGAAGGCCATGGCCTTACCTTTCCGCGATCATCGTGCCTTCGATATGGCCCAGCCCATCGATTTCGCAGCGCACCACATCGCCCGCCTTGAGGAACTGGCGCGGATCCATCGCCGCACCGACGCCGCCAGGGGTGCCGGTAAACAAGCAGTCACCCGGCTCAAGCGTCATGCCCACCGCGAGATGCTCGACTTGCTGCCAGATGTTGAAAGCGAGGTGTGACGTGTTGGAATCCTGACGCTTTTCTCCGTTCACGAAGCAGCGCAGACCCAGCGCATGGGGATCGCCCACTTCATCGGCGGTGACGATCCACGGGCCCATCGGCGCGTGGGTATCAAAGCTCTTGCCCAGCGACCATTGCGGCGAGGCGTGCTGCCACATGCGTTCGGTCACATCATTGCCCACGCAATAGCCAAAGATCGCGGAGGGTGCGTCGGCGGCGGAGACATGCTTGCCGCCCTTGCCGATCACCGCGACGAGTTCGACTTCGTAGTCGGTGGTCATCTGGCCCTTGGCGATTCCGATTTGGGCATAGGGCGCGTTGACGCTGGTTTGCGCCTTGGTAAACCACACCTGACGCTCAGGTGTTTTCATATTTGATTCAGCAATATGGTCAGCATAGTTGAGGCCGATGGCAAAGATCTTTCCGGGGCGCTGCACAGGCGCTTCGAGCGTCACTTCGGCGAGCGGCACTCCGCCGCCCGCCGCTGCTCTGGCGGCAAGCCCATCCTTCTGCGCGTCCCAATCCCGGATGAGGTCGATCATCGTGCCCTCAAGGCCGGTGTCGATGATCCGGTCTTCGACGACAATCCCGGTGCGGGTGCGGCCATCGGCGGTATATGTGGCGAGCTTCATGCGGCGGTTCCTTCGGGTTCGCGGCGAAATAGGCGTAGCACGCGCAAGCGCAGCGCCATGAGGAAAGCGATCAGGCCCTGCGGCGGGGCCAGCCGGCCGGCCAGCATGGGATGCGGCGTGCCCCACTGCACGGCAAGCAGCGCCTGCATGGTCTGCTTTTGCGGCGGATCGTCGGCGGTGAACAGGTCACCGTCGGTCCAGTGTTCGAGTTCGTTGCTGAATGGATCGAGCCAGTAATCGAAAATCTGGCTGCCCATGATGTGGCGGCCCACCCCCCATGCCGGTTTGCGTCCCGCGGCTTTGAGATGCTGGTGCCCGAGCATGAGGTCATCGAGATTGGCAACCTCGAACGCGGCGTGAAGCAGCCCCGGCGGGCCGGGCAGTTGCGCGAGAAACAGGGTGTGATGATCGCTTGGCACGTCGCCGCGATCACAGCGCATGAACGCGCCGAGGGGGACGCCCTTCGCGGCTTCGACTTCGTCTGACGTGAGGAACCCGAAGCGCGCCTTGTACCAGGCTTCCGACACGCGGAAATCGCGGACGCGCATCACGGCATGGCCGATGCGCTGGATATGCGCGGGAGCACTCCGCAGCCGCACCGGGGTCCGCATGCGGGGCTTTGCGGCGGCCGTGTTGCACGGCGTATCTGCAAAAGGCAGGGCAGGCCCGGCTGATTGCTGCCCCGCAACGACTTCGACCCGGTAGCCATCCGGATCGACGAGCCGCACGATGTGGCCGCCGCCAGGTTCGCCCAACGTCTCGACCATGACGCCCTCGGCATGGGCCAGCGTTTCGAGATCGGCGAGCGAACCGGCGCGCAAACCCACCGCAAGGAAGCGCGCCTCACCCGGTTCGGTCACGTGGACAAAGGGTCGGCCATCGCGGCCCCGGCCATAAAGCCGATCGCCGTCCTCGAAGGTTTCGAACCCGAAGTCGTTCAGAAAGCCGCGCATTGCCGCAAGATCAGGCGCGGCGAAGCGGACATGCGCGATGTCTTCGATCTTTATCGTCGGCATGGCGCATCCTCCCGGCTGGTCCGCGTATCGGTTGCACGCGAATCGTACTTGACTGTATGGTCAAATATCTTGCTTTTGACCATACAGTCAAGTAGGGTGCGCTCATGGCATCACATCCCGCCCTTTCTCCCCCAACGCTCTCTCCCCGGGCCGCGCGCACACGCCGCGCGCTGATCGCCGCCGGTTTTGATCTGCTCGCCGAAAAGCCGATTGATGCGATACCGGTTGATGAAGTGGTGGCGCGGGCCGGTGTGGCAAAAGGCAGCTTCTTCAATCACTTTGCAGACAAACCTGCCTTCGCGTCCGCAATCGCGGAGGAAGTGCGCGGCGAGTTGGAAGGCCGCATTGCAACGGCCAATGCCGGTGTTGAGGAACCCCTCGCGCGGATCGCCGGGGGCATGGTCGTGGCGGCAACTTTCGCGCTGACCGAGCCCAAGCGCACGATCGTGCTCCTGCGTAGCAGCGCCAGCTCGACACTCGCCACCCATCCGCTCAATCGCGGACTGGTGGAGGACATGAACGCCGCGCTGGCGACTGGTCTGGTGCGCGAAGCGGCGCGGACCGGCGGCGTGCTTTATTGGCTCGGTCTGTGCCAGGTGCTGCTCGCGAACTTCGTCGAGGAGCGTCCCGGTCCCCATGCCGCGCGGGAGCGGCTTGGCGCAATGCTGGTTTTGGGCCTGACGGGTCTTGGGGCAGAACCGGCGCGTGCTGCGGCTATCGCGCAGGCCGCCGCAAAGGCGCTCTAGACGGGGTCGCGCAGAATCACGGTCAGGTGGACTTTCAGGATTTCCACCGGATCGGCATTGGCAAGCCCGCGCGCGCTATCGAGCGGAGCGTGCCAGTAGTCACCCGCTGCGACGGGATGGGTTTCATTCCCCAGCGTCACGAGGCCGCGGCCTGCGATGACGTAGTAGAACTCATCGTAAGCGCCCATGCCATTGCGATCGTCGGCATAGTGGACATGGCTGCCCTCGGCCGCGCCGGGCGGGATTTCGAGGATCAGGAAGCGCGTGGGTGCGCCTTTCCCATCAAACCGGAAATGGCGGATGGTAACGCTGCCGGGGCCGCCGCGCATGCTTTCCAGCACTTCGCGGCCGTCGCGTTCGTTCTCGATGGGGCCTTCAGTCATTTGGTCAGATCGAACCCAGCTTCATGAAGAACGACCAGCGACCGGCGGGCAGTTCCTCGGCCGTCAAACCGGACAAGTCCTCCAACTCGCTGCGCTGTGCGGTGCCGAGGCGCTTGATCGTCTCTGCATGGTTGCGGTGTGCGCCGCCAACGGGTTCGTAGATCACGCGGTGGATGACACCGAGCTGCATCAGACCGGGCGCCCGCCGAGCTGCGCAAAGCCGCCGATGATTGCCTGATCGTTGCCGTAGAGCCGGGCGCCGCCAAGTGGCAGGAACTCCTCGAACAGGCCCTGCACATAGTGGACGAAATGTGGGCGCGAAGGATGGCGGGCCACTTGCGTTTGCTGCCACGGGGTGAGGCGCGCGTAGATATCGCCGAGTTGGCAGTGCGCGGGCTCATCCAGCATCAGCGCGTCGGCCTCGCTCTCAACCGCCTCGCGCAGCGCGGCAGCGCGCTTCGCGAGGGCTTCGACCGACTTTTCGAACGACAGGTATTCCATCAAACCGTCATCGACATCCCACGATAGATGCGCGCACGATAGCGCGAATCCTCGGCATCCGGGAGGGGGGGCGACAAGGAGCACAGCGTGGGCAAAGCGGCGGACTTCCTCGATGTGTTCGTCCAGATCGCGCGGCTCTTCGGAACGGACCCGGCGGGTGAAGTTGATCTGGTTGACCGGCGCACCATGGACAAGGCGCTCGTTCTCCACCGTGAGCGTCGCGGGGAACGAATGCAGCGTCGTCTTGATGAAGTTGGCGAGCGCGAAGGCCGGGCTCTTGTCACCCATCGGCACGTCGGGCGAGACGAGGACAAGCTGGCAATCATCACAACCCGAGGGCTTGCGGGCGACGCGGAAATGATTGGTCAGGTTGCCGCCAACCAGCGCGCGTAACTCTTCTGGCGTGAGCAGCGCGTCCGTGGCGAACAGGCGGTTCGGCAGCGGCTGCATGGGGGGCGAGACGATCGTGGTTGGGGCTGCCGAACAGCTCGCGCTCGGTGGTCGAGCGTTCGACGCTGAGGCCGCCCGAAGGCATGAAGGTCTCACCGGAGACTGTGCGTTCGGCGAGGAAGAACACCGTCGCCTGCGCCAGGTCGGTTTCGGTCGGCATCTTGCCGAGGAACAGCTGCGAAAGCACCCCGGTGCCGACCTCCTTCGCTTCCACCGCGATCTTGTCGCCGGGGAGGAAGGGTTCGTCTTCGGGCGGTCCCTGGTGCAGACGCCGTCGCCCTCGCTCGCGCAGGCCAGCGCCAGCTCGCGGATTTCGCGCGGGTTGTTGGTGTCGTGCGACATGCGGACGGTGTCGATGCGCGCAAGGCGGCTGAGCAAGGCCTCGACCCGGACGCCGCTCCGCAGCGACTTCACTGCCGCGCCGCTCGAACAGGCCGGGGCTTGCCGCCCGTACCGGCCAAGCGGTCGCCGTCGACGGAGCCGGGGGCAATCGCGTTGAACTGCACTTCGGGGCCGAGGTAGCGCGCCATCGATTCAATCATCGCGCGCTGGCCGGACTTGGAAACGGCATGGTCCGCGCGGTGGGGATAGGCGACCGCGAGGTACTTCTCGCCGCCGAAGTAGGACGAGACGTTGAGGACGTAGCCCGAACCTTGCGCCTTCGTCAGCGGCACGATGTGGTGCATCAGCACGAAGTTCGAGATGAGGTTGGCGTCGAGCGTGAAGTTCCACGTGTCCATGCTAATATCGACGACCATCTCTTCCGCGCCCGCAACGCCGGCGTTGTTGATGAGGTGGTCGATCCGCCCGAACCGGCGGACAACATCGGCGATGGCATTGCGCACGGACTGTGGATTGCGGCCATCGAGGATCACCGTCGCATCGACACCGCTTGCCGCACACATCGCTTCGGTAGCTGGGCCTCGGTGCGGCGGGTCACCACCACGGTAGCGCCCTCGGCGAGGTAATGCCGCACGATATAGCCGCCCAGATTGCCGGCTGCGCTCGTGGCGAGCGCGATCTTGCCAGCGAGCCAACCCGGGGCAAACTGCGCTGCGAGCGGCGCGGGGGCGATAGTCTTTGCCTTGGCCATGTCACTCTCCTGATGAATGCGTGCAAACTGCGGCGCCGGATTGAGGTGGTACTGGGCCTGGGGAGGGCAGTTGAAGTGGGGGGGCGCGCTGTTTGTTCTACTCATGAGCATCCCCTGCCTGATGTACGGCCCAAGCCTCCAGCAGCGCGTCGCGGCTGCGCAGTCCCATGGCGGGGAGGGCGTGGTTGACGACATAAGTCGCGCCCGAATGGCGGTTGTCCCACATCGACTGGTGGGCTTCGGGGAGGCCGTCCCACGCGACGACTTCGGGCTCGGTCACTTCAAGCAGGCCTGCGGCGATCATGTCGTTCATGCGTGCGACTTCGTAGGCATTGCACAAGTGCGTGCCAAGGATCGAGGCAGTGGGCATGAGGATCTTGCGCTGGCGGGTCCAGACTTGCGGCGCGTAGAAGGTGAAGCGGCTGCCGGCGAGGTCTTCCGCAAAGACGACGCGCCCCGTGAAGGGCTTCACCAGTGAAGTCGAGACGCCAAGCGTGTCCTGTCCAGTCCGCTCGAACACCAGATCGGGCGCGCCGCGCGGGTTGTCTGCCGCGCGCAGGATCTTGCCGATGGCGCTGCCGAACGGCTTCATCACGCGGTCCTGATAATCACGCACGGCGGCCTTGAAGACCTCGATATCGACCTTGGCATCGGGCAGGCGCGGCATCGTATCAGGCCACAGGAAGTCGCCTCCCTCGCGCCGGCGGATGGATTCGAGGCTGACGATGCCTTCGATGGCGTCCTCAAGGCCGAGCGAGCCGAGGAACTCGCGCTGGCCATCGGTGGTGGTGGCGACAACGCTGCGGGCGTTGAAGCGGCGCGCGGCCTCGATGATTTCGAGGCCCATGTCGTCGAGCAGCGCGTCCGAGCCGGGGCCGTAGTAGATCAGCACCGCCTCGCCGCCGCGCAGGGCGGCACGGCGCAGCATGTCTTCGGGGCTGGCCTTGCCGGGCTTGCCCATGAAGCTGAAGTGATAGCCCGAGGACGCGCCGTAGAACGCCAGCGTGCCGTTTTCGGCAAGGAGCTGGAAGCTGCGCGGGAAGGCGGTTTCGCCCGCGTGGCTGACGACGTAATCGGCCAGCTTGCCACCGTTGAGCGCCTTGTATTCCTCGACCAAGGGCTGGCCTGCGGCTTCCCAGCGCTGTGCTTCGGCAGCGTCGTCCGGCACCGTCGTGTAGAGATCGGTGAAGCGCGGATCCTTGCGGCTGATCGCGCCGACCGCGCCTTGCTGGCCGGTGATGAATGCGGCGCGGTCTGCGTTGGAGACGAGACCGGTGACTTGCAGGCCGGTGCGAACCGAGGAGCGCAGCGCATCGAGCCCGGTGCCCGTGGCGGCACCTTCGACGAACAGCGTGCGGCCCGGCGCGATCTGGAGTGTCGTGAACAGGCACCGCGAGATCGTGCCGAGTTTGAGCACGTAGCTGCCCGCCTGCTCCAGCGTCAGGTTGGGCGGTGCCTTGTGCATCTGCGGGGCCTGCACTGTCAGGAACTGCGCGTGGCTGCCCGTTTCGGTCTCATAGCCCTGGATCGAGAAATCTGCATACATCGGATCGTTGCCGACTGCGGGCGAGAGCAGATCGTTGGTGCCCGAATAGACGGTAACGAGATCGCCGACCTTGATGCGGCCTTCGCTGCGCGTCTCACTGCCGAGCGCGGCGACAAGCGCGATGCCGCCCGAGCCGGTGATCTGGACGTCTTCCTCGTGGGCATCGAACGGCGAAACGGGGATGCCGGTCAGCGCCCAGATGTCGTTGAAATTGACCTCGCTGGTCAGCATGTAGAGCAGCGCTTCGTTCGGCGCGGGCTCCGGCACCTTGACGATCAACTCGCGCTCGTGTGTCGTGGGCGGGCCGAAGCGCGGTGCGCCGGTATCGGCATCGCGCGCGATGCCGAAGGCGTACTGGTAGGGCGGGATCGCGGTGACGCCTGGGTAGAACGGCGCGCCGACGGGAAGCAGGTCGCCGCTTGCTTCCAGCTCGGCCGCGCGGGTCTCGTGCTCGCTGTCGATCCACACGCCGTCGCGGCGGACGGGGAGCGGCGGCGCGACCTTGTCCATGAACTGGCGGATGCCGGTCTTGCCGCCTTCGGGATCGATGATGGCGTCGGCAAACAGCGCGGCCTCGCGGGCGAGACCGGCGGCCATGCCGGAGGTGAGGCCGGTGCGCACGGCATCAAGCGCGCGCGCGCCGGCGGTGCCCCGTCCGGCCCAATCGAGCTGGCGGAGGATGCGCTGGAGGAAGTCGTCGGTGAGGACGGCATCGAGATCGACGGTGGAGGGCTTCTCCCACGCCATCGTCGCTTCCTCGCGTGCGGCGAAGGCCTTGCCCAGCGCGCTGTCCGCACCGCGCTTCACCCAATCGCGGACCATGGCGTGGGCTTCGGCGAGGGCGTCACGGGGGCCGTCCGCCAGCGCGTCGACCAGGCCGATTTCTGCGGCCTGCGCGGCATCGATGCTGCGGCCGCCGAGGATGAGATCGAGCGCATCGCGCACGCCAGTGGCGCCATGGCGATCTGCCAGAAGTCGCGGCAAACGCTGCGTGCCGCCGTAGCCCGGAAGCAGGCGCAAGCGAATTTCCGGCTGGCCGAAGCGCGCTGTGGGTTCAGCGATGCGGTAGTGGCACGCCAGCGCGAATTCCATGCCGCCGCCGAGTGCGACGCCCTGAACGGCGGCGATGCACGGCTTGCCCATCAGTTCGATCTTGCGGAAGGCGAGCTGCGCGTTGTTGGGCAGGACCAGCGCCTCGTCGTGGCTGTGGATTTCCTCCAGCATCTGCCGGATATCTGCGCCCGCGACGAATGAGGACGTGCCTTCGCCGGTGAACACGACCGCGACAACATCGTCCTTGCGGCTGAGGTGATCGACCACGATGACCAGTTCGTCGATGGCGCGTTCGTTGAGCGCGTTGACCGGCGGGTTGGTGACGGTGACCGTGGCGACGCGTTTGCCGGGGGCTACCGCGTTGTACTGGATCAGGAAGTAGCGGTAGCGTTCGAACAGCGATTGCTCTTCCGAAAGGCGCTGCTGGCGCTGCCATGCGTCGATGGCGGTCTTGAGTTCGGTGAGGCTTTCGGGGTTGCGCAGGGTGGTGACATCGCCCAGCTCGCCGCCTTCGACGAGCGCGCGGACCATGCGGCGCATGTATTTGCCCGAGCGGGTTTCGGGGAACTGGCTGACCTCGATGAAATCGGCCGGGACCGCGACCGCGCCCTTTTCGGTGCGGACGAGATTGAACAGGCGTTGGCGGTCTTCCTCGGTGAGCTTGCGGCCCGCAACGGGGACGACGAACGCGAGCGGAGTCAGCCCCTTCTCGCGGTGCGGCGCGCCGACGACAAGGACATTGCCGACCGGCGAATTGGGATCGAGCGCCTTGTCACGCAGAACCGCGCCTTCGATTTCCTCGGTGCCCATGCGGTGGCCCGAGACATTGATGACGTCATCCGAGCGGCCGTGGAATGAGAAGGAGCCATCGCTATGGGCAATGGCGAAATCGCCCTGCGTATAGGCCCAGGTGCCCTGCCAGCGGCCCCAATAACCGGTTTCCCAGCGCCCCGCGTCACCGCGCCAGTCGCCAAGCACGCTGCCGTCCTTCACGTGGAAATTCTCGACATCGCCCCAGATCGTGCGCGCGAGATAGGGGTAGGGTGCGGCAATGACGACCTCGCCCTTTTCGCCCGGTTCGGCGCGGCGCCAGGTGACGCCCTCGCTGCCCGAGCGGGGGAAGGGGGCAGCGCCGGCGGCAGCGTTCTCGTCTTCCACCCACACATCGCCGACGATCCAGGGAAGCGGGAAGGCATGCGCATCGGCCTGCAGGGGATAGTCCGCGTTGCCGTAGAAATGCGTCCAGGCAATGCCGCCGTGTTCGGTCGCCCAGTAGCTGTTGATATATTGCCGGGTCACGTGCTCCATGCCGAAGGACTGAACGCTGGGGCTGGTCGGTTCGGCGCAGAAGGTCGCGACGCGTAGATGGCTCATGTCGTAGCGCTCAACGTCGGCGAGGTTCGACGGATCGGACATGATCGACTTGAGGAAGGTCACGCCCGCCTTGAAGATCGTGATCCTGTGGCGCTCGATCATCGAGGCGAAGCGGCCGGCATGCGGAAACACCGGCGAGCCTTCGAAGACGAGCGAAGTGACGCGCGAGAGCAGCGAGGCCGAGATCTGATAGCTTTGCCCGGTGATCCAGCCCGGATCGGCGACGACGAAGATCGTGTCGCCCGGCCGCGCATCGAAGGCGACCCGCATCGTCTGTGCGATGCCGGCGGTATAGCCGCCATGGACATGGACGATGCCTTTGGGCTTCCCGGTCGAGCCCGAAGTGTAGATGAAGAACAACGGGTATTCGGAATCGACCGGCAGCGGCTTCGAGCTTGCCCAGATTGCGCGGACGAAATCGGCGTCGGGAAGAGCGAGCAGGGCTTCCTCGCTGGCGATACCGGCTTCCTTGAGGATCGTTTCCAGCGCCGCATCGGTGAGTTCGTGGCTCCAGCGGTCGCGCTCTTCGCGCCACACGATATCGGGCTGCGCAGTGTGGCGCACGACGATCACGGTATCGATCCGCGGGGGCAGGCGCACGAGGCTGGAAGCAATAGCGAGGCGCACGCGGGCGGCATCGCTCGCGCCGATGCGGCCGGTTTCGCCCAGCTTGATGAGCGCACGGCCCACGCCGCGCATGACATCCGAGCGCTCGACCGTAACTTCGCCGGCCAGCGTCTCCGCGACCGTATCATTGATCACGGCAGCATCTGCCGGGTCGAGGCCAAAGTCTGTCGCGGCCAGTACGGCCAGCGCAGTGCTGACGGGCACGTAGTTGTCGAGCGCCGGGTCGGTATAAGCGGTCTTGAAGGCCGCGACCTGCGCGTTGCGGTAGCTGCCGTCGGACGTGACGATGACGCGCGCACCGGCGTCCGCAATGCGGTCCGACAGGGTCTTGTCGCTGAACCCCCCGAAGACGGCGGTGTAGACCACGCCGAGGCGCTTGGCCGCTTCGGTCCAGAAAATCTGCGGCATGATCGACGGCATGTTGAGTGCGATGCGGTCACCCGCCTTGAGACCGAGGCCTTCCAGCGCAACCGCGCACTTGGCGACTTCGAGCAGCAGGCGCTTGCGGCTGACGGTGAAAGTATCGACGGGCGCACCGCGCCCGCCGTCCGCCACCATGTCCCAGCGGTCGCCTTCGAAGATCAGCGCAGCCTCGGCACCGTGTCCCGAAAGAACATGGCGGTCGATCTCGTTGAAGGCCGCGTTGGTGCGCGCACCGATGAACCAGCGCCAGTGCGGTGGGGCGCTGTCATCGAACGCCTTGGTCCAGGGGGCGAAGCTGGCGGGCAAGTCGGGCGAAACGGGGGCGCCGGTGGCAGCATCCCACCCCGTCCAGGCGCCCGCCTCGTTCTTCGTCAGCCACGCGCCATCCGGTCCACAATTGGCAACGTACCAATGGATGCGGCGCGCGGCGATGTCGCCGTGAAATGCACCGGGATCGCCGAGCGCAGCAGCGCGCATGGCTTCCCAATCCGCGCGCGTACGCACTGGATTGATTTCGGCCTGCGGGGCCCTTTCGATGGCTTGGCCCTCGGTCATGACCGAATCGACCCTCCCTTCCCATGTTTAGAAGGAGAGGGAGCCTCAACCGCGAAGTCTTGGCAATATCCTCACCGCGAGGGGCGATAACCCGCAAGAAACTGCGAAAAATCTGGCCTGACAGGAAATATCGTTTGTTTTTCGCACCATGTTTGAAACAGGGGGGTCGCCATGAGTGGTCCGCTTCTGGCCTCGTTAATTTACCAATCCGGATTTTTGTGCATTGGCGCGGGCAAAGCCCTTCCGAGGGGGTGTCCACAGGGTAAGTGGCACAAATTTTTCACGAATGTAACGCTGCACCGTTCCGGTACCGGGCCGCATGCGGACCCTATTCCGCACCGAATTCGCTGTCTTCGGTTCGTTCCGGGGACCAATAAATGCCCCTTGGGGCATGTGCGACGAGCCGAGCGAACTACGCCGTATGTTGCAGCATAAACGCACATTTGCGCGGATTCAGGGGGTCGTGATCCCCAGTTCGGCCTCCATCATCCGCCGCATTTCGAATTTCTGCGCCTTGCCGGTGACAGTCATCGCGAAGCTTTCGACCACGCGAACATAGCGCGGAACCTTGTAGTGCGCGATGCGGCCGCGGCAGTGGGCGAGGATCTCGTCAGCGCCCAGCGTGACCCCGGCACGGGCGATCACCCACGCACAGACTTCCTCGCCGTATCTCTCGTCGCTCACGCCGAAGACCTGCGCATCGGCCACGTGTGGATGGGTTAGCAGGAACTCCTCGATCTCGCGCGGGTAGATATTCTCGCCGCCACGGATGATCATGTCCTTGATGCGGCCGGTGATGCGCAAGTAGCCTGCCGCATCCATCGTCGCGAGATCACCCGAATGCATCCAGCCTTCGGCGTCGATCGCTTCGGCAGTCCTGGCCGGATCGTCCCAATAGCCGAGCATGACCGCATAGCCACGCGAGCAGTATTCGCCTTGCTCGCCGATGGGCCGCGTCTGCCCGTCCGGCCCGACGATCTTGGCCTCGGCATGCGGATGGACGCGCCCCACGGTGCCGACACGCTCTTCGAGCGGATCATCGCGCGCGGTCTGGGTGGTGAGCGGGCTCGTCTCGGTCATGCCGTAGCCGATGGTCACCTCGCGCATGCCGAGCCGGTGAATGACCTGCCGCATCACGGTGACGGGGCAGGGGGAGCCCGCCATGATCCCGGTGCGCAGGGTCGATACATCAGTCGTCTCAAGCTCGGGTTGGCCGAGCACGGCAATGAACATGGTCGGCACACCATAGAGCGCGGTGCAGCATTCGGCCTCGACGGCTTGCAAGACGGCGGCGGGGTCGAATGCCTCGGCCGGATAGACCATCGCCGCGCCGCTGGTGAGTGCGGCCATGTTGCCGAGAACCATGCCGAAGCAGTGGTAGAGCGGCACGGGAATGCAGATGCGGTCTGCCTCCGTGAGCGCAATGGTCTGCGCGGTGAAATAGCCGTTGTTCAGGATATTGCGGTGAGCAAGTGTGGCGCCCTTGGGAAAGCCAGTGGTGCCGCTGGTGAACTGGATATTGATCGCATCATCGGGCCCGAGGCCTGCGGCTGCAGCGGTGAGGACATCGGCATCGGCAACACCATCAAGCGTCTGCCACGGCAGGAAGTCCTCGTGAACGTCGGGGCCGATGGTGACGATGTGCCGCAGATGTGGCAGCTTCACCGCCCCGATTTCGCGCAGCATGGCAAGATAATCGCTGGACTTGAAACGCACTGCGGTGACGAGGACGCAGCAGCCGACCTTGTTCAGCGCATACTCGACCTCGCTCATCCGGTAGGCTGGATTGATCGTGACGAGCACCGCTCCGATCCGCGCAGTGGCGAACTGGATCAGGGTCCACTCCGCGCAATTGGGCGCCCAGATGCCGACGCGGTCGCCTGCCGCGACGCCCAGCTGCAACAACCCTGTCGCGATACGGTCTACTGCTGCGTCGAGTTCGCTCCAGCTATAGCGTAGGCCCTGATGGCGCGAGGCCAGCGCAAGGCTCTGCGGCCAGCGCGCTGCCGCGAGGCGCAGGGCCTCGCCGATTGTCGTATCGAGCAGGGGCGTGTCCACCAGCCCCTTGGCATAGGACAGCGCGCTCATCGCTTGACGTTGATGACCTGGACCTGGGTGTATTCAGACAGGCCCTCGACCGATTGCTCGACGCCGAGGCCTGACTGCTTGAAGCCGGCCATCGGGATGTGCGGGCCGATGGCGATGTGCTGGTTGACCCAGACCTGACCGCTTTCGATCCGTGCGGCGATATCGCTCGCTCGCCGCACATCCTTCGACCAGACCGAACCGCCAAGCCCGTATTCGGAGGCATTGGCCCGTGCGATCACGTCCTCCACGTTGTCGAACTTCACCAGCGGCAGGATCGGTCCGAACTGCTCCTCGTCAACGATCTTCGCGCCGTCCGTCACGTCACGCACGATGGTGGGCGCGATGAAGTATCCGGCGCGTTCCAGTGCTTTGCCCCCGGCGACAATCGAGCCCTCGGCTCGCGCGGCTTCGAGGAAGCCCTTCACCTTCTCGTACTGCGCCGCGTTCTGGATCGGGCCGATCTGGGTGCCCTGTTCCAGCCCATCACCGACGATGGCTTCTTCTGCGAGGCGCGCGAGTTCGGCGCACATCGTGTCGTAAATATCGGCGTGGACATAGGCGCGCTTGATCGCGAGGCAGACCTGGCCCGCATTGAGGAAGGCATTGCCGAAGATCGCGGCTGCGGTCTCTTTGACGTCGACGTCGTCCAGAATGATCGCCGGATCATTGCCGCCCAGTTCCAGCGTGATGCGTTTGAGTGTGTCCGCCCCGCTCGCGGCGATCCGCTTGCCAGTGGCGGTAGAACCGGTGAAGCCGATCTTGGCGACATCGGGATGCGCAGTGAGGTGGGGGCCAAGGTCGTTGGCATCGGTGATGATATTCACGATCCCCGCCGGGAAGATCTCGCGGCAGATTTCGCCCAGCAGCAGCGCCGTGACCGGGGTGGTCGGTGCGGGCTTGAGCACGATGGCATTGCCGGCAAGGACCGCCGGACCGATCTTCCAGCACGCAACCAGCAGCGGGAAATTCCACGCGATGATCCCGACGACGACGCCAAGCGGGCGGTGCTTGACCGCGATGTAGCCGGCTTCATCGTCCTGGATCACGCGGTCGGGAAGATCGAGCGAGGCATAGTGGCGCAGGAACCCTTCGGTCCAGGCCACTTCGCCGAGAGCTTCGGGCAGCGGCTTGCCCTGTTCTTGCGTCAGAATGCGGGCGAACTCGTCGCCCCGCCCCACAATGGCATCGGCAAGCGCATTGAGCTTCGCGGCACGTTCGGCAAAACCCAGTGCGCCCCAGGCGGGCTGCGCCGCCTTGGCTGCGGCGATGGCGGCATCGGCTTGCTCCGCCGAAGCTCGCGCGACCGTGGCGAACGGTGCGCCGGTCGCCGGATTGATGACGTCCATCGTCATGTCCCCATCGATGAGCTTTCCGCCGATGAGCAGCTTGTAATCAGCCATTGTCCTCTCCCGGGCGGGGAAGCCTTTTTCCGGCTCCTCCCGCCGCTATTCGCCGATCAGAACTTCACGCCCGCCGTCACGCCGTACATCCGCGGATTGCCGATGTGGTTGTAATCGAAGCCGAAGTCCGAAAGCAGGTCGATGCGCGAAGTGAAGTAGAGCTTGTTGCCGAGGTTGCGCGCCCAGGCCGAAACGGAGAACCGGTCATCAGCGCTGGTCCAGTCGAGATGTCCGCCGTAAAGCGCGTAGGAGGGCTGGCGCAGGCGTGCCACGTTGATGTTCTCGAAGAACTGGCTCGACTGGTATGACATTTCGGGGTGCAGCGAGATCGATCCGAAACCGCCCTTGAGCACGGTCCAGTCGAAACTTGCGTTGAAGGTCAGGCTTGGCGCGTTGGAAAGGCGGTTTCCGCTGACGTTGACGCCGCTCACCGTGCCGGTCTTGATCTTGGTCGAGAGCAGGCCGAGTCCGCCGTGGAAGGTGAACGTATCGGTGGCCCGCACGGTCAGTTCCGCCTCGGCGCCGAACAGGCGCGACTTGGGGATGTTGAGCAGCTGCTGCGCGGCCGTTGCCGGATCGACGTTGATGAACTGCTGGTTCTTGTAGTCGTAGTAGAACCCGGCCATGTTGAGCGTGATCCGCCGATCCCAGAACTGGGTCTTGGCGCCGACTTCGTACGAAGTCACCTGCTCCGACTTGGCTACGCCGAGCACGTAGGTCCCGAAAAACGCCTGCGCATTGAAGCTCGGCGCGCGGTAGCCGCGGCTGACGCTGGCGTAGAGGAGGTCGCCGCTCGCCAGTTTGTAGTCGATGCCGAGTTTGCCCGAGACGTTGTCGGTCTTGAAGGCGAGGTTCGAGAGCGGGATCAGATTGGCGACGAAGCTTTCATCCACCCCCAGCGCATTCGATGTGAAGCCGGTCTGCGAACCGTCGTCGTGGGTATAGCGCAGGCCGCCGCGCAGGGTGAGCGCATCGGTCAGCTTGTACTTGAGGTCGGTGTAGAGCGCGAAGCTCTTCTTGACCTGATCGAACTGGTTGCGCACCTTGCAGGCGGCCGGCAGACCGGCTGCGCAGTCTGCCGCGTCGATCTTGCCATCGTCGTTCACGTCGGTGCCGTTGAGGATTTCGAGCGTGGTCTGGTTGTAGACCTTCTCGCGGTTGTAATAGGCGCCGAGAATGAAATCGAACCGGCCGCCGGTGTTGCTGGTGAGGCGCAGATCCTGCGCGAACTGGCTGGCGCGATCACCGTAGGGCACTTCGAGCACCTGCCCGGAAAAGCCATCGGTGTCCTCCTTGAAGAACAGCGAACCCTTGTCGTAGCTGGTGATGCTGGTAACCGCGAGGGTATCAGAGACATCGACATTGACCGTCAGCGCCACCGAATTGGTTTCGGCGCGGCGCTTTTCAGCCACGTTCGATGAGATCTGGAAATTGCCAAGGCCCGGACGATTGACCGCTTCGGGCTGGGCGAAGATGCCGTAGTTCTGCGGCTTCTGGTAGCTATGCGAGCCACGCAGGGTGATCTTGACACCGTCGGCCGGCTCCAGCTTCAGCGTGCCGCGAATGGCCCATTCGTCGGTGCTGGCAAGATCGGGGAAGCCCGGGTTGACGTTCTTGAACCAGCCATCAGCCTTGGAATAGGTGCTTGCGATGCGCAGCGCAGCCTTGTCGCCCAGCGGCACGTTGACCGCGCCGTTCACGTCGAAGCGGTTGTAGTTGCCATAGCCGAAGTTGACGTAGCCGCTTGTCTCGCCAAGCTTGGCATCGCGGCTGATCAGGTTGACCGCGCCGCCAGTGGTGTTCTTGCCATAGAGCGTGCCCTGCGGCCCGCGCAGCACTTCGACCCGCTCGATATCGTAGAGCGCAATGCCGAGGAACGCGAAGTTGCCCTTGTAGACTTCGTCGTAATAGGTCGCGACCGGGCTCGACTGGTTGAGGCTGTAGTCAGACATCGAAACGCCGCGCAGCGCGAAGATCGGCGTGTTGTCGCCCACGGTCGAGCTGATCTGCAGGTTGGCAACCTTGTTCACGAGACTGTCGACGCTGGTGACGCGCGATTTCGCCAGCGCATCGCCAGTGATGGCAGAAACCGAGATGGGGACGGACTGCAGGTTTTCCGAACGCTTTGCGGCGGTCACGACGATTTCGCCGGTATCCTTGCCATCGGTAGCGGCATCAGCCTGCGCGGCCTGCTGGGCCAGGGCCGGCTGCGCCGCAAGCAAGGTGGCCAGCGCGGCGCTGGAAAGAAAGACGGTCCTCATGTTCATTCCCTCGCTTTTTTCAAACTTCTATCGTTATTGCGATTGACGCTCCTGCGTCTTGGCAAAACCGGCCACCAGACGCGCTCTCATGGCGGCGCGTTCCAGGCGGAGCGGGTTTTCACGCAGGCGCCCGATTTCCTCGGCCGTGTAGGGCCGGAAATTCTGCGGCACATGCCCCGGATCGAACCGGAAAATGGTCCAGTTGACGAGATTGGCGAGGCGGTCGTCGGGCAGATTGACGGTCGCCACGCCCGGTACGCGGCCGATGAACTCCCGCCCGCCCGGCACGGTGAGGAAGCGCGCGACAATGTTCCGCATCGGCGGGTTTGAATGATCATCACCGCTGCCATCGGGGCGGTGGCAGCCCTGGCACTTGAGCTGGTAGTCGGTGCGCGCCTGATAGGCATCGCGCACGCCAGGCATAGCCGCCTCGTCAGCCCGGACTGCCACGCTTGCCGCTAGCCCGAGGCCGAGCGCAAGGCCGGCAAAGAGGGCGAGGCGGCCGGGCTTCACTGGCCGCCCGCTCCGGCATGGAGCTTGCCGACGTCCTGCGCGGAAAGCGCTGCGCCGCCAGCCCGACTGCCCGCGATTTCCGTTTCGGCGAAGGGCTTGAAGGCAGGCCCGGTCTTGGCAATCTCGGTCCCGACATGGTTGAGCACAGCGGCTACCGATGCATCATCCAGCGTTGCCTGCGCGGGCATGACCCCGGCATAGGGCTTGCCGCCAACCTTGATCGGCCCGCTCACGCCGCGCGTGACGACGAGCGCGAGATAGCGGCGCCCGGCATCGCTTGCCGCGAGCACGCGAAAGTCTTCACCCAGCGGCGGGAAGACACCTGGGACGCCGGCCCCGGTCTTGGTGTGGCACGCGGCGCAGCGCGCATAGACGGCGGCGCCGTCAGCCGCAGCGTGAACCGGCCGCGTCATGACGCCAAACAGGGCAGCGGCAGCGCCAGCGATGCCGAGCGCCAGGAAGGCCGCGCGCATCACTTCGCCGCCGGCAGCGCTACGCCGATGACCGCCGCCACCGAGCAATTGTAGACCGAGCTCTCCGAGCCGAGGCACCAGTTGTAGTCGTTGTTCGATTGCGGGCGGACCTGCGGGCGATCGCCTTCGTTGCGGTTGCACAGGCACTGCCCGCACGAGGAGGTACCGCAGCAATCGTTGTAGCTGATCACATAGGCGCGGCCGTCCGCCGGGTTTGTGCAAGTGCCGATCCAGGTGATCGGCGACATTTCGGTGCCCGGCGGGCAAGTGTTGACCGAGCCGCCGCAGCACGAGCACAGGAACCCGTCAATCGCGCAGTAGCGCCAGTAATCACAGCTCGAACGGTCGCCCGGATCCTGTTCCAGCCCGGAGATGATCGCGGGACGCGCGGCACCGGCGCCGTGGGGCCCATGCGGAGCTTCCGGGGTCGGCGTCGCCGCGCGGGCAACCGGCAGCAGCGGGATCGAGGCGGCGCCCGTCATCCCTGCGCCCAGCCAGGCGAGCAGCGAGCGACGCGAGGTTCCCCGGGCAATCCCGCGCGCAAGGTTTTCGGTGATCTTGTCGAATCGCGCCATGTTTCAGGCCTCCTGAGTAGCTTGTCGGCGGGCGAGAAATTCCTGGATCGAGGCAACGCCCCGTTCCTTGGCCTCGAAGAGGCTTTCGAGATGTTCGCGGCTGTTGACGAGGCCCAAGGAAGCCACGCGGCCTTCCTCATCCAGCAGCACTGCGTAGGGGAGCTTGGAGACACCGAAGGCGCGGCCGAGCGCTTCGGACAGGACGACCGGCATCGTCTCGAGCCCATGATCGCGCGCCATCGCGAGATAGCCCGGCTTGCCGCCATCACCCGCCACCACGATGTCGAGCCAGCCAGCCTCCGCCCGCGCCGCGCTGCGCACGATGGGCAGCAGCGATTTGCACATCGGGCAATCGGGCGAGGCGAAGAACAGCAGCTGGCTGCGCCCCTCGCGCTGTCCGCCGATGGCGACGCCAACGCCATTCATGTCTGCCAGCGTCATCGGCGTGGCCTTTTCGCCAAGCGCCACTTTCTGGTGCAGCGTGAGCGCACCGGCGGGGGCGATCCGTTCATGCAGCACGCCGACTTGCCGCGCGAGCGCAGCGATCAGCAGGGCCTGGACGATCACGGCCGTCCACAGCAGGATCTGGCTTGTCAGCATCATGCGGCTTTCCAGTAAGGTGCGGGGATGGCGAGCAGTTCGCTGGCCCCAAGGTAGAGAGCGATCAGCCCGGCCGCCGCAAAGGGCGCATCGAGCGTGAAAGGGGCATCGGGCAGCAGCGCGACGATCCCGGCGAGGAGGGCGAGGCCCGCAGCGCGCAGCACCAGCGCGTTGGTCACCGGCTTGCTTCGGGCGGCAAGATCACAGCCGCAATCGAGGCTCTCACCGTGCCGCCGGGCGAGGGCGAGCGCGTAAGTGCTCCACACCAGCGCCGCGATCAGGGCTCCGGTGGTGCGCAGCGGCGAAGCAAGCAGACACGCAGCGGCCACCAGCTCGAGCGTGCCGACAAGGATGAGCAGAAGCTGCGCCGGAACTGGCCCGACGCTGGCCAGCCTTGCGGCCGCCTCGGCCAGCCGGGCGCGTGCCAGCGCCTTGTGCAGCGCCGAGGCGGCCAGCAGCGCGGCGCAAAACAGGACCAATGCCGCCATCAGGGCACCTGGATCAGAATCGGATTGGCCGCGACCGTAGCGCCCAGTGAGCGCACGAAAGCGCCGGTTGCGGCGTCGTAGATATCGATCGCGCCGCTTGCCTGTGCCGCCACCAGATGCGGCGTGCCTTCCTTGGTGACCGCAATCGCGAGGGTCTGGCCCTTCAGAGGAATGCGCAAGGTGCGCGCCTTCTTGGCAGGATCGACGACCCAGACTTCGGTGCCGCCGTCCTTGTGGCTGCCTTCCTTGCCGTAGGGACTCATCAGCACATAGAGTTTGCCCGCAGCATCGGCGTTGATGACCTGCCAACCACCGGGGCGCCATTCGGGCGTGCCGCCTTCGGCCGTGCCGATGCTGAATGCGCCGGGGAGAGGCTTGGCGACAGTGCCGGAAAGATCAAAGCCCTGAAGGATCCCGTGGAAGCTGACGAACCACGCCGTCGTGCCGATCATCGCGGGCGTGCTGAACAGGGGCTGGTTGTCGATGTCCTGAACCTTGGGTACCGATTTCGACGAAGCCGCCGCGCCGTTTGCATCAAGCGCTACGCTGAACAGCGAGCCATCGGCGCAGAGGCTGGTGAAGCCGCGCTCACCCGTCGGGTAAATCTGCGAGCAGCCTGGCAGGTCGATTTCGCCCAGCACCTTGCGCGCGGCAAGATCGACAACCGTGACCGACTGTGCGGGCGTGAAGTTGGCAACGAGTGCCCACTTGCCGCCGTTGGTGAACTGGAACAGGTGCGGATAAGTCACTGATTGCTGGCGCTTGCCGCCGGGCAGCACGATTTCGCCCTTGGGCTGGAGTGTCGTCATGTCCCACACGGTTATGGCATCGGTGCGCTCGCCGCGTGTGAGGCGGGGGTAAAACGTCTCCGCGGTGTAGAGCTCGCCCTTGTCCTTGGCGATGAGCAGGTTGGCAAACTGTGCGGCGCGGACGAGGCCCTTGAGCGGCTGCACCGGATCGGCGGTATCCACCACTGCGACGCGGCCATCGACGATCGCATTGAAATGGAAGTCGTGCACCGTCACCCAGCTTTGCGGCCAGGTGGCAGGCAGCTTCGCAACGCTCGGCAGGCTTTCTTCTGCCAGCGGCTGCGGGAAACGGTTCTCCTCTGCGGCGGCCGGCGATGCCAGCAATGCGGTTACGCAAAATGCAGCAGATGCGAAAACGGGTGCGATCAATCGCATTCTATTCCCCTTTCAAAACGGGCAGGCCCCGTTTTCCCTTTCGCAAACTGGCCCAAGCGGCATAAAATTGTCAACTGTCCTAAATTGGACGTTGGACATAAATTCATCCTGCGCTAGATATAGCGCGCGGCGTCAGGCCAGACCGGAGAGAGACATGGACGGCATTCCGAAGCTGGTCACGGACCTGCTCATGCCCGATCGCGACGGCGGCTATGCCAAGGGCTACGAAACCCGCGAACTGATCCTGCGCACGGCGCTGCACATCCTGATCGAAAATGGCTACCGCGCCATGTCGATGCGCCGGATCGCGTCGGCTTGCGGCATGCGCCTCGGCAATCTGACCTATCACTATCCCACGCGCGAGGATCTTGTGCGCGAACTGCTCAATGCGGTGATCAGCAGCTATGAGGTGGAGTTCGGCGCGATTGTCCATGCTCCCGGCCTCTCGCCCGAAGAACGGCTTACGCGGCTGTGCAGCCTGATCATCGAAGACATCGGCAGCAAAAAGACGACGCGCCTGTTTCCGGAACTCTGGGCGCTCGCGAACCACGATTCCTTTGTCTACGAACGCGTCCACGAGCTTTACGACCGCGCCCGCGCGCCGCTGGTGGAAATCATTGCGGAGATGCGGCCCGATCTCGAGGAAGCGGCGCGCATGGATCTTGCGCTGTTCATCTCTGCTTCGATGGAAGGCCTCACCGTGTTTGCCGGCTACCAGATGCCGTTTACCCAGCGGATGCCGGCGGTTGAGCGGATCGCGGTCCGCTCGTTCATCGACATCGTACGCAGCTTCAGCCCGGCCTAGGACACGCTGCCTTCGAGGATTTGCAGCGTCTTGAGGTCCGAGTGGAAATCGAGCGCATAATCACCGCCCTCCCGCCCGATCCCTGAAATGCCGATCCCGCCGAATGGCGCGGTCAGATCGCGCACGAGGAAGGTGTTGACCCACACCGTCCCACCGCGCACCGCCCGGCCGGTTCGCTGTGCCCGTTCCTCGCTGCCGGTGTAGACAATGCCGGACAGGCCATAAGCCGTCGAATTGGCGAGCATCACGCCCTCGGCTTCATCCTTGAAGGTCTGGAAGGTCAGGACCGGCCCGAAGACTTCGCTCTGAACGACTTCGCTCTGGTTGTCCTTGGGTACGATCAGCGTCGGCTCGATCCAGTTTTCGCCTTCCTTGAAGCGCTTGCCGCCGCGCACGATGGTGTCCCCCGCAGCGCGGGCGCGATCGATGAAGCCGAGGACGCGTTCCGCGTGCACCGGGTGGATCAGCGCGGACATCGTGGTCGCCGGATCGCGGCTGTCACCCATCACATGTGCGTCGGTATAGGCATGGAACTTTTCGAGGAAGGCGTCCTTCACGCTCTCCTCGACGATGATGCGCGTGCCCGCCATGCAGACCTGGCCGCTGTCGTCGAACTGGCCCGCCGCCTTCTTCGCGGCGGCATCGAGATCGGCGTCGGCAAAGACGAGCAGCGGCGATTTGCCGCCGAGCTCGGCCGTGAAGGGCACTATGTGTTCCGCCGCCGCCTTGCCGATCGTGCGCGCCGTCGGCACGCTTCCAGTGAAGCTGATGCGCTTGATGCGGGGATCGGACGTCAGCGCATTGCCGAGCTCTGCCCCAAGGCCCTGCACGATATTGAACACGCCCGCCGGAAAGCCCGCCTCCGCGATCAGGTCTGCCAGTACCGAGGCAGACAGCGGTGACCAGTCGGCAGGCTTGAGGATCACCGTATTGCCCGCCGCCAGCGCCGGCGCGCACTTCCACGTGGAGAGCATGAACGGCGCATTCCACGGCGTGATGATGAGGGCAGGGCCCGCCGGCATACGGATCACACGGTTAAGCGTCCCGCGGGAGGACCACACGCGCTCCTCGTGATCGGTCGCTAGGTCCGCGTAGTTGCGGAAATTGGCCGCACCGCGCAGGATTACACGCAGGCGCAGGCTTTCGAGCAGCATGCCCATGTCGAGGCATTCGACCGTGGCGAGTTTCTCGACATTGGCTTCGATGAGGTCCGCCAGCCGATGGAGATAGGCCCCGCGCTGGGCGGCGGTGAGGGTAGCCCAGGCCGGAAATGCTGTGCTGGCGGCTTCGGCGGCCAGCGCCGCCGTCTGCGCATCGCCGCGCGCGATATCGGCGAGTTTGCGGTTCCAATCGAAGGGGCAGCGTGTCTCGAAGGTTTCGGGCGAAGTGACCCGCTGGCCGCCGATGAAATGGTCCGGCGAGACGGACACGCCGTCGATGTCGATGCGGTTTGCCAAGAAAGTTCCCCTCTCCCAACCCTCTCCCCTTAAGGGGAGAGGGCTAGGGACGTCAGATGTAGTGGAGGTAGTAGGCGGTCTGCTCGTCCGCCGACTTGCCTTCGAGGATGCGCACTTCCTCGCGCTTGATGGCGATGAAGTTGTCGACGAGCTCCTGCCCGATTGCGCCGGACAGCATGGTATCGGCCTCCAGCGCATCGAGCGCCGCACCCAGATCGTGCGGCGTGTGGCGATCGGTGCTGATCGTCTCCAGCCCGTCGTTCACTTCCTTACCCGGCAGTTCGTACCCGTTCTCAAGGCCGAGCAGACCCGCCTGCAGCAGCGCGGCCATCGCGAAATAGGGGCTTGCGGCGCAATCGGCGAGGCGGTGTTCGATGCGCGCGGCAGGCCCGGTTTCGGCCGAGACGCGCACGGTCACGCTGCGGTGGTCGATACCCCAGTTCGCCCAGTAGCCTGAAAGGCTGGCGGGCTGGAGCCGGGCGTAGCTTTGCGTCAGCGGCGCCATGATTGCAGAGAGCGCTTCGTGGTGGTGCAGCATGCCGGCAATGGCGCCTTGCATGGTGGGCGAGAGTTGGCCGCTGGCCACATCGTTGGCAAAGGCATTGCTGCCGTCGGCCTGCGTGAAGCTCAGGTTGAAGTGCAGTCCGCTGCCGCTCTTCTCAGCAAAGGGTTTGGGCAGGAACGAGAGCAGATAGCCACGCTTGTAGAGCACTTCGCGCGCCATCTGGCGGAACAGGAACGCATCGTCCGCCGCCTTCATCGCATTGGCATAGCGCAAGGTCAGCTCGAATTGCGGGGCATCGTATTCGGCATTGATCGATTCGATGGGAATGCCGCAGGCCGCTGCCGTCGCCCAGACTTCTTCGATCAGACCGGCGGGATCGGCGAATGGGCCGGTGCCGTAAACGAAGGCGCCGGGCGTGTCATAGGGCACCCAACCACCGTCTGGTCCGCGCTGGAAGACATAGGCTTCCATCTCGATCCCGACCATCGGATCAAGGCCGCGTGCCCGCCACGCCTCGATCGCGCGGGCCAACGCCGAGCGGCCGCACAGCGCGAAGGGTTCACCCTGAAAACGCAACGCGCCCAGCGCGATCTGTGTGTTCGCCTCCCACGAAGGCCGCAGGTCGGCGGGATCGAACGTCACTTCCATGTCGGGCAGGCCGGTCAGCAGCCCGCCACCCGGTGCTGCCACCAGTGCCTTGTCGTAGGTCACCGCGAACGTGCCAACGCACATGCGCGCATGGCCCTTGCTCGCCTCGCTCATCGGCACGTACTTGCCGCGCGCAAGGTTGAGCTGGTCGGCGAAGAGGATGCGGCAGCGTTCGAAGCCTTCGGCGCGCACTTGTCCCGTTTCGATCTTCGACATGCGGTTCATTTCTCTCCCCTTCAGCGCGCCGTTACGCGCACCGGCAGATGCTTTATGCCGTGAATGAAGTTGCTGCGCAAAAAGGCATGGTCGCGCACTTGTTCGATAGCTGTGAGGCGCTTGGCCAGCTCCTGCATGACGATGGCGACTTCAAGCTTCGCCAGCCACATGCCGAGGCAGATATGCGGGCCACCCTGGCCAAACGAGAGGAACGGATTGCGCTCCCGGCCCAGATCGATGCGGTAGGGATCGGCAATTGCCGTTTCGTCGCGATTGCCCGAGAGGAACCACAGCAGCACCTTGTCGCCTTCGCGCACTTGGTTGTCGTGAAAAGTGAAATCACGCGTCGCAGTGCGGCGGAAATGCGTGGTGGGCGAGGCATAGCGGATCATCTCGTCCGCCGCGCCTTCCCAGCTGTGGAAGTCGCCGGTCTGCAGACGTTTCAGCAGCGCCGGATCGTTTGCCAGCGCATGGATCGTCGCTGATATCGAATAGCGCGTGGTATCATTCCCCGCCGCCACCAGCAGGCAGAAGAAATTGCGAAACTCATCGCGCGACATTTGCGTGCCGCTGTTGGTGGGTTCGCGCACCAGATTGAGCACGCCGATCTGTTCGCCAGCATCCATCCGATCGAGCAGCTTGTTCGCATAGTCGAACAGGTCCATCGCGGCGGGCGAGCGGAACGGCAGCATGCGGTAGGCATCGCTATCCAGCTGATCGACGACGAAATCGGTGTAGTCCGGATCGGCATTGGAAATCAGCGCATCGCCCTTTTCGACGAGCCACGGCCCGTCTTCCTGCGGCACGCCCATGATCTGCGCGAGCATTTGCATCGGCAGGCGCCGCGCAATGCGGTCGACCGCGTCAAACTCACCTTCTTCCAGCGCAACATCGAGGAGATTGGTCACGATCGCGCGGATCTGCTCCTCGAACTGCGCGACGGTACCCTTCGCAAAAGCCTTGGAAACAAGCGCGCGGAAACCCCGGTGGTGGGGCGCATCGGTTTCCTGGAAAGTCTTGCGCGCCTCGACTTCCTCCATGGTCTGGTCTTCCATGCGGATGCCCCGCGCGGAGGAAAGGAGATCGGCCTGCCGGTTGAGTTCGAGCAGATCGGCATGGCGCGTCACCGACCAGAAACCCTTCTCGCCGCTCGTCATTTCGGACCACGCCATCGGTGCTTCGCGGCGCATCCGCGCGAAAGTCTCGAAAGGGGCGCCATCGTTGAAGGCATCAAGCGAAGACAGATCAACGTTGGGATCGGTCTGACGCGAAAAGGCAAAGGGCATGGGAACCTCCAGTTCGATTGCCGTGCTAGTCCCACCGGCGGCCAGGGGACTTGGCATAACCGGACAGAGTGATGCCCCCCCATGCTGCAGGCCTTCTTGTCCGGGCGCAGCGGGCCTATTGAGGCGGCGTACCGCAGCAGAGGGAGCCGCAACATGGGTGAAATCATCGGAGCCGGTCTGGTCGCGCACGCGCCGACCATCATGATGTCCGAGGAAGACCGCTTTGCGCTCAACGAGGGCAAGGAAATCAGCCTCGTGCCCGGGCTGCACCGGCTGAAGCGTGAAGTGCTCGATGTGCTGAAGCCCGATGTGATCGTGCTGTTCGATACGCATTGGTTCACCATCGTGGAGTTCTGCATCGCCGCGCAGGCGCGCCGGACAGGGCACTTTACCTCTGACGAGCTGCCGCGCGGGATGCGCCAGATTTCCTACGATATTCCCGGCTGCCCCGAACTTGCCTTCGCGATGGCCCAGCGCGCCACCGAGCACGGGGTGCGCACCAATGCGATCGACGATCCCAATCTGCCGATCCACTATCCGACGGTGAACCTCTCGACCTTCCTGCAAGGGCCGGAGCAGTGGCTTTCGGTGAGCCACGCCTATTCGGCCGAGCCGCACAATTTCCTCGCCGTGGGGGCCGGTATCGGACAGGCAATCCGCGAATCCGACAAGCGCGTGGTGCTGATCGCCAGCGGATCGATGAGCCACCGGTTCTGGCCATTCGATCAGATTGCGCTGCACGAAGCTTCGGACCCGATCCACATATCCTCACCGGAAGCGCGCGAGGCGGACCTGGAGCGGCTGCGCTGGTTTGCGGAAGGGAACCACGCGGCGGTGATCGATACGATGCCTGATTACCTGCGCCACGCGCCGGAAGCGCGTTTCGGCCACTATCTGATGATGGCAGCGGCCTGCGGTGGTCGCGACTGGAAGGCCAAAGGGCGGCAGTTTTCAGATTACGAGAACGCGACCGGGACCAGCCAAGTGCATGTGTGGTTTGATATGTAAGCGGGCGCTTGGCTCTACCCCTGCTGTTCGTCATTCCCGCCAAAGCGGGAACGACGATGTTTTGGGTACAAGCCACTACGCTAGCGGATTGGTCGCCGGAAGCACCTTCGCCTCGATCCACGCGAGGATTTCTGCGCGGCGGGTGCGGTTATCCAGCACGTCCTCGTCCACACCCAGCTGCCAAGCGAGGCCTGCATTGCCCGGATCGGCAACCAGTGCCGCAAGCTTCTCGCGGTAGGCGACCAACTCGGCCATATCTGCAAAGAACCCCTGCGCGACCATATCCTCGGCGTAGAGTGTGTAGAGCTGGACGAGCTGCCCGAGATCGAACTCCGGGTGATACTGCACCGCCCAGACTTCGCTGTTCGCCAAGGGGATCACTGCCGCCTGGATCTCGCTATGTGCGTTGGACGCGAGCAGGGTGGCGCTTTCCGGCAGGCGGATCACTTCATCGTAGTGGATGCAGGGCGCATCGAAGACTGGGGCCTTGCCCTTGTACATCGGGTGCGCTCGACCTGCGTCATTGAGCAGGATCTTGCGCGCGAACCCCACTTCGCGGCCCTTGGGATTGAAGGCGACTTCACCGCCCGCCGCGACGGCAGCGATCTGAAGGCCCCAGCATGAGCCGAAGATCGGCAGGCCCACTTCAGCCGCCTGCTTCAGCAGTTCGATCTGATTGGTGACGGCAAACTCGTCGTCGTAGGCATGAAGCGCCGAGCCCGTCACGACGAAGCCCGCGTAGTCGGCCCATGTCCGCCCGCCGGGGATCGTCTCGCCATCATCGGCGCCGTTCAGCACATCAAGCGCGATGTCGGGGTAGTGCGCGGCGATTGCCTCGATGTAGATCTCGCTCGAGGTGCGCACGCCCAGTTCATGGGCGCGGGCGCGCTTGGGCGCGGTATTGCCTTCGAGCAGCAGCAGTCGGGTCATGGTCTGTCCTGAAAATCAGTGCGCCGTGCTGGCCAGGTTCGCGCGATAGGCCTGCGGTGATACTCCGCTCCAGCGGTGGAAGGCGCGCGTGAAATTGCTGTGCTCGGCATAGCCCAGCCTTAGCGCGATCTGCGCGATCGACAAATCGGGGCGCACTCGGAATTCGAACACGGCCTGCCGCATGCGGCATTCATCGACCACTTGCTGGAAGGAACTCCCCTGTTCGGTCAGCTTGCGGCGCAATGTGCGGCTCGACATGCCCATCTCGCGCGCGAAGCGCTCCTGCTCGATGGCGCAGGAATTGAGATCGCGCAGCACCATCTGGCTCAACCGGTCGACCAAGGGCGTCGCGCGCCGTTTGGTGACGATGGAGCGAGAGAGCTGGCGCACGTCCGCCACCGGCGGATTGGCATGTGCCGGCAGCGCGAGGTCCAGCAGCGCGGCGGGAAAGCGGATCTGGTTGGTATCCGCACCAAAAGTGCAGGGCGCGCAGACGACCTTGCCGATATCGCCGCGCATTTCATGGCTTTCGGCCTCGAACGCGAACTCGATCTTGTCCCATACGCCGCGCGTGCCGCGCCGCAGGATTTGGCTGACAATGCCCAGCGTGAACATCGCATCGTGGTGGCGGGGCCAGATATCGGGATCAAGGATGCGGTAGCTGACCGAGGCCATGTCGTCCTCGAGGCCAAGCCGGATATCGGTGCAATCCTGCAGCAGCGAGAAGTAATCCACCAACCGCCGCAATGCCGACCCCACGCGCCCCGCGGAATTGATCGCATCGCCCAGCGGCCCCAGCGCGGCAAGATCGTAGTTGCCGCCCGCCAGCCACGGGATTGCCACATCGCGCTTGCGGGCAACGACATCCTCCGAGAAGCGGACAAACTCCGCGAGCGGCATCGAATCTGGCGGCGGGCCATCGCCGAGCACCGGCGCGGCTGCGCGATCCTCCATAAAGCTCTCCCAGCCGTTCATTGCTGCGGCGCGTACGGTCGCTAGTGCCATGCTGTCTCCCCGGAGCCACGCGTAGACGTAGTCTTATGGTGCGAGGCTAAGCGATTCGGGTATTGCAGATATTGATCGAAATCATCAATACTTGACCCAAAAAGTCGTGGGCGAGGACATGGACGCGGGGGCTGGAATGTCCGATCCTGCCAAGCGGGCGCGTCCCTGCCATGCAAGGGCAGCAGGGATAAACGGGGAGACATGAGTGCAGATGCCGAAAGCAACGTCCACGCGGCGCGACATCGACGTCAATGGCTGGCCCGCAATCCTCTGCGCGGTGATCCTGGGCACGATCGGCGTGCTTTCGTTCATCATCCAGCCCGGCATCGTGCAGGGCTATGTCACCCAGCTGAAGGTGGACGAGGCGACCGCGGTCAATCTCGCCGGTGTCGAAATGCTCGGCGTTGCGCTGGCGACGATCTTCATGGCTGTGTGGGGAACGCAGATAAACTGGCGCTGGATCGTGGCAGGCGGCCTGCTCATCGCCGCTGCTGGCGATCTGGCCTCGCTCGCCGCGCCGCTGGGCGGACGGTTCGAGATCGCGCGTTTCGTCGCGGGGTTGGGCGAAGGCACGATCACCTCGATCAGCTTCACGTTCGTCGGCGTGACCATTCGCGCCGAACGCAATCTCGCGCTCTATCTTACGCTGCTCCTGACCTATGGCGCGTTCGGGCTGTGGTATCTGCCGGCGTTTCTGGATGGGCATGGGCTGGATGCCATGTTCATCGGGTTTGCGGCGCTGACGCTCGCCTCGCTATGTACCCTGCCGTTCCTGCCGCATGCCTATTTGGCGGAGGAAATGGTCAATCCCGAAGCGCGCCAGCTGGCGACCCCGCTGCTGGTTGTCGCGCTGGCCGGAGTGCTCGCCTATAACATCGCGCAGGGGATCGCCTGGGCCGTGCTGTTTCTCGTCGGCATCGGTGCGGGGATTGCCGAACAATCGGTGGCGGATGCGCTGTTCCTCTCGCAGATCCTCGCGGTGGGCGGTGCGCTCGCATCGGTGTTCCTGGCGGGCCATGTCAGCCGCAACGGGGCAATTGCTTTCGGTATCCTTGCCGGTGCGGCCAGCATTGCGCTGCTGATCGGCAAGCCGAGCGTCACGCTGTTCGTCATCGGTGTCTGCGGCTTCAACGTGCTGTGGAATTTTGTGCTGCCGTTCATTCTCGGCCGCGTGTGCGATTTCGATGAGAGCGGGCGGATGATGTCCTTTGCGATCATGATGCAGATGATCGGCCTTGGCGGCGGCCCACTGATCGCAGGCCAACTGCTTGATGGCAGTGGCTACCGCTCGGCCGAATTGCTCTGCGTCGCGCTGTTCATCGTGAGCTATGCCTTGTTGCAGGTTCCCATTCGCAAACATCAGGCGCTATCGGCGCTCGCAACCTGATCTCGTTTCAAGAGGAGTCGTGCGTGTTTGAAACCGTGCCTGACGGCACTGGCCTCGCTGTCCACAACCCTGCAACCGGTGCGCTGATTGCCACGGTGCGCGATCATGCACCTCAGGAAATCGCCGCGATCATCGAAGCTGCTGATGCGGCGCGTCCTGCCTGGGCCGCCGAAACCGCCAAGGCGCGGGCTGCGGTGCTGCGGCGCTGGTACGGCCTCATCATGGAGCGGCAGGAAGAGCTTGCCGCGCTGATCACCGCCGAATGCGGCAAGCCGCTGGCCGAAGCGCGCGGGGAGGTCGCCTATGGTGCCTCGTTCATCGAATGGTTCGCAGAGGAAGCCAAGCGCGCCTATGGCGAGACGGTGCCGACCTTCGCCGCCGGCAAGCGCGTCCTCACGATCAAGCAGCCCGTGGGCACCTGTGCCGCAATCACGCCGTGGAACTTTCCCATCGCGATGATCACCCGCAAGGTCGCTCCGGCGCTCGCCGCCGGGTGCTCGATTGTCGTGAAGCCTGCCGAAGCGACGCCGCTCTCCGCCCTCGGGCTGGAAACGCTGGCGCGCGAAGCTGGCATTCCGGCGGACTTGTTCCGCGTTACGCCCTCGAATGATCCCGCCGGTGTGGGCACACTGTTTTGCCGCCACTCAAGGGTCCGCAAGCTGAGCTTCACCGGCTCGACCCGCGTCGGCAAGATCCTGATGGCGCAGGCGGCGGAAAACGTGACGCGCCTCAGCCTTGAGTTGGGGGGGAATGCGCCCTTCATCGTATTTGACGACGCCGATCTTGACGCAGCGGCCGATGGCCTCATGGCCTCCAAGTTCCGCAATGCCGGGCAAACCTGCGTCTGCGCCAACCGCGTGCTGGTGCAGGACGGCGTCTACGATGCGTTCGTCGAGCGGGTTCGGGCCAGGGTCGCCGCACTCGTGGTTGGCGATGGCGCTGCGCCCGGCACCACGATCGGCCCGCTGATCAATGGTGCAGCGGTTGAGAAGGTGGCTGCACTGGTGGGCGATGCGCTCGCCGACGGCGCGACCGCACTGATGGGTGGCAATCGTTCTGATGTCGGCCCCGGTTTCTTTGAACCCACGCTGCTGTCGGGCGTGCGCGGTGACATGGCGATTGCTACCTCCGAAATCTTCGGCCCGGTCGTCCCGCTGATCCGCTTTGCCGACGAAGACGAGGCCGTGCGCCTCGCCAACGACACGCCCTATGGCCTCGCCGCCTATTTCTACGCGCGCGATCTGGGCCGCGTCTGGCGCGTGATGGAAGCGCTCGAATACGGCATGGTCGGCGTCAACGACGGCATCCTGTCAACCGAAGTCGCGCCGTTCGGCGGCATCAAGCAATCCGGACTCGGCCGCGAGGGATCGCGTCACGGTCTCGATGAATATCTCGAACTCAAGTACTGCCTCATGGGAGGAATTGGCCGATGACCAGCCCAATGACCAACAACGCAGATCTCATGGCTCGCCGCGAAGCCGCCGTGCCGCGCGGGGTTTCCTCGATCCACTCGCGCTTCTTCGAACGCGGCGCGAATGCCGAAGCGTTTGACGCGGAGGGCAACCGCTATATCGATTTCGCGACGGGGATCGCGGTGTGCAACACCGGCCATTCCGATCCGCGCATTGTTGATGCGGTGAAGCGCCAGCTCGACCAGTTCTCGCACTGCTCGTTCCAGGTGACCCCGTACGAGAGCTACATTTCGCTCGCCGAACAGCTCAATGCGGCGGCGCCCATCGAAGGCCCAGTCAAGACGATCTTCCTGACGACCGGTGCTGAAGCGCTCGAAAACGCGGTCAAGATCGCCCGCATGGCCACGGGGCGGCGAGGCGTGGTCACGTTCCAGGGCGGCTATCATGGCCGCACGTTGCTCACTTTGGCGATGACCGGCAAGGTGCTCCCCTACAAGGCCGGCTTCGGCCCGCTGCCGGGCGATGTTTTCCACACGCGTTTCCCGATCCCCTACCACGGCTTTGACGAAAAGCAGGCCGTCGCAGCGCTCGAAGCCCTGTTCGCCTCGACCATCGAACCCACTGCCGTCGCCGCCATTGTGCTGGAACCGGTGCTGGGCGAAGGCGGGTTCTACACCGCGTCCTATGCCTTCTTCCGCGCACTGCGGGATATCTGCGACAAGCACGGCATCCTGCTCATCGCCGACGAGGTTCAATCGGGCTTTGCGCGCACGGGCCGCCTCTTCGCTATGGACTGGGTGCGCGAGGCAACCGGCGTCACGCCCGATATCATGACCATCGCCAAGGCCATGGCGGGCGGCTTCCCGATTTCGGGCGTGATGGGCAAGGCCGAGATCATGGATGCGCCCGATGCCGGTGGCCTTGGCGGCACCTATGGCGGCTCGCCACTGGGATGCGTGGCGGGGCTTGAGGTGCTCAAGATCATCAAGGAAGACAACCTTTGCGAGCGTGCCGTCACCATCGGCAATACCATCAAAAGTACCCTGCGCGCGCTGCAGCAGGGCGGCATGCGTACGATCGGCGATGTGCGCGGGCCCGGCGCGATGGTCGCCATGGAACTCGTCCACGATGGCGATCCCGATCGCCCGAACCCCGAGTTGACCAAGGCCATCGTGCAGGAAGGCACGAAGGACGGTCTGCTGCTGCTCTCCTGCGGCATGCGCGGCAATGTCGTGCGCTTCCTGCCTGCGCTGACCATGCCCGATGACCTGCTGGGTGAGGCGATGGACCGGCTGACCGGCCTGCTGCGGCGAGTGGCGGGCTAGCGGCCACTCTTGCGGTAGCGTCCCGGCGAAATGCCGAAATGCCTTGCGAACGCGCGGGTGAAGCTCGCGCTTTCGGCAAAGCCCACGTCGAGCGCGATATGGCTCACGTTGCGGTGGCTCGTGCGGAGCAGCCTCGCGGCGGCTTCCATGCGCTGTGCGGAAACGAGCACTCGCCAGCCGGTGCCCTCTGCCGCGAGACGGCGGTGCAGTGTCGGCAATGAAAGTTCAAGCCGCGCGGCCGCTTCGGCAAGGCTCGGCGGCGCATCGAACGGGGCTTCCTCGATCATCGCCTTGACTTGTCCGGCGAGTGACGCACCCGTCCCGCGTCCGGCCAGTCGCTGGAGGTGCTCCTCAAGGATAGGATGCAGTGCCGGGCTGAGCACGCGTCCGCGCAGATCGAGATAGCGTCCCTTCAGCGTCAACGTATTGCAATCCTGCTCGAAAAACACGTCACAGCCGAAGTAGTCGCGGTAGCGGGCATAGTCGCCGACGCGTTCGTGCTCGAAGCGGATTTCGCTGAGTTCGAGATCGCTCCCGGCGAACTGGCGGGCGAGATTGTACATGGCGGCAATGGAGTATTCCGCATCCTGCCGCCGCCTGGTGAGCGATTGGTCGAGCACCTGATAGGTGAAGGTCGCCCAGCCGCCTTCATCGGCAAAATGGTTGCGGCTCGCCTGCTGCATGGTCGAAAGATAGCGGGTGAAGCTTGCAAAGGCGGTGCGCAGATCGGGTGCGCTGAGGAACAGGAAGCTGAGCGGGCCGAGGCTTTCCGATCCGGCGAGGCGGCCGGTGTGCAGCCCGAAATGCGGATTGCGCACAAGCTCTGCGGCATCTTCGAAGAACGAGATGAAGTGCGCGAGCGGGATCAGTCCGTCGGGATCCTCCAGCATGTCGCGCGTGACACCGATGCGCGCGAGCAGGCCGGCGGCAGAATGGCCGGTCAGTTCGACACAATTGGCCACGTGGCGCAGGAACTGCGCGGCGATCTGAGGTTCGGCCATGGAACCAAGCCTAGCAGGTGCCGCTCTTGGCGTCACTTCGTCTCGAGCGCTGACTCATAGAACGCCGCGCCCTGGCCGCCTGCGGCGCGCTTGCCCCGGAATTCCCAATCGCCGCCCATCGCGGTGGAGATCACTTCCTCGGACTCGGTCGGCTGCGCGCCGCAATCATCGCGGATCGGGGTGGGGCCGTGGACGATGGTGTTGGTGAGCTTGCCGAGGCCTTCGACTTCGACTTCCACCACATCACCGGGCTGCACCGGGCGGCTGTTGGCGGGCGTGCCGGAAAGCAGCACATCGCCCGGCTCCAGCGTGATCGTACGGGCGATATCGGCGACGAGGTAGTGCATGTCCCACTCCATCTCGCCGGTGTTACCGTCCTGCTTGACCTCGCCGTTGACGATGGTGCGGATTTGCTTGTTCCGGAAATCCCAGCCCGTCACAAGGCCGGGGCCGATCGGGCAGAGTGTGTCGGAACCTTTCACGCGCAGCATCGAGCCGGCATCGGTATCGCGGAAATCGTGGAGGCCGTAGTCATTCGCCGGGGCGTAACCGAGGATGTAGTCCGCCGCTTCATCGGGTGACACGTTGCGGCAGGTGCGGCCGATGACGATGGCAATCTCGCCTTCGTAGTTGAGGTACTTGCAGCGTTCGGGCCGGACCACTGCGCCCTTGTGGGTATTGAGCGCGGTGATCGGCTTGTGGAAGTACGTGGGCGCGGGGGGAAGCTTGGTGATGAACTCCTTGACCCGGCTCACATAATTGAGGTGAACGCAGATGATCTTGCTCGGGTTGCACGGCGCGAGGTGCACCGCTTCATCGATGCCGATGCTGCGGCCGTCCTTCGTCACGAGCTCGTCGCCGTGGCGCGTGGCGAGGATGGGGTAGCCATCGAGCAGGATGCGGCGGTATTCGGTGGTCATCATCGGGTCCTCGTTTCCAGATATGCTATGCCTTAGCGGTCCCATGCGCCACAGGCATTGGCCGCTGCGGCCAAGCTTGCGAGGGCGTGGGCGCTAGAAGCGGATGGCGAGACATCGAGACGAGGTATTCATGAGCGACCTGAAGGGCCTGTTCTATCCCCGCACGCCAAGCGGCAAGGCGAGCATCGTGCCGGCGGTGCCGTGGCACTATTCGGGAGAGCTCATCACACTCGAATACCGGACGGACCCGGCAAAGATCGCGGCCCTGCTGCCCGAAGGTTTCACGCTGGCCGAGGAAGACCCCGGCGCGGTTGCGGCGATCTGGGCGGACTGGCAATCGACCTCCGATGATCCGCTGCAGATCCTTGATCCGGTGCGGGTGCAGTACAAGGAGATGTTCATCGTGGTGCGCTGCCAGTTCCAGGGCAAGACCTGGTCGCGCTGCGTCTACATTTGGGTGGACAAGGAATTCGCGATGCTGCGCGGCCAGCATCAGGGCTATCCCAAGAAGCTCGGCTCGATTCAGATGAGCCGCCCGGTCTATGTCGGCAAGGCAGGCCCGCGCCTCCAGCCCGGTGGAACTTTCGGCGTGACGCTGGCGGCGTTTGACCGGCGGCTGGCCGAGGGGCGCTTCACGATCACCGAGGAGGCCAAGAGCCCCGGCTTCGTCAACGGCCTGCCGATGGCGCACAATCGCTGGCTGCCGACCATCGAAACCGATGGCACCCAGAGCCTCAACGAAGTCGTCACGATGTCGAGCTTCGATGTGGAGCTGGGGCGCTGCTTCAAGGGCGATTTCGACCTCACGTACTTCGATTCCCCGGTCGAGGAACTGCTCGACATCGCGCCGCAAGAGAAGATCGCGGGTTACTGGCACGAGGTCGGTGCATCGTGGCGCGCGGGGACGACGCTGGCGCGCAATAACCTCGCCTGATCAACGAATTACCGCACCACCTTTCATCACAAGGCGAACCCGGCGCAGCGCAGCAACGTCGCGCGTCGGGTCGCCATCGAGTGCGACCAGATCGGCGGTGAGGCCTGCCTTCACCGCGCCGCGATCCGTCAGGTGGAAGGCGCGGGCGTTGCCCGAGGTGGCGGCGATCAGCACCCCCGCGGCGGGCATCCCGGCGGCGGCCATGGCTTCGAGTTCTGACGCATTGTCGCCGTGGGCGAAGACGCCGACATCTCCGCCAGCGCAGATCGGCACACCGGCAGCGAGCGCGAGTTTGAAGGCCTTGCGGCTTTCGACGACGGCAGCGGGTGCGGGTTCGGCGCCGTTCCAGCCGCGATAGCGGGCAATGGCGGCGGAGGCGGCGAGGGTGGGGCAATAGGCGATGCGCTTCGCGGCCATCGCCTTGAACACGTCCGCCGTGCCTTCATCGCCGTGTTCGATGGTATCCACCCCGGCGGCGATGGCGCGGCGCATGCCTTCCGCCGTCACGGCATGGACGGCGACGGTGCGCCCGGCATCGTGCGCGGCGGCGGTGGCGGCGGTCATCTCAGCCTCGGAAAAGGTGGGCAGACTGGGTTCGCCCGGGCGGTAGTGGTAATCGGCATAGAGCTTCACGACATCCGCCCCCGCGGCGATCTGATTGCGAACGGCGCGGACAATGCCTTCGACGCCGCTCGCTTCCTCTGCCCCCTGCGGAACCGTGACTCCGGGCTCGAAACCCTTGGGGCCATAAGCCCCCTGCGCGACGATGGCGCGGGTGGCGACGAGGAGGCGGGGGCCAGGCGTGAGGCCGCTGTCGATGGCTTTCTTGAGGCCGACATCGGCATAGCCTGCGCCTTCGGTGCCGAGATCGCGCTCGGTGGTGAAGCCAGCTTTCAGCGTCGTTTCGGCGGCCTTGGCGGCGCGGATGGTGCGCAGGGCCAGCGGTTCGTGAAGGACCTGATCGTCCCACGGAGTTTCGTTGTAGGGGTGGAGGAACAAGTGGCCGTGGCCCTCGATCAGGCCGGGGATGAGCGTCTGGCCGGGCAGGTCGATGGTCTGCGTGCCAGCCGGAACGGTGAGGTTCGGGCCGACGGCGGCGATCCTGTCACCCTCCACCAGCACTTGCCAGCCGGGATGGGGGGCGGGATCGGTGCCGTCGAAGACTTGAGCGGGGCGGAGGAGCATGCGCTGCGGTTCAGCGTTTGCGATTGCGGGAAGGGCCAGGATAGCCGCGAGGGCGGTCTTGATCAGGGCGTTCATGGGCGGCGCACTCGCTTTGAATTTGGGCCAAGTTGACACAGTTGACACAGTCCTGAGGAGAAACTCGTGGAGGCCGTTTCCGCGGCTGCTCTGGCAGTGCCGCAGGCCATGCGGGTGGCAGTTTTGCGAGGGTTCCGTCTCATGCGCAAACTCTATCGCAGGAGGGGCAAGTAGGACAGTGGGGGGCGGGGATACTTGGTGGACCGGTTCATCCTGCCAAGATTGGCGCATTGGTTGCCGGTCCTGCAAGGCCGCGCGATCGCTTGCAGGTTGTTTTTACCCGAGGTCGTAGTCTAACAATCGATACGGTGGCCGAGCGATTGCCGGGGGCGGCATCTCGAGCCAACGTCGAGGGGGGAAATGATGAAGCGTATTGGCATTCCTGCATTGCTCGTGGCTGCGCCCGCGTTGATGGCGCAAACGGCTCCCCCGCCTGCACCGGTCAGCGCCGCTCCGGCGGGGCCAACAGCCATCGTCTTTTCGGAGAAGGGCGCGAACGGGATGAGCGATCTGCCGATGGGCGTCCACCGGATCCCTGATAGCAATGTCGTGATCTCTGGCTATCAGGGCGGCGGCGGTATCGGGATGCTGTTCGGCGTGGTCGGTCTGCTGGTGCAGAGTTCGATCAACACCGAAAACGGCACGGGCAAGGTCCGCAATGTCGAGGATGACTTGCGGTTCGACGTCCGCGCCAAGGCCATCGAGATGACCAACGCGAAGTTGGCGGACGACCGGTTCCACACGGCCTATACCTTCACGCCCCAGCCGGGCGGCAGCACGATGACGGTGACGCCCTATGTCGTGCTCACATTCGTCAAGAAGACCGAGGATGTCCGCCCCTATGTCGTGCTGAAAACGAAAGTCGCGACGGGCACGGATTCGGGCAAGACGATCAAGTATTTCTGCTGCGAAGGCAAAGCGTTGCCGCTGGCGAGCCTGACCGAGAATGATGGCGCCCGCCTGAAGGAGCTCCTGACGTCAGAGCTTGATACGGCCACCGACGTGATGCTGCTCGATCGTTCTAAGCCATTCGCGCGCAACGACGAGGCCAAGATTGCCACCAACGGCATGCTGCCGTTCGTTGGCAAACCCTTGAAGTGGAGGGGTTTTGATCTGGGGCAGTATAAGGATCACAATCTGGTCGAGTTCCGCGGCGGGATCATCGTCTTTTCGGGCGTGAACATCGTCGAGCCGGGGGCGCTGGAAATCACGCCGGTGGTCAAGAAATGAGGACCGCTGCGGCGGTCTGATTTCGACCGCTGCGCAGGGCCATTCAGGGGATGCCAGGGTGGTAACCCTTGCCCGCCGGAGGCATCGAATTTCCCTTAAGGCAAAGACCCATCCGGCAACCCCAGCGCGGCGCGGTCTGCTGTCGCGCCGGCGAGGTCTATGCCCGCCAGCGCGGCGCGGGCCTCGGCATCGAGCAGGCGCACGCGGGCGTCGGTGGCGGCTTCTTCACGCATGTTGAGGAGGAAAAAGTCGCTTGCGCCAAGATCGAAACGGTGGCGTTCGGCGGCGGCAAGATCGCCAGCGAGGCGGGCTTCGTCGGCGGCGAGGCGGGCGGTCTTGGCGGCACCATCGACGGCGATGGCGATGCCCTTGACTTCGACGGCGATCTGTTCGCGAACGAGTTGCTGGCGGGTGCGCAGGCCGTCGATTTCGGCGCGGGCTTCGGCGATCTTGCCTTTGGCGGCGCGGCGCTGGAGGGGGACGGTGAGGCGCAGGCCGACGATGGCTTCCTTGCCGTCGCGCGATTTGCCGCCGGGGCCGGTCGGGCCGATATCGTACGAAAGCTCCCCGCGCACATCGAGGCGGGGCTTGAGTTCGTTCTCGGCTAGCGCGAGCTTGAGTTCGGACTGGGCGAGGCGGGCGCTGATTGTCTGCACATCGGGCCGGTCGGCGGCAGGGGTACCGGGGCGCGTGGGTCTGAAGCCGGGGAGGCTGGCGGGCAGACGGTCCATTACGGGCACAAGGCGCTCACCGTTCTCATCGCGGTAGAAGAACGAAAGCGCGTTGGCGGCGGCGGCGTACTCCTGCTCGGAGCGCACGACGAGCGCGCGGCGGCGGACGAGGTTGGTATCGGCCTCAGTGAGCAGGATGGCGGGGCGCGCGCCGAGCTGGACCTGCCGGGCAATGCCGGCGCGGCGTTGCTTGGCGAGATCGAGCAGCGCCTGATAGGCCTTGAGCCGCAGGCCAGCGGCAACCCAGTTCTGGTAGGTGGCGGCGGCGCGCGCCTGCACGCCGATGGCGACCATCTCGCGTTCGAGCCGCGCGGCGTCGATATCGCGCGCCGCGATGGAAATGCGGCCGCGGCGTTCGTCGATTGCCTTGTCGCGCAGGAGCGAGAAGAGGCCGCCGATCTTCAGCTCGCCGAGGCGGTCCGTGTAGGCCTTGTCCTCATAGATCGGGAAAGTGCCGCTGCTGACACGGTAGCCGCCATAGAGCGAGCCGCCATTGCCGGTGAGGGGGCGGGTGGCCTTGCCTTCGAGAAAAGTGCCCGAATAATAGCCGAGCACGCGGCTTTGCACATCGACATCGAAGACGGTGTCAAATGCGCCTTCGGCAGACAGTGCGCGGCCCTCGGCCTGGCGGACGCGGGCCATCGCCTCGATGATCTGGGGCGCCTGAACGGCGGAGGCGCCGAAGATCTCATCGAGCGTAAGCGGCGCTTTCTGCGCTGCCGTGGCGAAAGGCCAGAGCAGGGCAAGGGACAGCAGAAGGCGGCGGATCATTTCGGCTTTCCGGCCTTGCGCACAGTGGCGTCATCGTCCGTCGAGGCGGCGCCCGAGCCGTCCTTGCCGGGCATCGAGCTCTTGATATCCTTGCTGAATTCGAGCGGGAAATCGTTGAGCTGGCGCCAGAGTTCGTAACCGACGGGCACGGTTTCCATCTGGATCCAGCCGCGCACCTTGGCGCCGAGCTTGGTGAAGCGCAGGTCTGGCCAGGGCTGCCTTGCGGGATCGGGTTCAACCAGAACGCGGAACAGGCCGCTCGTGCCCGAAGTGGGATCGAGCGCGCGGACGCGGCCATCGAAGATGCCTTGCGCGACCGAGGGCCAGCCGCTGAACTGGATCGCGGGCCAGCCTTCGAATTCGAGCCGGACATGCTGGCCGGGGCGGACGAGCGCGATATCGCGGCCGTCGATATAGAGCGCGACGGCGCGTTCGGCGGTTTCCGGGGCGACGGTGGCGAGCACGGAGCCGGGCGAGACGACACCGCCGCTGAGGCCGGCGTTGACCGTCTGGATCCGCCCGTCACGCGGGGCGCGGACAAGCTGTGAGGACTGGCGGGCAAGCTGGACATCGATGCGCTGAAGCTTGGCGCGCGATTCCGCGAGCTTGGCGCCGCCTTCGGCGACCTTGATCTGCGCAAGTTCGTAGTCGCGCCGGGCAATCAGGCCTTCGCGGAAGAGCGCCGCGGTGCGGTTCACATCGAGCTGGGCGGTGGCGCGCGACTGGGTGACGGCGGCGATCTCTGCCTCGATCTGCGCGCGTTCGGCGGCGAGGCGGGTGAGGTAATCGGGATCGAGATCGACCACGCGGGCGATGGGCTGGCCGGTTTTGACCTGTTCGCCATCTTTCACGTACCATTCGGTGATGCGCCCGCTGACGAGCGCAGAGACGTCTACCGAGCGGTCGTCCGGGTTGAGCGCGACGACCTGGCCGTCGCCATTGGCGGTCTGGACCCAGGGGACGAAGGCCATGACAAGCGCGGCGGCGGTGATGCCGAGCGCGACCATCCACGCGGTGATGATCGCGACGCGCGGGGCCTTCATGCCCGCCAGCGTGGGGAAATGCTCGATATGTTCAAGCCGATAGGGCACGGGCTGCCTCCCGATCCTTGACATGGGCCGAGAGTTCGGCTGCGGAGGCGAAGCGGCGCTGCTCGTCGCGGCCCAGCCAGAGCCAGCCATCGAGCGCGAAGCTGCCCGGGCGGGAGGTGCACAGGAGCACTGTGGTGCCTGCCGCTTTCAGCCGTTCAAGCACCCCGAACAGCTGCGCGGGCGGCATGACATCGAACACGGGCGCAAGCACGAGCACCTTGGGGCAGGCAAGGAGGGCGTTGGCGAGCTTGAGCTCCATGACTTCGCCCACCGTCAGCGGCCAGCCGGAGGACGCGAGCGGGGTGTCGAGACCATCAGGCAGGCTGGCGATCCGTTCGCTGAGGCCGACGGCGTCGAGCGCATCGAGGATCGTTTCCGATGTCGCGTCGGAAATCGCGAGATTGAGATATTCGCGGATGGTGACTTCGACGATCGTGGGGCGATCGAGAACGATGATCTCCGAGCGCAGCAGATACATGTTGAGCCCGCCAAGATCGGAACCGCCGACCGTGACGAGACCGTGTTCGGGCGCGATGTGGCGTTTCAGGAGCATCGAGAGCGTGCGCTCGACCCCGGGTTCGGGCACGGTGACGAGGCGTTCTCCGGCGGCGAGCGAGAAGTTGAGGTGCGTTTCGCCCAACCGCACATCGCGCAGGGAAATGGCGCCATCGCGCGGGCCGCGGGTGGTGGGGATTGGGAGCTTTTCCTGGCTGATGCTGTAGAGCAGACTGAGCTCCTCGCAGCTCGCGACGAGATCGTAGAACGTATCGAGATACCAGCCGAGCTGGCCGACGCCGTAGAACACGCTGGAGAGGATAAGCTCTGCGCCGACGAGCTGGCCGATGGTGAGCTCACCCGCGAGGATGAGGTTTCCGCCGAGCGCAAGGAGTGCGGCGGAGGCGGTGGCGTAGAGCATGAAGAACGCCAGCGTCTGCGCGAAGCTGTAGCGGAAGTAGCTCTTGTGCTTGGCGATGTAGTTCGCCGTCATCGCTTCGGAGCGGTCCATCGCGAAGCCGACATGGCGGCTCGACTTGTAGAAGCCGTTGGAGCTGCCGACGCTTTCAAGCCAGCGCGCGGTATCGTGCTTGGCGTGGCTGAGGGCGACCGCGCTGGTCATCGAGCCGCGCGACCATAGCAGCCAGATGACGAGGAGCGCGAGGAGCAGCACCACGTTGAAGGCGAGGAAGAAGGGGTGGTAGAAACTGGTGACGATGAGGCCGACCGCTGATTGCAGCATGATGGTGAAGCCGCCGATGAGCAGGCTTGGCACCGATTTCTGCACGACGGTGAGATCGAAGAAGCGGTTGAACAAGTCCGCCCGCCGGGCATCGCCGAAGAAGGGATCGCGCGCGTGGACGGCGCGGATGGTGATCTCGGCAACGACGCGGGCAAACAGGCGGCGCTCGAACAGGGTCATGATGTAGACGCGCAGGGTGCTGAGCATCGCGACGATAAAGAGCAGCGCGAAGAGCAGGCCCGAAAGCGTCCACAAGGGGGCGGGGAGCGCGGTGTAGGCCACGCTGTTGATGAGGAGCTGGACCGAAATCGGCGTGGCGAGCGAAAGCAGGCCGATGGCAATGCCATAGACCGCCGCCAGCCGCAGATAGCCGGCATCCGGGCCGATGATTTCGGCCAGCCAGCGTATCGCATCGCGCAGTTCGACCCGCGTTGGTGCAGCCATGGAATTCCCTGAGAGCTCTGTTGTCCGAAATCCGTATTCTGCAGGGTATGGCTTTGCTCGGCGCCGCGCCAATCAGAAGTCTTGCGGAGGCGCTATAGGCTATGGTTATATCCCCAGTATGACAACGATCCGCCAAATGCAGTATCTCGTCGCGCTGGCTGATACCGGTTCATTTGCCGAGGCGGCGCGGGTCAGCCATGTTTCGCAGCCCGCGCTGAGCCAGCAGGTCAAGGCGCTGGAGGAGCGGCTTGGGGTGCGGCTGCTCGAACGATCCACCACCGGTGCGATTCTCACGCCGATCGGGCGGAGCATCGTGTCCAAGGCGCGCGGGATCCTAGGCGAAGTGCGCGGGATCGAGGAACTGGCGCGTTCGGCGGCGAGCGGGCTGACAGGCACGCTGCGGATGGGGACGACACCCACCTTGGGGCCCTATCTGCTATCCCCGATCATCGCCGATCTGCACCGTGCGGCGCCGGGGCTCAGGCTCTATGTGCGCGAGGGGATACCCGACGAGCAGGCGCTGCAGGTCTCGCGCGGGGACCTTGATGTCATGCTCGGGCCCCTGCCGATCCGGGGCGATGACCTGGAGATCGAACCGCTGTTCCGCGAGCCGCTCGATCTTGTGGCGGCGGTGGACAGCCACTTTGCGCAAGGGCCGGTGGAACCGGGGGCACTGGCGGGGCAGGTGCTGCTCTCGCTCGACACGCGGCACCACTTGCACCGCGAGACGCAGGTTATCGCCGAGACGCATGGCATGGCGCTAAGCCCGGACTATGAAGGGACCAGCCTCGACAGTCTGCACATGATGGCGGCTTCGGGACTGGGGCTGACGGTGCTGCCGCGGCTTTATCTGCAAAGCGATGTGGGCGGGCTTTCGGGGCTCGGCGTCGTCGAAGTGGCGGGCTGGCGGGCGCATCGCTCAGTGGCGCTGGCATGGCGGCGCGGCACGAGCATGGAAGCGGCATTTCGCGTGATCGCCGGACATGTGCAACGTTCGGCGCGGCGGATGCTGGACAAGGGACTGGGCTGAAGATTGCGCCAGCGGGCGATTGCTCAGCCCGCTCTGGATTCTCGCCTTCGCGGGAATGACGAAACTTCGGCCACACTCCCTCGTCACGCCCGCGTGGGCGGTGGGGCGAGAGCGGTTGGCTCGGCGCTAGGGCTTGGCCGGGGCTTGCCAGCCCCCGCCCAAGGCCTTGAACACGCTGATTTGCGCGTCGGCGCGGTCGGCTTCGGCTTGTGCGAGTGCCGCGCGGGTCTGGGCGCGCTGGCGTTCGGCATCGAGCAACTGGAGGAAGCTGTCTGCCCCATAGTCGAAGCGGGTGCGCGAGAAGCGGGCAGCGTCAGCGCTGGCGGTCATCGCGCGGCGCAGGGCGGCTTCCCGCTCGGTGGCGCCGCCGGCGCGGGCAAGCGACTGCTCGGCTTCCTTGAGCGCATTCAGCACGGCTGCATCGAAGCGGGCGAGCGAGCCTTCCGCAACGGCCTTGCTTTCGCGGACGCGGGCGCGGGCCGCGCCGTTGAAAGGGAAGTTCCAGCTGATTAGCGGGCCGACAGAGTAACCGAACGAGTTCGAGGTGCCGAGATTGCTGAACTGGGTCGCGCCTAGCGAAGTGCTGCCGAGCAGTGAGATCTTGGGGTAGAGCGCCGCCGTGGCAACCCCGATGCGCGCGGTATCTGCGGCAAGCGCACGTTCGGCCTGGCGCACATCCGGACGGCGGGCGAGGAGCGATTGCCCATCGCCGACCGGGAGCGGCTCGGACGCCATCGGCACGGTGCGGCACTTGGCGGCTGCGCTATCGAGGATCGCGGCCGGGGGATCGCCGGTGAGGACGGCCAGCGCATAGAGCGCGGAGCGGCGCTGCGCTTCGAACACGGGGACTTGCGCGCGCGCCTGCTCGATCAGGACAGTCGCCTGATCGACTTCGCTGAGGGTGCCGCGTCCAGCGGCCAGGCGGCGGTTGGTCAGGTCCAGCGTGCGGGCCTGAAGCTCCTCGGTCTCGCGCGCGACATCGGCCTGCTCGCCGTAACCGCAAGCCGAGGCATAGGCGCGCGCGGTTTCGGCGGCAACCGACACGCGCGCGGCATCGACGGCGGCCTGTGCCGAGGCGGCATCGGCGCGGGCAGCTTCGAGCGAGCGGCTCACGCCGCCGAACAAATCGACTTCATAGGACGCATCGAAGCCCACCGAAAAGAAATCGTTGGTGACGGTGCGGCCGATGGAAGGGACAACCTGACGGCTGTTCGAGAACTGCGCCTTGGTGGTGGAGGTGGGCAGCCGCGCGGCGCCGGCTTCGGACAGGACTGCACGGGCGCGCTGGAGATTGGCTACCGCAACGCGCAAGTCGGTGTTCTTCACGAGCGCCTGGGTGACGAGCCGATCGAGTTCCGGATCCTTGAACAGTTGCCACCATTGGTCCGGCAGCTCCGAGGGCGTTACCGCGCCATTTTCGAGCGCCTCGGTGAGGCGGAGTTGCTCGGGCGGGAGCGCGGCGGGGTGCTGGTAATTCGGGCCGACCGCGCAGGCGGCCAGAAACAGTGCCGGGAATAGCGCGGGGATCAGCGCGGCAAGACGCTTCATGCTTCCGTCTCCGGCGCAGGCAGCGATTCCGGTGCATCCTTCGGGCGGCGGCGCAGCCAGCGGCCGACCCGATCGCCGAAGCCCCGGCTGATGATGTAGAACGATGGCGTGAAGAGCAGACCGAAGCCGGTCACCCCGATCATCCCGAAGAACACCGCGATGCCCAGCGCCTGCCGCATTTCCGCGCCCGGGCCGGTGGCGATGACCAGTGGCAGGGTGCCGAGGATGAAGGCGATCGAGGTCATCAGGATCGGGCGCAGGCGCTGGTGCGCGGCGCGTTCGGCAGCGGCGCGCGGTTCGAGCCCGTCGTCCTCACCCTGCCGGGCGAACTCGACGATGAGGATGGCATTCTTGGCGGCAAGGCCAATCAGCACGACAAGCCCGATCTGGGTGAGGATATTGTTGTCGCGTCCCATCAGGCCGACGCCCACGATAGCGGCCAGCAAGCACATCGGCACAATCAGGATCACCGCGAGCGGCAGCACGAGGCTTTCGTACTGTGCCGCGAGGAGCAGGAAGACGAAGACGACGGCAAGCCCGAACACCACACTGCCCGTATTGCCCGCCTGTTGCTGCTGGTAGGCAAGCTCGGTCCATTCATACGTGAACCCGGCGGGCAGATTGGCCTTGGCGAGGTGGTCCATCGTGGTGAGCGACTGGCCCGAGGAGAAGCCGCGCGTGGTATCGCCCTGAAGTTCGGCCGCTGGATAGAGATTGAAGCGCACCACGCGGTAGGGCCCGCTGTCGTTCTTCAAGGTCATCACCGCCGCGAGCGGGACCATCGTGCCCGAAGCCGAGCGCGTCTTGAGGCGCAGGATATCGCCTATATCGTCGCGGTAGGGCGCGTCTGCTTCTGCCGTCACGCGGAAGGTGCGGCCGAGGAAGTTGAAGTCGTTGACGTAAGTGCTGCCGAGATAGGTACCCAGCGTCGAGAACACACGTTCCACCGGCACGCCGATCTGTTCGGCGCGCTCGCGGTCGATGTCTGCCTTGAGGCGCGGAGTCTTGGTGTTGAAGGTGGTGAAGACCGAATTGAGCCCTGGCTCCTGGCCCGCCGCCATCATCATCTTGAACGCGGCGCCTTCCAGCGCGGCATAGCCTGCGCCCGAGCGATCCTCGATCATCATCTTGAAGCCACCGCCGGTGCCGATGCCGCGCACGGGCGGCGGGGGCACGACGAGGACGTTGCCCGCGGTGATCGCGCCGTAGGCCTTGCGCAATTGCGCGGCGACCTGATCCGACGAGATCGAGCGGTGATCGAAATCCTTGAGCGTGACGAAGATCGCACCCGCGTTGGGGGCGGTGGTGAAAGTCGCGCCGTCAAAGCCTGCAAAGGCGATGGTTGCCTTCACCGCCGGATTGTCGCGCGCGATCTTGGCGGCCTGCTGGACGATCTCGTCCGTGCGCTGGAGCGAGGCGCCCGGCGGCAGCTGGACCACGCCGATCAGGTAGCTCTGGTCCTGCGCAGGGATGAAGCCGGTTGGGGTCTCGTAAAAGCGCCAGCCGGCAAACGCGAGCAGCAGGACATAGGCGACGCCGATCATCGCGAGCGAGCGAACCAGACGCGCGGTGAGGCGGCCGTAGCGTTCGGACAGCCGGTCGAACCCGCGGTTGAAGCCGCGCGCGAAGCGGACCGGGAGGCCGCGCCAGCCCTGCGGCGGGGCGGACTCCTCGTGGCTTTTGGGCCTCAGGATCAGCGCAGCCAGCGCAGGAGACAGCGTGAGCGAGACGAAGGCAGAAATCGCCGTGGCGCTGACGATGGTGAGCGCAAACTGCTTGTAGAACGCGCCTGAGATGCCGGGGATGAAGGCGGTGGGGATGAACACCCCGCACAGCACCAGCGCAATGGCGATGAGTGCGCCGGAGACCTCGTCCATGGTCTTGTGCGCGGCCTCACGCGGTGAGAGGCCATCTTCCATCAGGCGCTCGATATTCTCAACCACGACGATGGCGTCGTCCACCACGATGCCGATGGCGAGGACGAGGCCGAAGAGCGAGAGATTGTTGAGGCTGAAGCCGAACGCGGCCATCGCCGCGAAACTGCCGACGAGCGAGACCGGGATCGCGATGATCGGGATGATCGAGGCGCGCCAGCTTTGCAGGAACACCAGCACGACGAGGGCCACGAGGACAATCGCTTCGAACAGCGTGTGTTCGACCGCGTTGATCGAGGCGCTGATATATTCAGTCGGGTGGTAGGGGATCGAGTAGACGAGATCCGGCGGGAAAGCCTTGGACAGCGATTCCATCTCCGCCTCGACCGCAGCGGCGGTCTTGAGCGCGTTGGAGCCGGGAAGCTGGGTGACGGCGACGCCGATCGAGGGGTAGCTGTCACGATAGGCGTTAGTGCCGTAGTCCTGCGCGCCAAGCTCGATCCGGGCGATATCGCGCAGGCGCGTGAGGCGGCCATCATCGTCGCGCTTGATGATGATGTCGCCAAACTCGTCGGTGGTGGTCAGGCGCCCGGTGGTCTGGATGCCGAGCTGGAAGGCAGTGCCGCCCTGGTTGAACGGCGGCTGACCAACCGAGCCTGCGGCGACCTGTGCGTTCTGGGCGCGGATCGCGGAGATGATCTCGTCGACCGTGAGGTTGCGGCTCGAGGCGGCGTCGGGGTCGATCCACACGCGCATGTTGTAATCGCGCCCGCCGATGATGCGCACGCCGCCGACACCCTGCACCCGGCTCAGCCGGTCGACCACCTGCAAGGTCGCGTAATTGGCGACGTATTGCTGGCTGAGCGACTTGTTCGGCGAAAAAAGGTTCATCACCATGAGCAAGTCGGGCGAGTTCTTGCGCACCGTCACGCCGATCTGGCGCACTTCCTCGGGCAGCCGCGGCTCTGCCGTGGCGACGCGGTTTTGCACCAGCACTTGCGCCTGATCGACGTTGGTGCCCGCCTTGAAGGTTACGGTGATCGTGACGTTGCCGTCGCCCGTGGAGGACGACTGCATGTAGATCATGTTCTCGACGCCGTTGATCGATTCCTCGAGCGGGGCGGCGATGGTTTCGGCGAGCGTTTCGGCCGTCGCGCCGGGATAGTTGGCCGAGACGACCACCGTTGGCGGAGCGATTTCGGGATACTGGCCGACGGGCAGCGAGGGATAGGCAATCGCCCCGATGATGACGATCAGGATCGAAAGCACCGCCGCGAAGATCGGACGGTCGATGAAGAAATGCGGCAAGCGCATTACTTGGCCGTGGCTTCTGCCGCCGCGGGCGCCTTGATCGCCGAGGACGCGGGCGAATCCGCCGCCGCGCGGGGCTTCAGCGGGATGACCTTGGCATCGACGTCCATGCCGGGCTGGAGCCGGGCAAGGCCATCGAGCACGACCTTTTCGGACGGTGCGATGCCCGTCTTGATCACGCGCAGGCCTTCCACCAGCGGGCCGGTTTCGACATTGCGCTGCACCGTCTTGCCGTCTCTGCCGATGACATAGACGAAGCGCCGGGTCTGATCGGTGACGATGGCTTCATCGGGCACGAGCAGCGCGCTGTAGGTGCCAGAGCCGAGCAGGCGCGCGCGGCCGAACATGCCGGGAACGAGGAAGCCGGTGGGATTATCGAGTTCGGCAAAGGCGCGGATCGTGCCCGAATTGCGATCGATCGCGTTGTCGACGAACTTCATCAATCCGTGCCAGCGATAACTGGTTTCATCTGCCAGCTTGATATCGACCGGATTGGGCGCATAGCGCGAGGATTGCCGTTCGCCGGCTTGCGCCTGGCGGACGTATTTGAGGTAGAAGGTTTCCGCGCCTTCGAAGGCGAAACGGATCGGATTGACAGTCACGACGCGCGTGAGCACCGTCTGCCCTGCCGCGACAAAAGTGCCGATCGAGACGCGCTTGTCCGATACGCGGCCGCTGATGGGCGCGCGCACGGTAGTGAAGGAGAGATCGAGCGACTTGGCCTCAAGGTTGGCGCGGGCGGCGCCGGCAGCGGCGACAGCGCTGCGCAGATTGGCTTCCTTGGTCTCGAACTCTTCGCGGCTGATCGCCTGCGCATCAACCAGCTTCTGCGCGCGGGCAAGTTCAGTGCGGGCATTGGTGACGAGCGCTTGTGCCTTGGCGAGATCGGCGCGGGCCTGCTCGGCCGCGGCGCGGTAGGGGCGCGGATCGATGGTGAACAGCACCTGACCTTTGGAAATTTCGACGCCTTCACGGAAGTTTACGCTATCGACCGTGCCGGAAATGCGCGGACGAACCTCCACATCCTGTACCGCCTCGAACCGGCCGACGTAGTCATCCCAATCGACCACCTGCCGCTTGAGCGGGAGGGCAACCGAGACGTGGGGCTTGGGCGGCGGGGGCGGGGCTGCGGGTGAGCAAGCGGACAAGGCCGCAGTTGCGAAAAGCGGGAGAAGGATGATTCGACGCACCTAACCTAAGTATGGGTTCGCCGGGTTCAGTGCAACCGTTGCTGCGGTGCAGCGCGATGCCCTCTAGGACGAGGCTGCGGGCAAGTTTCCCATTGCCAGTGGCGCGGCGCGATATCCGTTGCTAAAAGCGACTGATAGCGACAGGCAGCGTAATGCATGCTTCCAGGGGAGTGGGTAATCGTGGCGATCGAGGCAAAGGTTAACGGAAAGCCGGTGAGCTTCGCGGTCGAACCGGATACGCCGCTGCTCTGGGCGATCCGCGAGGAGCTGGGGATGACCGGCACCAAGTTCGGCTGCGGCATCGCGGCTTGCGGAGCTTGCAGCGTGCACATCGACGGCGAAATCGCGCGCTCTTGCAGCGTGCCGGTGAGCGATGTGGCGGGCAAAACAATTACCACGATCGAGGGACTCGCCGCGACCGACGGGACGCTTTCGTCGCTGCAGGCGGCCTGGATCGCACATCAGGTGCCCCAGTGCGGCTATTGCCAATCGGGCCAGATCATGGCGGCGGCGGCGCTTCTCGCGAAGACGCCGAATCCCTCGGATGCCGAAATCGACGCGGCGATGACCAATATCTGCCGTTGCGGAACCTATCCGCGCATCCGCGCCGCGATCCACGACGTGGCAACCATTTCCACCCCCATCGCCGTTCAGGGTTGAGGAGCAAGCACATGGGCATGATCCGCAGAACCTTCCTGATTGGCGGCGCGGCTCTGGTCGGCGGCGGCATCTTCGCGGTCCAGTATGGCGACAGCTCGGCCAAGTCGCAGGCGGCGAAGCTGACCGACGGCACGGGCGGACACAACTTTGGCACCTGGCTGCGCATCGGCGAGGACGATACCGTCACGCTCTATTCGCCGCATACCGATATCGGGCAGGGATCTAACACCGGCCTCGCACAGATGCTGGCCGAGGAACTGGACGCCGACTGGAGCAAGCTCTCGGTCGTCTCGGCCCCGGCGGAATCGGCCTTTGCCAACGTGGTGCTGGGCAAGGGATTCCTCTCCGAAATGAGCGGCTATCCCGGCATTATCGGCGCCATGCCGATGTCGCTGCTGGGCATGGTGGCACGCCAGCTCAACCTGCAGATCACCGGCGGTTCGTCGGCGCTGCGCTTCACCGGGCAACACGGCCTGCGCGCGCTAGGGGCGGGCACGCGCCAGGCGCTGATCGAAACGGCGGCGGGGCGCATGGGCGTGCCGGCAGCCGAACTCACGACGGCGGACGGCAAGGTCGTCCACGCCAGGAGCGGCAAGTCGCTGCGCTATGGCGAACTGGCGGCGGAAGCGGCGACACGCAGCCTTTCGACCAAGGTGGCGTTGAAGGATCCCAAGGACTTCAAGCACATGGGGAAATCGGTTCCCCGCTTCGACATTCCCGCCAAGGTCAACGGCAGCGCGCAATACGGCATGGACGTGACGAAGCCCGGCATGCGCGTGGCGACGGTGGTTGCGGCGCCGGTGCGCGGAGGCAAGCTCATCTCGGTCGATCCGGCTCCGGCGATGGCGGTTGCGGGTGTCGAGAAGGTCATCAGCCTTGAAAGCGCGGTGGTGGTTGTCGCCACGGGATATTGGCAGGCGCTGAAGGGGGCCCGCGCGCTCGCGCCCAAGTTCAGCGACGGCGGCAATGGCCTCATTTCCACCGCCACGATCTTTGCCGAGCAGGACAAGCTCCGCGCCGAAGGCAAACCGACCAAGATTGCGGGCGAAGGCGATGTCGACGCTGCGCTCAAGGCCGAGGGCGTGAAGCTGCTCGATGCGGACTACAAGATGCCGTTCCTTCACCACGCGATGATGGAGCCCTTTGCGCTGACCGCGCATTACAAGGACGGGCATCTCGATCTGTGGGGCGGCATGCAGGATCCGCTCGGCGCCAAGGCCGCAGCTGCGACGGCGGCGGGTCTGAGCGCCGACAAGGTGACGTTCCACCCCATGTTGATGGGTGGCAGCTTTGGCCGCCGCCTGCCGATGTACATGGAAATCGCCAATCATGTGGCCCGCGTTGCCATGCAGGTGCCCTATCCGGTCAAGATGATCTGGTCGCGCGAGGAGGAAGTGTCGCAAGGCGCGTACCGTCCGCAAAGCTCGGCCAAACTGACGGCTGCGCTCGGTCCGGATGGCAAGATCACCGCCTGGCGCAACGATTTCGCCCAGCCGGAGGACGGCCTGCGCGAAGTGCCGTTCTTCTATGACGTGCCCGCCGTGGCGCGGCGCCATTTCAAGCAGGTTTCGAACCAGACGGTTGGTGCGTGGCGTTCGGTCAATGCGACGCAGCATGGCTTCACCACCGAAAGCTTCATGGATGAGCTTGCGCATACGGCAGGTGCCGATCCGGTGGAGTTCCGCCTCAAGCACCTGAAGCCGGGGCGGCACCGCACCGTGCTGGAGGAAGTTGCGAAGCGCAGCGGCTGGGGCTCGCCGCCCGAGCCGGGCCATGCGCGCGGCGTCGCGGTTGTCGAATGCTTCAACACGATCGTCGGCCAGGTGATCGAGGCATCGTTGGCCGAGGATGGCACGCCGAAGGTGCACAAGGCCTGGGCCGTGGTCGATTGCGGTATGGTGGTGAACCCGACGGCTGCCGAAGGGCAGATCCTTGGCGGCCTTGTCATGGGCCTTTCGTCCGGCATCGGCGAGGCCATTACGGTGGACAAGGGCGCAGTGCAGCAGAGCAACTTCACCGACTATGAAGTGTTGAAGCTTGCCAATGCCCCGGCGATCGACGTCCACTTCATCAACAGCGGCGCGGAAATGGGCGGCATCGGCGAGCCGGGCCTGCCGCCCGCGACACCAGCCCTTGCCAATGCGCTGTTTGCGCTGACGGGCAAGCGAGTGCGGTCGCTGCCGATCAAGGATCAGGCGAAGGCTTGAGACGCTGGGTTGGCTGAGCACCTTGGGGTTGGCCCCGGGTTGTTCCTGCATGTCCGTTCGTCATACCCGCCTGCGCGGGAATGACGAATGAGGGATTGTAGGTTTGGCTGTTGGCCTGATGACGATGCAGTGAAGCGCCGGACCGCGCTTTTTCCTTACGGTGTGATATTCACGGTGCTTTCGGGGGTGTTCCTGCCCCGGATCGCATTGCTGGCTGGCGTGGCACTGGCCGGGACGCGGACCAGTAGCGTGCGCGTCTCCCCGGCATCCGCGCGATAGAGTTATCCTGGAATTAGGCCGGCAACACCCGCGCACCGGCCATGTCCAGTACCGCAAGCTTGATTGCGAGCTCGGGAGACTTGCCGGTGTTGGCCGGGGCTGACAGAGCGTTCTCGGTAAGCGTCCGGTCATGCTAATTTTGGCTGCCTCTTAAATGACCGGCTCGCTGCTGGTGCCGCCTGAGGCGGCGCTGACCCATCGGTTGCGATGGAGACGAAACACCTGAACATCTACGCGGGTGTGGACGGTGCTTTTCCAGTGCACGTGGGTTGCTACGAAAGCAAAATCGCCTCGAAATCGGGGAAGGTGCAAGGTGCGGACTTCGAGACAGGAAGCATCGGAGCGGGTGTCTTCTACTACGCGGAATCCTTGCCGAACTGCTTGGTCTGGCACCTGGATCGAATTGGAGCGAAGGGGCTTCGCTTCGTCCCATGCCTGTGCTGCCCGATCGTAGCGCGGATCGCCCGCGTATGACAGTTTTCCGTCTCCAAATGACAGCGCGGATGGCCAGTAATTGGGTCCGTCTGCCAGGGGACCGATTTTTGCGGTCAGGCAGGTATCCTTCCTCGCGGCAACATCGGCAAGGGCCCGTTCAAGGACTTCCTTCTCGATCGCCAGCGGGGTAACGGCCGATGCCTTGTTGGCTCCATCCTGCGTCCCGCAACCCTGGAGGATGCACGAAAGCAACAGGATCACGAGGCGGCCTTTCTTCTCTGACATAGTTGGGCGGATACCATCCCAAGCCGAGGGGCGATACTCAATTACGCCCGGCAGCGGAGGCGTGTTAATCCGCTCCTACCCAGTTCCACGGCAGCAGCTCATCGATCCGGTTGATGGGGTGGCCCCTGCCGATCCGGTCGAGCACATCCGCAAGCCACGTTCTCGCGCTGGAGGAGCGTTCGGCGAGCAAGATCCGTCACGCGCATTTTCGCGGTGAGTCCCGCCAGATCGGCGCGCGTGGTGTTGATCACCATGAGCTAGCTTTCGGGTAGATTGAGCTGGATAGCCTGTACCATTCGGTGGAGTACGAGGACACGCGCTGCAGCTACGCCTGCGCGCTGATCCTGTCTGACCGGCTGCACGGAACGTTCAAGTCGGGCGAGGTGGTGGCAGTAGGCCAGGAAGGACGGAGGCCGATGGGGATCGGCGAGACGCTGATCTATCCGCCGACGCCGGTGATTGGCTGGGTGATGGTTCCTCAGGGTTTTGCTATTTCGCTGCCCTTGGGCCACCAGGTCAGCAGGTGGAAATCGTGGGCCGAGGTCCAGGCGCCCTTTACGGTCCAGCGCAGGCCGCCGCTGTGGACGGGTTTGCCGACACGGCTGAGGATCGCGCCAGACTGCGCATCGATGACGACGAATTCCTGATCGTCGGTGGTGCGCAGCCAGACCTTGCCGTCGCCGACGTCGATGTCGCCGTACTTGAGGTTGTCGCCCACCTTGATGCGCATGGTGACGGTCATCGTGGCGGGATCGACCTTGGCGACGGTGCCGTCGCCTTGTTCCTGCACCCAGACCGCGCCTTCACCCGCGACAAGAAAGCCGGGCATCTTGCCCAGCGCCACAGTGCCGGTGACGGTGTTGGTGGCGGGATCGATGCGGCTGAGCAGCTGTTCCTTGCCGCTGACCGCCCAGAGCGCGCCGAGGCCGAAAGTGAGATACCAGGAGCTGGGAGCGGTCGGGATCGTGGCGACGACCGTGTTGGTAGAGGCATCGATGCGGGCGATCTTGCCGCTGGCGTCACTGGCGATCCACGCCGATCCTGCGCCGGTGACGGTGTTGAGCTCGCCTTCCATATTGTTGGCGATGCCGGTGGAGATCGCGGCGAGGAGCTTGCCGGTCTTGATGTCGATGCGCTTGACCGCGTTTTCCGGGCAATCGGCAACCCAGAGCGAGCCGTAGTCCACGCTCATGCCGCCGCAGGGGCGATTCATCGGCGTTTCCGCGCGTTTGCCCTTGAGCGACCACTGCTCGACAGCGAAGCGGTTGGTGGCCCAGACAGTGTCGCCGTCGATCGCCAGAAAATCGGCGAAACCGGGAACGGTGAGGACGACTGGCTCAGGCGCGGGTGCGGGCTTCGCAGCAGCAAGGCCGGGCATGAATGCGGCAGAGAGAAGCAGGGCCTTGAGCGGGTTCATGGGCATGGTCCTTCAGTTCTTCTGCGCGATATAGGCGCGCCAGCCACCGAGGTGGGTAATGTCTTCGGCGCCGGTGAGGGCGCGCGGTTCGGCGACAAAGCCCTTGACGCTCGTCCCGTCTGCCAGCGTCACCGTGCCGATGGCAAGCGGGGCAGGAACTTCGACGGTGAAGCTGCCAAACTCGGCAACGCCCAGCTCATAGACTTCCACCGAGATGGCCGCGCCCCCCTCGGTGCTATGGACCAGCGCGGGCTTGGGCGGCACGCTATCGGCCATGGCGTAGAGCTTGTAGGTGGGGGCGGTGTGGGTCGCTTCCACGAACTTGGCTTCGCGCGAGGTGAGCTGCCAGTGGAGCGGCATGTCCTTGAGGTGCGCGCCGACGACGGCAAGCTTTACGGTCTGCATGGTTCCCTCCAGATCGAGCGGGGGCGGCGGGGCGAGTTTGGCCTTGGCCAGATAGGCATCGGCGAGGGTGAGGAGAGCGCGGTCGGTATCGGCCGGGCCGATCAGCGTGATGCCGAAGCCTGTGGCATTGTGGCGCGTGCCGGCCGGAATGGCGAGCGCGGCCATGTCGAGCAGGTTCACGAAGTTGGTGTAGGCGCCGAGATTGCTGTTGAGCGAAATGGGCGCGGCGGCAAGCTCGGCGACGCGGTAGGTGGTGCCGGTGGTGGGGAAGGCGAGCGCATCCAGTTCGCCCCACAAGAAATCGGCGTGGCGCTTCAATTCGGCGAGCCGGTAGACGCCGTTGAAGGCTTCAACGGCGGTCTTGCCCCACCCGGCTTCGACGACGGAGCGGACGGTCGGATCGACGGCATCGGGGTTTTCGGTGAGGATCTGCGCCATGGCAGCGGTGCGTTCGGCCACCCACGGGCCGCCGTAGAGGAGCTGCGCGGCTTCCTGCAGCAGGGCGATGTCGATCTCGACGATCTCGGCAAGGCTGGCGAGCGTTTCGAGCGCGCGGTCGTACAGATATTCGCTCTCGGCATCGCCGAAGAACTGGCGCTGCCGGCGCAGCGGCACGCCGATCTTGCGCGGGGTGAAGGTGCGGTCGGCGAGCGGCTTGGACCATGGATCGGCGGGATCGAAACCGGCCAATACACTGTCGACAAGCGCTGCATCGGCAGTTTCGTGCGCGAACACGGTGACGCAATCGACCGAGCGGCAAGCGGGGACAACGCCGCGCGTGGGCCAGCGGCCCTTTGTCGGCTTGAAGCCGATCAGATGGTTGAACGCAGCGGGCACGCGGCCCGAGCCTGCGGTATCGGTACCGAGCGCAATGGGGACGAGGTCGGTTGCAACCGCGATGGCCGAGCCCGAGCTCGAACCACCGCTGACATAGGCGCGGTTGAAGGCGTTGCGCGGAATGCCATAGGGGCTGCGCACGCCGACGAGGCCAGTGGCGAATTGGTCAAGGTTGGTCTTGCCCATGCAGATCGCCCCTGCCGCGGCGAGGCGCTCGGCGACAGTGGAGCTGGCCTCGGGCTGGTATGCGAAGGCGGGGCAAGCGGCGGTGGTTTCGAACCCGGCGACGTCGATGTTGTCCTTCGCGGCATAGGGGACGCCGGCGAGGGGGAGGTATTCGCCAGCCGCGATACGCGCATCGACCGCGCGGGCGGCGGCGAGGGCTTGCTCTGGGCTGGCGCGGCTGATCCAGATCCGGGGCTGGATTGCATCATAAGCGGCGATGCGGGCGAGGGCGGCCTCGGCTTGGGCTACGGCGGTGGTTTCGCGCGCGTTGACTGCTGCGGCGATCTCGGCGGCAGTCATGCCGTGCGCCGTCATGCCGTCCTCCGCAGGGCGAGCATCGGGGAACCAGGCTGAAGGGACTGCTTTTCCTTGATGTAGAGTGCCTCGATCGTGCCGGTGCCGGGGCTTTCGACGGGGCATTCCATCTTCATCGCCTCGATCACCGCGATGGTATCGCCCGCTTTCACGGCATCCCCGGCAGCAACCAGCAGCTTCCACACGCTGCCGCCGAAGGGGGCTTCGACGAGATCGGTGCCTTCGGGCACTTCGGTCGCAGCGGCAACGGGGGCTTCGGCTTCGGCGAGGTCGGTCACGCGGTCGAACTCGCCGCGGGCCTGCCAGTCGGCGCGTTCGGCGTCGAAGGCAGATTGGCGGCGCGCCTCGAATTCCGCGATGCCTTGCGCGTTATCGGCAAGGAATTGGCGGTAGTCAGCGAGGCGAAATTCGCTTTCCTCGATGTGCAAGCTACGGCGGCCAGCGGGGAAATCGCGGCGCCATTCGGCAAGTTCATCAGCGCTGACCGGATAGAAGCGGATCTGATCGAAGAAGCGCAGCAGCCACGGCTTGCCTTCGGTGAAGGCGTCGGTCTGCTTGTAGGTGTTCCACACTTGCACCGTGCGGCCGAAGAGCTGGTAGCCGCCCGGGCCTTCCATCCCATAGATGCACATGTAGGCGCCGCCGATGCCGACGACATTGGGCGGGGTCCAGGTGCGCGCGGGGTTGTACTTGGTGGTGACGAGGCGGTGCCGCGGATCGACCGGAGTCGCAACGGGTGCGCCAAGGTACACATCACCGAGGCCCATGACGAGATAGTTGGCCTCGAAGATGAGGTTCTCGACCGCTGCGACATCGGGCAGGCCGTTGATGCGGCGGATGAATTCGATGTTGTCCGGGCACCACGGCGCATCATCGCGGACGGCGCCCATGTATTTTTCGATGGTCTCGATGGTGGCAGGATCGCGCCACGAGAGCGGCAGGTGGACGACGCGGGAGGGGATGGTGAAATCGGCAAGATCGCCGAGGCGTTCCTCGGCCTCGATCAGCGCGGCCAGCGCCGTGGCCTGATCGAGCTGCACGCCGTCGAAATGCAATTGCAGCGAACGGATTCCGGGGACGATATCGATCACGCCGGGGAGCGCTTGAGCTTCGAGTTCGACCATCAGCGCGTGGACGCGGATGCGCAGTTCGATGTCGAGGACGATCTGGCCGTATTCGACGAGGATGTTGCGGTCGCCCTGCTGGCGGTAGATCGTGCGCGGGCGGCCATGCGCTTCCGCTGTTTCGGCGAGGATTGGCGAGAGGTGCGCAACGGGGCGATCGGGCACCGGGCCGGGAAGCGTGCCCTGGGCGAGCAGGCGCTGCTGGTCTGCATCGGCCGCTGCGGCGTCTGCAATGGTGACGGGGGCGAAGCGGAGGCGATCGCCGGGGACGAGCTGGCCGAGCTTCCAGCGGTCGGCCGCGATGACCACGAAAGGACACACGAAGCCGCCGAGTGAGGGGCCGTCGGGGCCGAGGATGATCGGCATGTCGCCGGTGAAATCGACCGCGCCGATGGCGTAGGGGTTGTCGTGAATGTTCGAGGGGTGAAGGCCCGCTTCTCCGCCGTCCTTGCGCGCCCAGTGCGGCTTGGGGCCGATCAGGCGCACGCCGGTACGGTTGGAATTGTAGTGGACCTGCCATTCGGCGGCGACGATCATCGCGATGTCGCCCTCCGTGAAGAAATCGGGCGCGCCGTGCGGGCCGTAGAGGACACGCAGGGTCCATTCATTGCCGAGAGGCGGGAGCGCGGCGGCCGCAAGCGGAGCCTGCGCGGGTTCATCGCCAAGGTGGAGCACATCGCCCGCGACCAAGCGCCGCGCGGCGTGGCCGCCGAACTGGCCGAGCTCGAACGTGGCGCGACTGCCGAGGTAGGGCGCGATGTCGAGGCCGCCCGCGAAGAGCAGGTAGCCGCGCATGCCGCCGCCTGTCGCGCGGCCAAGGGTGAGCGTTTGCCCGGCGGCGACGTTCACGGCCTGCGCGCGCGGGATGGGGACGCCATCGAGCGTTGCGCCAAAGTGCGCACCGGTCAGCGCAATCTTCGCGGGCGCGGTGAAAGCGAGGGTAGGGCCGGAATGCGTGAGTTCGAGGCCCGCGGTGCCCTCGTGATTGCCGAGCAGACGGTTGCCGAGGCGGAACGACTGGTCGTCCATCGGGCCTGAGGGCGGCACTCCGACCGCCCAGAGGCGCTGGCGGCCGGGCCAGTCCTGCACCGTTGTCGCGGTTCCGCCGCTGACGACGCGGACGCTGCGCGGGGTATAGGCGATGGCATCGAGGACACGGGTGGAAACCTCACCGCTGGTGAAGGCCAGGGTGCGGACAACGTCTCGCAGCCAGCGCAAGTTGGTCTCGATACCGTCGACGCGCGTTTCAGCGAGGGCGGTCTGCATCGCCGTGACGGCGAGATCGCGCGTCGGTGCGTGGACGATCAGCTTGGCAAGCATGGGATCGTACCACGAGGTTACCTCGCTGCCGGGCATGACCCAGGTTTCGGTGCGGATATCGGCGGGGAACTGGACCGCCGTAAGCGTACCCGAAGTGGGGCGATAATCGAGTGCAGGGTCTTCGGCATAGAGGCGGACCTGCACCGAATGGCCTTCGGGCATTGTGGGGGCGGTATCGAGGAAGCCGAAATCGCCCGCGCCGCCGCGCACCATCCATTCTACGAGATCGATCCCCATGACCAGCTCGGTCACGCCATGCTCGACTTGCAGGCGGGTGTTCATTTCGAGGAAGTAGAACTGCTGCCGCTCGGCATCGTAGAGGAATTCGACTGTGCCGGCGTTGCGGTAGCGCGCTGCTTCCCCCAAGCGGATTGCGGCGGTGTAGAGATCCTGGCGGATCGGTTCGGGTAGCAGCGGTGCGGGGGATTCCTCGACCACTTTCTGGTTGCGGCGCTGGAGCGAACAATCGCGTTCGCCAAGTGCGACGACGCGGCCTTCGCCGTCGCCGAAGATCTGTACTTCGACATGGCGGGCGCGGCGCACATAGCGTTCAAGGAAGACCCCGGCATCGCCGAAGTTGCTCTGGCCAAGACGGGCAACGGTGGCGAAGCCTTCGCGCACATCGGCCTGGCTTTCGCACACGCGCATGCCGATGCCACCGCCGCCGGCAGTTGCCTTGAGCATGACCGGGAAGCCGATTTCATTCGCGGCAGCGAGTGCTTCCTGCTCGCTCGTCAGCAGGTCCGAGCCGGGGGCAAGCGGGACGCCGTGCGCCTTGGCGAGCGCGCGGGCGCTGTGCTTGAGGCCGAACTGGCGGATGTTGTCGGCCGTCGGGCCGATGAACACGATCCCGGCGGCGGCGCACGCTTCGGCGAAGTCGGTGTTTTCGGCAAGGAAGCCGTAGCCGGGGTGGATCGCGCCTGCGCCGGTCTGCTTTGCGGCGGCGAGGATTGTCTCGATATTGAGATAGCTTTCGGAAGGGCGTGCAGCCCCGATGCAGACCGCCTCATCGGCCTCCGAGACATGGAGCGAGCCCGCGTCGGCTTCCGAATAGACCGCAACCGAGCGCAGCCTCATGCGGCGCAAGGTGCGGATGATCCGGGTGGCGATGGCACCACGGTTGGCAATGAGGACGGTGTCGAAACTCATGCGGCGACGATCATGCGCACGGGCGTCGGGTTGAAGCCGTTGCAGGGGTTGTTGATCTGCGGGCAGTTCGAGACAACGACGATGACGTCCATCTCGGCCTTGAGGTCAACCGTGAGGCCGGGCGCGGAAATGCCGTCGACGATGCCGAGCGCGCCGTCTGCCTCCACCGGCACGTTCATGAAGAAGTTGATGTTGGCGACGATATCGCGCTTGCCGCGGCCTTCGGTGAGGTTGGCTTCGAGGAAGTTCTCGACGCAGGCGTGCTGGGCCTTGGTGTGGTGGCCGTAGCGCAGCGTGTTGCTTTCGCAGGAACAGGCGCCGCCGATGGTGTCGTGGTATTCGACCGTGGTGCCCGCGATGGTCATCATCGGGCGGCCTTCGTTGGAGCGAAGGACGGTGCCAGTACGCAGAAAGAGGTTGCCCTGCGCGGCGACGGTATCCTGCGCGGAATAGCGCTCGGTATCGTCGGCTTCGCTGTAGAGCAGGAAATCGACCGCCTGGTTGCCTTCAAGGTCGACGATGCGCAGCGTCTGGCCCTTCTTGATGTGGTGGATCCAGGGCGCGCGGGCGGGGACGACCTCGTCGTGGACGATGGTATCGGGCAGGCCGTCATGGTGCGGATCGCGGTTCTGCATGGGGCTGCCTCCTTACCGGCGGTAATAGTCTTCGACGTTGAGGAAGGCGCGCAGGCCCTCCGGCGTCGCCGTGCGGATGGGATCGTCCTCGGCTGCAACCGGCCCGCGCCATGCGGTGAGGCGCAAGGGCGTGACGGCGTATTCGGGCCGGGGATCGAGGACGTGGGGGACGTTGGCGATCACCACGATCACGTCCATTTCAGCGCGCAGGACGACTTCGCGGCCCGGCTCGAACGGGCCGATCTGCGGCTCGATCGTCCCATCGTCGGTAATCATCGCGCCCTTGAACAGGGTGATGGCAGCGTGGATGTCGCGGCGCTGGAGGCCGTGCTTGGCGCCGCCGAGCAGAAAGCGGTCGCGCCCGTTGGGGAACTGGCCGCTGTTGCGCCCGTCACCATACTTGGCCGTGTTGGTATAAGCGTTGGAGGTGCCGGAGAAGGTATCGTGCGTGCCCCCGGTCGTGTCCCTCGCGATGCTCATGAGGACGCGGCCCATGTCGGAGAGCAGGAACTTGCCCTCGGCGAGATAGGCGTTCCATTGTATTTTCACGGTGTCGGCAAAGCTGTAGCGCTCGGTCGGCATTTCGGCGTTGAAGATCTGCAAGCTGGCGCAGGCATCGCCCTTGGTGTCGATCAGGCGCAGGCGGGCGCCGCGCGGCAGTCGGCGGGTGGCATAGCCGCCGGGAGCGACGGTTTCCTCCCACAGGAGATCGGACGTGGGCACGCCTTCCGGCAGGTCGGGCGCGACTGGCGGCAGGATGGGCATCGCCTCGACCACGGTGCCGCCCTGGGCACGGGCGTGATCGCGGGCGGCGTTGGGGTTTGCCAAAGTCCCTGAGGGCGCAGAAGTCATGCGGCGGCTCCCTGCGGCGCGTCGGCTTCAGGCTCGTAGAGCTGCGGAAGGAGCGCGGTGGTGGTGACGAGTTCGAGCTGCTGGACCCCGCGCACGCGGCGCAGCGCATCCGACAGATCCTTGAGGCGGGCGGCGGGGCCCTGCACGAGCAGCACTTCGAGCGACTGGTCGTCTTCAAGGAAGACGTGCTGCGAGGAGATCACTTCCTTGAGGTAGTGCGCCTGCGTCTGCGCGAGCTGGTGGCGAACACGGCCGCGCTCGCCTCGGTAGACCAGCGTGATCGTACCCGCGAGCATCTCGTCCGGCCGGGTGAACGCTTCGTGCGCGGCGAGTGCGTGGCGGATCAGTTCGGCCATGAGCTGCGAGCGCGAGGGAAGCTGGCGTTCGGTCACCATCATGTCGAGCTTGCGGAACAGTTCGGCCGGAAGGCTCATGCTGAGCCGGGCGAGGCCGGGGGCTTCTATCGTCATTGCCATTCCTCTCAATTCGTGGCCGCGACGGGTTTTGGGGCTGTTTCGGGTTTGGGCGCCGGCACCGGAGGACCGCGAAGCGGCAGGTCGTAGACCGCGGTCGCGCCGTAGCGGTGCGGCGCGTGGGGATCGTGGCGGCGCTTGTCGAGCGCGAGGACGCGCGTGCCGAGCGTGAAGGCTTCCTTGATGTCGTGCGTGACCATGACGACGGTGAGCGCATAATCGCGCCACAGGCGGGTGATCAGGCCGTGCATGTCCGCCCGGATGCCAGGATCGAGCGCGCCAAAGGGTTCGTCGAGCAGCAGGATGCGCGGCCGCTTGATGAGCGCCTGCGCAATCGCGAGCCGCTGCTGCATGCCGCCCGACATCTGCGCCGGATAGAGGTGCAGGTTGTCGCCAAGGCCGACGGCTTCGAGCATTTCGGTGGCCTGCGCCTCGGCCTTGCGGCGAGCGTTGCCGAAGAGGCGTGCGGCAATAGGAGCGGCAGGGCATTCGAGGCCGAAGGTGACATTGCCCAACACCGTCATGTGCGGGAACACCGAGTAGCGCTGGAAGACGACGCCGCGATCGGGGCCGCATTCCGCCTTGAGCGGTTCGTCATCGAGCAGCACCGTGCCGCGCGTGGGCGCTTCCTGCCCAAGGATCAGCCGCAGCAAGCTGGACTTGCCCGCGCCTGAAGGGCCGATAATCGAGAGAAACGCGCCTTCGGAAACTTCGAGGTTCACCTTCTCGAGCACGACTTTGTCGCCGTATTCGATCCAGACATTGCGGAGCGAGAGAAGCGCGCTCACCGGGAATCTCCATGGGCCCAGGGAAAGGCGCGGCGGCTGATCGCGGCCAGCGTCACATCCATCAGGATGGCGAGGAGCGCGATCCACGCGACGTAGGGGATGATCACGTCCATCGAGAGATAGCGGCGGACGAGGAAGATGCGGTAGCCAAGGCCGATATCGGACGCGACCGCTTCGGCCGAGATGAGAAACACCCACGCCGGGCCAAGCGCAAGGCGGATGGCTTGCAGCAGCCGCGGCATCGCTTGCGGCAGCGCGACGCGGGCGATGATCTGCCATGAGTTGGCGCCCAGCGTTTCGGCTTTGATGATCTGTTCGCGGGGCATGCTGGCGACATGCGCGGCGATATCGCGGACCATGACCGGCGCGACGCCGATGGCGATGAGGACGACCTTGGAGGTTTCACCAAGCCCGAGCGCGATGAACAGGACCGGCAGCAGCGCGATTGGCGGGATGACGGCGATGCCCGTGACAAGCGGGCTGAGCGCCGCGCGCACCGGCGGAAGCGCGCCGATGAGCAGGCCAAGGACCAGCGCGAACAGCGTCGCGATACCAAGGCCGAGGCCGAGCCGTTGCAGGCTCGCGAACGTATCGGCCCAGAACACGAGGTGGCCTGAAAGCGGATCGGGCGTCGTGAGCAGCGCGGTGATTGCGCTTGCCATGCCTGAGGGGAGCGGCAGGATCTTGTCAGACGGGTTGGCTGCGTGGCGTTGCAGCGCGGTGATCAGGTAGATCACCACGAGAAGCAGGATCGGTGCGCCGCCCGCGATCAGGCGGTCACGCCTGGAAAGATGCCAGTTGATCCAGCGCATGCGCTCAGATCTTCCCGTCAGCGGCGAGCTTCATGAAGCGATCGTCGAAGCGCAGGGTGACGTGCGAGACATCGCCAAGCGTCTTGCCGCCGGGGAACGCGATGCCAACCGCAGCTGCCGAAGCCGCGCCTTTGAACAAGCCCTTGGAGAAGCTGAAATCGCGCACGCGGGTCATCGTGGTGACGAGCGCGGGGGACTGGGTCGCAGCGACGGCGGCCTTGGGATCGGTGTAGAGGAAAGTGGTCTTGAGCTGGTTGTCGAACGTTTCCGGACCGGCCCCGGCAAGTTTGGCCATGGCGGCGCGGGCAGCCTTGCCGGAAGCGTCCTGCTTCACCATCAGCTGGACCGTATCATACCAGATGCCGGCAAGCGCCTTGCCGAGATCGGGGTTGGCCTTGAGCGTGGTGGTATCGACGACGAGCAGATCGAGGATTTCGCCCGGAATATCGGCCGAGGAGAACACTTCCGTCACGCCCGGCTGCGCGCGCATCACCGAAAGCTGCGGGTTCCATGCGACGGCGGCGGTCACATCCGGGCTGGCGAAGGCGCCGACGATATCGGCATCGGCGGTGTTGACCGTCTTCACGGCGGTCATCCCCATGCCGCCATTCTCGAGCGCGCGGGCGAGAAGGTAGTGGGACACCGAAAGCTCGACGAGATTGACCGAGCGGCCCTTGATCGCGGAGAGGCTGGTGGCGCCCTTGAGGAGCACGCCGTCGTTGCCGTTGGAATAATCACCGAGGATGACGGCGGTCGTGTCCTTGCCGCCGGCGGCCGGGATCGTCAGCGCATCCATGTTGGCGAGGGTCACGCCGTCGAGCTTGCCGGCGGTGTACTGGTTGATCGATTCGACGTAGTCGTTGACCTGCACGATCTTGATCTTGATGTGGTACTTGTCTTCCCACTTCTTCACGATGCCGGCCTGTTGCGCATAAGGCCACGGCATCCATCCGGCATAGATCGACCAGCCGATGCTGAATTCGGTTTTCTTTTCAGCGGCGGAACTGCCGCCACCCGAACACCCGGCGAGCGCTAGTGTGGTGGCCGCGGCGAGAAGGAGAAGGGAACCGGTTTTCGCCCGGCGGAGCCTGGCGGGGTAGGTGGTTGACACGATTCTGTCTCCTTTCGCAGTGCAGCATTGCGAGAAAAAATCTGCTTGTCCATGTCAAAATGTTACGTTCTGGAAAAAACGTAATACCCCTTGTGCGCAGAGGGCGCGGGACAGCGCGAATCAGTGCGGCCAGATCGCGGATTTTTGTTGATTCGGCGGAACATTCCCTGAAGCTGAGTACGCCGGAAGGGAGGGGCAATGCGGCGGCCGCACACCAAAAAAATCAAGGAATTCCGCACTGCAGCGAATGGCGGATAATACCGGGATTGGGCTGAATTATTACGCTTGACCTGTTATGTAATATCGATAGCGTAACTGAAATGTCGCAATGGTGATAGTCCTTTGCAGCGAGAACAACCAAATTGCAGGCGAGACAATGCGATTGTCTGGCGTGTATATTCTGCACGACAAACGCCGTGTGGGACGGATGGTGTTCGACTTCGGTAAACCTATCCGAAGACGTACAATATCCGAGGCGTGATATATTTATGGATGACGGGCCCTTCTGGTCGAATTGCCTCGTTGTCCATCTGGTGTTTTGACGAATTCAGTCGCCTCCTCGGCGGTAGTGTAGTGAGGGAATGACCAAGCGCCAGATCCACCAAAGGATCGGCGTGCCCCGGAAAATGCGGGCAATCAGGGAATGGATGTCGCTTCGAGAAGGCTTTCACGCAGGCAACGCGGGGGCTCGAGTGACCAAGAAATCCTACAAGACGACACTGGTGTGTGCGACGATTCTCATGGGCAGCACCGCCTTTCCCGCCTTTGCGCAGACCGGACCGGAAACTGTTGGCGAAGCGCCCCAGGCTGCTGCCGAAGCGACCGACAACAGCGCCATCGTGGTGACCGCCACGCGGCGCGCAACGTCGCTGCAGGATGTGCCGATCAATATCACCGCGGTCGGTGCGGAGCAGCTTGAGCGCCAGCGCATCGACGACGTGCGCGATATCGCCGATTTCACCCCCGGCGTGACGATTGCCGACACGGGCCCGGGCAATACCGGCACGATCGTGCTGCGCGGCCTCAACGCCTCGGACACCGACGCGACCGGTAACAGCTACGACAACGCGCTGGGCGTCTACCTCGGCGAAGTGCCGGTCTACTATGACTTCAAGATGCTCGACATCGCGCGCGTGGAAACGCTGCTCGGGCCGCAGGGCACGCTCTATGGCCTCGGCACGCTGGCCGGCGCGATCCGCAACATTCCGAACCGGCCCGACCCGAACAATTGGCAGGCCGAATGGCACGGCCGCGTTTATGGCAAGCAGGAAGCCTCCAAGGCCGGCTACCAGGTTGACGGGATGATCAACATTCCGATCGTGAAGGACCACATCGCCTTCCGTTCGGCGACCGGTTACTACTACGACCCCGGCTTCATCGACTATCCGTTGCTGGTGAAGACCCCGGGCGTTTCGCTGCCGCAGCCCGACGGGTTCGTGACGGTGCCGCCGACCTCAATCTCGCAGGCTGGCTATGATGCCAACCTCTACAAGCGCAAGGATCTCAACTTCGAGAAGACCTTCACCACGCGCAACCAGTTGCTGGTGCAGATCACGCCCGATCTCTCGGTCGACTTCACGTATGCCTTCCAGCACACCAAGACCGATGGGGGCCAGTACAACAGCGATTTCGTGCTCGGGTCCGGCAAATACGAAAGCGCGGCGCGCTATGCCGAGCCGGTCGACCGGCGAGCCCATCTGGCGAGCATGGAAATCAACGCGCATGTCGGCGGCATCTTCGATCTCGTCGCGACGACCGCCTACACCGAAGTGAAGAACAAGCGGAAGGGTGACAATACCGACCTGCTGCTCGACCTCGACTACGACTACGAGCTGTTCCCGGCCTTCACCAGCTGGAACGAAAGCCAGGATACGCGCAAGCAGTTCAACCAGGAAATCCGCCTCGTTTCGACGCATGGCGGGCCGTTCAGCTGGGTGCTGGGCGGGTTCTTCAACGAGCAGAAACTGCAGCGCGATTACCGCGAGCATGTTCCGGGCCTGCCAGGCGTCGATCTGGTAAACAATCCGGAGGAAATCGAATACGCGTCCTTCAACCGCGCCAAGGTGACCGAGAAGGCCGTATTCGGGGAAGGCACGTTCAAGATCACGCCCGAGTGGCAGGTCACTGCCGGCGGCCGCTATTTCAATTATACGTCGCAGGTTTCCGGCCGTGCGGTGACACCATTGCTCGGCGATCCGGTCAGCCCCTACGACCTTGCGTCCGCAGGCGGCACATCGGGCAAGAGTGGAGGGGTGTGGAAATTCAATTCCTCCTACAAGATTACCCCCGCGGTCATGGTCTATGCGACCTACAGCAAGGGCTATCGCATCGGCGGACCGAACACGGTGGCACCGTGTGTTCTCCCGCTGAAGCCGCCGCCGTTCCAGAACGTCTGCGCCTTGCCGAACGAGCTCCAGTTTGGTCCCGATTCGACGAAGAACCTTGAAGTCGGCATCCGCGCGGAACTGTTCAATCGCAAGCTCACCTTGAACATGAATGCCTACACAATCAGCTGGAATGGCATTCAGGTGGCTTCGGCCACGGTCAATGGCATTGTCGGCATCACCGTGAATGGCGGCAAGGCGAAGTCTGACGGCTTCGAGGCTTCATTCCAGTTGCGGCCGATCGATCACCTTTCGATCCAAGGCACCTATTCCTACACCAATGCCAGGCTGACGGAGGATGTCTCCAAGATCATTGCGGTCAACAGCCCAGCGGCAACCTATCCAAGTTCGCCCATCCAGTTGGACGCGCTGAAGGGCGATCGCCTGCCTGGTTCGACCAAGAACAGCGCCAGCCTCGGGGTGGACTACACCGTGCCGCTGCTGGGCGGCGACGTTACCGGTGACTGGACCGCGACCTATCGCGGAGATGTGGTGACTCGTCTTGGCTGGGACCGTTCCTATGGCGACAAGCTGCCGGGGTTCGTGCTGCACCGCGCATCGCTGAACTGGAGCAATGACACGTTCTCGGTTGGCCTGTTCGCCAACAACATCTTCAACAAGTACGCTATCACTGCGGTTTCCAACGACCGGTCGCGTGTTGGCCTCAACGACGGTGTGGTGCTGCGGTATCTCCGCAATACCGTCATCACGCCGCGCACCGTCGGGCTGGAGTTCCGGGTGAAGTACTGATCTTCGATGTGAATACTGCACGAAAGGGGGCGGGGTTGATCCTCGCCCCCGATTGCGCAATCCTGCAGCAGCAGAACAAGCAGCAGGACAGGACAACGAACGAAAGCTGGCGAGGAGTGGCAAGGTCATGAGTTCGGGCGTCAAGAAACTGGTGGTTGATTGCATTCCGCCCGCGACCCTCGCGGCGGTGGCAGCGTTCTGGTATCTCGCGCCGGCAGCCTGGGTGGCCAACGCGTGGACCCTTCTTCTCGTCAACAGCGTCGTCACCGTGTTCGTCCTCGGCCTCGAACTGGTGTTCGAGCGGCATGAAGGCTGGCGGATCAACCGGCAGGAACTCCTCACCGATCTGTTCTACTTCATCCTGATCAACACCGTGATCGGGCGCATGGCCTATCTCCTGTCTGAAGCGCCGCTCCGCGGGCTCAAGGATGCATGGGGCATCGGAACCCCGTGGCTGCTGCACGCGCCCTTCCTGGTGCAGGTCGCGGCGGTCTGGGGGCTGTGGGAATTCGGCCAGTACTGGATGCACCGCCTGATGCACAACTGGGAGCCGTTCTGGCTGACCCACGCGCCGCATCACCACATCACCCAGCTCAACGCCATGAAGGGTGCAGTGGGCAATCCGATCGAGCTGTTCCTCATCAGCCTCGGGGTGGTTGCGCTGCTCGATGTTTCGCCCGCAGCCTATCTCTGCGCGTTCAGCCTCGGCAACGTCGTGTCGACCTTCAACCATGCCAACGTGAAGGCGAATCCGCCGCTGTTCTATTCGTTCTTCTTCACCTCGATCCGCCATCACAGCTTCCACCATTCGGTCGGCTACGAGAACACGCGCTGCAATTATGGCAACGCGATCATCCTGTTTGACCGCATTCTCGGCACTTACAAGGACGGAGAGGGCATCCTCGTCGGGCAGGACGATCGGCGGCGACTGACGATCTGGGAGCAGTTCATGTTCCCCTTCAAGCCGCTGATCGCGATGATCGAGCGGCGGCGGAGCCAATCGTCCGCTGCCGGTTGATCGCACAGGGTGAAGGCTGAACCGGCCCGGATTAGCGCCGTTCGCCGCGCCATCGGTCGCGGGGATCTGGTTGCGGCTGAGCAACTTGCTGGCAGTGTCGTTGCGGCTTTTCCGGATGACGCGGAGGGGCGTTTCCTGCTCGGCATGGCACGCGCCGAGGCCGGGCGTGTCGGAGCCGGGATCGCGGAAATCGTCCGCGCGGTAGAGCTCGATCCGCGCGGAAACTACAGGGCCCAACTGGCACGCCTGCAAGTGATGCTGCGGCAGGATAGCGCTGCAGCGGAAACTTTGGCAGCAGCCGAACAGGCATTGCCTGAAGACGCGCTCGGGCGCGATACCATCGGCTGCGTCTATGCAAGGCTAGGCGAACATGCCGCTTCGGTCCCGCATTTTCGCGAATCCGTGCGGCTTGCGCCGGATAACGTATCGTTCCGCTACAACCTTGCGGCGGCGCTCAACTTCATCGGCGATGGCGATGGCGCGGAGGCTGCGGCCGAAGCACTGATCGCGCTGGACCCGGACTATGCGCGCGGCCATCACTTGCTGGCCGGGCTGCGCAAGGTGAGTGCGGAACGCAACCATGTCGCGCGGCTGGCGGCGGCTCTGGGCCGCGCGCAGGCGCCGGATGCGCGGCTGCTGCTGGGCTATGCACTGGCGAAGGAACTGGAAGACATCGGCGAGCAGCAGTCCGCCTTTGCCCGGCTTGCCAAGACCAATGCCGAACACCGCGCGCGCCTGCCCTATACTTTCGCGCGGGACAGCGCCAACTTCGATGCGATCGAGCGCAGCTGGCCGCGCATGGCTTCAGCGCCGGTGCGCAGTGCGCTCGATGCCGCGCCGATCTTCGTTATCGGCATGCCGCGAACGGGCACGACACTGGTTGACCGTATTCTCTCTTCTCATCCAGATGTACGCAGTGCGGGCGAATTGCAGGCGATGCCGCTTGCGGTGAAGAAGGCAGCCGGCACCACGAGCCGCGTGGTGCTCGATCCCGAGACGATCGAGGCCGCGGCGGGCGAAGACCTTGGCGCGATCGGGCGCGATTACATGGCGCGGGCACTGAGCCATGCGGGCGCGCGCGAGCAGGGGCGCTTCGTCGACAAGTTCCCGGGGAATTTCCAGTACGCCGGGTTCATCGCGCGGGCGCTGCCTGAAGCGCGGATGGTGTGCCTCAGGCGCCATCCGCTCGATACGGTGCTGGCGAATTTCCGCAATCTCTTCGCGATTTCCTCGCGGTACTACGACTACAGCTATGATCTGATGGACATCGCGCGGTACTACGCGCGGTTCGACCGGCTTATGGCACTGTGGCACGAGGTGCTGCCGGGGCGCATCCTTGAGTTGAGCTATGAGGATCTCGTGGCAGATCAGGAACGCGGGACAAGGGCGCTGCTGGAACATTGCGGGCTCGCGTGGGACGCGGCCTGCCTCGATTTTCACCGCAACACTGCGCCTGTCTCCACGCCCAGCGCTGCGCAAGTGCGGCGGCCGATGTACCGCGATTCCGTGGCACGCTGGACGAAGCACCAGGACGCGCTGGCCCCGGTGATCGCGTTCCTTGAGCGGGAAGGGATCGCTATCTAGCCGGACAGGGGATTGTCTGGCCAACACCTTCGATGCTGGCGCTGCGCAAGCTCAGTACCAGGCCCTTTTCGCCAGCGATCCGCAAGGGTGTGCCGACCGCCTTGAAATCGGCACCTGCATCCTTGAAGCAGCGCAGCGGGATGCGCAGGGTGAGGGGGCCGGCGGGCGGCGATACCTTGAGCGTGGCACCGGCCATCGTCACGGCGATGGGGCCCGATGCGGCATCGAGGCGGCCTTCGAGCTTGAGCGCGAATTCCTCATCGAGCTGGCGCATGAGATCGACCGGCGGGCCATCAATGCCGATGGCGCCCGTCTCGCTCCAGCTGAACGCCTGCGCATCTTCCTGCGCGCCGAGATCGACTGCACGTTCGGCAATGCCGGGATCAAGGCTGAGGTGCCAGGGCGAAGGGACCTTGCCGAGCGCGAAGTAGACGCCTTCGCTGGCCGAGGCGACGAGATCGACATGGGGGTCTTCATTGACGTGGCCGACGTTGGTCTTGCTGCCATAGGCAAGGCCATAGCCTGCCGCGAACAGCGGGGTCTTGACCGGGGAAACCGCATCGGCAGGCCAGGGGAAGGATAGCTTGCCGGTGAAGCCGCGCGCCGGTTTGCCGTCCTTGCGGGCAACCAGTACGTCCGCCACGCCCTGGCCCTGCGTGCCGGGGAGCCATGCGGCGACGAAAGCGTCGGATGCGTTGATTTCAGGTCCTGCAAACAGCGGGCGACCCGAGAGGAAGACCGAGACGATTTTGATCCCCTGCGCCTTGAGCTTTGCGAGCAAGTCCTTCTCGCGCGCGTTGGCGCGGAAGGCAATGTTGGGCATGTCGCCTTGGAATTCGGCATAGGGCTGTTCGCCGTAGACGACGACGGCGACGTCGGGGCGATCGGTGAAGCTGCCATTGGCCGCGATTGCCGCGCTGCCACCTGCGTCCTTCACGGCAGCGGCGATGGCGCGGCCGATCGTCTGGCCCTTGGGGAAATCGGCTGCGGTCGTGTCCGTGCCCTGCCATGTGATTGTCCAGCCACCGGCCTGCATCGCCATGCTGTCCGCGCCCGGGCCGGTGATCAGCACCTTGGCGCCGGGGCGCAAGGGCAGCACGGCGCCGTTGTTTTTGAGGAGAACGAGTGACTTGGCCGCTGCTTCGCGCGCGACGGCGAGATGCGCGTCAGAGCCGACGACCGATGGGTTGCCACGATCGACCGGGTGCGCACCGAGCAAGCCGAGCTTGGCCTTGACCCGCAGGATCCGTGCGACGGCATCGTCAACGCGCGCCATCGGGATCGTGCCGTCCTGCACTTCGCGCACCGTGGCTTCGAACAAGCCCTTCCAGCTGTTGGGCGCCATCGCGAGATCGAGCCCGGCGGTGAAGGTCTTGGGGCAATCGGTGACCGAACAGCCCGGGATCTGCCCGTGGCCATTCCAATCGCCGACGATGAGACCCGCAAAGCCCATGCGGCCCTTGAGCACATCGGTGAGCAGGCTCTGGTTGCCATGGTTCTTGGCGCCATTCCAGCTGGAGAAGCTGGCCATCACGGTCAATGCACCCGCATTGATCGCTGACGGGTAGCCCTGCGCGTGGTGCGAGACGAGTTCACGCTCGGAAATCAGCGCGTCGCCCTGGTCCTTGCCGCCAGCGGTGCCGCCATCGGCGAGGAAGTGCTTGGCGGTCGCCGCGACGCGGTCAGCCGCGATCGGCTTACCGACAACGAGGGGGCCCTGCAGCCCGACCGTCATCGCCTTGGCGTAGCTGGCGACGAGCACGGGATCGGCGGCGTAACCTTCGTAGCTGCGACCCCAGCGCAAGTCCTGCGGGACGGCGAGGGTGGGCGCGAACGTCCAGTCGATGCCGCTGGCGGCGACCTCGATAGCGGTGACTTCGCCGATGCGCTGGATGAGGGCTGGATCGTGGGCCGCGCCAAGGCCGATGTTGTGCGGGAAGATCGTCGCGCCGGGGAGGTTGGAATGGCCGTGGACGGCATCAATGCCAAACAGGATCGGAATGCCAGCGCCGGTCCTTATCGAAGCCGCGCGGAATTCGCGCACCAGCTTTTCCCACTTGGCCGCATCGGCGCGTTCATCGCCGTAGGGGCCGGAGTTGCCGCCCGCGAGGATCGAGCCGAGCGGGTACTTCGCGAGGTCTTCGGGGGTGATCGCGCTGATGTCCGCCTGGATCATCTGCCCGACTTTCTGGTCGAGCGTCATCGCGGCGATCATGCGGGCAATGCGGCGCTCGGTGGCAGGGCTGGTGATCGTCGCCGGGCTGTGCGCGGCAGGCCAGAGTGCGGGGTGGGCTGTGCTCGACGCGCCCGGGGCCGGTGCAGTGGGTGCTGGCGCATTCGGAGCTGCAAGGGCGCTTCCCGACGCCAGCAACATGGCTGCCAAAAGCGTGCGCCGAACCATCATTCTCACCCTTCCCGTTTTTCTGTGAACGTTCTCAGCGCGGTTCGTTGCATGGGAAAGCATCAAAATCAAGCGCGGCTGTCAGATTTCGCGCTCTGCTTCGGACGCGAGGCCGGCAAGCAGCAGGGCTGCCACAAGTGCGAGTGCGGCAAACAGCAGGAAAAGCGCCGAAAACCCGAACCACGGCACCAACGCGAGAGTGAACCACGGCATGACCAATGATGGCATGGTGTTGGTGAGATTGAACAGCCCGAGATCGCGCCCCCGGCGGCTGCCATCGGGCAGGGTGCGGAGCGTCTGTGCCGAATGGAGCGCGAGGAAGATCGAAGTGGAGAAGCCGAACACGCCGTAGCTGAGCACGCCTGCAGTAACGCTTTGCGCAAGCGCCATGCCGACAAGGCCGATGGGTGCGACCAGCGTGCACGCCACGAGCGGCAGGAACGGGTGGCGGCGGCGATCAGCCCAGCGTCCGGCAAGGAGGGCCGCCGGCGCCGAGAGAACAAGTACTGCGCTGAACACCCGCGCGGTGAGGTGATCGTTTGCCGCCGGATCAATTGATCGCAGCCACAAGTAGAGGAATGAAAACAGTGCCGCTTCGGCAACTTGCACGAGGAGCCGCGCCGCCCACATGCGCAGCGCGGCGCGCCTGCGGACGCGCGGCAGTTTTGGGGCTGTGGGTGAGGTTTGCGCGACGGGAGCGGCGCCACTGCGGCTGCCCAGCAGGAGTGCGGGAAGCACCGCCGCCGCCACGCCGCAAGCAACAATGACGAGGCGCCCGTCGGCTGAGGCGAGGCCCGGCATGGTAACGAGCGTTCCGGCCAGTGCGCCAAGCCCCGGGGCGAACGCGAGAAGGCCGCCAAGAAGGCCCTTCTGTCCATCGGGCACGCAGTCTGCGCCCCATGCCGCGAGCGGGGCGAGCATCATGTTGAGCCCGAGCTGCCACACCACCACCAGCCCGATTATCTGAGGAAGGCTGCGCGCTGCCGGTACGATCAGCAGCAGCACGCAGGAAAGCGCGAGCCCAAACGCAGCCCAGGGGCGGCGCACGCCGGTCACGTCGCTCAGCCAGCCGAACAGGATATGGCCGACACTGGCCGAGATCGCGCCGCAAAAGGCAATCGCCGAAAGCCACATGATCGCCTGCTCGCCCGGCGCCAGCGCGGCGACGCGCACCGGCAGAAGGATCGTCAGGAACGGGACATAGGCAATCGAACCACCCGCCCATGCCAGCGCATAAAGCACGAGGAACGCAAGCGACTGGTGCGAAGGGGGCTGGCGCAATGCGGGCCGAGGCAATGAACGAGCGGCGGCCGCGCCGGGTCTGTCAGACACTCACGGATTGCCGGGCATTGGCGACCGAGCCGCGCTTGACCAGGCTGGCCGGGATCACCGTGAGCGCATCGGGCAGCGTGTCGCCCTTTTGCGCCGCGATGATAAGCTCCACCGCCTTTGACGCGGTGGCGGCAATGGGCTGGTCGATCGCGGTGAGCTGGGGCTGGGTAAACTGCGTCATCGGTGTGTTGTCGAAGCTGATGAGCGAAAGATCGCGCGGCACTGAGAGTCCGCTCTGGCGGGCGACATCAAGCGTGGCGAGCGCCATCTGATCGTTGCTGGCGATGATCGCCGTGGGCGGCTGCGGCAAGGCGAGCAAGGCGCGCGCGGCGCGTTCGCCAGAAGCATACGTGAAATCGCCCGCCTGAAGCAGACCTTCGGTAGAAAGCCCGGCCTCGGCCATCGCGGTTTCCCAGCCATCGACGCGCCAGCCGCTGAGGTTGTATTCCGCCGCGCCCGCGATGAAGCCGATGCGCCGGTGGCCGAGATCGGCCAGATAGCGCGTGGCGGTGGCGGCAGCGCCTTCATCGTCCATCAGGATCGGCATGCCCGCATCGCGCACCTTGGAGCCAATCCGCGCGAACGGGATTTGCTGCTGCGCGAGGCAGCGCACGATCTGGGGATTGTCCGAGTGCGGCGGAGTGAGGATGATCCCGTCTGGCTGGAGCGCGGCGATGGCGGCAAGCAGTTCGCGCTCGACATGATCGGAATGCGTATCGACCAGTTCGACGATCATGCGGTAACCATGCTCGGCACATTTGAGCATTCCGCCGAGCAGCATCTGGTCAACCCAGTCAGTGCCCTGCCGCGCACGCCAATCGGCAATAGTGCGGTCCCGATCGTTGAGGGCGAGGATCAGGTACGAGCGTGAACCGCTCATGCGCTGGGCCGCGATCGAGGGCACATAGCCGAGGCGCTTGATCGCCTCGAGCACGCGCTCCTTGAGTTCGGGACGGACGTTGGGCTCGTTGTTGATGACACGGCTGACAGTCTGGAGCGAAACCCCGACGTCTGCCGCAACGTGCCTGATCGTGACCGCCTGACGACGCCTCGCCATGCGCTATTGGCCCCCTTCTTGCAGAGCTGACTCAGCCGTTGCAGCAATCGTCACCGTGGCCATCGGCGCTCTGCCGATGGTCTGCGCAGGCTTCTGCCAGACGCGGACCCAATCGATCAAGAAGTGCTTGGGAAAATTGCTGTCTGAGACGCCCTTGAGGCCGCGGCTCTCGGCAAGGCCGCCGCCAAATGCAAGGTTCAGGATCAGATGGAATGGCTGATCGAACGGAGCCCCGGGCGCGGCCGACCCGGACGTGAACCATTCCTCGCGCTCCCGAACGGCATAAGTCTCACCGTCAAGCTCCCACACGATACGGTCCGGCTGCCATTCGATGGCATAGGTGTGAAAGCCCGCGAGAACGGCTGGCCGGTGGACTTCGGTGCCCTTGTGAGTGTTGCCGGGCCAGACCTTGCCGAAATGCAGCGTGCCGAGGATCGTATCTTCCTTGCCGCCGTCGCAGTCCTTGCAGGGGACGCCGAGATTGACGGCCTCAAGAATGTCGATCTCGCCCGAGGCGGCCCAGGGGCCATAAGCGTTCGTTTCGGGCAACATCCAGATTGCGGGCCATGTGCCCTGGCCTTGCGGCAGCTTTGCGCGCAGTTCGATGCGGCCGTAGCGCCACGCGGCCTTGCCATGTGTGGAGAGGCGGGCGGAGGTATAGTCGCGATTGACGAGCGCGCCGGGCTTGGCCGGATTGGCGCGTTGGCTGGCGGGGAGCGCGGGGCCGCTGATGTGCTCGTGCAGCGCGGTGATGACGAGCGCGCCATCGGCAATGCGGGCATTGTCCGGATGATCGGTGTAGCACTGACGTTCACCGTTGCCGCCGCCCCAGCAATCGACCTCGAAGCTCCATTTGGATTGGTCGATCGCTGGGCCGTTGAATTCGTCAGACCAGACGAGCTGCCAGCCAGCTTCGCTCGGCGCGGCCTGCGCCGGAAGTGGCGCGGCAAGCAGGGCAAGGCCGACGAGTGGCCGCATCAGGCCGCGCGCGACGGCTGCGCGCCGCAATACTGCGCTACGTAGGTCTGATGATCAGGAAGACCCGCGACCGTCTTCGCCACGCTTTCGCGCAGACCCCGCAGCAGGTGATCGAGTTCGGCGTTCGACAGTTTGGTGGCGACGGGGTGATAGCTCTGCGGCATGATGCCTTGTCCCATCATCACCTGAACCCAGCTGTTTTCGACGAACAGCTCCTCGTTCTTGCGGAAAACGCGCCCGGTTTCGCGGAACAGCTCGATCTTGTGGGTGAGGCTGTCCGGAATCTCCATCGCGGCGCACTGGCGCCAGAATGGGCTGTCGCGCCGGTCGGTAGCCTTGTAGTGGAGGATCAGGAAATCGCGGATCTGCTCCATGTCGGTCATCTGCTGATCGTTGAATTCCGCGATGTCGCGCGGGCTGATCGGGCCCGCCGGGAGCATTCTGGCGATGCGCAGGATGGCGCGCTGGATGAGGTGGATGCTGGTCGATTCCAGCGGTTCCATGAACCCGCCCGAGAGGCCGACCGCCACGCAGTTGCGGTGCCACTGCTTGCGCCGCGCACCGGTGGTGAAGCGGATCACGTTGGGCTCGGTCATCCGCTCGCCCTCGACGGTCGAGAAGAGGCGGTCCATGGCCGCGTCTTTCGCGAGGTAGCGGCTGCAATAGACGATCCCGTTGCCTTGCCGGTGTTGCAGCGGAATGCGCCATTGCCAGCCGGCATCATGCGCGATGGCGCGCGTGTAGGGGATGGGCGGGCGGACGCTGGCAGTCTGCACCGCGATGGCGGAATCGCAGGGAAGCCAATGCGTCCAATCATCGTAGCCCACGTGGAGGGCGCCTTCCATGAGGAGCGCGCGAAAGCCCGTGCAATCGAGAAATAGGTCGCCTTCGATGCGTTGCCCGGATTCGAGCCGCAGCGCGGTGATATCGCCGGTTTCGGGGCTCAGTTCCACCTCGGCGATCTTGCCCTCAACGCGCCGCGCGCCGTCCGCTTCGGCCAGCCTGCGCAGGAAGACGGCATAGAGGCTGGAATCAAGCTGATAGGCGTAGTTCATGCGGCCATCTGGCAAGTGCGCGAACTTCGACTTCATCGCAGCCTGAAGTTCGACGCAATAATCGTCATAGCTCGCTTCGTGACCCTTGGTGCGGCCGTGCATCCAGAAGTGCTGGAAGCCCGCGCTCCAGTGATCACGCCCGGTGATCCCGAAGGAGTGGAAGTAGCTTTCCCCCGGCACGCGCCAGTTCTCGAAATTGATGCCTAGCTTGAAGGTCGCCCGCGTGGCACGCATGAAATCGGCCTCGGCGATCCCGAGCAGACGGTTGTAGGTGACGAGCGGCGGAATGGTGCTTTCGCCGACACCGATTATGCCGATGGCTTCGGATTCAACGAGCGTGAGCTCGATCGCATCGCCCATCGTGCGTGCGAGCGCGGCGGCCGCCATCCAGCCGGCGGTGCCGCCTCCGGCCACGACGATGCGCCGCTTTGGGCTCGTTGCTTGGGTCATTTGCTGAGTGTCCTCAAGAGAAACGCGCGGAGGCGGCCGGCGGCGGCAGGATCGAGCGGATCCAGAATGCCGCGTCCGCCTTCGGGGATATGGGCGGTAACGTCCGGTCCGTTTTCAAAGACATAGTAATCAAACATCGCGCGCCAGATCGCCTTGTCCTCGGCGGGCAGATCGCGGATCGAGAGGATCGCGTGGTTGAGCGCGTCCTGCGGCTGACCGAGCCAGCGCGGGGTATCGCGCCACCAATAGTTCATCAGGATATTGAAAGGCGCGAGGCCTTCGACATGGTGCCACCACATCGAGGGGATGAAGAGCGCATCGCCCGGCTCCAGCACCGCGACTTGCGCATGGGCCAGAGCGTCGGTGAAGCGCGGGTGGCGCTCCAGATTGGGCGCATGGAAATCCACCATCGAGACGGCGCGCCCCGCAGGCGTGTTGTCGATCGGCCCGAGGTGGAGCCCGGCGAACTGGTCGGGCGGAAACAGCGTGAAGCGGCGGCGACCAGCAGCGCAGCAGGCGAGATTGTCGGGAAAATCGTTGTGCGCAGCAATTCGCGTTTGGGTGCCGATCCACAAGCTGACGATCGGCTCGCGCTTGCGGAGATCCACGGTGTTTTCCGCCGCGACCGTGGTGAAATACGTGGGCACGTCGATCGAGCCCAGATAGATCGCGGGGGCTTCAGCCCGGCCCTCGTTAGCATCCATCCCGCCGAAGATATCGGCAAGCTTGCCGCGCGCCTCGCGGAAATTCATCGCCATGTCTGCGCCGTAGAACAGGCGGCCATCCTTGCCGGGTTCGCCCAGCGAAACGGTGAAAGGCACGGCGCGCGCGCGTTCAAGGAGATAGGCGCGCGCGGCGCGGGCAGAGACGAGACCCGCCTGCACCAGCGGCCAATCGCGCACGAGGCCGCGGATCACGAACGGCGTGCGCGCGCCCTGCAGCAGCGCATCGAGCGCGGCGCCATCGCCTGCCGTGCGCTCTTCCACCGCGGGTATCGCGGCGAAGATCGAGGCATCAGCTTCAGCCAAGCGCCACTTTCCGGTTTTTGCGCGCAACAAGGCTGCCGAACTGCGCGAGGCTGGCGAGGACCATGTAGATACGGGCGAGGTGGCCTTCGCTCATCAGCGCGTGCAGTGCTTCGCCATCAAGGCCGGAGAGCCGCTCTTCGTGGATTGTCTGGAAGCCGACGAGCGACTGGACCGCGCCATTATCGAGCGTTACTTCGAGCGTGAAAGGTTCGACCAGCTCATAGGCTTCGAGCGCAGTGAAGAAGTCTGCGCTTTCTTGCCACGCGTAGTCGAGATCGCCGAGCATGGTCGCGACGCCTTCGAGCCACGGTGTCGGCGCGCCGCCATCATCGAACACGCGCATGCCTTCGCCGCCGGCCGAGATGCGCGGGTTCGCCATATCGACATGGACTTGTGGCGCCGTGCCGTCCTCCGCCGGGTGGCCGATCAGGAACGGCTGCACGGCATGCGCCATCGGGCGGTAGCGCGCGTCCCAGGTGCTGCCATCGAGGAAAAGGTTCTCGCCTGCCTCGAAGCCAAACAGCGCAAGCGCAGCGAGCTTGCCGGTCTCGGCATCGCGGCGAAAGACGATCGGGTAGTGCGCCTGCACCTCCCGGAATTCGGCCGGCATGGCGAGCGAGGCCATGACGGCATCGCCATATTCCGCACCCGCTTCGGTGTGGATGCGAAGGTGGCCGTGATCGGTGGGATTGAGGATCTGGTGCTGGCTCATGCGGGTATCCTGGTAGCCGCCGATTGGGCAGCGAGACGATCGAGGTAGTCACGCGCGGTGGGCAGCGCGGCGGCAAGTGCGCGGGCCTTGGCGGCAATTTCGGCAAGGCGGGGAGGGGCTGCGGGCGCGGCACCGGATAGCGGGACGGGAAGGCCCATGCCGTAGAGCACATATTGCTGGCTGGCGGCAGGGAACATCTCGTCCACGCGAGGGAAGTCCCATACCGACGGCGGCTGCTCACGCCAGAGCGCAAGGCATTCGGCAAGGCGCGGCGGGACGGTCTCGGGCGCGCGCTGCGCCTGCCAATAGGGTTCGGTCCGCATGCTCGGCACGTAGTGGAGCTTGAGGAATTCGACCACGCGATCCCAGCGGTAGCGGAACAGTTCGTTGAAGCGCGCGGCGTGGATATCCATCACGGCGCGGCTCTGCGGGAAGTTCTCGGCGATTGCCTTGAGCGACAGTTCGATCAGGGCGATGGCCGAGGCTTCGAGCGGTTCGATGAACCCGGCGGAGAGGCCGATGGCAATGCAGTTGCCGATCCAGAACCGGTCGCGGTGGCCGGTCCTGAAAGCGAGCTTGCGCGGAGTGAGGCTGGCAGGATCGGCGCCGGGCACTTTGGCGGCGACATAGGACGAAAGGATTTCCGCCGCGCGGTCGTCAGATAGGAACCGCGAGGCATAGACGCAGCCGATGCCGCGCCGGGCGGGGAGGCCGATGTCCCACAGCCAGCCTGCCTCGTGCGCGGTGCCGATCGTCTGCGCGGCGATGGAGCTGCCGGGTTCGACCGGAACCTGCACGGCCAGCGCGCTATCATTGAACGAGACGTCCGAGCGGTCCACCCAGCCGGCGCCGCATTCGCCCGCGATGAGAATGGCGGCCTGTCCGGAGCAATCGAGGAAGAGATCGCCTGCAATCGCAGTGCCATCCTGCAACAAAAGCGCAGCAATATCGGCATTTGCTGCACGTTGGGTGCTGACAACCTGCGCAGCAATCCGGGTGACGCCGAGCCGCTGCGTGGCATGGCGCATCAGGAGCGCGGCGAATTTTCCGGCATCGAGGTGATAGCCGTAATTCAGCGCTCCGGCATAATCTGGCATGGTGCGCTGGCGCGGGGCGAGATTTGCGGCGCAGACGGCATGCTGCGCGGTTATCGCCGCAGCAAAAGCGCCTTGTCGCCGGCCAGTCTGCCATGCTTCGGCCCGATCGCGCATTTCGGCTGCGGGCGGTGCGCTGAAGGGGTGGAGGTAGCTGTCATCAGCCGAGCCATCGCGCCAGCCGTCGAAACGCGAGCCTTGCTTGAAAGCAGCGTCACATTCTTCAAGAAATTCCGCCTCGGGAATGCCGATGACGCTCAGTGTTTCGCGCATCGTCGGCCAGGTGCCTTCGCCGACGCCGATGGTCGGAATATCCGGCGCCTCGACCAGCGTGATGCGCATGCCCGGCAGCCGCGCGGCAAGCAGGCAAGCGGAGAGCCACCCGGCGGTGCCGCCGCCGACGATGACGATATGCTGGACCGGGGTGCTCATGGTGAGGCGACCTTAGCGCAGTTCTCAGCCTGTTACCAAAGCGAAGAGCCGCACCGCTTCAGGGCAGTGCGGCTCTTGCAAATGCAGGACCTTCGTAGCGGTGTGAACCGGTCAGAAGGTGAAGCGGGCACCTGCCGCCCAGCGGGCATAGCCGGGCTGGGAGAACGAAACGATCTGATCGTTGCGCAGATGGCCCTTGCGATCGGCGTTGGTGATGTTGATCCCTTCGCCGAAGACCGTGATGCCCTTCCTGATTTCGTAGCTCGCGCTCACGTCCCACTGACCGTAGGAATTGATGTAGCCAGGATCGCTCGACCCGCCGGTGTAGAACCCGGCGCGCCAGTTGTAGGCGACGCGGGCCTGCAGGCCGTGCTTGTCGTAGTAGACGACCGCGTTGGCGCTGTTGCTGGCGCCGGGTACTGCGAACTGGTTGGTGGTGTGCGGGATCGCGTTGTTGAAGACGTGATCGCCCTTCACCACGGTGTAGTTCAGGATCGTGCCGAAGCCGGTCTCCCAGAAGCTATGCTGGATCGCGAATTCCCAGCCGTGCACGGTGTCTCGCTGATCCGAATTGCTCTTCGTCGTGGTGATGAAGTTGACCAGCGGATCATCGGACTGCGAGACGATGCCGGTGACATTGCCCGCAGCATCGCGGCCAGCCACCGTGCTCGGATACTTGTTGCCGATGTAGTTCAACAGATCGGCCGGCAAGGCATTCGCCCCGAGCGCGGCTCGTGCTTCGGCGGCGTGGGCGCCAGCTGCCGCGTTGGTAAGGCCGAATGCACTCTGGTTGATCTGCGTATCCTGGATGAAGTTCTTCACCACCTTGTGGAAGAAGCCCACCGAGATGTAGCTCGTCGGCGCATAGTACCATTCCGCCGAGAGATCGACGTTGTTGGACTTGTAGGGCAGCAAGCCAGGATTGCCTTGCGAGGCGGTGCTACCACCGATGCGGATCGGCGAGGCGAGCGATAGACCGCCCTGCAGATTGTCGTAGGTCGGGCGGGTCAAGGTGATGCTGTAGGATGCCCGCAGCTTCAGGTTCTTTAGCGGCGACATATCGAAATCGATCGCGGGCAGCCAGTTGTGATACCTGCCGTTGAGCGAAGTGGACGATTGGACCTGCGGCGAGCCATAGTCGATTGCAGTTTCGTTGCCGCCGCTCCAGACCGTGCGTTGCGGGATCGGCACTTGGGCCGTCGAGAACACCTTGGTGGTCTCATAGCGCAGGCCAAGCCGCAGATGGGCCGGGTTTTCACCCAGATCGAACGTATGCGTCGACTGGATGTATGGTGCCCACGTGCGCTCGCGGATTGTCCGGTCCGTGGTGAACTTGGCAAGGCATGTGCCCGGTTCGATCGCCGTGGCGCAGATCGCATAGGAACTGCTGTCGAGCAGCTTGATCAGCGAGGTCGTGTCGATCCTGAAATAGTTCGGAATGATCCCGGCTGCGTTCGAACCTTCCGCTCCGCGCAGATCATGCGGGAGGTCGGTCAGCGTATAGATGCTGTCGGGTGTATCGGCCGCCGACAGCGTGCCGCCCCAGGTGTCGTTCTGGATCACGCCGAAGGCTGAATGGACCTTGTTCTCGGTATAGGTCACGCCGAAATCGAGGCTGTCGATAAACGAGGCATCAAAATCGTAGTGGCCGTGGAAAGAGCCTTCGTTGATCTCGTCGCGGAAGTAGGCATTGCGGAAGGCGTTGCCGGCCGGGCGGATATTTGCCGCAGTGATTTCCGAGCCCGGTGCCATGGTCACCGAGATGACCGGAATTTGGTGAGTGAAATCGACCTTCTGGCTCTGCACGCCATAGATCGCGCTGCCCACCGCAATGCCGCTGCCATAGGGCGAGGTCGGCTTGCTTTCCGCAGTCGAATGGTGGCCATCGAGTTCGAGCTTTAGCCCGCCCGGACCATCCCACTTGAGGTTGCCGCCGATCGAGCGGTTGATCGAACGATTGGCCGCGACGGCGCCGGTGATCGCCAAATCCTTGTTGTAGACGCCGTTGTTGTCGGCGCCGAAATTTTCGGCGTAGAAGTTGGGTCCGGCGGCAGGGCCATCGGTCCAGCTGCTGGTGGTGTCGCCGTGGTTGAACCACACGCCGATGCTGTTGGTGCGCGCATCGACGGTGTTCTGCGAGAAGGTGTAGTCCACGGTGGCAAGCAGCGTGTCGGTCGGCTTCACCTGCAGCACCGCCTGGCCGTTGTAGCGCTGGCGGCGGAACGTGGTGAAATCGTACCCGGCGTTCTGGGTCACCTGATAGACGTCGTTCGGGCCAGGGCGATTGGTGACATTGGGAGCGCCAGCGGGCGGCAGCGAGCCCCAGTTGTTCTCGTCGCCCTTGTAGCCTTCGCGCCAGCCCGCGGCAAAGCCGGCCTGGCTGCCCTTGCGGTCCTGATAAGAACCGCTGATCAGGATGCCGATGCGGCCATCGGCAAAGGTATCGCTGATGATGCCCGAAACTTCAGGGGTGACCGTCTTGTTCTCGAAGCGCGAGGTGTCATAGACGCCCTTCACGCCGATCGAGCCGTGGAAGCCCGGACGATCGAGCGGCTTTGCCGTCTTGATGTTGATGACCGAACCGATGCCGCCCGTCGCCAGCGTGGCACGACCCGACTTGTAGATTTCGACCCCGGCGATCCCTTCGGAAGCAAGGTTGCCGAAATCGAAGCTGCGGCTTGACGGCGCGCTGTTGCCGTCACCCAGCGTCGAGGTCGGCATCTGGCGGCCGTTGAGCAGCACGAGGTTATAGTCGGCGCCGAAGCCGCGAACGGTGACGGTCGAGCCTTCACCGCTGTTGCGGTCAATCGAGACGCCGGTGATGCGCTGAAGTGATTCTGCAAGGTTCGTATCAGGGAACTTGCCGATATCGAGCGCCGAGATCGCGTCCACGACGCCAGTGGCATCGCGCTTGATGCCAAGCGAGCCTTGCAGCGAGGCGCGGATGCCGGTGACGATGATGGGTTGGGTCTGCTCATCGCTGCTGGCGGTCTGCGGCGCGACTTCCTGCGCTACGGCCTGCTGCGCGGTGAGAGCGAGTGCGGCTGCCGAGGCCCCCAGCATGAGGTGGGCATAGGCAGGCTTGCGCGATGCTTTCATTGCGATTCTTCCCCCTGAAATCCGGCGCTTTGTCCGGTTGAGTGCCGATTGTGAACGTTCACCTATCTGGGAACGTTCACTTCGTCAAGCCGCTACCGGGCATTTTGCGCAACGGCAGTTGCAGTTTTCGCCTGAAGCTTTGGCGCTTCTGCGTGCGCGGCGGACGCGCTCGCCGTATGTGCGCTTGCTGCGACGTTATTGCGCGAGAAAACGCTTGAACGGGTGAAGCGAAGCGGCAGCCCAGCGAGTTTCCGATAGAGGTGGCACGCCCAATGCCGAGGTGGTTCATCAGCGCTTCGAGGATGAGCAGCGTCCGCGCATCCCTGTAGTCGCCGGTGGTATCGGGGCCGATAAGGCCATAGCCGGGCAAGTCGAGCCGGATGACGCGGTACTTCGCCGACAGTGCCGTTGTCCAGGGCTACCAGGTATCAAGGCTCGAGCCGAAGCCGTGGAGCAGGATCAGCGCCGGGGCGTCGCGCGGGTCGGTATCAAGGAACCGCGTGCGCTGGCCGAGAACCTGCCGGTATTCGCCGGGATAGGCCACTTCCAGTGCTTCGCGCGGCTTGTCCGGCGCGTGGGGCCAGACCGAGTGCGCGGCAAGCGCAAGAAGGAAGAGCGCGCCGGTCAGCGCGAAAAGCGCTTCGCCCTGATCGCGCGGCGTGAACGCCGACCCGGGTCCGCCAATCGGGAGCACGTTGTTGCAGCGCTCGGCCTCGAAGGCAAGCTTGGCCTGCTGGAAGGCGCGGAGCGGTTTCTGCACGCAGATCGCCGAGAGCAGAACGAAATGCTGCGCTCGGCAGCGCTGGGCCAGCGTGAGTGCATTGCTGTGGGCCTTGTGGTCGATGGACCATGCCTCGCTTGGCGTACCGGTTCGCGACGCGATGCAGGAGACGACAGCATCAAAATGTTCACCGGCGAAGCCGTCCTGCATGAGGCTGACAGGATCGGCAGTGTCGGCGATGCGCTGGGTTACGCCGGGCGGCGGCGCGGCGAACCATCGCGACGACTTCGTGCCAGGTATCGACCAGCGCCTGCGCGGTCGCCCGGCCAATCTTGCCGGTGGCGCCGAGCAGGCCGAAGCGGCTCACGCCCGTCGCGCGGCCTTCGCGGACATGATCTGGCGGCCATCGGCGGCGTGAGCGGCGAGGATGAGGCCACCGTCGTCGTGCTTCAAGGCGAGATACAGTGGCTCATCAGCCACGCCGGGGGAGACGGCACGGAAGCTGAATTTTGCCAGTGCCGCTTCCGCTCCCAGCGTGCGGCGGGCGAGATCGAGCAGCAAGGTGGCGATCAGTGGGCCGTGCACGACGAGGCCGCGATAGCCCTCGACGCCGATTGCATAGGGATGGTCGTAGTGGATGCGGTGGGTGTTGAAGGTCAGCGCCGAGTACCGGAACAGCAGGGCCGGAGTGGGCAGCACTTCGCGTGCCGCCTCCCATTCGGTGTGATCGAAGCGGCTATCGCCAAGCGGTGGCGGAGCAGGCGGGCTGCCGCGGGGCGGGGCATCGCGGTAGACGAGCGTCTGGGTTTCGCGGACGGCAAGTGCCTCGTCTGCAAAAGTTTCGTGGGCCAGCTCGGCGAACACCAGAGCGCCGGTGCCGCCCTGCTTTTCGGCAATCGAGACAACGCGCGAGCGGCGTTCGATCGCAGCGCCAGCGGGAATTGGAGCGATGAATTCCGCCGCGCCCGCTGCCCACATGCGCCGTTCGAGCGTGAGCGGAGGGAGCAAGCTGGCGGGGCTTTCGTCGCGCTTCGGGTGTCCGTCCGGCCCCAAGGCGGCGGTGGGCGCATCGGGAGTGCAAAGGCACCAGTGGAGACCTTGGGGCGCGGTCCGGTCATCAGGCACGTCGCGGTCGAGTGCGGCGCACCAGCGAGCGAGGAGGCCGGGCGTGAGGATGTCGTGGCGCAGTTCCTCGCGGCCGATCCATGGTGTGTAATCCGCCATCAGCCGCGCCCCGCCATCAGGCCGCGTGCGATGACTTGCGCCTGGATTTCTGCGGCACCTTCGAAAATCGAGAGGATGCGCGCATCGCACAGCACGCGGCTGATTTCGTATTCGAGCGCGTAGCCGTTGCCGCCGTGGATCTGGAGTGCGGCGTCTGCGGCGGTCCAGGCGGCGCGCGCGGCATGGAGCTTCGCCATACCGGCTTCGATATCGCAGCGGCGGCCGGCATCCTTGGCGCGCGCGGCGGCATAGCTGAGTTCGCGGGCGGTCACGTATTCGGAGAGCATCACCGCAAGCTTGTCTGCCACTCGGGGGAAATTGATGAGCGGCTGCCCGAACTGCTTGCGCTGCAAGGCATAGTCGAGCCCCAGTTCCAGCGCGCGGCGGGTAACGCCGACGGCGCGCGCGGCGGTCTGGATGCGGGCGCCTTCGAATGTCTGCATCAGCTGCTTGAAACCCGCGCCCTGCTTGCCGCCGAGCAGGGCTTCGGCCGGCGCGCGCATGCCGTCAAATTGCAGCGCATATTCGCGCATGCCGCGATAGCCGAGAACTTCGATCTCACTGCCGGTCATGCCGTCCGCCGGAAATGGATGGTCTTCCGTCCCGCGCGGCTTGGGGACGAGAAGCATCGAAAGACCGGCATAGCCCGGCGTATCGGGCTGTGTGCGGACAAGGAGGGTCATCACGTCGGAGCGGGCGGCGTGGGTGATCCAGGCCTTGGCACCGTGGATCACCCAGTCGTCGCTATCGTCCTGCGCAGCGCGGGTGGTGAGGGAGCCGAGATCGGAACCGGTGTCGGGCTCGGTAAACACGGCGACCGGGAGCGTATCACCGCTGGCGATGCGAGGCAGCCAGTGCGCCTTCTGCGCCTCGGTGCCGCCGAGCATGATAAGCTCGCCCGCAATCTCCGAACGGGTGCCGAGCGAGCCTGCGCCAATCCACCCGCGCGAGAGTTCCTCGCTGACGAGGCACATCACGAGCTTGCCGAGGCCGAGGCCGCCGAATTCCTCCGGGATGCACACGCCGAAGGTGCCGAGCGCGGCCATGGCCTGCACGGTGTCATCGGGAATCAGTGCGTTGGCGAGGTGCCACTTGTGCGCGTGGGGGATGATCTCGGCATCGGTGAAGCGGCGGTACTGCGCGCGGATTTCATCGAGCGCTTCGTCGTGGAAGGTTTCGCTGGGCCAGTGCCCTTCGGCCAGCGCTGCGGCAAGTGCAGCACGTGTCTCGGCAAGATCGGCCTCAAGCAATGGTGCTGCAGCATCGGCGAGGGCGCGGGCCTGCGCGGTGAGGTCAAGGTCTGCGGGGCGCAACATTTCGGCAGGGCCCATGAGCAGTGCGCCGCTGAGCTGCCCCAGCGTTTCAGCAAATGCGAGCTCTGCAACCATGCCGTCGAGCGGATTTGCGCCGCTGCCCGCCTCCGCCCACGCGGCGATGGCCTCGAGTGCGGCGACGCTGGTGGCGATCCAGGCGAATCCGTGCGCGGCGCGCTGCTCGGCATCGACCGGGCGGTTGGCGAGGCGCTGGGCGAGCGCGGTGCGAGCCGCTTCGCGATAGGTAATGGCCGCATCAAGCGGCGTCCTCAAGTCCATATCAGGCTGCTCGTTCGAACACCGCAGCGATGCCCTGTCCGCCGCCAATGCACATGGTTTCAAGGCCGAAGCGGCCATTGCGGCGCACCAGTTCGCGCGTCAGGTTGGCAAGGATACGTCCGCCCGTCGCACCAATGGGGTGGCCGAGCGAGATGCCCGAGCCATTGACGTTGAGCACATCATGGCGGCTGTCGTCATCGCTCCAGCCCCAGCCCTTGAGCACGGCAAGGACTTGCGGCGCGAAGGCTTCGTTGAGTTCGACAAGGTCGATGTCGTCCCAGCTGAGGCCAGTGCGCGCGAACAGTCGCTCCACAGCCGGGACCGGGCCAATGCCCATGCGCGCGGGATCGCAGCCCGCTGCCGCCCACGAATGGAACCACGCGATGGGTTCGAGGCCGAGCTCTTCCAGTTTGTGTTCGGCGACGACGAGGCAGGCAGCGGCCGCGTCGTTTTGCTGGCTGGCGTTGCCGGCGGTAACGACTGCGCCGGGGATGTTTTTCGCCTCCAGGGCTTTCAGTGCGCCCAGCGATTCCATTGTGGCATCGGCGCGGTAGCCTTCATCATGCGCGAAGATCTTTGGATCGCCCTTTTTCTGGGGGATGGCGACAGGGACGAGTTCATCGTCGAACAGGCCGTTTGCCCATGCGGCGGCGGCGCGCTGGTGGCTGCGTACGGCATAGGCGTCGCAGGCTTCGCGGCTGATGCCGTAGTCGCGCGCCAGGTTCTCGGCGGTCTCGATCATGCCCGAGATCGCGCCGAAGCGCTCGATCGGCTGCGACATCAGGCGGCCCCGCGTCAGGCGGTCATGCAGCATCAATCCGCCCGCGCGCGTACCGCGGCGGCCTTCGGTGGTGTAGTATTCGACGTTCGACATGGACTCGACGCCGCCCGCGACGACGACATCGGACTGGCCGGTCTGCACCATCATCGCGGCGTTGATCACCGCCTGCAGGCCCGAGCCGCAGCGGCGATCGAGCTGGTAGCCGGGAACTTCGAGCGGGAGCCCGGCGGCGAGCCAAGACCAATGGCCGATGGCGGGGGCTTCGGCATTGCCATAGCCCTGCGAGAATACAACATCGTCGACGCGCGCTGGGTCGATCTTCGTCCGCTCCATCAGGGCCTTGAGGATCACCGCGCCAAGCTGGCCGGCGTTGAGATCGGCGAGACTGCCGCCGAACTTGCCGACGGCGGTGCGGATGGGTGCGCAAATGGCGGCACGGGTCAGTCTGGTCATGCGGGGGTTCCTGCAATGCCGGCTGCGAGGAGCTGGTCTATGGCTTGGGGATCGAGGGCGAGGTGGCGGGCTAGCACGTCGCGCGTATCGGCCCCCAGCACCGGGGCAGGGGCGGGCGTGCGGCGATCGAGGCCGGGGAAGGTGGCGAAGGCGCCGGCGGCAGGATAGGCAAAGCCGCTGGGATTGTCCGCCGTGTGCTGGAACATCGGGTTTTCGCCGACAAGGCGCGGATCCTGCACGGCTTCGGGCATGGTCTTGTAGGGGCCGTGGGTGACGCCATTCGCATCAAGCTTCTCGGCGAGCGCCGCGTGGGACAGCGGGGCAATGGCACTGTCGATCAGGGCGTAGATCGCATCGCGGTGCCGGTAGCGCACGCCATCGTCGCCGGTGAAGGTGGCGCCGTGGCGGGCTTCCAGTTCCGCGAGCGGGGCTGCGAGCCCGAGCGCGCGGACCAGGCCCTGCCACTGGCGTTCGTTGATCGCGACGATCATCACGCGCACGCCATCCGAGGTCACGAAATCGCGGCCGATGGTGCCATAAACGCCGTTGCCGAGGCGCTCGCGGTCCTCACCCGATTGCAGCACTTCCGCAACGCGGCCGAGATTGGCGGCGGAACCCATGGCGATATCGGTGAGGGGGAGGCGCACTTCCCCGCCAAGGCCCGTTTCGTCGCGGCGGCGCAGCGCGGAGACGAGCGCGAAGGCGCCGTAGGCTCCGGTCAGCAGATCCCAGGCGGGGAGGACGTGGTTGACGGGTGAGGGATCAGCCAGAGTGCCAGTGAGCGCCGGATAGCCGACTACAGCGTTGGCGGTGTAATCCAGCGCGATGGCGCCGTCTGGCCAGCCCATGACTCGCACGGTGATGAGGTCTGGCCGGCCGGCAGCCAGCTTCTCATGCGCGAGGAAGCCCCCCACGGGGAGATTGGTTATGAGCGAGCCGACCTTCTGGATCAGCTGGGTGAGCACCGCACGGCCCTCAGGCTTGGCAAGATCCAGCGCGACGCTCTTCTTGGCGCGGTTGAGGTTTTCCCACGATAGCGAATGGCCTTCGGGGGTGAGCGGCCAGCGCTTGAAATCCTGCCCGCCGCCGATCTGGTCGACGCGGATCACTTCGGCCCCGAACTGGGCGAGATAGAGCCCGATGGTCGGCGAAGCGACGAAGGAGGAGACCTCGATCACCGTGATGCCGGAGAGCAGGTTGTACATGGGTGTGCGGGCTTTCAGGCGTTGGTTTCGTTGCTTGGCAACCGTGTAATCGATCGAGCGGTTAAGGGAAGGGGTTAGGCGGATAGCTGTCGATTTGAAGGGTATCAGTCAGGAACCGGCAGCGCCGTCCGGTTGACAATGGGGCGCAGGGCGAAGCTGGTGGTGACTTGCGCTACGCCTGCGATCCGCGTCAGGCGCTTGCGCAGAAAGTCCTCGAAAGCGGCGAGCGAGGGGACAAGGACGCGCAGCTGGTAGTCGGCCTCGCCGGTCATCAGGTAGCAGTCCATCACTTCGGGAAACTCTGCGACCGCGCTTTCGAAGGTCGCGAGGTGGTGGTCGTCCTGCTGATCGAGGCGGATGCGCACGAAGGCGTTGACGGGCAGACCGATGGTCTCGGGCTCGACCAGCGCGACATAGCCTGAGATCACACCGCGTTCTTCCAATGCACGCACACGGCGCAGGCACGGGCTGGGGCTGAGCCCGACATCCTCGCAGAGCTGCTGGTTGGTGAGACGGCCGTTCTGCTGGAGGCGGCGAAGGATCTTGCGGTCAATCGCGTCGAGATCGGTATCTGGCATTATCATTTGCTCATGCTGCCTGAATTGGCAGATTATGCCAATAGTCTGCCCGTATGGGGCAAAGTTCGCAAGACGCTGCTTTGCGTGCCGCGCTATATTTCAGCGCTCCATTTCCATGACGGATTCGAAAACCTGCCATGACCGCCACGCTTGCCGATTCCCGCGTCCAACTGGTCCCTGCCATCGAGGCGCTTGATGCGCGGCTACGCTGGCTTTCGGCGTGGACGGTGCACAATGCCAACAACATCCGCATCAAGCGCGACGGGATGAAGGTGGGCGGGCACCAGGCGAGCTGCGCCTCGATGTCAACCATCATGGCAGCGCTCTATTTCCATGCGTTGCGGCCGCAGGACAAGGTGGCGGTGAAGCCGCATGCCGGGCCGCTGCTCCATGCGATCCACTATCTGCTCGGCAACCAGTCGCTTGAGCAGCTCCAGCGCTTCCGCGGCCTTGGCGGCATGCAGAGCTATCCCTCGCGGACCAAGGACCAGATCCCGGTCGATTTTTCGACAGGCTCGGTCGGTCTGGGTGTCGCGATCACCGCCTTTGCCAGCCTCGTGCAGGACTACTGCATCGCACAGGGCCATATGAGCGAGGCCGATGCGGGGCGGATGATCGCGTTGATGGGCGATGCCGAGCTTGACGAGGGCAATATCTACGAGTGCCTGATCGAGGCCTACAAACACGACATCCGCAATTGCTGGTGGGTGGTCGACTACAACCGCCAGTCGCTGGACGCCACGACAGCGGACCGCATGTTCCGCCGCTTCGACGATATCTTCGAGACCTGCGGGTGGCGGGTGATCACGCTGAAGAGCGGCAAGCTGCAGAAGGCGGTGTTTGCAAGGCCTGGCGGGGCGGCGCTGGAGGACTGGATCGACAATTGCCCGAACGCCGAGTTTGCTGCGCTTACCTATCAGGGCGGCTCGGCATGGCGCGAGCGGCTGATGAAGGATCTGGGCGACCAGCCCAAGACCCGTGCGCTGATCGAGAGCTTTGACGATGCCGCTCTCGCGCAGCTGATGACCAACCTTGGCGGACACTGCGCCGAAACGCTGGTCGAGGCCTTTGCGCAGGCGGATGACGACAGGCCGACGCTGTTCATCGCCTATACCGTCAAGGGCTATGGCCTGCCGCTGGCGGGCCACAAGGACAACCATTCGGGCATGATGAACACCGCGCAGATCGAAGGTCTGCGCACGAGCATGGGCATTGCCGAAGGCGCGGAATGGGAGCCCTGGGGCGGGCTGGGTGACAATCTGGCGGCAGAACTCAAGGCCTTCGTCGAGCGCAGTGCGTTGGCGGTGAAGCCTGCCGAGCATAGCCCGCCTGCCATCCCGGTCCCGGCGCGGCTGCCGGTGCCAGAAGGCGAGGAGCAATCGACGCAGTCTGCGTTCGGGCGCATCCTGATGGACCTCGCGCGGCCCGGCGATCCGCTGGGTGATCGCATCGTGACGACCGCGCCTGATGTGACGCAGACGACCAACCTTGGCGGCTTCGTCAACCGGCGGGGCCTTTTCCGCCGGGGCGAATTGAAGGACGTGTTTCAGGCCGCGCGCATTCCATCGGCACAGAAGTGGGTGGGCAATACGGCTGGTCAGCATGTCGAGCTGGGGATTGCCGAGACCAATTTCTTTCTCGTGCTCGCCGCCTTCGGCCTTTCCGCGCCGCATTTCGGGACGCGGTTGCTGCCGGTGGGAACGGTCTACGATCCCTTCATCGCGCGCGGGCTCGATGCGCTGAACTATGGCTGTTACCAGGACGCACGGTTCCTGCTCGTCGGCACACCATCGGGGCTGACGCTGGGAGCGGAAGGCGGCGCGCACCAATCGATCAACACGCCGCTGATCGGGATGGGGCAGCCGAACCTCGATTATTTCGAACCGGCGTATGCAGATGAAGTCGCCCTGCTGATGCGCCATGCCTTTGACCATATGCAGAAGCCCGACGGTGCGTCGGTTTACCTGCGGCTGAGCACCCGCTCGATTGCGCAAGTCTTGCGCGAGGATGAGAGCTGGGAAGCCGATGCGCTCAAGGGCGCCTACTGGCTCAAGCGGCCCGCACCGGGTGCGGAAGCGGCTATCGTGTTCACCGGGGCGATTGCGCCGGAAGCGCTGGCGGCTTGGGAGGCCTTGCGCGAAGACTTGCCGGGTATGGGGCTGCTCAACGTGACGTCACCCGATCTGCTCCACCGGGGCTGGTCGGCGCGCCGTGCCGCGCGCTGGACTGGCAGGAAGCCGCAGCCCAGCCATATCGACACGCTGCTGGGCGCGCTCGCGCCGGGAGCGGGGCTGGTGACGGTGATCGACGGATCGCCCTCCGCCCTTTCATGGTTAGGGGCGGTGAAGGGCATGCGGGTAAGCCCGCTTGGCGTTGACCGTTTCGGCCAGACCGGCGACTTGCCCGATCTCTACCGCACCTACCGCCTTGATACCGATGCGATCATCGATGCGGCCGCTGAGCTGTTTCTGGAGGGGTGAAAAGGGCAAACCATGGCATTCCAACATCTAATGGAAATTATAATCCGCTTTGATATAGCGACTTGATCCCTAAGCTATTGAAATGCTTGTTGCCGTTTGGCATCGGCCCGAAGCGTTCGGTTTGCTGTGCACGGCGCGTGCTTGCGCGTGCCCGAGGCTTGAGGCACTCCTTTGCGCTTCTGGAGAAGCGGGAGGGACGCTGTCCTCCGGGGAGAAAGAACATGAACATGACGGACATGAGCACCATCCGCCGCGCGATGCTGGCGGGCACGGCACTTGCAGGTCTTGCGCTGGGCCTTTTGGCGGCACCGGCCTTTGCGCAGGAAGCGCAATCCGCCGCGACACCCGAGCAGGCCGGCGAGATCGTCGTCACCGCACAGCGCCGCGAGCAGAAGGCCAACGATGTCGGCATCGCGGTGAGCGTAGTCGGCGCCAAGGACATCAAGGCACTCAACATCACCAACGCGACCGACGTCGTGCGGGCGATCCCCAATCTCAAGTTCAATGCCTATGGCTCGAGCCAGGTCGTCTACAATATCCGCGGCGTTTCGCAGAACGACTATGGCGATCAGCAGGAACCGCCGGTCGCGGTCTACCAGGACGACAGCTATACCTCGTCGATCACCACGGCGAGCTTCCCGGTGTTTGACCTTGCGCGCGTGGAGGCTCTGCGCGGGCCGCAGGGCACGCTGTTTGGCCGCAACGCCACGGGCGGCGCGGTGCAGTTCATTTCTGCCCAGCCGACCAAGGATCTCGACGGGTATCTTTCGGCGACCTACGGCCGCTACAACCAGACGATCCTCGAAGGCGCGCTTTCGGGCGCCCTGTCTGACACCCTTACGGCGCGCATCGCGGGCCAGTATTCGCGTGACGACGGCTATCTCAAGAACATCACGCCCGGCCAGCCGGATCGCGGCGCGGACAACCACTGGGCGCTGCGCGGCATCCTGAAGTGGGAGCCGAGCAGCGACTTCAAAGCCAAGCTGACGGTGCGCTACACGCAAGCGGACAAGGAGCGCCAGGCCGGCGTCTACACGCTTGCGCCCGCCTGCCCGAATGCGCAGTTCCAGGGCGAATTCCTCGGCGAGAACGATGCCTGCGCTTATTGGGGTACCGTCGGCACCACCGGCAGTGGCTACAAGAACCCCTCGATCACGCCTTCGCAGGGCGGCAATCCCTGGCGCACGGCCGGCACCGGCGATGCCTATGTCGATCGCAACGTGTTCGGCGCCTCGCTGCGGCTCGATGCCAAGCTTGGCGCGTTCGACGTGACCTCGATCACCGATTACACGCACCTCAAGAAGTTCTACATCGAGAGCGGCGATGGCCAGCCCGAACTGCCCTACGTCGAATTCGGCGCACCGCGCGCGCCCGGGCCGTGCCCGGCACCGGCGCAGAGCGTGACCTGCTACGAAAGCGGCACGGTGTTCTATCAGGACGCCCGGACCAACCAGTACACGCAGGAACTGCGCGCTGCGGCCACGTTTGGCAGCAACTACCTGACCATCGGCGGCTTCGGCATGATCATCGATGGCAAGTTCCGCGCAAAATATGCCACGCCTTTCGATGGCTATGATCCGCGCGTTCGCTTCACCCAGCGCACCGAAAGCTTCGCCTTCTTCGCGCAGGACGAATTCAAGATCAGCGATCAGTGGAAGCTGATCGGCGGTCTGCGGTACTGGCACGACAAGAAGCGCGGCGACTACACTGCGGAATCGCCTGTCGGCCCTTACGCGCTGTCGCTTCATTTCGGGCCGGACGACATTTCGTACAACGACGTGAGCCCCGGGACGGCGAACAACCCGGCAAGCTGGAGCTACAAGAGTGGGCTTCCTTCCAGCATCACCGTGACGCCGGCGGCTGCGACGCCCAGCTTCAGCGGCGTAACGGCCCGCGCGGAAATCGATTACAAGCCGACGCCTGATACGCTGATCTATGCGAGCTACAACCGTGGGTCGAAGTCGGGCGGGTTCACGTTCTCGACCGGCACGCCGTTCCCGACCCAGCTGATCGATACGATCAACAATATTCCCTATCGGCCGGAAACGCTCAATGCCTACGAAGTGGGCCTGAAGGCAAAGCTGCCCGGGAATACGCAGTTCAACCTTGCGGCGTTCTACTACGACTACAAGAACTATCAGGCCTTCGTGCAGGTCTTCGCGGCGCAGGTGGTCCGCAACCTGCCGGCCACGATCAAGGGCATCGAGGCGGACATCACCAGCCATCCGATTCCGGGCCTGACGCTGCAGCTTTCGGGCGCGGTGCAGGATAGCGAAGTAAAGAATGTGCTGCTGCCTGACGGTGTGACGGTCAAGACGAGCAACCTGCCGCAAGCCCCCGGCTTCTCGGGCAATGCGCTGATCCGCTACGAGTTTGAAACCGGCATCGGCCGTGCTTCGCTGCAGGCAGACGGGCTCTACACCGGCAAGTTCTGCTTCTCGGTGATGTGCGCGCCGGTCGAGCGCGAAAAGGCCTACCACGTCGAGAACGTGCGCGTGGGGTTGACGCCGAAGGGCAGCAACGTCGATCTCGCGGTGTTCGTGAATAACGTGTTCGAGCGCCGGTACCGCACTTATGCCTTCGATGGTTCGGCCTATTGGGGCGATGTGCTTGGCGTTTACGGCAAGCCGCGTACCTGGGGCGTGAATGCGGTGTGGCACTTCGGGAAGTAAGTAGGGCAGGCGAACCCCTCCGACCCGCCTGCGGCGGGCACCTCTCCATTTGCGTCTTCGACGAAAATGGAGAGGATCAAGCTGGTCCTCCTCATTTTCACGAAGTGCAAATGGGGAGGTGGCAGCCCGCAGGGCTGATGGAGGGGGGCTTCCTTCAATTTGGAACAACGATGACGAACACCTTCCAGACAATCAATCCGGCCACCGGCGAAGTGCTGGCTACGCTGCCCATAGCCGGGAAGGCGGACGTCGATGCGGCGGTTGCCCAGGCGGCGGCGGCGCAGAAGGAATGGGCGAAGCGCACGGGCACCGAACGCGGGCGCATCCTGCGGCGGGCAGCCGATATCCTGCGTGAGCGCAACGACGAGCTGGCCGCGATCGAGACGCGTGATACCGGCAAGCCGATCCAGGAAACGCTGGTGGTCGATGTCGTCTCCGGCGCGGATTGTCTCGAATTCTTTGCCGGCGTCGCACCGACGATTGCGGGTGAGCACCTCGATCTTGGCCCCGCCGCCTTCGGCTATACCCGGCGCGAGCCGCTGGGGGTTTGTGCCGGGATTGGCGCCTGGAACTATCCGATCCAGATCGCCTGCTGGAAATCGGCCCCGGCGCTCGCCTGCGGGAATGCGATCATCTTCAAGCCTTCGGAACAGACTCCGCTGACCGCGATCGAGGTCGAGAAGATCTACCGCGAAGCCGGGCTGCCAGATGGGCTGTTTCAGGTGCTGCACGGCTTTGGCGAGACGGGTGCGCTGCTTACCGAGCATCCGGGCATCGCCAAGGTTTCGCTCACCGGTAGCGTGCCGACGGGCAAGCGGATCATGGCCGGCGCGGCCGCGACGCTCAAGAACGTGACGCTGGAACTGGGCGGCAAATCGCCGCTCATCGTGTTCGCCGACGCCGATATCGAGAACGCGGTTTCGGGCGCGCATCTGGCGAATTTCTATTCGGCCGGTGAAGTCTGCTCGAACGGCACGCGCGTGTTTGTCGAGCGCAGCATCCTGTCGCAGTTTCTTGCCAGCCTGAAAGCGCGCACCGAACGCATCAAGCTCGGCGATCCGATCGACCCTGCGACACAGATGGGCTCGCTGATCTCCGAAGCGCACCTCAACAAGGTCATGGGCTATATCGAGAAGGGCAAGGCCGAAGGTGCCGAAGTCCTGACCGGCGGCCATCGTGTGACCGAAGGCGTACCGGCAGCGGGATTTTACGTCGCGCCGACCGTCTTCACCGCCTGCACCGACGACATGACGGTGGTGCGCGAGGAAATCTTCGGCCCCGTCATGACGGTGCTGCCATTCGATAGCGAAGAGGAAGTGATCGCGCGGGCCAACGATACCGAGTTCGGTCTGGCGGCCGGCGTGTTCACAATGGATCTTACGCGCGCGCACCGCGTGATCGCCGCACTTGATGCCGGATCGTGCTGGATCAACACCTTCAACATTTGCCCGGTCGAGATGCCGTTCGGCGGGTTCAAGCAATCCGGCCTCGGCTTCGAGAACAGCCGCGAGGCGATCCACCACTTCACGCGCCTCAAGAGCGTCTATGTCGCGATGGAGCCGATCGATGCCCCTTACTGACGGGGAATTCGACTATGTGATCGTCGGCGCGGGTTCGGCCGGCTGCGTGCTGGCGGACCGGCTCTCGGCGGACGGCAAGCACAAGGTGCTGGTGCTCGAATTCGGCGGCTCCGATCAGTCGATCTACATCCAGATGCCGAGCGCGCTGGCCATCCCGATGAACACATCGCGGTGGAACTGGCAGTATGAAAGCGAGCCGGAACCGGGCCTTGATGGCCGCGTGCTGCACACGCCGCGCGGCAAGGGGCTGGGCGGATCGTCCTCGATCAACGGCCTTGTCTATATCCGGGGCAACCCGCTCGATTTCGAGCGCTGGGAAGACGAAGGCGCGCGGGGGTGGAACTATGCTTCGGTGCTGCCGTACTTCAAGCGGGCCGAGCGGCGCGATGAGGGCGGGAATGAATACCGCGGCGCTGAAGGCCCGCTCGATACGCGCTACGGCACGCTGGAAAATCCGCTCAACCAGGCGTGGCTCGATGCAGCGCAGCAAGCTGGGTACAGCCTTACCGATGACGTCAATGGCTACCGGCAGGAAGGCTTCGGCCGCATGGACATGACTGTCCGCGATGGCGAGCGTTGCAGCGCGGCCAAGGCCTATCTTCGACCGGCGATGCGGCGGCCCAACCTCACTGTGGTGCAGCATGCGCTAGCCACGCGGGTGGTGATGGAGGGTAGGCGCGCGGTCGGCGTGGAGATCGAGCGCTATGGCAAGCGCTCGGTGGTCCGCGCTAACCGCGAAGTCATTCTGGCAGGCGGGCCGATCAATTCGCCGCAGCTACTGAAGCTATCAGGAATCGGCCCGGCGGCAGAATTGGCGCAGCATGGGATTGATGTCGTGGCAGACCGGCCCGGCGTCGGCGCCAACCTGCAGGACCACCTGGAGTTCTATTTCCAGATGGCCTGTACCCAACCGGTCACGCTCTACAAGTACGCCAACCTCTTCGGCAAAGGGCTGGTCGGTGCGCGCTGGCTGTTCCTGAAGTCCGGTCTCGGCGCGACCAATCACTTCGAGACTTGCGGCTTTATCCGCAGCAAGGCGGGCATCCGCTACCCTGATATCCAGTATCATTTCTTTCCGATGGCGGTGAGCTATGACGGCAATTCGCTGGCGAGCGAGCACGGTTTTCAGGCTCATGTCGGCCCGATGCGTTCGAAGAGCCGGGGCTCGGTCACGCTGCGCAGCGCAGACCCGAACGACAAGCCGGTGATCCGCTTCAACTACCTCAGCCATCCGGACGACATTGAGGAAATGCGCGCCTGCGTGCGGCTGACGCGCGAGATCTTCCAGCAGCCGGCGTTCGCGCCGTGGCGCGGGCGCGAGATCCAGCCGGGTGCGGACGTGACCAGCGATGAAGCGATCGACGCTTTCATCCGCCAGAAGGTCGAGAGCGCGTACCACCCTTCGTGCACCTGCAAGATCGGCGCAGTGGATGATCCCTTCGCTGTGGTCGATCCCGAGCTGCGCGTGATCGGCGTTGAGGGTCTGCGCGTGGTGGACAGCTCGGTGATGCCCTCGGTCACCACTGGCAACCTCAACGCGCCGACGATCATGATCGGCGAAAAGGGGGCGGATCATATTCTCGGCAAGCCGCTCCTTGCGCCGTCCAACGCGCCCTACTTTGTCGCCCCGAACTGGGAGACCAGCCAACGATGAGTGGCACTGCGATCGCCGATGTCGCGATGATCGAGGAAAGCGCGCAGCTTCATCGTTCGCTCGATTGGAAAGGTGCGTTCTGGGCCTCGAGCGGCGTTCCGGCGGGCGTTCTGCTGACAATCGGCGGGATCGCGACAATGATCGGCCAGCCAAGCTGGGTGATCTGGATTGTTTCGATCACCATGGGGTTCCTGCAAAGCTTCGTCTACGCCGAGATTGCCGGGCTCTATCCGCACAAATCGGGCGGGGCATCGGTTTATGGCGCGGCTGCGTGGTTGCCCTATTCCAAGTTCGTCGCGCCGATTTCGGTGTGGTGCAACTGGCTGGCATGGTCGCCGGTGCTGACCTTGGGCACCAGTCTGGCGGCGGGCTACATCATGGCGAGCCTGTTTGCGCCCGACTCTGTGATCAACACCTGGCATATCACGTTGCTCGATCTGGGCTTCATCCGCGACAAGCTGACGCTGCGCATCAATGCCGTCTCGATCATCGGGACGGCGTTTCTGCTGCTGACTTTTGCCTTGCAGCACGGCGGCGCGGCCAAGGCGGCCAATGCGCAGAAGATCCTTGGCATTGCCTGCCTTGCGCCGCTCATCCTTGTCGGCCTTGTCCCGCTGATGACTGGCGATCTGCCCACGAAGAACCTGTTCCCGCTGCTGCCGCTGGTGCGCGATGTAGCTGGGCATGCGCATTTCGGCACGTGGGACGGCTATGGGCTCACGCTGATGGCCGCCGCGATGTTCGGTGCGGGCTGGTCGACTTACGGGTTCGAGACGGCGGTGTGCTATACCCGCGAGTTCAGGAACCCGGCGAAGGATACCCCGCGTGCGCTGATCGCATCGGGTATCCTGTGCATCGTGATTTTCGCGCTGGTGCCGCTGGCGTTTCAGGCCTCGCTGGGGCTTGAGGCGATGATGGACCCGCGCATTGGCGATGGCTCAGGCGTGGCACTGGCGTTGGCGAGCATCGTGACCAAGGGGCTGGGCGTGACTGCTGGCGGAGCGGTCGTAGTCGCCAACCTGTTCATCGCGATGCTCATCCTCTCGCTGCTGCTTATCGTGATGACCTCGATGATGGGCTCTTCGCGCACGCTCTACCAGGCGGCGGTCGATGGCTGGTTGCCCAGATACCTCGGCCGGGTGAACAGCCACGGCGCGCCGACTGCGGCGATGTGGACCGACCTTGCCTTCAACCTCGTGCTGCTCATGGCCTCGGACTATTTCGCGGTGCTGATGATCAGCAACGTCTGCTACATGGCCTTCAACTTCCTCAACCTGCAATCGGGCTGGATTCACCGCATGGACCGCGCAGGCTGGGAGCGCCCTTTCCGCTGCCCTACCTGGCTGCTGGGCCTTGGCGCGGTGCTGGGCTTCGTCAACATGGCCTTCATGGGAGCGGGGGCGGACGTCTATGGTGCGGGCACGCTGCGCAATGGCCTCATCGGTGTGCTGCTCATTCTGCCGGTATTCGCCTTCCGGCACTACGTGCAGGACAAGGGCGTGTTTCCGGCGGCGCTGTCCGAGGATTTTGCCGAGAGCGCGGCGGTAAAACGGGCAGGAGTGCTGCCTTGGTTGGCGCTCGCGGCCTGCGCGCTGGTGGTTTGGGGCGCGCACAGCCTTGCGAAACTACCGGTACCTGTTGGCTAGTTGTACCTAATACTCTGCATTAGTCTTTGCGATGGCTGCAATGAGCGGTTCAGCCGCGGGCGCTTGGCTGGCATATCGGATGCCTGATATAGAAATTCGAAAGCCGAGGGCGAGATGAAGACGACAGCGCGGGTAGTGGTCATTGGCGGCGGCGTGGTGGGCGTCAGCACGCTCTATCACCTTGCCAAGCTGGGCTGGAGCGACTGCGTCCTTATCGAGCGCAAGGAGCTCACTTCCGGCTCCACGTGGCATGCCGCAGGCCTGTTGCCGCTGTTCAACCTCTCGTACTCGGTGGGCAAGCTGCACCAGTACTCGGTCGATCTCTACCCCTCGCTGGAGGCCGAGACCGAGTTGAATGTCGGCTTTTCCAACGTTTCGAACATCCGCCTCGCCACCACGCGCGACCGCATGGACGAATACAAGTACTACGCCGGCGTTGCGAAGACGATTGGCGTCGAGGTCAATTTCCTGAGTCCCGACGAGGTCAAGGCGATCTGGCCGCTGGCAGACATGACCGGAGTGCTTGGCGCCATCCAGCACCCGGCAGACGGTTATATCCAGCCGGCCGACCTCACCCAGGCGCTCGCCAAGGGTGCCCGCCAGCGCGGCGCGACGATCTACCGCAACACGACCGTGACGGGCATCACCCAGAAGGCCAATGGCGAGTGGGTCGTCACGACCGACCAGGGCGAGATCACCTGCGAGCATGTTGTTTCCGCCACCGGCAGCTTCGCACGCCAGACGGGCGAAATGGTCGGGCTCGACATCCCGGTCGTGCCGGTCGAGCACCAGTATATCGTCACCGAGCAGCACCCTGATATCATGGCACGCCGCAAGGCTGGCCTCCCCGAAATGGGCGTGCTGCGCGAGAGCGACGCGAGCTGGTACATGCGCGAGGAAGCCGGTGGCCTGCTGCTCGGGCCCTACGAAGTCGGTGCGCCCGCGTGCTACGTGAAGGGCCCGGCGGCGAACAGCGAATACGAACTGTTTCCTGACGCGCTTGAGCGTCTGGAGCCTTACATCCTCTCCGCCATGGCGCGCGTGCCCGCATTCGGCGAAGTTGGCGTCAAGAAGGTCTACAACGGCGCGATTGCCTATACGCCCGATGGTTCGCCCATCGTCGGGCCGGCGTGGGACAAGAAGAACTTCTGGCTCAACGAAGGCCACTCGTTCGGCATCACTGCTGCGGGCGGCGCAGGCTGGCAGCTGGCGCAGTGGATCGTCGAGGGGGAACCAAGCATCGACATGATGGGTGTCGATCCGCGCCGCTTTGGTGACTACGCGGGTGAGGGCTACCTCATCGAGAAGAACGAGGAAGCCTACGCCAAGGTCTTCACCGTCCACTACCCGGACGAGGAGCGTGAAGCCGCGCGCCCGCTGCGCCGCACGCCGTGCTATGATCGGATGAAGGCGCTTGGCGCCGTGTTCGGCAGCGTGTTCGGTTGGGAACGCCCCAACTGGTTCGCGCCGGAAGGCTATGAGCTGACCGATGCCGACCTCGACCGGCCGGACGTGATCCTCAACCACAACCACCCTGATGTGCCCGGCGAGCCGATCCGCGAGAAGTGGTCGTTCCGCCGCTCGAACTATTTCGAGCACGTCGGCAATGAATGCCGCCACGTGACGGAGCATGTCGGCATTCAGGACATGTCGGCGTTCGCCAAGTGCATGATCTCCGGTCCCGGCGCGGAAGACTGGCTCAATGGCCTGCTTTCCAACGTCGTGCCGAAGAAGATCGGGCGCGTGACGCTGTCGTACCTGTTGACGGATATCGGCGGTGTTCGCGCCGAGTTCACCGTCTACAAGAAGGGGCCGCAGCAGTACTACCTCGTTTCAGCGGGTGCGCTGGAGCGGCATGATCAGGACTATCTGCTGAAGGCCTTGCCGGCTGACGGTTCGGTGCGGTTCGAGCGCCTGACCACGGCGATGGGCGTGCTGGTGGTAGCGGGGCCGAAGGCGCGCGATGTGCTGCAGAAGCTCACCCACGCGGATCTTTCCAACGCGGCGTTCCCGTGGCTGACCGGCCAGTCAGTTTCGCTTGGGCTTGCCAAGGTCGATCTGTTGCGGGTGAACTTCATTGGCGAGCTGGGCTTTGAAGTCCATCACCCCATCGAAATGCAGAACTACATCTTCGACAAGATCATGGCGGCAGGGGCCGAGTTCCAGATCAAGCCCTTCGGCATCCGCGCGATGACGGCGATGGCGATCGAGAAGAGCTACAAGCTGATCCCGCGCGAGCTTTCGATCGAATATGCTGCGCTCGAGAGCGGGTTGGACCGTTTTGTCAGCTTCAAGAAGCCCGCGTTCAAGGGCCGCGAGGGGCTGCTTGCGCGCAAGGAAGCGGGCCTCAAGTGGCAGTTCGTCACGCTTGAAGTGTTCGGCGTGACCGATGCCGATGCGCGCGGGTCCGAAGCGATCTTCCGTGAAGGTACGCTGGTTGGTCGCGCGACCTCGGGCGGCTATGGCTGGCGCTGCGGCAAGAGCCTGGCGCTGGCGATGGTCGGGCCGGAGCACGCTGCCGTCGGTACCGAGCTGGAAATCGTCATCCTGGGTGAGCCGCACCGCGCGGTCGTCATCCCGGATTCGCCGTTCGACCCGGACAACAACGCATTGCGGAGCTGATCCCATGATGCACTTTGACGCGATTGCCGAAAGCCTGAAGCAGGACAAGCCGGGCTTCACTTTACCGCAGAAGCTCTACGTGAGCGAGGAAGCCTACAAGTTCGACACCGAGGTGATGCTCAAGTCGGTGTGGCTCTATGCGTGCACCATTGCGCATGTGAAGAACCCGGGCGACCGGTTCCTGTTCGAGCTGGGCGAGTCCTCGGTGATCGTCACCCGCACCAAGGACGGCGAGATCAAGGCGTTCCACAACACCTGCACCCACCGCGGCGCCAAGCTGTGCGAAAGCGCGGGCAAGGGCGCGCGTCTGGTGTGCCCGTATCACCAGTGGACGTTCTCGCTTGAAGGCAAGCTGCTGGCTGCGCGCAACATGCCCGAGGAGTTCGACAAGGCAGACTACGGCCTGCGTCCTGTTGCGCTGGAAAACATCGGTGGCCTGATCTTCCTCTGCCTTGCGGACAATCCGCCCCCGATCGACCGCGTGAAGGCCGATATCGAAGAGCAGATCGCGATCTATGACATGACCAAGCTGAAGGTCGCGGTGCAGGACGATCTGATCGAGCCCGCCAACTGGAAGCTCGTGATGGAAAACAACCGCGAGTGCTATCACTGCGACGCGAGCCATCCGGAACTGCTGAAGTCGCTCTCCACCTACGGCTTCGGCAAGGGCCTGCCCGAGGATGGCGAGGGCGACGTGGTCGATGACGCGGCGTTCGATGCCATGCTCGAAGCGCAGCGCCAGCGCTGGGTGGACCTTGGCTTCTACCACGATATCGTCGAGTTCCCGGACAACTGGTGGCACCGCGTGGCGCGCCTGCCGCTGGCGAACGGCGCGGTTTCGCAGACGCTGAACGGCCGTCCTGCCTCGCAGAAGCCGATCTGGCCGCATGGTCTGGAAGAGACGACCAGCCTTTCGGTGTGGACGCAGCCCAATTCGTGGCACCACTTCTGCTGCGACCACGTGGTGACGTTCTCGCTCACCCCGCTGGGGCCGGACAAGACGTTGCTGAGGACCACGTGGCTCGTGCACGAAGATGCAGTTGAAGGCGTGGACTACGATCCCGCAAACCTCGCCGCGGTGTGGCGCGCTACCAATGCGCAGGACAGCCATCTTTCGGCGGTCAACCACGCCGGCATCAAGGGTGATGGCTATCGCCCGGGGATGTATTCGGTCGAGGAGAAGCTGGTGGATGCGTTCAAGGCTTTCTACGTCGAGCGCAGCCGCGCCGCGCTCGGGGCGTAAGCCAGATGAAGCGGTTTTCCGGTTTCAACCTGATCGGCGAGGCGTTTCGCAGCCATCAGGGCTGGCCCGAGCACTGGCCCGACAAGGCACCCAAGGCGAGCTACGATGCGATCATTGTCGGCGCCGGCGGGCACGGGCTCGGCGCGGCATATTACCTTGCCAAGAAGTACGGCATCACCAACGTTGCGGTAATCGAGAAGGGCTGGCTGGGCGGCGGGAACACGGGCCGGAACACCACGATCATCCGCTCGAACTATCTCTACGACGAGAGCGCGCACCTTTACGATCACGCGGTGAAGCTGTGGGACGGGCTCAGTCAGGACCTCAACTACAACATCATGTATTCGAAGCGCGGCGTGCTGATGCTGGCGCACAACGTGCATGATGTGCAAAGCTTCAAGCGGCACATCCACGCCAACCGGCTGAACGGCGTCGACAACGAATGGCTGACGCCGGAAGAGTGCAAGGCCTATTGCCCGCCGATCGACATCTCGCCGCGCACGCGCCATCCGGTGCTGGGCGGCGCGCTGCAGCGGCGCGGCGGTACGGCGCGGCATGACAGCGTGGCCTGGGGCTATGCGCGCGCGGCCTCTGCGCTCGGTGTCGATATCATCCAGAACTGCGCGGTGACAGGCATTCGCCGGGGTGCGGATGGTGCCATCGAAGGCGTCGAAACCGAGCGCGGCTTCATCGCCTCGCGCCGGGTGGGCGTTTCGGCGGCGGGCAGCACCTCTCTCGTGATGAAGATGGCGGGCCTCGATTTCCCGCTCGAAAGCTACCCGCTGCAGGCGCTTGTTTCGGAGCCGGTGAAGCCGATCTTCCCTTGCGTCGTCATGTCGAACACGGTCCACGCCTACATGAGCCAGTCCGACAAGGGCGAGCTGGTGATCGGCGCGGGCACCGACCAGTACACCAGCTATTCGCAGCGCGGCGCGTTCCATATCGTCGAGCACACGCTGGCGGCGATCTGCGAGATCTTCCCGATCTTCACCCGGATGCGCATGCTGCGGACCTGGGGCGGTATCGTCGATGTGACGCCGGACCGCTCCCCGATCCTCGGCAAGACGCCGGTGAAGGGGCTTTACGTCAACTGCGGGTGGGGCACCGGCGGCTTCAAGGCCACGCCGGGTGCGGGCGATCTCCTCGCCTACACCATGGCGCACGACGAGCCCCATTCGATCAACGCGCCCTACAATCTCGATCGGTTCCGCAATGGCCGGCTGATCGACGAGGCGGCCGCGGCCGCCGTCGCGCACTGAGGCACAAGCCATGATCCTGATTCATTGCCCTTATTGCGACGAGGCGCGCCCCGAGGTGGAGTTCGCCTATGGCGGCGAGGCGCATATCGCGCGGCCGGTCGATCCTTCGACCTACTCCGACGAGCAGTGGGAGGAATTCCTCTACATTCGCAGCAATCCGCGCGGGCGGCACCATGAGCGGTGGCGGCACAGCCATGGCTGCGGGCGGTTCTTCAATGCGGTGCGCGATACGGTGACGGACGTCTTCGAGACAACCTACAAGGCCGGGGAGCCGCGCAAGTGAGTGGTTTTCGCCTCGCAGATGGCGGCCGCATCGATCGCCGCACCAAGCGCAATTTCACCTTCGATGGCAAGGCCCAGTGGGGCTACGCCGGGGACAGCCTTGCCTCCGCGCTGCTGGCGCAGGGGCAGATGCTGTTCGGGCGCTCGTTCAAGTATCACCGCCCGCGCGGGATCCTCGGTGCGGGTGTGGAAGAGCCCAACGCGCTGGTGACGGTGGATCGCGGGCCGGGCCGCGTGACACCCAACCTGCGCGCGCCATCGGTGGCGCTGCATGACGGGCTGACCGCGACGAGTCAGAACCGTTTCCCGACGCTCAAGACCGACCTCATCGCGGTCAACAACGTGTTTTCCGCGTTCTTTCCGGCGGGGTTCTACAACAAGACCTTCATGTGGCCGCGCGCTGCGTGGGAGAAGGTCTACGAACCGATCATTCGCCGCCTCGCAGGTCTGGGCGACAGCCCGACGACACGCGACCCCGATCACTATGACGCGACCTATGCGCATTGCGAGACGCTGGTCGTTGGCGCGGGGCCTGCGGGCATTGCGGCGGCGCTGGAAGCAGCGGCAGCAGGCGGGCGCGTGTTCCTGATCGACGAGCAGGAAGAAATCGGCGGCGGCGCGCTGTGCGATCCGGCGCAGTGGGCGTGGCTCGCCGAAGCCGGCGCGAAGCTGGCGGCAATGGACAACGTGACTGTGCTGCCGCGCACGACGGCCATTGGCCACTATCACCAGAACTTCGTCGTCGCGGCGGAGCGGCTGAGCGATCATCTCTCGGTCGACGAAGCCCATGGCGCACGCGAAAAGCTGTGGCGCATCCGTGCGGGCGAAGTCGTGCTGGCGTTGGGCGCGATCGAGCGCCCGCTGGTGTTTGAAGGCAACGATGTGCCCGGCGTGATGCTGGCGAGCGCGGCGAAGATCTTTGCGCTGCGCTATGGCGTGGCCGTGGGGCGCAAGCTGGTTGTCATGGCTGTGCACGACAGCGGGTGGCGCGATGCGCTGGCGCTGCAGAAGGCGGGCGTGAACATCGCCGCCATCGTCGATCTGCGCCGCAGTGTGCCAACCGAACTGATCGAAGGCGCGCGCGCGGCGCGGATTGCCTGCTATCAGGGCCATGCCGTGACGAGCGTTTCCGGCGGGCAGGCCGTGCGGGGCGTGACCATCGCGCTGGCCGGTGTCGGCAAGGGCCAGCAGATTGACTGCGACGCCGTGCTGATGGCGGGCGGGTGGACCCCGACCGTGCATCTGTGGAGCCACGCCAAGGGCACGCTGCGCTGGGACGAGGCGTGGGGCGCCTATGTGCCCGACAAGACGCACGAGAACCTGCGCTGCGTGGGTGCCTGCGCGGGCGAGTGGGACTTCGGCAAGGGGCTTTCCGGCGGATTGCTCCCGGCGCCCAAGCCGCTGCATGAAAGCAAGGCTTTCGTCGATTTCCAGAACGACGTGAAGGCGCGCGATATCGGTTTGGCGGTGCAGGAAGGCTTCCGCTCGATCGAGCATATCAAGCGCTACACCACCAATGGCATGGCGACCGATCAGGGCAAGACCTCGAACCTCAACGGCCTCCAGATCGCTTCGGGTGTGCTGCACAGGCCGGTGACCGAGATTGGCCTCACGACCTTCCGTCCGCCCTATACGCCGCAGAGCTTTGGCGCGATCCTGGGGCACCACAAGGAAGCGCTGTTCCAGCCTTTGCGCAAGACGGTGATCGACGACTGGGCGGCGAAGCAGGGCGCGGTCTACGAAAACGTCGCGCAGTGGCGGCGTGCGCGGTACTTCCCGCAAGGGTCCGAGGACATGGACGCGGCAGTGGCGCGCGAGTGCCGCACGGTGCGTTCGTCTGTGGGCATGTTCGATGCCTCCACGCTCGGCAAGATCGAGGTGGTCGGGCCGGATGCGGCGGAATTCCTCAACCGCATGTACACGAACCCGTGGAAGTCGCTGGAGCCGGGGCGGTGCCGCTATGGCCTGTTGCTGGGCGAACACGGCTTCATCATCGACGACGGTGTTTCGGCGCGGCTTGCGCCCGACCGGTTCCACCTGACGACGACGACCGGCGGCGCGGCGCGTGTACTCAACATGATGGAGGACTACCTCCAGACCGAGTGGGCGGACCTCGACGTCTGGCTCACCAGCACGACTGAGCAATGGGCCGTAGTCGCGGTGCAGGGCCCCAAGGCGCGCGACGTGATCGCGCCGCTGGTGGAAGGCATCGACCTTTCGCCCGAAGCGTTCCCGCACATGGCGGTGCGCGAAGGCAGGATCTGCGGCGTCGAGACACGGCTGTTCCGCGTGAGCTTCACCGGCGAACTGGGCTTTGAAGTCAACGTGCCCGCCGAGCATGGCCGCGCAGTGTGGGAAGCGATCTGGGCCGAGGGGCAGAAGCACGGCGCGGCGGCCTATGGCACTGAGACGATGCATGTACTGCGCGCCGAGAAGGGCTTCATCATCGTCGGGCAGGATACGGACGGAACCGTGACGCCGGACGACGCTGGCCTTGGCTGGGCGGTCGGCAAGAAGAAGCCCGATTTCGTCGGCAAGCGTTCGCTCAGCCGTCCGGACATTGTGGCGCCGGGCCGCAAGCAGCTGGTTGGTCTGCTCACCGATGATCCGCAGGCGGTGCTGGAGGAAGGCGCGCAGATTGTCGCCGATCCGAACCAGCCAGTGCCGATGACGATGATCGGGCACGTTACCTCGTCGTATCACAGCGCGACGCTGGGCCGCTCCATCGCGATGGCGCTGGTGGCGGGTGGCCGCGACCGGATGGGTGAGACGCTGCACATTCCAATGCCGGCTGGGACGATCAGCGCGAAGGTGGTGACGCCGATGTTCTACGATGCTGAAGGGAGCCGCCTCAATGGTTGAGATCGCAGAAGTCGCGGTTTCGGCAGCGGACCTGAAGCTGGGGACGGGGCCGGTTGAAGGCGAGGGCGTTACGCTTTCGCTCGCCGAGGGCAAAGTGCGCTATTCGATGCGCGCGCGTGATCCCAAAGTGCTGGAAGGCGTTCTGGGTCTCGAAGTACCGAAGAAGATCGGCGATACCGACGCCGGGATCGCCTGCCTTGGGCCGGATGAATGGTACGTCGTGCTGCCGGACAATTTCGATCTGCCGCGCGGTGAAGGCCTGCCAGTGAGCGTCGTTGACGTCTCCTCGCGCGCGCTTGGGCTGGTGCTCGAAGGGCCGGGCGCGCTGGCGGTGCTGTCCAGCGGATGCCCGCTCGATCTGGCGAAGATGGGTGTTGGCCGCGCGACGCGGACGGTGTTCGAGACGGTGGAGATCGTGGTCTGGCGCGAAGCTGAGGACCGCTGGCATGTCGAGGTGTGGCGCAGCTTTGCGACCTGGCTGTGGAATGCGTTTTTGGCGGCCATGCCGGGGGCACACGCGTGAGCGACGCGGCGCTGAAGGATGCCCTGGCGGCGCTGGGGATCGGTTGGTCGATCCTTGAGCACGAGGCTGTGTTCACGGTCGAGGAAAGCCTTGCGATCCACGCTGCGCTGCCGGGTGCGCATACCAAGAACCTGTTCCTGAAGGATGCGGGCGGGCAGTTCTGGCTGGTGACGGTGGAGCATACCAAGCGCGTTGATCTGAAGGCGCTGGCCGGTGCCATCGGCGCAAAGAAGCTGAGCTTTGGCAAGGCCGAGGACATGGAGCGCTTGCTGGGGGTGACGCCGGGTTCGGTGACACCGCTTGCCGCGCTCAACGATACCGGCGGCGCTGTGCGCGTGGTGCTGGATACCGAGCTGGCGGTTACGGATGCGGTGCATGTCCATCCCTTGCGCAACACCGCGACGATCGGCCTGCCCGGCGCGGATCTCGTCCGCGCGCTGGCGGCTTGGGGGCATGACCCGCTGATCGCGGTGATCCCCGAGCGCGCGTCTGCCGACCCGGTATGACCGTCTCGACCTTCGAGCTGTTCAAGATCGGCATCGGGCCTTCAAGCTCGCACACCGTCGGCCCGATGGTCGCGGCTCGGCGGTTTGGGCTGTTTCTGGAAGAGCGCGGGCTGCTTGAAGGGACGGCGCGGGTCGAAGTCGATCTCTACGGCTCGCTCGCGCTGACGGGGAAGGGGCACGCCTCCGATACTGCCGTGCTGCTCGGGCTGATGGGCGAAACGCCTTCGGAGATCGATATCGACGCGGCGCCTGCAAAGATCGCCGCGGTGCATGAAAGTGGACACATCGATCTGCTGGGGAAGCACCGGGTGGGGTTTGCTCCGGCGGATGATCTCCATTTCCACCAGCGCGAACGGCAGCCGTTTCACAGCAACGCCATGGCGATTTCTGCCATCGGTGCGGATGACGGCGTCCTGCTGCGGCGGTTCTATTATTCGGTGGGCGGCGGCTTCGTGCTTGATGAGGATGAGGCTGGCCGCAATGCTCCGGCAGGCGATACCGCGCCGGTGCCATTTCCCTTCATCTCAGGCAACGAACTGGTCGCCATGGCAGCTGAGGCCGGGCTTTCGATTGCCGAACTGATGCTGGCGAACGAGACCGCGCTGCGGCCGCTGGACGAGGTGGAAGCCGGGCTTGACGTGATCGCCGATACGATGGCGGCCTGCATCGATCGGGGCACGTCGCAGGGCGGCGTCCTGCCCGGCGGCCTCAGGGTGAAACGGCGCGCGCAGGGGATTGCGGCAGAACTCGTCGCGCGCCAGCAGGCGGCGCTGAGCGATCCGCTGGTGGTGCTTGACTGGATCAACCTCTGGGCCATGGCGGTCAACGAGGAGAACGCGGCGGGAGGCCGCGTCGTGACCGCGCCGACCAATGGCGCGGCGGGGATCATCCCGGCGGTGCTGCGCTATTACGAGCGTTGCTACCGGGGCAATCAGGCAGGGCGGCGCACGTTCCTGCTCACGGCGGCAGCGATTGGCGCGCTCTACAAGCGCAATGCCTCGATCTCTGGCGCGGAGGTGGGCTGTCAGGGCGAAGTGGGCGTCGCGTGCTCGATGGCGGCGGCGGGGCTGACGGCGGTGCTGGGCGGCACCAACGCGCAGATCGAGAACGCGGCTGAGATCGGCATGGAACACAATCTCGGCCTCACCTGCGATCCGGTCGGCGGCCTCGTGCAGATCCCCTGCATCGAGCGCAATGCGATGGGCGCGGTGAAAGCCATCGACGCCTCGCGCCTCGCGCTCTTGGGTGACGGCGAGCATATGGTCAGCCTCGACAAGGTGATCGAGACGATGCGCCAGACCGGGTTCGACATGCGCGACAAGTACAAGGAAACCTCGCAAGGCGGGCTCGCGGTCAACGTTGTCGAGTGCTGAGCGAAATCATCGACAGCACCCCATCCCCTTGATACGATCTAGGACAAGCGTTCAGGGTTGGGGGTGTTCGACATGGCGGTTTCGCGGTTAGGCAAGCTGTTGCAGGGCGGTTTCGTGGCGGCGGCTCTGGCGCTGCCGGCGGGCCAGGCCTCGGCCAGGGAAGCAGTCGACCTTATCATCCACCACGGCCAGGTGATTACCGCCGACCGGGCCTTCACGCTCAAGACCGCCGTTGCGGTGAAAGGCGACCGGATTGTCGCGGTGGGCGGCGAAGACCTCCTGGACACCTATGCAGCACCCAAGGTGATCGACCTCGCCGGCAAGACGCTGATGCCGGGTTTCATCGATACGCATGTCCATCCCAAGCCCGTCTCGCCCAATGATATCGCGGTGCAGGATGCCAGAAGCATCGTGGAAGTGCAGGCCATGCTCCGCGCCAAGGCGAAAGAGCTGGGGCCGGGCAAGTGGATCACCGGCTATGGCTGGCAGGAATCGAACTTCGTCGAGAAGCGCAATCTGAGCCGCGCCGATCTCGATGCCGCCGCGCCGAACAATCCAGTGGCGTTGCTGCGGGCCGGCTCGCACTCGGCGGCCTACAATATGGCCGCGTTCAGGATCGCCAAAGTGGACAAGTCCACGCCCGAACCGGCGACCGGCCTGATCGAACGCGATGCCAATGGCGAGCCCAGCGGGATCATCCGTGAACGCATGGACATTGTCTCGAAATTTGTCCCCGATCCGGGCTGGGCCGCGATGCGGGGGCCGACGATCACCTGGCTCAAGCAGATGCTCGCGCTCGGCATCACGAGCTTGCACGATGCCAGTGGCACGATCGACGACGAGCCTGTCGGCAAGGGCGGCACTAACTCCAGGGATCTCGATCCGCTCTGGGGCGGATCGAACATGACGTGGAAGCGCGCGAGGGAAATCTACGCGGCGATGGGCGGCGAACTGCCGCGCATCACGATGTATATCATCCACCCCGGGGCAGAGCGCCTGAAGGCGTTCCCATATCACACCGGCTATGGTGACAATCACTTGCGGCTCGGCGCGATTGGCGAGAATGCGGTGGATGGCGGGTTCACCGGGCCGACCGCCTGGCTGCTGGCGGATTACAAGGGGCAACCTGGCTTCCGCGGCAAGGGGCGCTTCACCGATGCCGAATTGCAGGACCTGGTCGATAGTGCCGCCAAGCTGGGATGGCAAATGGGCCTCCACTGCATCGGCGATGCGGCCATCGTGCAGACGATCAAGGCCTATCACAACGCGCTGATCACGATTGCCGATCCAGCGCATGATCCGAATGACCGCCGCTGGTTTACCGATCACTTCACGATCATGCCGCCGGATGAGACAATGGTGACCATGGCGCAGGACCATGTGATGATCGCGCAACAGCCGAACTTCCTCTACAATCTCGATGATCGTTATTCGGCGCTGCTCGACGATTGGCGCCTCGCGCACAACAACGCCATCACCACGCCGGTGCACAAATTCGGCCTGTTCATGGCCTTCAGCAGTGACAATCTGCCGATCGGGCCGCTGGTGGGGCTCTATGCCGCGACAACGCGCAAGGGGCCGAGCGGCGCGGTTCGGGGCGCCGAGGAGGCCGTTTCCCGGCAAGAGGCGATCCGCATGTATACCGCGAACGGCGCCTACCTTTCCTGGGAAGAGAACGAGAAAGGCACGCTCGAGCCGGGCAAGCTGGCCGACATGATCGTGCTGCCCTTCGATCCGCTGACCGCGCCTGAAGGGGTGTTCCTCAGCGGCAAGGTGGACATGACGTTCCTTGGCGGAAAGCTCGTCTACCACCGCAAATAGCCGCGGCGCGCTGGCCACGATCTCAAAAACTATGGGCTTCGTGCAAACTGCGCTTCCGGTGGCCATGCCGGTTGGATAGGCAAGGCAAACGGCAAAGCGCCACGAGAGGTGACCCATGCAGCCCCCCTATATTCTTGCCATCGACCAGGGTACCACGTCCAGCCGGTGCATCGTGTTCGATGCCGCCGCCAAGCCTATTGCGGTAGCGCAGCGCGAATTTGCGCAGCATTATCCGGCCTCTGGCTGGGTCGAGCATGATCTGGAAGATATCTGGACCGATGTGGTTGCCGTGCTGCGCGAGGCAGTGGGCAAGGCCAGGATCGACGTTGCGCAGATTGCCGCCATCGGCATCACCAACCAGCGCGAGACGGTGGCGGTGTGGGACCGCACGACAGGCAAGCCGATCCACCGCGCGATCGTGTGGCAGGACCGGCGCACCGCCGATACCTGCGCGCGCCTCAAGGCCGATGGCGCCGAGCCGTTGTTCGCAGCCAAGACCGGCCTGCTACTCGATCCCTATTTCTCGGGCACCAAGCTTGCGTGGATCCTCGATGAAGTGGCCGGCGCGCGCGCTGCTGCGGATCGCGGCGAGCTGGCCTTCGGCACGATCGACTGTTTCCTCCTCTCACGCCTCACGCGCGGCAAGGTCCACGCGACCGATCCGACCAATGCCTCGCGCACGCTGATGTTCGATATCGGTGCGCAGACGTGGGACGAGGAACTGCTGCGCTTGCTGCGCGTGCCGGCCTCGGTGCTTCCCGAAGTGCAGGACAATTCGCATATTTTCGGCGAGTGCGACCCGGCGATCCTGGGCCGCGCGATCCCGATTGCAGGCATGGCGGGGGACCAGCAGGCGGCGCTGTTCGGGCAGGCCTGCTTCCGTCCCGGCATGACCAAATCGACCTACGGCACTGGCGCCTTCGCGCTGATGAACATCGGGGGCAAGCCGATCCCTTCCAAGCAGCGCATGCTCACGACCGTGGCCTGCCGCCTGAACGGCGAGACGACCTATGCGCTTGAAGGCGCGATCTTCGTGGCGGGCGCGGCAGTGAACTGGCTGCGCGACGGCCTCAAGATCATCACCCACGCTTCCGACACGCATGACATGGCCGTGCGCGTGCCGGACAACCACGGCGTCTACATGGTGCCGGCCTTCGTCGGGCTCGGCGCGCCGCACTGGAACCCCGATGCGCGCGGCCTGATCTGCGGGCTGACGCTCGATTCGACGCAGGCTCATGTCGCCCGTGCCGCGCTGGAATCAGTGGCCTACCAGACCCTCGATCTGATCAACGCCATGCGTGAGGATGCCAATCCGGGCGATGCGGCGCTCCGGATCGATGGTGGAATGGCGGCCAATGACTGGCTGGGCCAGTTCCTTTCCGACATTCTGGTCGCGCCGGTCGAACGTCCGATGAACGTCGAGACAACGGCGCTGGGTGCGGCTTTCCTTGCGGGGCTGGCAACCGGCGTGTGGAGCGATCTTGCCGCGCTGGAGGCGACCTGGACGAGCGCCCGGCGCTTCGAGGCGAAAATGAGCACGGCGCTGCGCAGCGATCTCGTCGCCGGGTGGCACAAGGCTGTGGAACGCGCGCTTCTCTAGGGTAGATCCCGGGCCATTCGTCATTCCCGTGAAGGCGGGGATGACGCAAGGAGTTGGAGCAGTGCTGCGGCGTGGGCGAGGTCATCGGGCCGGTCAACGTCGAGTGCCAGCAGCGGATCGAGTTCCACGGTGGGGGCGCCCTTGAGCCGGGCGGCACCGCCGCGGTCGCCATCAAGCGCGGCGAGGGCGGCAAAATGTGCGGAGCCGAACAGGGCAGGGGGCATGGTCGCGCCCTCCGCCAGTGTGGCGATACGGTCTCCGTCGAACGCCCGCACGAGGGCCTGGATGTGGATTTCCGGCACAAGCGGCATATCGGCCAGCGCCACCAGCACGGCGCGCGCGCCGCCAGCCTGCGCTGCCGCGACCCCGAGCGCGATCGAGCGCGCCTGGGGGGCTCCGGGCGGCGAGAGCGCTACACAGTGATAGCCCAGTGCGGCGAGATCGGGGACATCCGGGCCGATCACGGCATAGCGCGCGGCGAATGGCAGCGCGGCCAGCATTTCGGCGGCATGGAGGGCGAGCGGCTTGCCGCCAAGCGGGGCGATCAGCTTTGGGCCTCCGAAGCGCGCCGATTGGCCGCCCGCCAGAAGGACCAGCGCGAGGCCGGAGAAGCCGCTTTCAGTTGCGGGTAGGGACATGCGAGGCCGGATCGTGCCCCATTCGGCCGGGCGCGCGTCCGCTCCACCCCGGCATGCCGGCGCAGGCCTGATAGTCCTGCACGAGTTCGCCCAGGATCGAAAGCGCCAGCGTGCCCGGATCGCGTGTCGCGGGAATAAGGCCGATGCCGCCGCGCAGCTTGTCCAGGCTCGTCTGCGGCACACCGCTCGCGCGGAGCCCGGCGAGGCGGGCGCGGTGCGTGCGTGCCGAGCCGACCGCGCCGTGGTAGAACCCGTCCTGCGCCAGCGCGTGGGGGAGAAGCTGCTCTTCCCAATCGTGATCGTGGAACAGGAACACGAATGCCGACCACGGATCGCCGCCAAGATCCGGAAGGGCAGTGCGGCTCAGAAGTGGAAGGACGCCCGCCTCAGCTGCAGCGAGTTGATCGCTAGCAGGGGCATAGGCCTCGACGGTAAGGCCGAAGGCGCGGCCAAGACGCACGAGCGCTGTGAGGTCTTCACCGTGGCCGAGCGCGACGAGGCGCAGCTGCGGCGCATAGGCACGCTGGAAGCCCTGCGCGCCGGGCATATCGGAGAGTGCGGCGCTGCATTCATTGAGGCGCAGCACGGCGGCTTGGCGTTCATCGAGGCGCGTCAGCACCTGCGCTAGCACAGCTGGTTCGGGGCGCGGTGTGAACAGCAGATCTATTCCGCCGCCGCAGGGCAAGCGGATATCGAGATAAGGCGAGCCGATCCCGTAACGCACTGTGCGGCCAAGGCCTTGCGTCAGCACGTCCAGCGCTTCGGCGATGACCGCAGCCTCAACGCAGCCGCCGGAGAAGGAACCGGCGCTGCGCCCATCGGCCAGTACCGCCATCTGCGCCCCGATCCCGCGCGAGGTGCCGCCTTCGATCCCGGTCAGCGTGACGAGCACGCCTTCGACGCCCGCGGCGGCGCCTTCGACCAGCAGGCCGAGAATGCTGCGATCATCGTGCGCAATGCCGCGCTGGCCGCTCATAGCGCGGAGCCAGGATATTGCAGCCGCAGCGAGGCGGGGGCGCGGCATTTGGCAATCGCGACATTGGCAAGCCGCAGCCGCTCGGCCTTCAGCGAGACGCTCGTCAGCGCAAACTGGCGTTCATGCGCCACTTCCTCGCCAGTGAACGGCTTTGAACCCGCCGGCACGCTCTTGCCGCCAAGCACGAAGACCACGTAGTTCATCAGGTCTGCAAGCTGGGCGTTGTCCGTGATGCGGCTGTGCGCGACATTGGGCAGGCGCAGCAAGTACGCACGCGATTCCTGCGTACACATGAACCAGCCGACCCGGTCCTTGATCTCGGGCAGGTGCGCAGGGGCCGTGCTGCCGCGCAAGCCGTGGCAGCCAGCGCAATTCTCGATGAAATCGCTCTGCGCCAGCTCGGGATCTGCCATCGTCGCGCGGACAGTCGCAGGGATTTCAGGCGAGTGATTGTCAGGCTCGGCCGCACGCAGTGTGCCGAGCGACAGCGCGCCGAGCAGCGTGGCGGCGGCGATCAAGGCCATGCGCTTCTTCATACGCCCTTCCTTAAACCCGTTCGCCGCGTGCCGGAACCCCGCTCGTACCCCGCATCAGGCCGTGCCGACGAGAACCGCGGTCGAGCAGTGGTATTCCATGCTGGTCGTACCGAAGCACCAGATCACGTCGTTGTTGAGCTGCGGCACATAGAGCTGCGTTTCGCGGTCCCCACCGTCGCAGTCGCACTTGTTGCAATAGGCTTTGCCGCAGCAATCGCGGTAGGCGATCAGGTAGGCGCGCCCGTCATCGGGATTGATGCAAGTGCCGACCCACGAAACCGGCGAATGCTCCGCGCCCGGCGGGCAGCGGTTGACCGCGCCGCCGCAGCACGAGCAGAGCGAGCCGTCAATCGCGCAGTAGCGCCAGTAATCGCACTTGGTGTCGTCCTTGCTTTGCGCATTGCGCGCGAAGGTCGTCTTCGCCTCGGGCGAGCGGTCCGGCTTGGCGGCGCTCGCGCGGCTCACCGGCAGCACCGGGAAGACAGGCGCGGCGACCAGCGCGAGGCCGAGCCGGGCGAGAATGCCGCGGCGCGAGGTGCCACCAGCAAAGCGGCGGAGCAGCTTTTCGCCCATGGTGTCGGGATTGAAGGTCTTCATGAGCTTGTCCCCTAAGAAGCTAGAAACGCAGTGCGCTGGAACCGTGTTTGTATGTGTCGAAAAGGGCGGTCAATTGGCGACGGCCTTGAGTTTGCCGATGTAGTCCTGAACCGATTGGATGCCCATTTCGTGGGCGATCACCAGGCTTTCGAGATGCTCGCGGCTGTTGACGAGGCCCTTGGAATGGATCGTGCCATGCTCGTCCATCAGCACGGCATAAGGCAGCTTCGCCACTTCATAGGCCTGGCCGACTTCGGGCCCGTTGATGAACTGATACCCGCCAAGGCCGTGCTCGGCGATCATCTGGCGCTGCGATCCGACGTCATCATCACCGATGAAGACAAGCTGCACGCGTTCATCACGGGCGAAGGACTTCGCCATCGGGATAAGGTTCTTGCACAGCGGGCAAGAAGGCGAGACGAACATCAGCAGCCGCAGCGGCACGCCGTGGAGGTGGCCGCCGACGGTGGTAGTGGTACCCTCGATCGTCGTCGCGGGGATCGCCGCAGCAGCGCTGCCGACCGCCGGCCCGGCGGAGGTGGTCAGCGCTCCGGCCGGCGCGACACGCATGTGCAGCACTCCGACCTGACGCGCCAGTGCCAGCAGCGCCACAGCCAGCAAGAGGATGACGATCCACGAAACGATCGTCGATACGAGCAGAGCTTGCAGCATGCAGTTACCTCCGCGAGGCGGCGAGCGGTGATCCCGCAAGCGCCCCGATGGCGTTGAAAAGCTGAACGATCACGAACACCGCAAGGCCGCCAGCCAGTGCGATGGCGAGATCGGCATAAGTGGACGCTGTGCCGGGCAGAAGGCGAGGCACGAGTAACGCCGCGAGCAGAAAATTACGCACGACGAGCAGCCAGCTGAGCGGTTGGCGCAGCTGCGACCGGCCGCAGCCGCAATCGATCTGGCGCCGGCCCCGCGCGAGATTGATCCCCATGGCGGCGGCGAAGATCACCAGAAGCGTGATGGCAGCTCCCGCTGCAAAGGGTTGTCCGCCCAGCAGCAGGCCAACGGCAACGGCGAGTTCGGCCGGCGCAAGCATCAACGCGGCAGGACCGACGAGCGCGCCTGGCAGGAGGCGGTAGTTGGCGATGACACCTGGCAGCAGATCGCGGCTACGCAGCTTGGCAAGCGCAGCCTGCAGGAACACGAGGCCGACCCCCATTGCTCCTGCCAGGCCAAGCACGCCCAGTCCGGTTCCGCCAAGCGCGGCCAGTGTCATGGCGCCGCCGTCTGCCATCAGGGCTCCAGCGTCCGCAGCACGCCGCCGCCGGAGCTCGGGAGCTTGAACTTCTGTTCGCCGGTCTTGGCGTCGAGGATGACGAGGGCGCTTGGGCCATCCTCACCGCGCTCGGTCGAAAGAACCAGCTTCGGATTGGCTTCCTGCGTGATGGCAATTGCGCTGGCGGGATGTTCGAGCGGGATGCGCCGAACCACCTTCTTGGCCGCGACATCAAGCTCCCAGACCTCGGTGCCAGCGTCCTTGTGGGTCCAGTATTCGCCGGTGTGCATCAGCACGAAGGCGTGACCGGAACCGAGGTGATAGGCAAGGCCCTGACGTGCGCCGGGATACCAGTGCACGTCCAGCGGCTTGGTATCACCCGGCGCAACGCCGGCTGCAGCCTGGATCGAGAAAGGTTCGGAAATCTTGGGCGTCTCGCCAAGCTTGGCGGTGTAGACCTGTCCGGTATAGGTCAGGAACACGGCTTCCTGCTTCACGCCGTCATAGCCGAAATTGTCGAAGATCGGATCGTTGGTGGCGGAGAAGAACGGCGCCGAACGCGTGATTTCGGGCTTGGCGCCAGCGGTCTTGACCGTGGCGAGCGATCCGTCCGAGCAAAGCGCCGAGAAGCCGACGAAGGTGACCGGCATCAGGCTGGCGCAACCGGGCAGTTCGATCTTCTTGACGAACTTGCCCTTCGTCAGATCGACCATGTTGACCGACGATGCCGGATCAAGGTTGTAGACGTAGGCCGTCTTGCCCGCATCGGCGAGAACGAAGTTGAACTTGCGTCCGCCGATCAGGATGCGGCCGGGCATGGCGATCTCGGTTTTGAGCTTGAGCGTGGCTGAATCATAGACCGTGATCATGTCCTGCCGCGTGCCGCGCCAGCCCTTGGTCCAGATGCTTTCCGACACGTAGTAGGCTTTGCCGGCCGGATCGATCGAGAGGTCCGACAGGGTGGACGCTTCAACCAGGCCCAGCATCTTGCCGGTATCGGTATCGTAGATCGCGTTGCCGGGCACGACAAAGCCGCGCTCCACAAAAACCCAGCTTGGCTTCGGCGCAGAAAGCGTGACGGCTTCCAGTTCCGGATCGGGCTGCAGCGGATCGGCCGCGTGCGCAGCCGGAATGCCGCCCAAGAGGGCGAGGGCGGAGACAGCCGCGGCGGTGTACCTGGCCCTAGCGGAGAGCGATGACTTGCCCTGAACCTTCATCATCTTCATCTGGCCTGGCCCCTTCTGTCTGAAACGCCTGAACCCCTGCGCTGCAAGAACAGCAATCAACTGAATTGGAGGCCCGGCGCATACCATGCGGTACAAGTGCGAGGCCCGCAAGCCACTGTGCGTTGTGCAGGTGCGAGAAAGTTTTGACGAGCGTCCAGTTTTAGTCAAGCGCTTTGTCAGGGATTTTTTTGCCGGGCCTGAATGGCTTGCACCGGTCGGCGCCAGTGCGCCTAGTTCGCGCGGGCGATCTGCTCCGGCGTGATCGTCTTGACGAGCGAGACCATGGCTTCAGCTGCGATCGCGGTGATCTGGGGCATCTTCGCGGCCCAGGGCTTTTCGAAGCCGAGAAAGGGTGTCGTCCCTTCCATCGAGGCACTGATATAGAGCGCGAGCGTCTGCACTTCATCGGGCGAAAGTGCGGGGTTGAGTGCGGTGATCACCTCGCCGATGAAATCGTGGACGCGCTGGTAAAAGGCGCGCACCCGCTCGGCAACAAAGGGATTGTGATTGGCGAGCGCCCAGAGCTCGGTGAACAGCCGCGTCGTGCGTTTGCCCGCAATATCATCGAGGCACAGCTTCACGATGAGCCTGAGCCGGTCTTCCGGAGAGATCGCGGGCTGGCGCACTTCGCTTTCGAGCAGCTTGTCATAGCTGTCGAGAAGCTCGTCCAGCATGATCTTGATCAGCATTTCCTTGCGCGGGAAATGGTAGCTCACATTGCCGACCTTCATGCCGCTGGCGCTGGCGATGCGGCGGATGGTGAAGGCACTGGCGCCTTCCTCGATCAGCACATCGTGCGCGGCCTTGAGAATGGCATCAACCGTTTCGGTACCGCGCGCATAAGTGCCGGGGCGGGGCCCGGTGGCCATGGTCTCATCAGCTGCGATACCGGCTTCGCGGGGCTCCTCGGCCAGCGTGGCGGTATTATGATCCATCGGTGGGGCGTAGCATGCAGTTCGGACCCTCGCCAGCCTGCCCTTCCGGTAAATCACTCTTGACGGAATCCTGAAGTTTGTTCAGACTTTGTCGTGCCAGAACAAGTATCTGGAAATAAACGGTTATTACCCAGCCAGTGCCCGGCTGACACCAAGCTGTATACGGCACAAAACAGGGTGGAAATTCTCGTGACTTTTGCCGGTCTGGCGTGCCTGTTCCGCCCCGGCTACTCGAAAGGACCGCAATGGCGATCTCGCTGACCGTGAACCGCAAACCCCGCACTGTGGACGTCGAGCCCGACAAGCCGCTGCTTTGGGTGCTGCGTGAGGATCTGGGCATGCCGGGCACCAAGTTCGGCTGCGGCGCCGGGTTGTGCGGCGCCTGCACGGTGATCCTGGGCGGCGAGGCGGTGCGTTCGTGCCAGACTTCGCTTGCGGACGCAGCTGGCAAGGATGTCGTGACGATCGAAGGGGTTACCGCCTCGCCGGTCGGCGCCAGGGTAGTCGAGGCGTGGACCGCACTCGACGTGCCGCAGTGCGGCTATTGTCAGGCCGGACAAATCATGTCGGCCACCGCGCTGCTGACTGCGACGCCCAAGCCCTCTGAAGATGAAGTGACGGCGGGCATGGCGGGCAACATCTGCCGCTGCGCCACCTATCTGCGGATCCAGAAAGCCATTGCCGAAGCCAGCAAGGCCATTGCGGGAGCTGCTGCATGAACGCCGTCTCCGTTTCCCGCCGCTCGTTCCTCGTTGCCTCGCTGGCCGGCGGGGCTGTGCTCACGTTGGAGGCGAAGCTGGCGTTTGCCGCACCGGGCGGGGCAGGGCCCGCGATGCTGGGCGCCTTCATCACCATCGCGCCCGACAATTCGGTGACGATCCTCGCGAAGAACCCGGAAATCGGGCAGGGCGTGAAGACGATGCTGCCCATGCTGATCGCCGAGGAACTCGATGTGGCGTGGAGCCAGGTGCGGATCAGGCAGGCCGACGAGAACCAGGACAAGTACGGTCCGCAGTTCGCCGGCGGCAGCATGACCACGCCGCTCAACTGGCTGCCCGCGCGGCAGGCAGGGGCCGGGGCCCGCGCGATGCTGGTAGCTGCCGCAGCGCAGCAGTGGGGCGTTCCTGCTGCGAGCCTGACGACGGGTGAGGGCATGGTAAAGCATGCCGGGAGCGGCCGCTCGATCACCTATGCCGCGCTGGCACCGGTAGCGGCGAAGATGACCGCGCCCGATCTCGAGAAAGTGGCGCTCAAGTCCCCCAAGGACTTCAAGATCGTCGGCAAGCCGCGCGGCGGCGTCGATACGCCTGCGATCGTGCGCGGTGAGCCATTGTTCGGCATCGATGCGCACCCGCCGGGCATGCTTTATGCGGCGATGGTCAAGTGCCCGGTGATCAGCGGCACGCTCAAGAGCTTCGACGATGCGGCCGTGCGCAGGGAAAAGGGCGTGCTGGCGGTGGTGGCGATCACCGATGGCGAAGTACCCGCGGGCAAGCACAACGCCGTGGCCGTGATCGGCGACAGTTGGTACCGCGTCCACAAGGCGCGCGAGAAGCTGGTTGTGCAGTGGGATACGGCGGGCTTCGACGGCCATTCGACCGACGGGTACAGCGCTATGGCCAAGGCGCTGCTGGCAGCGGCACCGACTGCAGACCTGTTCAAGGCCGGCAATGTCGACGCGGGGCTTGCCAAGGCCGCAAAGGTGGTGACGGCGGACTATTCCTATCCGTTCCTCGCCCACGCCACGCTCGAGCCGCAGAATTGCACGGCGCTGTGGCATGCGGATGGCAAGCTTGAATTCTGGGCGCCGACCCAGGATCCGGGCACCGCGCGGGCGGACATCGCCAAGGTGCTCGGGATCGATCCTGCCTCGATGACGATCCACATGACGCGGATCGGCGGCGGTTTCGGGCGCCGGCTGATGAGCGACTTCATGGTGCAGGTGGCCTGCATTGCAAAGGCGATGCCGGGGCGGCCGGTGAAGCTGCTTTATGACCGCACCGATGACATGCGCAATGACTACTACCGTCCCGCCGGGTGGCACCGCATGACGGCGGGGCTCGATGCGAGCGGCGCGCTGGTGGCGCTCAAGGACCATTTCATCACCTTCGGCACGAACGGCAAGCCGATGCGTGCGGCGGAAATGCGGATGACCGAGTTTCCCGCACCGGTGCTGCCGGATGTGCATCTGGGCATGTCGTTCCTCAAGACCAACCTCACCACGGGCTGGCTTCGCGCGCCGACATCCAACGCGGTTGCCTTCGTGTTTCAGGGCTTCCTCGATGAAGTGGCGGAAGCGGCCGGGACGGACTTGCCCGAACTCATGCGGCGCACGCTGGGCGCAGCGCGGCAACTGCCGCCCGAACCCGATGATCCGCCATTCGATACCGGCCGCGCGCGCGGGGTGATCGATGCTGTGTGCAAGTTTGCCGGTTGGACGGGCAAGCGCTCCGCGACCCCCGGCAAGGGCCGCGGCTTCGGCTTCTATTTCAGCCACCGCGGCTATTTCGCCGAAGTGGTTGACCTGACCGTGACTGATGGCCAGGTCACCGTCGACAAGGTCTGGGTCGCGGGAGATATCGGCAGCCAGGTGATCAACCCCCTCAACGCCGAGCACCAGATGCAAGGCGCGGTGATCGATGGCATCGCGCAAGGGCTTGTGTGGCAGCCGATCGAGCAGAAAGCCGGTGCGGTCACGCAGGAAAACTTCGGTGATTTCCCGCTGATCCGCATCAATCAGATACCGGGCGAGGTCGCGATCACCTGGGTGGTGACCGACAATCCGCCGACCGGGCTGGGTGAGCCGACGCTGCCGCCGGTGATCCCGGCGATTGCCAACGCCATCCGCGATGCGACGGGCAAGCGGCTGCGCAGCCTGCCGATGTCGCTGGCCTGACGCGCGGCGCGTCTTGCGGGCTTTCATGACCCCTCTCGGCTTGGCGGGAGGGGTTTTGATGTGGCCTCCGAGAGAATCCGCACCAATGAAGAGCCCCTCCAGGCCAAGGCCGGGAGGGGCTCTTCAGTAACCAATCGGGGCTTTGCGCTTAGTAGCGATAGCCCAGCTTGAGCCCGAAGAACTGCGGGCGGATCGGGAAGGTACGGGACGAACCTGCGCAGACCGAAATCGAACAGAAGGTGTTGCGCGTCAGCTGGCCGCGCCGGTCGAACGCGTTCTGGATGAAGATATCGGCTGTCCAGTTGTCCTTGCGCAGGCCAGCACCAAAATCGAAGGACACGAACCCAGATGTATTCCCCAGGAGGTTGTTGTTGAACTCGTTCAGATCCTGCGTTGCGCCGGTCTGATAGAGTGCAGCACCCTGCAAGTAGCCCTTGAGCGTGCCAATATCGGTATCGTACCGGATCGTCGTGGTGCCCTTGAACTTGGGCTGCCGGGGCAGACGGGTGCCATCCGCCGCGGCAACCGACGGTGTGTCGAGATTGCCCGGGATGAACTCCCCGGGCGCGCAAGTGGCAAGCTGCGAGATGACCTTCGTATCGCGGTTGGCGACGAAGTTGCAGAAGTTGCCCTTCAGCTTGCCATCGTTGTAGGCGCCGCTGCTCGAGATCGTGTACTTGCCGAGCTTGAGTTCAGCGTCGTACTCGACTCCCTTGACTTCGGCCTTGCCGGCATTGCCGGTGTAGCCCGCGCCCTGTGCACCCGCCACGACGAGGCCGTACTGGATATTGTTCCATTTTTCCAGATAGATGGCCATGTTGAGCCGGAATGCGTTGTTGAACGTGCCCTTGAAACCCAACTCGAAGTTGGTGAGCGTTTCAGACTCGAAGGACGGCGCTGCAACGACGACTTGCGGCTGAGTTGCAGTTGCGCGCAGCCGCAGAGGCCGATTGTAGCCGCCGGGGCGGAAGCCGGTCGAATAGTTGAAGTAGAGCAGCTTCTGATCGGCGAACTGCCAATCGACCACGACCTTGTGCGTCTCGCCCTTTTCGCTGTAACGGCCGATGCTCTGCGGATCGAGCGCGTTGGTGTTGCGGCACTGCAGCCGCGGGCCGGTCAGGGGCAGCGGACAGCCGATGGCGCCGGTGGGCAGGAAAATCGAGGGCGCGCTGGCCGCAGAGGCGCCCACGCCCTGGAAGCCGACTGTCTGGAAGTCCGTCCAGAAATAGCGAATACCGCCTGTGATCTTCACGTTGGGGAGGATGTTGTAGTGCGCCTCGGCGAAGACCGCCGTATCGTGATAGAGCGTGTCGAACTCTTCGAGATAGAACGCATCACCGCGCACCGCTTGCGTGCCGGGGATCAGTGTTCCCATTGGATTACCGTTGGGATTGATCACGTTCGTGGTGTCGAAGCTGGTATTGCCGTTCTCATCACGGACCAGACTGCCGTTCTCATCAACCAAAAGCCCGTACTGCGCCGGAACACCGATCAAGCCTCCAGGGACATCGCCGCCGCCGGCTTGGGTAAAGCCTGCGATTTGGTCCAGCCCTCGAATGGCGTAATTGTTGTCGGTCTGGTTCTTCTGGCGCTGGTAGAATCCGCCGATGGTCACGTCGAATGGCCAGGACTTGGGCGTGGTGAGGCGCACTTCCTGGGTGAACTTCTTGTTCCGCTGCACCGTGTGGTAGTATTGGTTCGGGTTGAGCAGCTTGGTGCACTTCAGCGTCGCGTCGGAGCCCGTGCAGCCTGACTTGTCAAAGAACTGGAGGTAGCTTTCGTAGCCCGCGCCGAAGCTGTCGTACGTCACGGTGTAGTAGGTGTAGTCGTTGTTGATCTTGCGGTTGCGGTAATAATAGCCCGTGGCCGAGACGAGGTCGAAATCGCCAATATGGCCATGCACCGTCAGCGATGCCTGGACCCACTTGTCGTCGTTGCGTGTCAGGTCGTAGTCATGCACCTGCAGATCGCCAACGCGGGTGTCATAGCCGAAGTAACCATAGGAAATCTGGCGCTGTGCCGTGACACTTGGGGTCAATTCCCAACCATCGGCGACATCCCACAGCATCGAGAGACGACCGCCGTATTCGTAGACGGGGTTGTAATCCTTCTTGGCGATTGCCGAGTTGGTCAGCGTGTATGACGTGGCCGGGTTGTTGTCACCGAGGTTGAGCACTGAGGGACGCGGGTCTGGCGCCAGGGGGTTGTCGCTTGTACCGCTGATGAACTGGCCCTTGTTGTCGGTATTGTCGATGTAGCCGCCTTCCTTGCGGTAGTAGCCCATCGCGCGGATGGCGAGGCGATCGCTCACCGGAATGTTGATGTACGACTTGATCGTACCGCCGAAGCCGCCCTTGCCGAACTTGTTGACTTCGCTGTCGGCGCCGAACTCGAACTTGCCGATCTTGGGCTTGTTGGTGATGAAACGCAGCACGCCCGCGAGCGAGCCCGCGCCAAACAGCGTGCCCTGCGGGCCCGAGATGGCCTCAAGCCGCTCCATGTCGTAGACTTGGATGTCCGGTACTTCCTGGCCGGTGATCGGGATATCATCGAGATAGTAGCCGACCGAGGCATAGGCGCCGCCTGCCGGCACGATTCCACGGAAATAGACCTCATTACGGCCGGGGCCGATACCGGCGAAGGAAACCGAGGGGAGGAGCGCGGCGTAGTCCTGCAGGCCCTTGACCTGACGCTGCGCGAGGAAGTCGGAACTCAGTGCCTGAATGGCGATCGGCACCTTCTGAACGTTTTCCGCCTTGCGCGTGGCGGTGACGATGATCTCGCTAAAACCGCCTGTTGCTGGCGGGGCCGTTGCATCATCGGCGGGTACTGCCTGCGGGGCGAGCGCTTCCTGCGCGGACACAAGTTGCGGGGCGGCAATTCCGCCAAGAATAGTAGTCAAGCACAATGCCCTCAGCATGTGCGACCGGCGACCGGTTTTCTTGTTCATGACGTTCAGCTCCCTGAATCGAAGCGCTTGACGAAACGCTAGTCGGTAATCTGCTCCTTCGTGTCCGTTCCTGCGAAGCGGCCTTTGGCCGCACAATGCGCTGAGAGGGCAGCGCGCCCTGCCGGAACCGTCGCACCTGCAAGCTTGCAGTTTGCGCGATGGTTCTTGGGCCACGACCGCTTTGCGGCCTGTGACCGAGCCATGCGTGCACATGGCAAGAAGCGTGATTGCAATCGTCCCCCGATTGTCCGCCAATCCTGACGGCGCTCAATGTTGCAAGCTTGCTACAACGGCCAGCGGAGTCAACACCATTTTCGCATGTGCAGTAGAGCGCTGTCATCGCCCGTTGCGCCTGTGACAAAAGGTGCACATGATGCAGCAAGGACAACCACCGGGATACTTCATGGACATCGCCAGCCAAGCCGCTTCGAGGCGGGGCCTTGCGTTCGGAAATGACGCGCGTGCGGCGCTGGACGAGGCGGCTGCTGCGATCGACGCCGATCCGCAGGGCGCGCTCGCAGTGGCTGAAGCAATCCTTGCGGACGCGCCCGGCCTGCCTCCGGCGTTGTTCGTTGCGGGACAGGCGCTGCGCCGGCT
>CAZQEH010000002.1:0-106435 GCA_964592205.1 uncultured Novosphingobium sp.
AAGGCCAGATCGCCACTCTCGAAATCGATACGGACCTGCCCGATCATGTGGTGATTGGCCTTGTGCGGGGTCAGCACTTTCTGCGCAAAAGCCACGAAACCCGGCGCGTCGCCCTTCCAGCCCGCGCCATAGTCGGTCGTCGCATCTTCATGAAACACCGAGAGGTGCAGCACCGGATCGAGCCGGTCCTGCGCGCGCATATAGTCGCAGGAAAGGTCGTAAATTGCCTGCCACGAGGTGAGGCGATCCAGCGCGTCCATGGTCACGGCTCCGCCAGATAGGCATCGAGCGTATGGTGAAACTGCCGGATGCGCGCTTCCTGATAGTTCCCCAGCGTCTGCCCGCGCTTCGCCGACCCCAGAAAGCCCTGATACTGCAGCGCAAGGTTGTCGGTATCCTGATCATAGACCCCGCCCAGCCCCGGGTTCATCCCCGGCGCTTCGGCATAGGATTGGTCGACCGAAAGCCGCACTGGCTCGGGCGGGTGCTCGATGGGGGTGTCCGGCGGCACCAGCTTGAGGAACATGAGATCGAACAGCGAGCGCGAGGGATCGTTGCCGATGGGGCGGAACCGGTAGATCATTGGTAGCGACACGCCCGGAAACAGGCACATGTTGGGGAAGAGGTGGTACTCGATCGAATCGAGCATCTCGCTGTCCGAATAGATGTCGAGCGGTACCCCCAGATCGGCCGACATCTGCTCGCGCAGCTTTTCCGCCGCATAGGAACGCGCGGTGCGGCCTTCGGGCAAGGTTCCCCCGCCGACCCGCAGCTTGTCGAACAGCTCCTGCTCGGTCTGGGTGCCGGTGTAGTGCGGGCTCGGCACGCCGATGGTATGGACGAAGCGCGTCACGTGGTCGCTGAACAGGTCGTACTGCGCATTGGCGTCCGCCGCCGTCGGCAGCGCCTGCGAGTGGGTTTCGTAAACGTGGTAGGCCTCGAGGAAGGCTTCCTGCGCCGCTTTCCAGTTGGTCGGCAGTTCCTTCTGGATATGGAGCGCGATGCGCCGGTCAGACAGATCCCAGCGGCCGGAAAAATGTTCCGCCAGCGGCCCCAACTGCTCCTTCAAGGGCCGCGCATCGGGATCGAGGTTGATGAAGATGAAGCCGCCCCAGGTTTCCATCCGCACTTGCGGGAGGCTGAATTCCTCGTCCTTTACATGCGGGAAATCCCACCGGCAGGGCAGGTGCGAAAGTTCGCCCTCCAGCGACCAGCGCCAGCCGTGGAACGGGCAGCGCAGTTCCACCGCATTGCCGCTGCTGTCAGACCGCTTGAGCTGCGTGCCGCGGTGCAGGCAGACATTGCGGTAGGCGCGGATTTCCATGTCATCGCCGCGCACGATGAGGATCGACCACGGGCCGATATCGTAGGTGATGTAGTCGCCTGCTTCGGGAACATGCTCCTCGCGCGCCGCCCATTGCCAGGTGCGCGCCCACATGTGGGTGAATTCACGCGCCATGTAATCGGGCGAGGTATACCGGTCATAGAGGATGTCTGCATCGCCCGCGAAGGCATAGGCCTCGGCGATCAGCGCATCGGGCACGTCCTGTCCATCGGCAAGGATGATGTCCCGCGTGCTCGGCCCGGGGCAGCGCGCTGCGCCGGGTTCGGGCGGGAGTGGCAGACTGGTTTCAAGGTTCATGCCGTCAAGCTCCTTCTCGCCGCTCCTCGCCCTGCATCAATACTTGCCTGCGCCAATACTTGCCTGCATCAATACTTAAACGTGGCTTGCAGGCGCACCGTGCGCGGCATCGAACCATAGCCGATGACATCACCCAATGTCGCGTTGTTGGTGCCGGTGCCCGCCCCCGTCAACGGAGCGGTGCCACCGCCGATGAAGTAGAACTTGTTGGTGAGGTTCTTGCCAATCACCGCAAGCTGCCAACGATCATTTTCGGCACCGATCCTGAGACCGGCATCGACGACGGCATAGCCCGCCTGCCGGGTATAGGGATCGCCGAAGCTGGAGCCGAGGTACGAGCTTGACGTGCGCGTATCGACATTGCCGCCAAGCTTCAGGCCCTTGCCGATCGCGGTTTCATAAGAAACGCCCGCGGTTGCCGTCCATTCCGGCGCAGCGGACGTCGGCGCGCCCGAAAGATCCTGCCGCGGCTGGCCATCTGCCGAAGTGAGCGAGCAGCCCGCCGCAATGCTCTGGCCCGACCAGCACGGTGAGATGAAGTTGATGTAGCGCGCCCGGTTATAGTTGAGCGTGCCATGGAGCGAGAGGCCGGGAACGCTGCGCGGCGCATATTCCAGTTCCAGCTCGACCCCCTTGGAACGCGCCGCACCAGCGTTGTAGGTCACATAGGCAAAGACCTGCGAGTTGAAGTAGTCGATCTGCAAATCGGTGTACTTGTAGCTGTAGAGCGTCAGGTTTGCGCGAAGCTGGCGATCGAACAGGGTCGTCTTGATGCCCGCCTCGAAGCCGCGGCCGCGTTCGGGATTGAAGGCAAGGTCAGCCGAAGGATTGTTCGACACCAGCGCGGAGTTGATCGCACTGTTGGAGAAACCGCCAGACTTGTAGGCGGTCTTGTACGCGCCGTAGACCATGACGTCCGAATTGGGTTTCCAGCTCAGCGTCACGTCCGGTGACCAGTCCTCGAACTTCTGGTCGCCCGTCAACACGCCGTTCGTGGCCGCGCTCTGCGGGCGGAAAATGCCGGTGAGCGCGGGGTTCACGTAAGGCTGCGTAAAGAAGCTCGCCTTGGTTTCGTGCGTGTAGCGCACGCCCGCGGTTGCCTCGAGCGTGGGCAGGATCTTCCAGATCGCCTGGCCATAGGCTGACAAGGTCTCGCCGTCAGTCGCCGAATCCTTGGCATAGGCGACATAGCGCATGCCGGTGGGCGCCGCCGAGTTCTCGATATTCGCGAACAGCACGGCCTGGAAGAAGGTCCGCTTGGTCTTCTGGTAAAGCCCGCCGACCATGAGGTTGACCGGAGAATCGAACTTCGTCAGCGCGCGCAGTTCCTGGCTGAAGGCGTGGTAGCTGGCATTCTCCGTTGCCCACACACCGCCGCCGAGGAAATCGCAGTCGCAGCCAAACTTGTTGTTGTTCCAGTTGTAGTTGGTGACCGAGTTCAAGGTCACGTTTTGCATGTCGTAGTTGACCGTACCGGTTACCTGCCACGATTTGTAGGTATTGTAGAGATCGCCGTTGCTGCGGCTATAGGGCGTTGCCTGCGCGATGTCGGTGGGAAAGTTGTTCTGGTAGAGCTTGAAGCCGCCATCGCACGTGTAGGCGGAGTTAAGCGCGGTCGCGCCGGTCGGGCAGCGCACGGCCGAATAATTCCAGCCGTTGCCGATCGTGTCGTTCCAGGAGCCTGAGGCCTTTATCGTCGCGGTAAGGCCGCTGCCGCCATCGTATTTCAGTGTCGCACGGCCAATCACTTCGCGTTCCTGCGGCTGATCAGCCGCTGCTGGCGCGGCGGTGTGCGGGTTCGTGGTGAGCGTGGCGACGTCGAACGTGTTGTAGGCCTGCGAACCCGCTGCATTGCGGTAATACCCGCCGAACATCTTGGAACCGCGCACCGCGAGCCGCAGGCCGAGGGTGTCGCTGAGCGGGGTCGAGTAAACCAGTTCACCGTAAAGCTGGCGGGCATTGGCCTCATAGCCAACGCGGGCCAGGATCTCGCGGTCCTTGCCGGGATCGGCGGTGGTCAGGCTGATCACGCCCGCGGTCGCGTTCTTGCCGTAGAACAGCGCCTGCGGACCCTTGAGGATTTCGACCCGGGCAAGATCGAAGAACCCTTCGTTGATGACGCGGCCCTGGCCGTAATAAACGCTGTCGACCACGATCGCGACCGACTGCTCGATGCCAATCGAGGTCGCGTTGGACCCGATGCCGCGCAAGGTGAGCTGCGCGCCGGCGCCGTTGGAGGCGCGCGCGACTGTGAATTGCGGCGTAGCAGCAGCAATCTTTTCAAGGCTGGTGAGATCGCGCGCCTGCACGGTCGCGGCGCTGATCGCCTGCACCGATACCGGGATGCTCTGCACGCTTTCCGAGCGGCGGCGGGCAGTCACGATGATGTCCTCGACCCCGTTCGAGGCAGGCGATTCGGCCGAGGCACCCGACTGCGGCGGCGCAGCTGCCGCATCGGCGGCGAGTGCCGGGCTCGCGGCCAGCAGGGCGCCCGGTACGAGCATGGCAAGCATGGCAATCCGCCCCGTGCCAGAACGAATATCCAGTCGTACCGAATCAATCTGGCGCATTTTCCCTCTCCCGCTTCATGGCTTCGTCGCCCGAATTCTCTCAGGTCAACGAACTGGAGCGAGGGTACCAATCCCGCATCTGCGCTCAACTGTTTATAAGTGTTTTGAGTACTTTTGATAGGGAAACCGGCAGATGTGCCGGAACACTTGTGCCGCTCCATTGCAGGACACTGCCGGGGCACCGGCCCGCACGTACAGGCCAGAAAGCCGGCCCGTTCACGGTGCCGGCTTTCCTTCCACAACACTCGCTCCGCGGCCGCGAACCGAAGCCTTACCAATCGTGCGTTTCGCCGTTCCACTTGAGGAACGCGCCGGTGTCCTCGAGCGTCCATTCCGCACCCAGCTTGCGGATCCCGGAGGCGCTTTCCTCAGGCGTGATCTGCGCATGCGGGCCGCCCATATCGGTCTGGACCCAGCCCGGATGGATGAGGCCGATCACGATGCCCTTGCCCTTGAGGTCGATCGCCACAGACCGCATCAACCGGTTGAGCGCCGCCTTGGCCGAGGCATAGGCATACATGCCGCCCATCGGCCAGGCCATTGCGCCGAGTTGGCTGGTGATGTTGATCACCTTCGAGCCCTCGCCGAGGCGCGGCAGAAACGCCTGCAAGACCCGCAGCGGGCCTTGCACCATGATCGCAAATGCCTCGTTCCATGCGTCCCAGTCCGCGCTTTCAAGCTCGTTCGCCATCGGGCCGGCCACGCCCGCCACGTTGTAGAGAACGTCGATGCGCCCATCCCCGCTCGCCGCCGCGGCAGCGCGCACCGAGGCATCGCTCGCCACGTCGCAGAGATGGATCGTAAGCTTGTCGCCGGAAGACGCCGCAAGCGCCTCCAGCGCTGCGCCAGCCTTGCGCGGCAGAGCGATTACGGCATCGCCTGCCGCAATATGCTGCGCAGCAAGTTCAAGACCAATCCCCCGGGCGGCCCCGGTAATCGCAACAGTAGCCATGGCGCTTTCACTCCTTGTCTTCGCTATGGACCCGCACCGCCATATCCGGCGGGAGGGGGATTGCTTCCAGCAGACATACCATATCCGCCACCGAAATCATGACCCCGGCCTGCGTGCCAACGAGGCTTGACCACGCGGGCGAATGTGCAGAAGTGCGCCATGACTACGCGCCATCTCCTGCTTGCACTCGCTGCGTTGCTGGCACCCCTGCCTGCCGCCGCGCAGACTCACTCGGGCTTTCCCGTCAACATCGCCGTGCCGCAGCCGCCCGCGCCTGTGCTTGCCGACGGTCACCAGCGGCTCGTGTACGAACTGCAGATCACCAATTTCTACGCGGGCGCGATCGAGGTTGCTGGGATTGAGGTTGTTGCCGGTGAAAAGGTTCTCGCCAGCTGGCGCGGTGCGGCGCTGAATCCGCTGCTCATGGCGGTCGGCCCGGTATCGGCACCGGGTGCGGAGCGGGTTCTCGAAGGCGGGCGCACGGCCATCGCCTTCCTCGATATCACGCTGGAAAATGGCATGACCGCGCCGCCGCGGTTGCACCACCGCCTGGTGTTTGCGGTCAAGACCGGCTCGGGCGAGACGGTCGAACGCACGGTCGAGGGCATCGCTCTCACCGTTGCGTCCGCGCCGCCGGTGATCGGTCCGCCGCTGCGTGGCGGTCGCTGGGTGGCAGCCAATGGCCTCTTCGCGCCCGATCATCGCCGCTCGTACAATGCCGTCGATGGCGAAGCGCATCTCGCGCAGCGCTTCGCGATCGATTGGGTCAAGCTCGGGCCGGACGGCCGCTTCTTCGCCAAGGATCCCGCAATTAACGCGGATTATGCGGGATACGGCGCCGATGTCATCGCCGTCGCCGATGGCAGGGTTGCCGCGGTCAAGAGCGGCTTTGCCGACAATCCCGGCAGCACGCCGGTTGAATCGCGCGCGGTCACGCTGGACAGCATTACCGGCAACGCCGTCTTGCTCGATCTCGGCGGCGGCCGGTTTGCGCTCTACGCGCACCTTCAGCCCGGCAGCATCGCGGTCGCGCCGGGCGAGCGGGTCAAGACCGGTCAGGTCATCGCCCGGCTCGGCAACACGGGCAATTCGGATGCGCCGCATCTGCATTTCCAGCTGATGGACGCGGCCTCGCCGCTCGGTGCTGAAGGCATCCCCTATGCGCTGGACGGCTTCACGCAGGAGGCTGTGCTGCCCGATCTCGCGGCGCTGGATACTGGCCAGCCGTGGCAAGCGCCCAAGGGCGAAGCTGTCCAGCATCGCGGCGAATTTCCGGTGGACCGGGCCGTTGTCAGCTTTCCCTGATCGCGGCCCGGCGCGCACCTCGCTCACAGCTTGAGCAGCTGTTTGCCCTTGTTCGAGCCAGAGAACAGCCTTTGCAAGGCGGCAGGCGCGTTCTCGAAGCCATGCTGCACATCCTCGCGGTAGGCGAGGCGGCCTTCGTTGACCCACTTGACGAGACGGCGACGGATGTCCGGGAACTCGTTTGCCCAATCAAGCACGATGAAGCCCTGCATCCGCGCACGGCGGAAAACGAGGTTGAAGTAGTTTTCGGGGCCAGCAGGCAGGTTGCCTGTCTCGTAGCGGCTAATACCGCCGCAGATCACCACGCGCGCACTCGTCGCGATGCAGGCGAGCATGTCGTTGAGGATCTTGCCGCCGACATTATCGAAGATCACGTTGATGCCGTTCGGCGCGAGTTCCTTCAATTGCGCGCGCACCGGCCCGGCCTTGTAATCGATGGCGTGGTCATAGCCCGCTTCCTTGACGAGCCATTCGCACTTCTCCGGCCCGCCGGCGATGCCGATCACGGTACAGCCCGCGATCTTGGCGAGCTGGCCGACGATCGACCCGGTCGCGCCCGCCGCGCCCGAGACGACGACGACATCGCCCGCCACCGGCTCACCCACCTTGAACAGGCCGCAATAGGCCGTAACGCCGGTGGTGCCCAGGATCGAGAGCATCGCCGTGGACGGCAGCTCGGGCATGCAGGGGATCAGGCCCTCACCGTCATGGATGAGGTATTCGCTCCAGTTGATCGAGCCGGCGAGCATCGTCCCCACCGGGAACTTGCCGCCGTTGCTCACAGCAACTTCGACGATGCCCGACCCGCGCATCACGTCACCAATCGCCATGGGCGCGACGTAGTCCGCAATGTTTTCCATCCAGCCCTTCTGCGCCGGATCGAAACCGAGGAAATGCGTTTTCAGCAGCATCTGCCCCGGGCCGGGCTCCGGCAGCGTCATCGTCACCAGCTTGAGGTCGTCATCAGCGATCGGGCGGCTGCGGGGGTGTCCGTTGAGCAGCCATTGGCGGGTTTCAGTCACGTTGGAATCTCCGGCAAGCGTTGTCTTGAAGGCGAGACTAGCGGCAGCGCACGCGGCGCGGACCTACCGAATTGGATGAGCCCCAAAGGGCACTATCGCACCATCCCCGCCAGCCTCGTGGCGAGTGCCGGATCGCGCGGATCGTTCCAATCCTGCCGCGCCGCCCATTCGGCAAGGCTCGCGGGCTTGTGCTTGAAATGCTTCGCCATCTCCTCGGGCGTCACCACCAGCGGCGATTGGGGCTGCGCATTGTACCAGCGGTAGAACTGGGCCATTCCATCGTAAATCGAGGCCGGTTTCACGCCCGGAGATCCGGTCACCAGCAGGCTCATGGCCGAAGCGAAATCATCGGGCGTCAGGCTCTTGAACACGATGTGCTTGCCCGAAACCTTGCTCAGCGTCGCCGCCACTTCATCGCCCACCAGCGACTCGGGCCCGCCGACACGGTAGCGCCCGCTGGGGTGATCGGGTGTGGCCAGCGCCTCGACCATGAAGGCCGCCACATCATCAAGGCAGATCCAGGAGATCTTGAGGTCAGGCTTGGCGGGGTAGGCAAACACGCCTTTGGCCACGATACCGGGCTTGTTCCAGCTGCGGATCATGTTGTCCATGAACACGCGCGATTCGATGATCGCCCATTCGCAGCCGCTGCCCGCGATGGCCTTGATGATGTCGCGCCGGCCGTCCATCGCGGGGCTGCCGATGTCCTCATCGGCGATATGGCAACTGGTGTGGAAGACGATGCGCTTCACGCCGTTCGCCCTGCCCGCTGCCGCGATGGTCGCGCCCATCTTCTGGGCAAGATCGCGGTCGAACACGAAGGGAAGGTGCGCAGCAATCGCGTCCATGCCGCTGGCCGCCGCGATCATCGAGGCTTCGTCGTAGATATCGGCGGCCACTGTCTCGACATCGGCGAACTCGGTGCCCGCCAGCGCAGCCGGATTGCGCAGGCCAGCCACCGGGGTCATCCCCGCCGCAATCAGCCGGGCCAGCAGCGGATGCCCCTGGTCGCCGGTTGCGCCCAGCACGAGAATGCGTGTCATCCTGATTTCCTTATTGATTGGCCAGCCGCGCGGCCGTCCGCCCGGCAATGCACCCGAATGTCAGAGCCGGGCCCAGTGTCCCGCCAGCCCCAGCGTAGACGCTGCCTGTAGGGCACGCGATCACGTTGCCCGCGCCGTAGAGCCCGGGGATCGGTTCGCCCTCCACGTCCAGCACTTGTGCGGCCGCATTGGTCCGCGTCCCGCCGTTGGTGCCCAGCGCGCCAAGCTTGAGCTGCACGGCATGGAACGGTCCCTGCACGAGCGGGCCCAGCGTGGCAGCCGCACCGGGCCGCGAACGGTCGCCGTAAAAGTGATCGTAAGCGCTCACCCCGCGCCCGAAATCGGGATCTTCGGCTTTTTCGGCATGCGCGTTGAAACGTTCCACCGTCTGCAGCAAGGCCGCAGCATCGACACCGATCTTCGCTGCCAGTTCCTCCAGCGTAGCGGCCGTGAAAACCCAGTCCGGTGACGCATCGAAGGGCATCACCGGCCCGATCGGATAGCGCTCGCGGTATTGCGCATCGAACACCAGCCACGCCGGGTTGTTGGGATAATCGTACGTCGCCGGATCAAAGAGGTGGAAGGCCCCCGCCAGCGAGGAATAGTTGTTCGCCTCGTTGCAGAACCGCTTGCCCGCCCGGTTGACCAGCAGGCTATGCGGCAGGGTCCGCTCGATCAGCACGGGCGCGGCGCGCTGCTCGCCGCCCGGCCAATGCGCGCCACCGATGGAGAGCGTGGGCACCCACCACGCCGAAGTCATGTTGCCGAGCCCGGCGCCCACCGACATGGCGAGCTTGAGGCCATCGCCGGCGTTACCCGGCGGCGAGGCAGGCATATCGAGTGGTCCGCGCAGGAAGGTCTTCTTGAGGCTGTCGTTCCATTCGAACCCGCCGGTCGCGAGAATCACGCCGCGGGTCGCGCGAATGCTGTGGCCTCCCGCAAAATCGACACCGACCACGCGGCCCGCTTCAACGATCAGCCGCTCCGCCTTGAGGCCCAGCTGGGGTTCGATCCCGCGCGCAAGGCAGGCCACCAGCAGACGCCCCACCATCGCCTGCCCGAACCCGCGCAAATCCGCGTCGGCGCGGCGCTTGAGTTCCGCCGGATCAACGAACCCGCTGCTTCCACCGAGCGGCGTTTCGCGCAGCATCATGCGCTGGATCACGCCGTCACTGAACACCTTCTCCGCCCAGGAGCCGAGCGTCGTGAAATCGAACAGTTCGTTGTCAAGCGCCCGCCCGCCTGCGGGTTTTGCCCCCGGCCGGTCGAGATAATAGTCCGGATAGCTCGGCAGGATGCTTACGGCGAGCGCACCTGCCTCTTCCAGAAATGCCAGCGCGCCCGGCGCTTCGCGCACGAAAGCGCCGAGCACGTCGGGCTCCATCTCGCCGTGATCGAGGCTGCCGAAATAGGCGAGCGCATCTTCCTCGCTATCGGCCATCCCCGCGGCTTGCATCCTGGGATTGTTTGCCGCCCAGATGATCCCGCCCGAAACCGCCGCAGTGCCGCCGAGCTGCTCGCTCTTTTCGGCGAGTGTAACCGCAGCTCCCGCCGCATGGGCGGACAGCGCCGCCGCCATGCCCGCCGCGCCTGCACCGATGATGAGGACGTCGGTCGTCTCGCTCACGTCACAGCCCCCCGTCAATATAGAGGCACTGCCCCGTCACCCAGCCCGCCGCGGGCGAAACGAGATAGAGCGCGCCTGCTGCGATATCCTCCTCGCGGCCAAAGCGCTGGAGTGGAATGCGGATCATTTCGCGCAGCGCCTCGCGCGCGGCTTCGTCGCCGGTGCGCATGCACTCGTTGAAATTCTGCGTGGGGATCGGTCCCGGCGCGACTGCGTTGACGCGGATCTTTGGCGCCAGCTCGCGCGCGAGCGTTTGCGTCAGGCTGTTCACTCCGGCCTTGGCCGCCGCATAAGGCCCGTTCTTCGCCTGCGGACCATGAGCCGCACGTGAGGAGGTGCTGAGGATCGCCCCGCCCGCCTCGCCCATCGCCTTCGCGGCGACCACCGCGCCCATCCATACGGCCTTCAAGTTGAGATCGACTTGCGCGTCCCAGTTCGCCTCGGTTGTCTTGGTCAAGTAGCGCGGGTTGCCATCCGGAATGCCGCCCGCATTGTTCACCCAGATATTGACCGCCCCCAGTTCCGCCGCGGCCCGCGCTGCAAGGTTTTCGAGCGCAGCCATCGACGTCGCATCGGTCGGCACCGCGAGAGCCCGCCGCCCGCGCGCGCGGATTTCCTCGGCAACCGCCTCGATATCCGCCGCCGTCCGCGCACCTAGTGCGACGTCTGCGCCAGCCTCGGCCAGCGCGATGGCAATCGCCCGTCCGATCCCCTTGCCCGCCCCGGTGACGACAGCGACCTGTCCGTCGATGCGGAATCCATCGAGTATGCTCATGCGGTTCCGACCTGGCGTTCCATCTGCACCACGCGCGGATCATTGGGCCAGACCCAGTCCGTGCCGATGACCTGCCCCACTGCGAGATGCGGCGGCACCCGGTCCAGCCCGATCATCTTGTCGCAGGTCTGGTGGAAACGGTAGATACGCGCTTCCTGATAGCTCAGTGGCACGGACTTGAAGCCGTCGCTTTCCATCGACTTCTGGATCGCTTCGCCGAATTGGGTGTCTTCCAGAATGATCGGGCTCATCTCGCGCCCGCCCTTCCCGTTGGGCACGGTCCACAAGTCCGGCACCGGGCCATCGCCCCAATCGAGCGCCATGGTGATGAGTTCGAGGCGGGTGGTGTTGAGGCCGGTTGGCCAGAAGATCAGCGGGGGAATGAAGAAGTTGGAGAGCGGCGAGACCCAGTTGGGGAACATCGTGTAGCTCTGGGTCGTGGTTCGCCCCAGTTCACCCACCGTCTCGATCGACTGCCATTCCGGCGGATTGTCAATTGCGCGCACGTGCTCGCGATTGGTGTTTTTCGGCGCGGGCGCGATCATCCGCGCATGGCCGCCGGGGAACATGGTGTTGACGTTGCGTTTGTGATCGACAAGCGGCGCCACCGTATCGGGGTGGATGAAGGGCACATGGTAGACTTCCATGTTGGCCTCCATCGCCACCTTCCAGTTGCACTTGAGATCGAACGACTGGCGCGCGGCGAGGCGCACCTTGTCGAACGCGAATTCCTCCCATTCGTCCCACAGCGGGCCCATCCATTCGCGCAGGCTCATCGCATTTTCGTCGAGGTTCACGAAGATCAGCTTGCCGTATAGTTCGCAGCGCACCGCGTTGAGGCTGCGGCACGACTTGTCGAAACCGGCCCCGAAATCCTGCGCTTCCGGCACGCCGACGAGTTCGCCGTCGGTCTTGTAGGTCCAGTTGTGATAGCCGCACATCAGGCGGGGGCTGCGCCCGCTCTGCACGGTGACAACCGGCGCACCGCGGTGGCGGCAGGTGTTGTAGAAGGCGCGGACCGTGCCATCCATGCCGTGGACGATGATCAGCGGCTGCCCTGCATTGTCCCACCGCATGAAGCTGCCCGGCTCTGGCACTTCATCGAGGTGTGCGGCAAACAGCCAGCTTTTCTTCCAGATATGCTGCTGCTCGAGGTCGTAGTATTCCTGGCTCGTATAGCGCCCGGCGGGCAGGTCCGGCAGATGCGGAAAGCCTTCGGGCGGCGCCGCCCGTGCGGCTTCCCATTCCATCAGCCGCTTGATCGTATCGACCGTCTGCCTATCCATCATTGCCCGCACTCCCTTCCAGCAGGCGAACTTACGCGTTGCCCGCGATCACCGATTTTGCATCGTCCACGCGGATCGCCGCGCCATTGATGAACTTGCTTTCATCCGATGCGAGGAACACCACCGTGTAGGCAATGTCGTCAGGCTCACCGAGCTTGGTCGCCGCTACCCCGCCGTTGAGCGCCTCGGTCGCGCCGCGCATCATTGCCGCCTGACGGCCCACTTCGATCACCATCGGCGTGAGGATGCCCGCCGGGTGGATCGAGTTGCAGCGGATGTTGTAGCCGCTCTTGGCGCAGTGCACCGCGACCGCGCGCGTCAGCCCTTCGACCGCACCTTTTGCTGCGCAATATGCAGCCACCGCGCTTTCGCCCTGCACCGATGCGATCGAGGCCATGTTGACGATCGAGCCGCCGCCCGTCTCCTTCATCACCCGCACCGCGTGCTGGCAGCCGAACCAGGTGCCGTCCGCGCTTACCGCCATGATGAAACGGTAGTCCTTCTCGGTCTGCGTCTCGATATCGCCGAGTTCAACCACGCCCGCGTTGTTGACGAGAATGTCGAGCTTGCCATGCCGCGCGACGACATCATCGACCAGCGCTTTCCATTCGGCATCGTGGCGGACGTCGAGATGGCGATACTCGGCCATCTCGCCGAGTTCGGCTGCGACGCGTGTTCCATTTGCGCTGTCCACATCCGTCAGGATCACCCGCGCGCCCTCGCGCACGAACATGCGCGCGTCCGCTTCGCCAAGGCCCTTTGCGGCCCCCGTAATGATTGCGACTTTTCCCGCTAGTCTGCCCATAGCGCGGCGTTCCTCTCAATTATGCAAGTTCCCACCAATTCACCCCGGATGCTAGGCAGACGTTACTAGCAAAAGAGAGGGGTAGGGCCGTGGCGATGACAATCGACGAGCTGCTGGCACGCGAGAAAATCCGCGATCTCCTCCATCGCTATTGCAAGGGAATCGATCGGAAAGACTGGAATTTGGTGCGCTCGTGCTTCGCCGACGACCATGTTCACCGGCATTCCGCATTCGTCGGATCGCCGGATGCGTTTATCGGTTTTGCCAGTGCCGTGCTGGGCACCATCCCCGCGACGCACCACACCATCAGCAACGTACACTTCGCCTTCGCGCCCGATGGCCTCAGCGTCGAGACCGAAGCCAACTTCGTTGCCTACCACTTCATCGAGGCGGGCCACATGGAAGGAACGCCTGTGCCGACGGGCGGCAAGGCCACCGACTGGATCGTCGCGGGCCGCTACTGCGACCGGATGGAACAGCGCGACGGCGAGTGGATCATCGTGACGCGGCAGGCGTATCATGATTGGGAACGCGTCGATCCGGCGAACGCCTGAAAAACAGACAGGTTTACGGGAGAGAATAGATGCGACTGAACGGCAAGGCCGCCCTCATCACCGGCGGCTCCTCGGGGCTTGGCGCCGCCATGGCGCGGCGCTTTGTTGCCGAAGGTGCGGCGGTCGTGATCGCGGACATTGATGATGCGAACGGTGCGGCACTCGCTGCCGAGCTGGGCGACAAGGCCCGCTACATCCACCTCGATGTGACGCAGGAAGCCGATTGGGCCAGCGCCGTGGGCGGCACAGATAGGCTAGACTGCGTGATCAACAACGCGGGCATCACCACCGCCGGCAATATCGAGCAAGTCACGCTCGAGCAGTTCCGCCACGAGTTCGAGATCGACGTCGTCGGCGTGTTCCTCGGCTGCAAGTACGCGGTCGCCAAGATGAAATCTCACGGCGGTTCGATCATCAACATGTCCTCGCTCGCGGGCATCAAGGCGACCGCCGATCTGGTGGCCTACAACGGCGCGAAGGCGGCTGTGGCGATCATGACCAAATCAGTCGCGGCACACTGCGGCAAGAGCGGCTACGGCATCCGCTGCAACTCGATCCACCCGGGCGTGATCCGCACGCCGATCCTCGACAAGGTGCTGGCACAGGTGCCCAATCCGGACGAAGTCTACGCCGGCTGGGTCGCCGTCCATCCAATCGGCCGCATCGGCACGCCCGAGGAAATTGCCGCCATCGCGGTCTATCTTGCGTCCGATGAATCGACCTTCACCACCGGCGCGGAGTTCCGCATCGACGGCGGCAGTTCGATATGAACCCGATCAGCCTCGCCTCGGGCGTGGTGCCGGAATTCGGCCCCGTCGAAACCGTCCGCGCGGCGCGCTTTGGCGGTTTCGATCAGGTCGGCCTCTGGGTCGATCCCGCGACCTGGACGGGGACGCAGACCCGCGAGGCACGCGCCGCGCTGGCGGATTCAGGCCTGCCGCTGCTCGATGTCGAAGTCATCTGGATCCAGCCCGGCAGCGACATGGGCCTGTACAAGAAGGTGATCGACGTGGGCGCCGAATTGGGCGCGATGAACGTGCTGTGCGTTTCGTCCGAACCGGACATGGCCGCAACGGCTGCGCGCCTCCATGAGCTATGCGTCCATGCCGAAGGCTCGGGCATGCGGGTCGCGCTGGAGTTCGGCATCTTCACCGAAGTGAAGACCCTCGCGATGGCGCTCGGCGTGCTGGATCAGGTCGGCCACCCGCTGCGAGCGCTGCTGATCGATCCGATCCACGTTGATCGTTCGCTGACACCGCCTGCCGATCTCGCCAAGGTGCCGCGCGAACTCCTGCCCTACGCCCAGTTCTGCGACGCTCCCGCCAAGCGCCCCGATCCGGCAGATTTCGCGGCCATCATCGAGGATGCCATCGACCTTCGCGAGCAATGCGGCGAGGGCGCGCTACCGCTGGCGGACCTGTACAAGGGCCTGCCGCCCGGCATCCCGCTCAGCATCGAGCTGCGCTCCAAGGCCCTGCGCGATGCCGTTTCCGATGCGGGCGAACGCGCGCGGGCGGTGGCGTTGGCCACCCGCCGCTGGCTGGCGGCCAACTCGCCTTAGTTCGCCCGCCCCTTTACGAACGCCGCCACATCATCGTGCAGCGCCTTCAGCGAATCCTCGTGCGCGTAGACCATGTGGCCGCTGGGGTAGTACTTGTAGGAGATATTGCTGCGCAGCGCTTCCGGCACGGGCAGGTGCCGCATTTGGAAACGCCCCTCGAAATAAGGCGTTGCCGTATCGAAATACCCGCCCAGCACCAGCACGCGCAGGGTGGGATTGGTCTTCATCGTATAGGCAAGATCGGGCAGCAAGTTCGCCGCGCCGTCTACCGCGCCGCCTGCACCCGGCGGCGTGTGCTTGAGATCCCAATCGCCGACATTGGCAAACAGTTTGAACGCCTTGCCCCCGCCATAGCCAAGCTTCGTGCGGGCATAATCGTTGAACGCCGAGACATAGGCTGAACTGATCGCGGTGGATTGCGGATCGTAGTCCGCCTCGCGGCTCAGGACGTCGAGGCTCGGCCCGGTAAAGCGCGTGTCGAGCCGGCCAAGCGTTTGCCCGGCCTCGTCCATCAGGTTGCGGTTGAACTGGCCGAGATTGACCCTGAGGTTCGAGCGCAGGATATAGGCCGGCGTGAGGCCGGTATAGTGCGCCAGCTTTTCGGCAATCGCCTGCCTGCGCTCGGCGGGAAGGTCATTCCCCTCGATCAGCGCGGCCGCATATTCTCCGGTCGCAAAGTGCTCTGCGTCCGCCAGGAACGGCTCCAGTGCGGCGGGGCGGCCGCCGGGCACACGGTTGTGATACCACGCCGTCGCCGCATACGTCGGCAAGGTCACGATATAGGGCAGGTCGTTGCCGGGGTTCCATTGCGGCGCATCGGCCCAGAAATCGAACGCCAGCGTCGTCGAGAGCAGCATGATCCCGTTGAGATCGACTGAATCCGCCGATTGCAACCTGGCCGCCAACGCCACCGCGCGCGGCGTGCCATAGCTTTCGCCGAAGAGGTAGCGCGGCGAGTTCCAGCGCTGGTACTTGGCCAGGAACTGCTTGATGAAATCGGCGAAGGCATAGACGTCCTGATCGATGCCGTAGAACGCCTTCGCCTTGTCCTTCCCGGCGATCCGGCTGAACCCCGCGCCCGGCGCATCGATGAACACGAGGTCCGCCACATCGAGCGGGCTCTCGCCATTGTCGACCACCTTGTAGGGCGCAGGCGCGGTGTGGGTGCCGTCTGCCGTTACCACGCGGCGCGGTCCGAAGGCGCCCATGTGGAGCCACACGGTGGAAGACCCCGGCCCGCCATTGAAGACGAACAGGATCGGCCGGTCCGCAGCGGGCGCGCCCTTCTTGAAATAGGCGGTGTAGAACATCGAGGCTTCGGGCGGCGCATCATCACCCGCCGCATCGGCCTTGGGCTTTGCCGCATCGTCCCAGCCCTTGGGATGGACGACCAGCGTGCCCGCCACCGCCTTGTAGTCGATCTTCGCACCGCGCACGGTGACCGAGCCCTCGCTCGCCACTTCCTCCGGCTGGAACAGCGCAGCGGGGGCCGCCGTCACCGCTTCAGCGGGCTTGGCCGCATCCACCGCCTTGTCCGCCGCAAATGCCGCCGTGCTCAGCCCGAATGCCAGAGCCAGCGCCGAAATACCCCGAAGCAACCGCATGAAACGCCTCATCCACAAAACAAGAACCGGCGCGGGTGGTCGCACCGCGCCGGTTCGTTGTCCAGCAATCCCGGGGGAAGCGCGTGCAAAAACGCTGCACGCTCTTCTCCCCCCTCACCCAGCCGAAGGCCGGTGCGCGGTATCGGACCAGTCCTGCCGCGCGACCCACTGCGCGAGCGTTTCAAGCTCGATCCCCGGCAGGCGCTCCAACATCGCTTCGGTGTTGACCTCGAAGGGCTTCGTCGGCGCATTGTTGTTGTAGTTGTAGAACGCCGCGATGCCTGCCGCGAAGGGCTTGCGCTCGGCCTCGGCCATCGAATCGCCCAACGCACCGACGAGCAGATCGCCGAACTCTTCCGGCGTGCAGGGATCGTACTTGATGGTGTGGCCGAAGTGATCGGACAGAATCTGCGCGACCTGCGGCGGCCGCAGGCGTTCCGGCCCGCCGATGTTCATCCACGTGCCTTCCATGTCCGGGCGGTCCATCGCGTGGATCATGATCTTGGCGACGTCATCGAGGCTGATCCAGTTCGCCCCCAGCGTCGGCTTGTGCGGATAGACGTAGCGGCGCTCGTGCATGATGAAGGGCCGCGCCCAGTTCGTCAGCAGATTGTCCATGAACAGCACCGAGCCGAACACGGTGGCCGGCACGCCCGAGCGGAACAGCGCGTTGATGCCCGCCGTATTGCCGGCATAAGTGAAGGCATCGCCGGGCTTGTCCGGAATCCAGCTCGAGGTGTTCCACACGAAGCGCTTGGCGTCGACTTCCTTGGCCGCCTCGCCGATCCACCCGGCGAGTTCCGCACGGGAATCGCGCAGCTGCAGCGGGTGGTTGTAGAACACCGCGTCCGAGCCCTCGAGCGCCTTGGTGTAGGTCTTGCGGTCGTAGAGATCGATCACGCGCGTTTCGATATCGGCGTTGGTCGGCCCGAGATCGGGCTTTTCATTGCGCGACAGGGCGCGGACCTGATGGCCCGCAGCAACAAGCTGGCGCACCTGTGCCAGCCCTTGCCGACCGGTTGCGCCCACGACGGATACCAGTGCCATCTTGCATCTCTCCTTTTGGGTGGAAGCTTCCCGGCTCTTCGGCCGGTGCAGCAAGTAAGTTCGGGCTAGCTGCGAATGGCGCTTGCCCCATCGACATTGAGATCGGTGCCGCTGGTGAAGCTCGAATCCTCACATGAGAGAAACAGGATTGCCTGCGCCACTTCGTCAGGCTCGCCCACGCGGCCCATCGGGTGCGCGGAAGCCATGACCGCCTCGATCTGCTCCGGTGTCGCGCCGCCGGCATTGAGGTAGCGGGCATACATCGGGGTGCGGATCGCGCCGGGATGCACGGTGTTGGCGCGGATCTTGAGGCCGCGCTCGGCGCAATCGAGTGCAACGGTCTTCGTCAGGTGCGTGACACCCGCCTTGGACGCGCAATAGGCCGCCATGTTGCCCGAGGCACGGTGCGCGAGCATCGAGCCGACGTTGACGATCGTCGCGTTCTCGCCCGAAGCCGCCAGCGCCGGAAGCGCGGCGCGGCAGCCGTAGAACGAGCCAGTCAGGTTGATATCGATATGGCGGTGCCAGCTATCGAGATCGACGTCGACGGTGTTCCCCGGCTCGGAAATGCCGGCGATGTTGCAGAGCGTGGTGAGCTTGCCAAAGCGCGCCAAAGTCGCGGCTACCGCAGCTTCCCACTGTTCTAACGCACGCACATCAAGCTGCACCGCATCGGCGTTCGGACCGAGCTTCGCGGCATGGGCCTGCGCCTTGTCGAGCTGCAGATCGCCCAGCATCACGCTGCCGCCCTCGGCGACGAACAGCGCCGCCACCGTGCCGCCGATCCCCTCGGCCCCGCCCGAGATGAGCGCGACCTTGCCGGCCATCTTCCCCATGTCGTTCAGCGCTCCAGGATGCACACCCCGGACAGACCGGGCGCGCCATAGACGTGGCTGTAGGCAGTCTTGGGCGAGCCCGGCACCTGCCGCCCGCCGCCACGTCCGCGCAGCTGCACGGTGTTTTCGTAAACCTGCCGCAGCCCCGAAGCGCCGATCGGTTCGCCGCAGGCAAGGCAGCCGCCGTCGGTGTTCACCGGCAGCTTGCCATTCACCTCGGTGCGGCCTTCACGCAGCCATTGTTCCTGATCGCCATCCTTGCAGAAACCGTTTTCGGCCATGTGCATGATCTCCGCGCCGGATTCGGTATCCTGCAACTGGGCCACCGAAATGTCTTCCGGCCCGATGCCCGCCTGCTCGAATGCCGCCTTCGACGCGAGGATCGTCGGCTTGCCGCCGTTGTCGATATCGACGGACGGAGCGAACACCTCGAACGAACCCGGCGGGCGCGTGCGCACCGCGACACTCGCAATTTTCACGGCATCCGCGCCCAGTTCGCGTACCTTCTTTCCGCTCGCGAGGATCAGTGCCACCGCGCCTTCGGCAGGCGCGCAGAACATGTACTTGGTGAGGGGATCATTCACCATCGGCGAGTTCAGGATCGTCTCCAGATCGACCGGCGAGCGCCGCCAGGCGTGATCGGCATGAACGCCGTTGCGGAACGCCTTTTCGGCCACGCGGCCCAGCGTTTCGCGGCTGATCCCGTAAAGCTGCATGTAGCGCTGGATCTTGAGCGCGAAGAACTGCGTCGTCAGCATCATGCCGGTCTGGCCGTACCATTCGGGGAGGCCATAATCGCGCGGCTTGGCATTAAACGCGCCGCGCGGGTGCTTGTCGAAGCCGACCGCGAGCGCCACGTCGAACTCGCCCGCTGCGATGGCATTGCGCGCCGAGGCGAGCGCCGAACCGCCAGTGGCGCAGCCATTGGCGACGTTGATGAACGGCAAGCCGGTGAGGCCCAGTTCGTTGACCATGATATCCGCGCTGCCCGCCGCGGCCGAGCCGCCATAGGCGCAGCCCACGTCGGTCCATTCGATCCCGGCATCGGCCATCGCCTGCCGCACCGCATAGACGCCCTGATCGCGGCCCGAGCGCCCGTCAGTGCGACCGAAGGGGTGGATGCCCGCCCCGATGATATAGACGTCTTCCATCACGCTTTCTCCGGACGAAACGCATAAGTGGCGCGGGTCACATCAAACGGCACGACCACGAATTCCATCGGCATGCCGAGCTTGAGGTCTTCGAGCACGCAATCGACGATGCGCGTCTCGACGATCACCTCGCCGGGCAGCTCGACATAGCCGAGGAGGTAGGGCTGGAACGGTTCGGGCCCTTCGAAGGGCTCTTTCGGCTGGAAGTCCTGCCGGGTCCACGACCACAGCGTGCCCTTCCGCGAAAGCCGCCAGGGCTCAACGCCTTCGGCCGCATCGCCGCTGGGAAAGGGGAACACGATCTTGCCGCTGGGCAGCCGCCCGCCGATCAGCGCGGGCTCCGCTTCGTTGGTCCACAGGTTCTCTGCAATCGGCTCAAGCACGTCAGCCATACCTTTCCCACGTGGGTCGGGCCGGATGCAGCGGCCCATTGTGCGAAGTATCGTGGCACCAAAGCCCGGCACCGACGATCATTGAATTTGCTAGGCGCAGCCAATGCCGCGAAGGCCTAGCCCTAGCGAAAAGAAGGAGCGGGCATCTTGGGAGAGCATCGCCACTACCGCCAGTTCGTGCTTGCCGTCATCACCTTTGGCGGGATGCTGAACATTGCCGACCGGCTGATCCTTTCGATCATGCTCGAGGACATCAAGCACGCCTTCACGCTGAGCGATACGCAGATCGGCCTCATCACCGGCTTTGCCTTCACGCTGCTCTATGTCGTTTGCGGGCTGCCACTGGCATGGCTGGCAGACCGCATGAGCCGGCCGCTGATCATCGCGGTGTCCATCGCTTCGTGGAGCCTGATGACCGCGTTTTGCGGCCTCGCCACCGGTTTCTGGACGTTCTTCCTCGCGCGGATGGGCGTGGGCATCGGCGAATCGGGCAGCGGCCCGGCGGGTACTTCGCTCCTCACCCAGACTTTCAAGGGCCACGAACTCGGCCGCGCGATGGGTATCTACTTCCTCGGCCCCACGCTGGGCACGGCAGCGGGGCTGATCCTTGGGGGCGTACTGGCCCATGCAGTCGGCTGGCGGATGACGTTCCTGCTCCTCGGCATTCCCGGCATTCTTTTTGCGCTGTTCGTGTTCATGACGGTGAAGGAACCCGGCGGCCGCCCGATCCCGCGCAAGGTCAGCCTTGCCGAAGGCCTCACTGCCTGGCTCACCGGCATTCGCGCGCTGTTTGCCAACCGCGTGTTCCTCGCCGCGTCGGCCGCGTTCGGCTGCATGATCGTGACCGGATACGGCTTTGCGACATGGCTCGCCGCGATCATGCTGCGCGGGTTTCACGTCTCGACCGCCGATGTCGGCTTCTACCTCGGCCTTGCCTTCGTGCTCGGCGGCATTCCGGGCCCGCTGCTGGGCGGCTAACTCACCGACTGGCTGGTCCAGCGCGACGCGCGCTGGCGCGCATGGCTTCCCGCCATCGCCACACTGGGCTGCCTCCCGATCTACCTCGCCGCGCTGCTCAGCACCAACTTCTGGACCTTCCTCGGCCTGTTTTCCTGCGGCTACCTCGTGTTCCTCACCGCGCAAGCGCCCACAGTTTCGCTGATCCAGCTGGCGGTGCGTCCGGACGAGCGTGCGATGGCGATGGCCGTTGCGATGGTTTTCAACAACCTCATCGGTCAGGCGCTCGGACTTTTCCTGATCGGCCTTGCCAGCACCAGCCTGACGCCCACGTTCGGCCCGCAGGCGCTCACCTGGGCGCTACTCGGCGTGAGCGCCGCCTTCGCCGTGCCTGCCGCCTTCTTTTATGTCTACGCGGCGGGCGGCATGGCCAAGGGCCCCCTCAAAATGATGAATAGCCCCGACTCTTCGCAGGCGTAGACTGCCCCCAAGTCCAAGGGAGAGCGGACAAATGGTGGAAACCAAGACCGGGCACGACCGCACAGCAGGCGTGACCTACCTCGATGTGATCAAGGCGGATACCGTTCCGCCGCCGCCCGTCTACCTTGAGGATTCGCCCTATCCCGGCGGTGTTACCAAGGTCGCCACGCATCGTTACTGGACCAAGGACGAGCACGAGCGCGAGGTTGAGCGGCTGTGGAAGCGCGTATGGCAAATGGCGTGCCATGAGGACGACATCCCCAATGTCGGCGATACCCATGTCTACGAAATCGCCGGCCTCTCCTTCATCCTCGTGCGCAATGCCCCCGGTGACGGCCCCGGCGCGGTCAAGGCTTTCCCCAACGCCTGCCTCCACCGCGGGCGGCAATTGTGCGAATCGCACAGGAAGGGCCTCAAGGTGCTGCGCTGCCCCTTCCACGGCTGGTCGTGGCACCTCGATGGCAAACTCAAGGAAGTGCCCAGCCACTGGGATTTCCCGAGCGTAACCGCAGAGGAATACTCGCTCCCCGCCATCTCGGTCGGCCACTGGGGCGGCTTCGTGTTCATCAATCCGGACCCGAACGCCGAGCCGCTCGCCGATTTCCTCGGTGATATCGACCGCCACTTCTCGCTGCCGTTCAAGCGGCGCTACAAGGCCGCACACATGGTCAAGCGCCTGCCGTGCAACTGGAAAGTGGCTCAGGAAGCCTTCATGGAATCCTACCACGTCGTCGGCACACACCCCGAACTCTTGCCGATGTTCCTTGATACCGGATCTAAGTACGACGTCTGGCCCAACATCAGCCGCGCCATGTCCGCCTCGGGCCCGCCGAGCGCGCACACCGATCTCGACGCGCCCGATCCCAGCGCCTTTCCCGAAGGCCAGGCCTTCACCAGCTTCCGCCATCCGCTGAGCGGCCATGTCTATCGCCGGATCGCGGAAAACCGCGTCGAGGTGACCCGGCCCGACGGCAAGACCGGGATCTTCGACATGACCGGCGCACACGTGGAGGGCGAAGTCGTCAGCGCGGATGCGCACATGTGCAACTGGATCGGCGGCAAGATCGCGCCGGGCGAGGAAAACACGCCCACCCGCTTCGCCTCAGCCTCCACCGAGGATTTCCGCGCCGATGCCGCGCGCGATCGGCGCGAGCAGATGCGTCCGCAGTGGGGCGATGCGATCGACCAGTTCAGCGATGCCGACATGATCGACGCGATCTTCTATTCAGTGTTCCCGAACCTGCATCCCTGGGCCGATTTCAACCCGATCTTCTACCGTTTCCGGCCGGACGGGAACAACCCCGAGCAATCGCTGCACGAGGTGATGTACATGGTGCAGGTGCCCGACGGCGCCGACCGCCCGGCGCCCGCGAAATGCACGTTCCTTGATCTCGACGACGACTACACCAAGGCGACCGAGTTCGGCAGTTACCTCAACAAGATCTTCAATCAGGACGGGCTCAACCACGCAGCGGTGCAGAAAGGTTTGCACAACCATCCCAAGGGCGAGGTGATTTTCGCGAGCTACCAGGAAAGCAAGATCCGCGATTTCCACAACAAGCTGAACCGCTGGCTGGAAAGCGAAACCCCGCCGAAAAGCCGCTGAGATGGATGTAGCAATGGCCTCCTCCGATAACGCGAAGGAGGCCGGTTGCGCAGCGCCTCGAACCGATCCGGATTGACCCCGTGGAGGGTCGTCGCGGTGACGCGCCTTCCGCTACAGAATCCGTGCATGTTTGCAGTCACACTGCGCACAAGAAGCGGCACGTCTTCACCCTTTTTGATAGTTGCTGTTCGCCCCCCTTACCCTAGCCTAGACCTCGGGATTGTGGGCACAAAATTGCGTAAAAACAGCATGATACGTGCCCACTGAAAGTTGGGAGGATTGCTATGGGGTTGAAGACAATCGGGTCGCCGGTTCGCGCCGCGCTTTTTGCGAGCGTTGCGGCAACCTCGCTGGCGGCGCCTGGGCTGGCGCATGCCGCCGATGCCGGGGCAGCCGCTGCAGATGCACCGCAGCAGCAGGAAGAGATCACTGTGTTCGCCCGCCGCGAGGCGGAATCGCTGCAGAACGTGCCGCTGACGATCACCGCGATCGGCGCCAACACGCTGCAGCAGTACAACGTCACCAAGCCGGCCGATATCGCCAGCCGCATCCCAACCCTCAACGTGCAAGTCGGCGGTTCGGGCGCCGGCGCGCAGATCAGCTTGCGCGGCATCGGCTCCTCCAACATCTCGGCCGCGTTCGACAGCGCGGTGGCAATCGATTTCGACGGCGTGCAGGTCTCGACCAGCCGCTTGCTGCAGGCCGGTTTTGCCGATCCCGCGCAGATCGACGTGCTCAAGGGCCCGCAATCGCTTTATTTCGGCAAGAGCGCCTCGGCGGGCGTTATCCAGATCCGCTCGGCCGATCCCACCAAGTCGTGGGAATTCGGCGCCACGGGTTCCTATGAATTCGAGGAAAAGGGCTACCTCATCGGTGGCTACGCCTCAGGGCCGCTGAGCGACACCTTCGGCATCCGTATTGCCGGACAATACAACGACGTCAAAGAGTACGCGAAGATTGATCCGAACACGCCGACGGTGAACCACAACCGGGGCCTGACCGATTTCGTCGGCCGCCTCACCCTGCAGTGGCAGCCCACGAGCGACTTCACCGCGAACCTCAAGGCAACCTACACCCGCAACACGAATGACGGCGCGATCGGCACCGCCGATATCTCGTGCGGCAAGAACGGCCGTGCCGATGAAGTCGTGCTGTTCACGTTCCTCGGCGCCAATTCGATTGCGATTCCCTCGACCGCGGATTGCAAGCCGCTGAACAAGTATTTCACCACGCCCGATCCGTCGCCCGCACTGGTGCAGAAGTTTCCTGTCGGCAGCGGTGCCGCTGGTGGCCGCTATCCTGGCCATCCGTTCGGCCAGACCGACGTATTCTTCACGCGCCTCAAGATGGAGGCAAAGCTGGGTGACAACTTCAAGTTGGTTTCGACCACCGGCTATCTCAACCTGAAGGCGATCGACTTCGATTCCTACAGCTATGTCGGGAAGGGTCAGGCCTTCCGCCCGAGCGGATTGCCGCTGTCTCTTGCTGCACTCGGGCCGTTCTCGGCCGATGCACTCGCTGCCGTGAACACTGTCGGCTCCCCGCAGGGCGTGGGCGGGAGCGACCCGGTCAACAAGACCGACCAGTTCACGCAGGAATTGCGCTTCGTCAGCAGCCTCCCGGGCCCGTTCAACTTCACGCTGGGCGCGTTCTACGAGCACCGGAAGATCGACTTCAACACCTCGCAGCAGGCGATCAACATCTCGCTGCTCACGCCCGATCCGGTCACCGGCAACACGTTCGACTATCTGAAGAAGCAGCGCACCACTACCAACGCATATTCGGTCTTCGGCAGCGCCTCGTATGACATCACCGAACAGCTTGAGCTGAGCGGCGGTGTTCGCTGGACGCGCGAAACCAAGACCAGCGCGATCAACATTCCCTATATGCACGCCTACCTCAGCGGGATCTTCGGCTTCGTGCCGAGCGGGTTCTCCTCGGGGCCGATCCCGTTCAAGGACACCAACTGGTCGCCAGAAGTCACGCTGCGCTACAAGGTCAATCCCGATTTCAACCTCTATGCCGCGTACAAGACCGGCTTCAAATCGGGCGGCGTTGACAACTCGGCCCTGCCTTCGAACGGTCTCCTTGGCTTCAACGATCCGGCCAAGCGCGATGCGGTGGCCGCTGGCCTGGTCTTCAAGTCGGAAACCAGCAAGGGCGGCGAAATCGGCTTCAAGTCGCAGCTCGCGAACCGGACCCTCACACTCAACGGCACCGCGTACTACTACAAGTTCAACAACCTCCAGGTGCAAAACTTCGACGCGACGGCGATCCAGTTCGTGACCAGCAACGCCGGTCAGCTGACGACCAAGGGCTTCGATCTTGATTTCAACTGGCGCACGCCGCTTGAGGGTCTGCGCATCCTGGGTTCGGCAGCCTACACGGACGCCAAGTTCACCAAGCAGTTCCTTGTCGGAACAAGCGATCTCAACGGCCGCCGGGCGGCGCGCGCGCCGGAATTTTCGGGCAATATCGCGTTCGACTATTCCACCCCGATCAGCAGCTCGCTCGATTTCGGCATGTCCGGCAACGTAGCCTACAGCGGTTCCTACATCACCGCGAACAGCTCGCTTGATGACGACGTTCAGTCGGCTTTCGCCACGGTCGACGCTTCGATCTCGATTTCGGCGCCGGACAAGCGCTGGAAGCTGGCCGTGGTCGGCAACAACATCACGGACAAGATCTACGTCAACACCTCGGGCGGCCGCCCGTTCCTTGCGCCTCCGGGTGGCCTTGGCACCCCCGGCACACCGACCTTCGTGCCTGAAGGCGACGACAAGGTCTACACCGTCAACCGCGGCCGCCAGGTCTTCATCCAGGCCACCGTGAAGTTCTGATCGCCGCACGGCGATACGCCAAAGAGAAGGCCGCTCCGGGCAACCGGGGCGGCCTTCTCTTTGGTATCGGTCCCAACGCAAGCCGTACTTGGTTCCCGCCTGCGCGGGAATGACGAGAGCTATGGCAAAGGCAGTTCGTCATCCCCGCAAAGGCGGAAATCCAAAGCGAAACGGCAATGCGCCTGCTGGCGATATCAGGCCGCCGCCACCCGAACGGGAATCGCGCTCTGCAGCACCATGCCGGTGATTGGATCGGCATCCTCGGCATCGTCGATCAGGCGGTTGGTCGATGCGCCGACCACCATCACGTCGTCCTTGCCGGCATCATCGTTGCCCCAGGCGTGCGACATCGAGATCACCCCGCGCCGCACCTTGTCGCTCGCGCTGGCAACCGCGTGGATCGAGGCAACGCGCGAAGCGATCTCGATCACCGCGCCGTCCTCGACGCCGAGCTCCGCCAGATCCTCCGGATTGATGAAGGCCGGGTTGGTCGGCATCTTCTTCTTGAGGAACTCGGAGATATGCCCGTTGCTGTTGTAGCGGTGCTTCGACCGGCGCGAGATGAGGCGGAAATCGAAACCGTCCGCCTCGGGCCGCTGCGCAGCATAGCCCGCGAAGGCCGCCGGCATTGCGCCCGCGCCCAGTTGGAACCTGTTCGCCGCATCGGGATCGGCCGGCGCGATCACCGCGTGCACCTCGGGATAGAACATCGCGCCGCCCGGGGTCGGGCTCGCCAGCGAATCCGCGCGGGCCTTGCTTGGGCGTATGAGGCAGCCGTGCGAGATGAGATCGAGCATCGTCATCTTGTCCGGCACGCTCTCCATCGAGCACGGCCCGCCGGGCAATTGCAGTTGCAGCCCGAGATGCTTGGCGATCCACCACAGCATCTCGTACTCGTCCATTGTATCGCCCGGCGGCGGCACCATCGCTTCGGCGTAGTGCGCATAGGGTTCTTCGCAGAACGGCTGCGAGACGTTGTTGATGTCCTCGCGCTCAAGGCACATCGATGGCGCGAGGATCACGTCCGCGCGCTTGGCGCTGGCCGACATGTAGGGGTCGACCTGAACGAACATGTCCAGCGTTTCGAGCGCCTTCCTCACCTTGCGCTGGTTGGGGAAGGCGATTTCCGGGTTGCCACCGATCGAGAACAGCACCTTGACCTGGCCTTCGCCGGGGGTGAGGATCTCGTCCGCCAGCACCGGGCAAGGCATTTCCTGGCCGAGTTTGCCGATCCCGCGAATGCGCGATTGGGCAAACCCTTCGCCGAACATCGGCACCGGCGGCGCGACCTGCGCCTTCTTTTGGCCCGCCGCAAACGGCATGAACACCATCGGGTTTGCCACCTTGTCACCCGCCTGATTGAAGCGCGCGCAGACAACGTTGAGTGCGGTCACGAGGTATTCGGTAAGCGTCCCGCGTCCCGCCATTTCCGGCCCTGTCCCGGTCACCACGCGGCCCTTGGCGGCACGGGCGAACAGCCTCGCGGCTGTCACGATCTGCTCCGCCGAAACCCCGGCGCGCGCCTCGGCGATCTCGGGCGTGAAGTCCTTCACCGCATCGGTCAGCGCATCGAACCCATCGACATGCGCTGCCACGAAATTGCGGTCGTAGAGCCCTTCCTTGATGATCACATGCAGCATGCCGCCAAGCAGCGCCGGGTCTTCACCCGGCTTCACTTGCAGGTAAAGGTCCGCCAGATTGCCGGTATCGCTCTGCCGCGGATCGGCAACGATCACTTTCATTCCCCGCGCCTTGGCATCGCGCAAGCGGCGCGAAGGCGAGAACGGCGGCAAGCCCCCGCTCGGCGTGTAGTGCGAGACGAGCGGATTGTTGCCGACGAACATGACGACGTCGGATTCCTCGAAGTTGTTCGGTCCGCCCATCCACTGGCCGTAGCGCGCAGTGGTGAAGACCTTGGCGGGCTGATCGACGGTGACGCTGGTATAATAGTTGCGCGTGCCGATGGCTTCGGCCAGCGCATAGGATGTGCCCAGCACGGCGCTGTTCTGGAAAGCATTGGTCCCGCAATAGAGCGCGACAGCATGCGGCCCGTGCTCGGCAATCACGGCCCTGATCTTGTCGGCCACCAGCTTGAGCGCGTCGGCGGTCGATGTCTCGACGAACTCCGCGCCCTTCACGCCGTCCTTCCTCACCAGCGGGCGCAAGTGCCGTTCGGGCAGGTTGTGCATTTCGGGCATCTGGCGGCCCTTCACGCAGGTATAGCCATTGAACAGCGGGTTCTCGGGATCTCCCCGCACCGCCTTCACCTTGCCCTCTTCGACATCGACCAGCATGGCGCAGCTGGCGTGGCAGAAGCGGCAGAAGGTACGCTGGGTCTTATCGGCCAAGACACATCTCCCAAACTTTTTGAACGCGAAGGCTATCGGCAATCGGGGGCCCGGCACACTGATGAAAGAGAGGGTAGGCCGGTCAATTCCGCCAGTACCCAAGCGCCGCGAACTCAGCTTCAACGAGGGCCAGCGACGCAGCAGGACAACCGCAATGAGCACCGAACACCGCCACTGGATCCTCGCCAAGCGCCCCGTGGGTAACGTCTATGCCGATGCGTTCGAGCTTTGCACCGAAACGCTGCCTGCGCTTGCCGAGGGCCAGATCCTCGTCCGCAACAAGGTGCTCTCGATGGACAGCGGCACCCGCATGTACATGACCGACCGCGAGGACAGCTACCAGCCCGGCACGCCGCTCGGCGCCAAGCTGATCGGCACGGTGCTGGGCGTGGTCGAGGAGAGCCGGCACCCTGCCTACAAGTCGGGCGACCGCGTGCGCTGTTATGGCCAGTGGGCGGATTGCTCGGTGGTCGAGCCCGATGCGACGTACTGCACCGCGCTTGATCACGCCCATGCCGATCTCAAGGAATACGTCGGCATCTATGGCGCGAACGGGTGGACGGCGTGGGTCGGAGTGGTGGAAACCGGCGCTGCCAAGGGGGGCGAGACATTCGTCGTATCCGCCGCAGCGGGCTGCACCGGGCTCATGGCCGGCCAGATCGCCAAGGCGCGCGGCTGCCGGGTCATCGGCATCGCCGGGGGCGCGGCGAAGTGCGAACTACTGACCGGGGACTACGGCTTCGACGGCGCGATCGACTACAAGGCCGCCAATGTCGAAGCCGAGCTCGCGCGGCGCTGCCCCCAAGGCATCGACGTCTATTTCGACAACGTTGGGGGCGAAATTCTCGATGCGGCGCTGGCCAACATGGCGCTGTTCGGGCGCGTCGCGGTGTGCGGGCTGATCACCAACTACATTGCGCAAGGGCCGGTGCCCGGCCCCTATCGCTTCGATCAGGTGCTGATGAAGCGGCTGCGCATCGAGGGCTTCTTCTCGCCCGACTTCTACGTCCGCGAGCCGGCGTTCAATCGTGAGCTGGCCCGGCTCGCCGAAGCAGGCCAGCTGCGGCTGCCCTTCGAAGTCAGCCAGGGGTTGGAGGAGATCCCGGCAGCCTTCACCAAGCTCTTTACCGGCGCGAATATCGGCAAGGTCGTGGTGGAGCTGTAACGCTCCACCACAAGAGCATCACATCGTCTTCGGCAGTTCGTCCGATATGTACTTGTCCATCGTGCGGTGGAACTGGCGGATGCGCGTTTCCTGATAGTGGCCGAGCTCGAGCCGCTTGTTCCTGGATGCCTTCATCCCCTGCTGCACGTGCGGCAGGTTTTCCATGTCCTGATCGAACACCCCGGCCAGCGCAGCGCCGATGAGGTGCGAGGCGTAGGCAAAGGGCTGGTCATCGGGGATCATGAACATCTCGGGGCCCCGCGCCGGCTTCTCGCCCTTCTGCGCGCGCATCAGGATGCGCACTTCCATCAGGCAGTGGTCAGCATCCTTCCACGGCCGCCAGCGGTAGACGATGTTGGGCACGAACCCGCCCCACGGGCTCCAGTTGGGGAAGATGTTGTAGGTCAGATTGTCGAGCATCTCGCTGTCTGAAGCATGCGAGTAATCATGCCCGTTCATCGCCGCGAAGCCATCGCGGTTGGCCTGCGCCAAAACCTTGCGCGCGAGCAGCGGATCGGCCGGATCGAAGCCCTTGAGGTCGGTCGGTTCGGCCGCATTGCGGCGGCCGCGCCCATCGCCCGCACCGAGGAACTCGGCGAGCTTGTTGATCACATAGAGCTGGTCCTTGCCCTTGAGGTGGGGCGAGAGTGTGCCGTTGGGCGTAATCGCCCGGTTCATGTGATCGCCGTAGAGATCGTAGCGCGTGTTGGCGTCCGCCGTGAACGGCAGGATCTGCGGGTGCGTGACGACCGAGTGCCACGCTTCCATGAAGGCTTCGGCCACGGCCTTCCAGTTGGCCGGAACGATGCGCGCGACCCAGGCGCCGGTGGTGCATTCGTCGAGCCGCCAGTTGTCGTAGTGCTCGACGCCGGGGCCAATCCACTCGCGGAAGCCGGGCAGATCGTGGTTCTCGGTAATCAGGATGAAACCCTGCCAGCTTTCCACCCTGAGTTCGGGGAGCGAGAGAACCTTGTCTTCCAAATGCTTGAAATCCCACGAGCAGGGGATTTCCTTGAGGCTGCCGTCATTGTTCCAGGTGAAGCCGTGGAACGGGCAGCGCAGGTTGATCGCCCGCCCGCTTTCGATGCGAAGCTTGCGCCCGCGGTGGAGGCACACGTTGTAGAAGGCGCGGACGCTGCCATCCTGCTGGCGCACGAGCAGGAACGACTTGTCATTGATCTCGTAGACCACAGTGTCACCCGGATCGGGCATGTCTTCCTCGCGCGCGGCGAACTGCCACACGTTCGGCCACATCTTCTCGTCTTCCAGCGCCTTGAAGGCGGGCGAGGTATAACGATCGGGATCGAGTGGTTCGTCGCCGAGGTCCTGCGTCGATTCCATGACCAGATAGTCCGGCGCCGGGCGGGTATCGACGGCTAGCATGTCGGTGTAGGTGATCCCCGGGCAGCGGTCGGAGCGGTCGATCTGGGGGTCAATGTCAGCCATGGCGGATCCTGATTGTGAACGGCGCCGACAGGGCCAGGCAGGCCTCACCGCGCGCGCAAGTCTTGCACGCCGAACATATTGCCATTCCGCTGCCCGCCAGCAAGCTGGCGCATTGAATAGGCAGGGCGATTGGCCCCACCCAGCCAACCTTGCATTACTGCTTTTCGAGCAAGGCCGCGCCTTCCGGCAACGTTACCCAGTTCTGCTTGCTATTGGTCCAGAAGTGGACGGTCGGCGCAAGTTCGTCGGGATTGTCGAGGGTGCCCGCCTTGATGAAGATCATGCCCTGCGCCATGCCATCCGGCGTCTCGCTGAACACGGGCGAACCGCACGTACCGCAGAACTTGCGCATGACCGGATTGCCGGATTCGCTGCCATCCTCGTAAACGGTGAGCTCGCCCGACCGTTCGAGCGCGGCAAACGGCACGGCAACCAGCACCGAAAACGCCGTGCCCGCCTGCTTCTGGCAATGGCGGCAGTGGCACACGCCCGTCAGCAGCGGCGGCCATGATGTTTCATAGCGCACCGCCCCGCACAGGCAGCCGCCCGTGCGCCGCTCGCCAACCGTTGCTTCCTCCGTCATGTCCTGCTCTCCCTCATCCGCTCTGCCGTCATCGCATGCACGCGCGGCGGCACCATCCTCACGTTTCTGCCAGCATCGCCTTGAGTTCGCCCTTGAGGATCTTGCCGTTGGCATTGCGCGGCAGGGTCTGGGCGGTGAAAGCGATCCGCACCGGCACCTTGAAACCCGCGAGCCGCGCCGCGACGAACGCCTTGAGCTCCGCCTCGCTCGCCGCCGCTCCGGGCGCCAGATAGACGACGGCCGCCGGTTCTTCGCCCAACGTGCGATGGGGAATGCCGACGAGCGCCACGTCGGTCACGGCTGGGTGCTCGTAAAGCACGTTCTCGACCTCGATCGAGTAGATGTTTTCACCGCCCCGAATGATCACATCCTTGGCACGGTCGACGATCGTGCAGAAGCCTTCGTCATCGACCTTTGCGAGATCACCGGTGCGGACCCAGCCGTCCACGAACGTCAGCGCGGTCGCCTCGGGCCGGTTCCAGTAGCCCGCGACGATCATTGGCCCGCTTGCCCAGAGTTCGCCCACGGTGTTCGGCGGCAGCACTGTGATGCCATCGTCGGCGCGGATTTCGAGGTTGGCGACTGGCGCCGGCGGGCCGCAGCTGGAGGGCCGGTTGAGGTAGTCCTCCGCCATATGATGCGTCACCGTGGCGGAGGTCTCGGTCATCCCCCAGCCATTGCCGGGGAGCGCGCCGAAAATCTGCCAGATCGCCTGAACCAGTTCGGGCGCGGAAGGCGCGCCGCCATAGGACACGGCTTCGAGGCTGGAGAGATCGAACTTGTGCCGATCAGGGTGTTCGATCAGCTGCCACGCAATGAAGGGCACGCCGCCCGTCATAGACACGCGTTCCTTCTCGATCAGGCGCATGGCCTCAATCGTATCCCACTTGTGGAGCAGCACGAGGCAGCTGCCACCGGCAAGCGTGCCCATCAGCGTCGCCGAATAGGCCGTCGCGTGGAATAGCGGCACGGCCAGCAGGATGACGCGGCGCTTCGGTTCGGGCAGCCCCTCACCGCGCCGAAGCGCCGTCTGCGCGCCGCTCCAGGCGCTCGTCATGATGTTGGTGGAAAGATTGCGGTGCGTGCCGAGCGCGCCCTTGGGGCGGCCGGTGGTGCCGCTGGTGTAGAAGATGCCGGCAGGATCATCGCTGGCAATGTCGGCCGCAGGCAGTTCGGTATCGGGGAGCCCGGCCCAACTCGTGGGCGTGCCGATCTGGTCTTCCAGCCGTTCCGCACGTTCACCCGTTCCGCGAGAAATTATCACGTTTTCCAGCGGCAGCCCCCCGGCGTGTGGGGCAATCCGCGCCCAGCGATCGGCATCGGCAATCAGCAGGCGCGATCCGCTGTCCTCCAGCGCGAAGGCCAGCTCCTCGCCCGTCCACCAGGCATTGAGCGGTACGATGATCGCGCCCAGTGCGGTGACGGCCATGAAGGCGACGGGCCATTCCGGCAGGTTGCGCATGGCGAGCGCCACCCGGTCACCCTTGCCCACGCCGCGCGCCGCCAGCACTTCCATGAGCGCCGCCACGGCGCGGTGGAACGCATCGAAGGTCACCCGTTCCTCGCCGTAGACGAGGAAGTCCGCCGCGCCGTGCATGCGTGCTGCTGCCAGTACACCGCGTAGGTCGGGCAAGGCATGCTTCCACACCCGGGTCGGCACCCCGCGGATCGTCACGGTATCCATCTCGAACGGCATGCCCGGCGCGCAGAGTTCGGTGCGGATTTCGGCCAGCGTGTGAACGGGCCAGCCCGCCGGAATCGTTGGAAGCGCGCTGGTTGGCGTGGGGGTCGGTTCAGTCATGGCATCCTCAGGCGTACCGCTCGCATCGGCGGCACGTGTTTGTGCGCGAGACTAGTGCCGGGCCTGCCATGCAGCAAGGGGGCCAAAAGGCCGCAATGCCGTAGCGGAAGGCGCGGAATCCGGTGGAATTGCTGCATTTTTTCGTCCGCGCGCGCCGCGCAAAGCGCTTCCCTGATCCGTCTCGATGACCTAATCCCGGCGCATAAGAAGATTCGTGGGAAGGACGCTGATTTGCCGGAAGCCGAGCACCCGGAAACCGCCACGATTGCGCCTGCGGAAGCCGATTTGGGCTTCGGCGCGCTTGCCGCGCGGCTGGAACCGTTGGGTGGTGGCCGTTTCAAGCTGGATGGCGCAGCAGGCTGGATGCAGGGCCGCACCATGTATGGCGGCACGGCAGCCTTCATCGCCTACTCCGCCGCCAAGCTGGCGTTCCCTGATCTGCCTCCCTTGCGCGCCGCGCAGGTCGGCTTTGTCGCACCGGTCGGTGAACATCTCGAAATCGCGGTGACGATGCTCCGGCGGGGCCGCAGCGTCGCGCAGATCGAAACCTCGATCCTGTGCGAAGGCGCGGCCGCACAGCGCACGCTGTGGCTGTTTGGCGCGGGGCGCGAAAGCAACGGGACCGTCGCAGCTGCGGTGCTGCCGAACCTGATCCAGCCCGAGGATTCCCCCCGCCTCACCGTCAACGACATGGCGCCCGCCTTCACCGCGCGGATGGATATGCGCCGCGCCGATCCGCCCGGGGGCTCGCCCCCCGGTACGATCCGCCGCTGGGTACGCCTCAAGGACCGCTCCGGGCTTGATTCCATCGGCGAACTCGTCGGCATCGGCGATGCGCTCCCCCCCGGCTCGGCGCGCGCCATGGAGCGCATGGGCCCGATCAGTTCGATCACCTGGGCGCTGACGATCCTTGGCGAAGTGCCGGAGACCCGCGAAGGCTGGTGGCTGCTCGAAACCAGCTCGAACCACATGGCCAATGGCTTCAGCAGCGAAACGCTGCGCCTGTGGAGCAGCGAGGGCGTCGCAGTGGTGCACGGCCTGCAATCGGTCGCGGTGTTCGGATGATGGCCATGGCCGATCCCGCCGCTCATGGCTTCGATGCCCGCCGCCTCGCCCGCATCGGGACGTTGCTTGAGGAACGCTACATAGCGCCCGGCCTGCTCCCGAATGCTGACTTGCTGATCGCGCGCGATGGCCAGCCCTTCCATCGCCTGACACTCGGCAAGGCCCGCGCCGATGGCACGCCGCTGGCGGACGACGCCATCTTCCGCATCGCCTCGATGACCAAGCCGCTCACCAGCATTGCCTTCATGATGCTCCTGGAAGAAGGCAAGGTCGCGCTGGACGATCCCGTCACCAAGGTGATCCCGGAGTTCGCCGGTCTCGGCATCTACAACGGGGGCGGCGGCGATGCGCCGTTCTTTCCGACGCGCGCGGCGGCGGGTCCGATGCGCATGGTGGACCTGCTCACCCACATGTCCGGCCTCACTTACGGCATCCAGAACCGCACCAATGTCGATGCGGCCTATCGCAAGGGCCGGCTCGACGGGCATGCCTCACTGCCCGGCAACGATCACTTCATTTCCGAACTGGCGAAGCTGCCGCTGGAGTTTGAGCCCGGCACGAGCTGGAATTACTCGGTGAGCACCGATGTGCTCGGCGTGATTGTTGCGCGGCTTTCCGGCATGAGCCTTGGCGCATTCCTTGCGGCGCGCATTTTCGCCCCACTCGGCATGGTCGATACCGGCTTTCATTGCCCGCCCGAGAAGGCGCACCGCCTCACCGACAGCTGGGCGTGGAACCCGCTGGGCGCGCCCACGCTGATCGACCATGCGGAAAGCTCCAACACCCTGCGTGAACCGCGCTTTGAAAGCGGGGGCGGCGGACTGATTTCGACCACCGCGGATTATCACCGCTTCTGTGCCGCTCTGGCCAAGGGGGGCGCACCGCTGATCTCGCCCAAGACGCTGGCGCTCATGGTCTCCAACCACCTCCCAGGCGGGGCGGACCTGACGACGCTCTCCAAGGCGCTGTTCAGCGAATCCGGCAACGCGGGCGTCGGTTTCGGCCTCGGTTTCGGCGTGGTCGTCGATCCCGCCAAGACGCTCATTCCAGGCACTGCGGGCGAGTTCCACTGGGGCGGCATCCATTCCACCGCCTTCTTCATCGATCCCGTCGAAAAGCTGCACATGGTCTTCATGACCCAGCTCTTCCCCTCGTCCAGTTATCCCATCCGCCGCCAGCTCAAGACGCTGGTCTATTCGGCGATGACGCACAGTCACGCCTGAAGCCATCAAAGGAGACACCGCAATGTCTGATCCCATCCCCGGCGCCAAGGATCATATCGACGTCGCGCGCAAGCTTGCTGCAACGATCGACGACATCCCGGCCGATACCGCGCTGCTCCCAATCAACAAGGTCGGCGTGATTGGCGCAGGCACGATGGGCGGCGGCATCACGATGAATTTCCTCACCGCCGGCATCGCGGTCACCATCGTCGAGATGACGCAGGAAGCGCTCGATCGCGGCGTCGCCACGATGCGCAAGAATTACGAGAACACCGTCAAGCGCGGGAAGATGGACGCTGCCCTCGCCGAAGCCGCGATGGGCCGCCTTACCCCTACGCTCGATTTCAATGACCTCGACGATGCCGATCTGGTGATCGAGGCGGTCTATGAAAGCATGGAGGTCAAGAAGCAGGTCTTCGGCAAGCTCGACGGCATCGTGAAGCAAGGCGCAATTCTCGCCAGCAACACCAGCTACCTTGACGTCAATGAAATCGGAGCCTCCACCACGCGCCCCGAAGCCGTGCTCGGCATGCACTTTTTCTCGCCCGCCAACGTGATGAAGCTGCTCGAAGTCGTGCGCGGCTCGGCCACCGCCAAGGACGTGCTCGGCACGGTCATGGCGCTCGCGGTCAAGATCGGGAAAGTCCCCGTCGTCTCGGGCGTGTGTCACGGCTTCATCGGCAACCGCATGCTCAGCAAGCGGCAGGAACAGGCCAATGCCCTCATCATGGAAGGCGCGGACTTTGCGGACGTCGACAACGCGCTGCTCGAGTTCGGCTTCCCGATGGGCCCGTTCCAGATGGCCGACCTTGCGGGGCTCGACATCGGCTGGCACCGTGATCCCAGCCGCATCGAAACGCTGCGCGAGGCGCTTTGCGCGCTTGGACGCTGGGGCCAGAAGACGGGCAAGGGCTTCTACGATTACGACGCCAACCGCCAGCGGACCCCGTCCGGAGTCACGCGCGGCCTGATCGCCGAATGGGCGGCCAAGGCGGGCAAGCCCCAGCGCGACATCGATGCGCAGGAAATCCTCGAGCGCCTGCTCTATCCGATGATCAGCGAAGGCGCGCTCATCCTGGAGGAAGGTATTTCGCAGCGCGCGTCAGATATCGATACCGTTTGGCTCAACGGCTATGGCTGGCCCGCGTGGACCGGCGGCCCGATGTATTGGGCAAGCCACATTGGCCTGGCGACGGTCGTTGCCGGCCTTGAGAAGCACGGCCTCCCTGTTGCTCCGCTGCTCGCTCGCAAGGCGGCCGCCGGCGAAGCGTTCGATTGAGGACGGCCATGGCCATGCGGATCGAGGATATCGTCGAAGCCCCGTTCATCCCGCTGAGCGTGATCCTGCGTGCCCATGCGGCGCGGCGGGGTGAGGCCATCGCGCTCGCGGACGAGACCACGCGCCTCTCGTGGGCCGATCTCGACATGATGCTCGACCGCGTGGCCGCAGCATTGCAGCGCGAAGGCGTTCAGGCGAACGAGCCTGTCGCCATTGCGGCGAGCAATGCGGTGAACACCGGCCTCGCCTTCCTCGGCGCCCTGCGCGCCGGGGCCGTGGCCGCGCCGCTCACCTCGACCGCCGCGCCCGCGACCGTCCTCGCGATGCTGGCTGACAGCACCAGCCGCGTGTTGCTGCTGGACAAGGCCATGGCCGAGGGGCTGGCCGACCTGCGTTTTCCCGCACACGTCAAGCGCATCGCGCTCGACGATAGCGATGCGGGCGTGCCCTTTTCGGAATGGATTCCACCTGCGGGCGCCAAGCCGGACGAGCGGCTGCCGCGGCCCGAAGAGCCGTTCAACATTATTTATTCCTCCGGCACCACCGGCGTCCCCAAGGGCATCGTGCAGAGCCACCAGATGCGGCACGAATACGTGCGGCGCGGGCTCGGCTCGGGCTTTGACGATGACAGCGCTACGATCTGTTCCACCCCGCTCTATTCCAACACCACGCTGGTCAGCTTCCTTCCCACGCTCACGGCGGCAGGCAAGGTCGTGCTGATGAAGAAGTTCGATGCGCGTGCGTTTCTGGAGCTCAGCGAGCGTGAGCGGGTGACCAATGCCATGCTCGTGCCGGTGCAATACCGCCGGATCATGGAGCACCCGGATTTCGATCGCTTCGATCTTTCGTCCTACCGGCTCAAGTCCTGCACATCCGCGCCGTTCCCCGCCTGGCTGAAAGCCGATGTGCTGAAGCGCTGGCCCGGCGGCCTCGTCGAAGGCTATGGCCTCACCGAAGGCGGCGCGACGACCAACCTTGTCGCGCACAAGCACCCTGACAAGCTCCACACCGTGGGCCAGCCCTCACCGGGTCATGTCATCAAGATCATCGACGAGGACGGCAACGAGTTGCCGCAAGGCGAAGTCGGCGAGATCGTCGGCCGATCGCCGATCATGATGAACGGATACCACGGCCAGCCCGCCAAGACGCGCGAAATGGAATGGTACGACAAGGACGGCCATCGTTATCTGCGCCACGGCGATGTCGGCAGGTTTGACGAGGATGGCTTCCTCATCCTGATGGACCGCGCCAAGGACATGATCATCTCGGGCGGGTTCAACATCTTCCCGACCGATCTCGAAGCCGAACTCACTCGTCAGCCTGCCGTGAAGGAAGCGGCCGTTGTCGGGATTGCGTCCGATCAGTGGGGCGAAACCCCACTCGCCGTGGTTGTGCTCGCCGATACTTCTGCCGATCCCGAAGCAATCCGGCTTGAAGCCAACCGCGCGCTCGGCAAGACGCAGCGGATCGCCCGCATCGAAGTGGTCGATGAACTGCCGCGCAGCCCGATCGGCAAAGTCCTGAAGCGGGAACTGCGCGATCACTTCGGCGGTAACCCGATTGCCCAGAACCCCGAACTGCCATCCGATTCCAAGGAGACTAACCATGCGTGATGCCGTTATCGTTGCCGCCGCCCGCACCCCCATCGGCCGCGCCTACAAGGGCGCATTCAACGCCACTCCCGGGCCGACGCTCGGTGCGCTTTCGCTGCAGGCCGCTGTCGCCCGCGCCGGCATCGAAGGCGGCGAGATTGACGACGTGCTGTGGGGCTCCGCGCTCCAGCAGGGCACCCAGGCCGGCAACATTGCCCGCCAGGTCGCGCTCCGGGCGGGCCTCCCCGTCACCGTCCCGGGCATGAGCATGGACCGCCAGTGCTCCTCGGGCCTGATGACCATCGCCACTGCCGCCAAGCAGATCATCATCGACCGCATGGATGTGGTGGCCGCAGGCGGGCAGGAATCGATCAGCCTCGTCCAGACCAAGGACATGCGCGTCGCGCCCGATCGCAGCCTCGTTGCCATGCACAATTCGGTCTACATGCCGATGCTGCAAACCGCCGAAGTGGTCGGCAAGCGCTATGGCATCAGCCGCGAAGCCTGCGACGAATACGCCCTCCAGTCGCAGCAGCGCACTGCCGCCGCGCAGGAAGCGGGCAAGTTCGATGACGAGATCGTGCCCGCGAGCGCCTCGATGGGCGTGCAGAACAAGGAAACCGGCGAGATCACGATGCACGACGTGACACTCGCCAAGGACGAAGGCAACCGCCCCTCGACCACGCTGGAAAACCTGGCTGCACTGAAGCCCGTAATCGAAGGCGGCATCGTGACGGCGGGCAATGCCAGCCAGCTATCGGATGGTTCGGCCGCCGTGGTCCTGATGGAAGCCGGCGTTGCTGCGCAGAAGGGGCTCACCCCGCTTGGCCGCTATGTCGGCATGGCCGCCGCTGGTACCGAGCCCGATGAAATGGGCATCGGCCCGGTGTTCGCGATCCCGGCGCTGCTGAAGCGCTTCGGCCTCAAGATGGATGACATCGGCCTGTGGGAACTCAACGAGGCGTTCGCGGTGCAGGTGCTCTATTGCCGTGACAAGCTCGGTATTCCGAACGAGCTGCTCAACGTCAACGGTGGCTCGATCTCGATCGGCCACCCTTATGGCATGACCGGCGCGCGTTGCACCGCGCATGCCCTCATCGAAGGCAAGCGCCGGGGCGCGAAGTACGTCGTCGTGACGATGTGCGTCGGCGGCGGCATGGGCGCGGCGGGGCTGTTCGAGGTTCTCTGAGCGAATGGCGCGGCGCTTGCCCAGCAGCAGCGCCGCGCCTACCCTCCAGCCCATGACCGAAGATTTCCGCATCTGGCCGCAGGACGGCCGCGAACGCCTGATCTACCCCTCGCCTGTCGGCTGGAAGGGCACCGATTTCGTCGACAACGAGGGCGAACTGCTGAAGCGCCTGAACCCCAGGACGGTGTTCATGATGGGCGACAACCCCGCCCTCCCGCGCATGCCCGAGCGCCCGCGCCTGCTCGATTTCTTCCGCTGCCGCTTCGGCGATATTACCGTGCGCCACCTCCTCGTCAGCGCCAAGCGGGCGCTCGATGATGGCCTTCCGGAAAAGGTCGTGATGGCCTGCCTGCTGCACGACATTTCAAACGGCTGCCTGATCCGCTGCGACCACGGCTACTGGAGCGCGCAGCTGGTCGAGCCCTATGTCGATCCGGAAGTCGCCTTCGCGGTGAAGTACCATCAGGCGCTGCGCTATGTGCCCGATGAAAGCGCGGGGTACGCTTACCCGGAAAGCTACCACGCGTTCTTCGGCCCGGACTATGAGGTGCCGGAGTACCTCCTGCGCGATGCGGAATACGCGAAGGGTCACAAGTGGTACATGACCGCGCGGCAGATGACGCTCTACGACACCTACTTCTTCGACGATTTCCCGGTGGTCCAGCCCGACGAACTGGAAGACGTGATCGGGCGCAACTTCAAGGAACCGGAAGAAGGGCTGGGCTTTGATGGCTCACCCACGGCGCACATGTGGCGCACGATGATCTGGCCGAACAATTTCCTGTGAGGGGCTGGGTGTGGGATCGATGTTGCTGCGCGACACTGTCGCATTCACATGAACAACGGCGTTCTTGATGCAATCTGCCTGCGCTGTGGTTCCCCAAAGAGTGCATCATGGAAAACGTGCAAGGGATACGCGTTCGATCCGAACGTGAACCCTGACAACCTTGTGAAGAGTGTATACCTGTCAACAGGCCGGTTCAAAGATACCAGCGTACAAACCGCCTATCGAACAAAGCTCATAGAGTTCTCGGCCAGCCTTCAAAGAGGTGAGGCCATCCTTTTCGAGCAGGACGATTTGGCAAGGCTTTCACGGCAGAGATCGCTAGTGGCTGGTGTTCCCTGGTTTGCACCTTGGCTCGCAGTGATGAAGCTGTTTGCTGCTCCGGTCGGATTCGTCCTCATGCTGCTTCTACTCAACCAAATCATTCGGGCATGGAGGGGGTGACAGTGATAGCCTTGGCTATCAAAAACCCACCGTCGCCCCGTGCTTGACACGGGGCTTGGCTAAATCTTGGCACTACCACTGCCGCAACAGTGGCTCGCCATTCCGTAAACTAAGCCGCCCTTCATCATCCGGCCTTGATGCCAAACGCGAGGTCGCAAAGAAAGCCAAGCCCCGTGTCAAGCACGGGGTGACGAAGTGGGTGGTAGTGTAGATAGGCCTCAGGCCACCCCCGCCTCAACCTTGCCCGCATGCCCGGCGAAGCCCTGCATGCCCAGCCACCACTGCAGCGCGATCACGCCGCCCTTGGCGGGGCGCAGGATGGCGGCGATGAGCGCGCCGGCGAGCACCAGAACGATCAGCATCATCGCCCATTCCGGCAGGCTTTCCATCTTGCCGAGGCCGATGATCACCGGCGCCATCAGGTGCCCGGTCAAGAGGATCGCGATATAGGGCGGGAAATCGTCCGCCGCGTGCAGCGTCCAGTTCTGCCCGCACATCCGGCAGCGTTCGACCGGCTTGAGGCCGCCTGCGAACAGATGCGTGCCGCCGCAGCGCGGACATTTGCCGCGGATGCCGCGCATGATCGCGCTGCCCGCGGTGTGCGGGAGGATCGCGGGGTCAAGCGGCAGGGCAGTGTCGGGCATGGCGTGTCTTACTTCGCGAACGGGTTCTTCGGGCTGCGCAAGGTCAGCCGGATCGGCACCGCATCGAATCCCAGTTCGCGGCGGATGCCGTTGACCAGATAGCGCCGATAGCTTTCGGGAAGCTGATCGAGCCGCGTGCCGAACATCACGAAGCTCGGCGGGCGAATGCGCGCCTGCGTGATATAGCGCAGCTTGATGCGGCGGCCGCCCGGGGCCGGCGGCGGATTGGCGGCGAGCGCATCGTCGAACCAGCGGTTGAGCGCCGAGGTCGGCACGCGCTTCGACCACGCGGCGCGGATATCGAACGCTGCCGTGAGCATCTGGTCGAGCCCTTTGCCCGTCCGCGCCGAAACCGCCAGCAGCGGCACCCCGCGCACCTGGGCAAGGCCGTCATCGAGCGCGGTGCGGATCCCGTTGAACAGGCCGGAGGGATCTTCCGCAATGTCCCACTTGTTAACCGCGATCATCAGCGCGCGGCCTTCCTCGAGCACCATCGAGGCGATCTTGAGATCCTGATGTTCCAGCCCGCGCGTCGCATCGAGCAGCAGCACGACGACCTCGGCAAAGTCGATCGCGCGGCGCGCATCGGCGACGGACATCTTCTCTAGCTTTTCGACAACCTGCGCCTTCTTGCGCATGCCCGCCGTATCGATGAGCCGCACCGGGCGATAGGCGTCGCTGGCGGGATCGAACCATTGCCAGTCGATTGCGATGGAATCGCGCGTGATCCCCGCTTCCGGCCCCGTCAGCAGCCGGTTTTCGCCGAGCAGCTTGTTGATGAGGGTCGACTTGCCCGCATTGGGCCGCCCGACGATGGCAAGCTTGAGGACCGATTCGGGATCGAACTCCTCCTCGTCCTCCTCGCCTTCCGGCGGGGGCATATCGCCATCTTCGTCCGCACCCTCGATATGCGGGCGCAGTGCCTCGAACAGATCGGCGAGGCCCTGTCCGTGCTCGGCGGAAAACGCCACCGGCTCGCCAAAGCCCAGCGCGAAGGCATCATAGAGCCCCGGATCGCCCGCGCGCCCCTCGGCCTTGTTGGCCATCAGTACGATCGGAATACGGCTGGAGCGCAGATACCGGGCGATTTCCTCGTCCAGCGGCGTCACGCCCGCGCGCGCGTCGATCACGAACAGCGCGACATCCGCGCCGACCAGCGAGGCTTCGGTCTGCTGGCGCATGCGGCCAGGCAGTGTCGCAGGATCGAGATCTTCCCAGCCCGCCGTATCGACGATGGTAAACTTGAGGCCGAGCAGATCCGCATCGCCAAAGCGGCGGTCACGCGTCACGCCGGGCTGGTCGTCGACGAGCGCGAGCTTCTTGCCGACCAGCCGATTGAACAGCGTCGATTTGCCGACGTTGGGCCGGCCGATGATGATAACCTGGGGCAGCATCGCCTCCCCGTGGCCCCAACGGAAGCGGAACGCAAGCGCAGCGTGACTTGGCCGTCCGGCTAAGGGATCAGCTTAAGGGGCATTAACCAGCTTCGCTTTAGCCGCCTTAACCACACGGCGGCAATGGTCGCAGCATGATCCCGGCACCTCTGCGACTCGCACTTCTCGTTCTGCTCGCCGCAGTCCCGCCTCTGGCGCAGGCGCGTCCGATCGCACCTGATCCGGCGGGTTCCAGTTATGACGGCGCGGATGGCGGTGCCGAAAACGTCGGGCGGGATTTCGCTCTCCCCTACATCCAGTGCGTGCCCTACGCGCGCAAGGTTTCCGGCATTCAGCTCTATGGCGACGCGCACACATGGTGGGATCAGGCTGCCGGGCGCTATGCCCGCGGCTCGCATCCCAAGGTCGGCGCGGTCATGGCGTTTCGCCCTTACGGCGCGATGCAGCTTGGCCATGTCGCCGCAGTCAGCCGGGTGATCGATTCGCGCACGGTGCTGTTGCGTCACGCCAACTGGTCACCCATCGACGGGCGACGCGGACAGCCGGAGGACAATGTCCGCGCGGTCGATGTCTCCCCGGCGAACGACTGGAGCGAAGTGCGCGTGTGGTACGCACCGCTCGGTGGCCTCGGCACCACGCACTGGCCGGTTGAAGGCTTTATCTACAACCGCAAGCCTCTTGCGAACGAGCGACTGACAGTGCTGGCTTCGGCCGACGCGCCCAAGGCCGCCTACACCTCGCGCATCGGCCCCGATTTCCTCAAAGGCATCATGCCCGAGACGAACCGCACCACCGCGCGCCATCCGCTGGCCACGCGCGAAACGGCGAAGGCGCCCGTAGTCCGTGAGGAGAACCGCACACTCGCGGTCTCGCCTAGCCTTGCGCGGGATCCCATCGGCCGGATCATCGCCAGCCGCGTCCGCTGAGCGAACGCGGCTAAACCGCGGTCACCCCGGTTATAATCAACGCGACGAGAGCAGACCTCAAAGCGTCTTGATGATCGCCGAAAAGTCCAGCCCGCCGTTGCCCGCATCCGCGAACGCCGCGTAAAGCTCCGCCGCGCGCGACCCCATCGGTACATCGGCGCCTGCCGTCTTCGCCGCTTCCATCGCGAGCTTCAGGTCCTTGAGCATCAGCGCGGTGGCAAAGCCGCCTTGGTAGCCGTTGTCCGCCGGCGTGGTCGGGCCGACACCCGGAACTGGGCAATAGCTCGTCATCGACCAGCACTGGCCCGAAGCCTTGCTGGAGATATCGAAGAAGGTCTGCAGATCGAGGCCCAGCTTCTCGGCCATGGCGAAAGTCTCGCAGGTGGCGATCATCGAGGCGCCGAGCAGCATGTTGTTGCAGATCTTGGCTGCCTGGCCCGCGCCGCTGTCTCCGGCATGGATCACGGCCTTGCCCATGGCGGCGAGGATCGGCTCGCCGCGCGCGAAGGCATCGGCGCTGCCGCCGACCATGAAGGTGAGCGTGCCGCCATTGGCCGCCGCGATGCCGCCCGAAACCGGCGCATCGACCATGGCATAGCCCGCGTTCGCCGCCAGAGTGGCAACTTCGCGCGCGGTGGCGACATCGATGGTCGAGCAATCGAGCAGGAGCGCCGATGTCGGCGCATGGCCGATGACGTCAGCGGTATAGACTGCCTTCACGATGGCGCCGTTGGGCAGCATCGAGACGACGGCATCCGCGCCCTGCACCGCTTCCTTCACCGAAGTGTAGGTGGTGCAGCCGTTTTCCTTCGCGCGTGCCAGCGCCGCTTCAGCAAGATCGAAGGCGTGGACGTCATGCCCCGCCTTAACGAGATTCGCGGCCATGCCGCCGCCCATGTTGCCCAGGCCGATAAATGCGATTTTCATGGATCTTACCTCCCCTTCCACACGCCGGGGCGCTTTTCGATGAAGGCGGCCATGCCCTCGGCCTTGTCCTCGGTCGCCGTCAGGATCTGGAATACGCGGCGTTCGAACAGGATGCCCTGATCGAGCGTCATCTCGAACGCGGCGTTGACCATTTCCTTGTTGGCGATGGCGGCAACCGGAGGCATCCCGGCGATCACTTCGGCCGTCTTGAGCGCCTCGTCCAGCAGATCAGCGAGCGGCACGACGCGGCTGACGAGGCCTGAACGTTCGGCTTCCACCGCATCCATCATGCGGCTGGTGAGGCACATGTCCATCGCCTTGGCCTTGCCCACCGCGCGTGTCAGGCGCTGCGAGCCGCCCATGCCCGGCGCAACGCCGAGCTTGATTTCGGGCTGGCCGAACTTGGCGTTTTCCGAAGCGATGATGAAGTCCGCCATCATGGCGAGCTCGCACCCGCCGCCGAGCGCGAAGCCGTTGACCGCGGCGATCCACGGCTTGCGCGTGGTCTTCACGATGTGGCTGGTCCAGCGCGAGAAGAAGTCGCCGGTGTAGAACTCGGTCGCGGCCTTGTCGGCCATTTCCTTGATGTCAGCACCCGCAGCGAAGGCCTTCTCGCCCGAACCGGTGAGCACGGCGCAGCGCTGGCCGGGGTCCGCCTCATAAGCGCCGAAGGCCACGATCAGTTCCTCAAGCACCTGCGAATTGAGGGCGTTGAGCGACTTGGGGCGGTTGAGCGTGATCAGCGTGACCGCGCCGCGCTGTTCGACCAGGATCGTTTCATATGTCATAGCGGGCTCCATTCCTCATTGGCGGGCAGGGGCGCGAAGATCGCGTCCAGCATTTCGTCGGTCACGCCCTCAGGCGTCGCCGGGTTCCACTTGGGGGCGTTGTCCTTGTCCACGATCACCGCACGCACCCCTTCGGCAAAGTCGGGGCGGACGAGGACGCGGCTGCAGATGCGGTATTCCATCACCATGTTGGCAGCGAAATCGGGCAGCGACAGGCTGGTGGCGAGCTGCCGCAGCGCGACCTTGCAGGTCTGCGGGCTCTTGGTGTGCAAGGCCTTGAGCGTGGCAGCAGCAAACTCGCTGCCATCGGCGGCGAGCGCGGCGAGAATGTCTTCATAGCGGTCCGAGGCGAACAGCCGGGCGATGGCATCGGCCTGCGCCGCAATCTTCGGCTCGGGCGGCACGGTGGCAAGGCCGTGGAGGATGGCCGGGATTTCGTCCGGGTTCGCCGCGATCTTCGCCTTGGCTTCGGCCAGCGCGGCAGATGGCAGATAGTGCGTGGCGGAACCCGCCCAGAGGCACTCCGCCCCGTCCATCCGCGCGCCGGTCAGCGCAAGGTATTGCCCGAGCCGCCCCTTCATGCGCGAAAGGAACCAGCCGCCGCCCACATCGGGGAACAGGCCGATGCCGGTTTCCGGCATGGCTAGCCGGGTATTCTCGGTCGCGACGCGGTAGCGCGCAGGGTCCGCGATGCCGACACCGCCGCCCATGGTGATCCCGTCCATGAACGCCACGATCGGCTTCTCATAGGTCATGATGAGATGGTTGAGCCGGTATTCGTCGAAGAAGAACCTGCGGCCCGAAACGCCTTCGTCGGTCAGCGCCGAGTTGCGCAGGAAGGCGATATCGCCCCCCGCGCAGAAGCCGCGCCCTTCGGAATGGTCGATGATCACTGCGCCGATGGCGGGATCATCGCGCCACTTGAGCAGCGCTGCGGTCATGCCATCGACCATGGCGCGGTTGAGCGCGTGGATCGCCTTGGGCCGGTTGAGCGAAAGCACGCCCATCCTGCCCTCGACACGCACCAGAATGTCTTCGGTCATTGCCTTGCCCTCTCCCAAACCTGAATTACTGCCTGAGCAGATCGCGCCCGACGATCAGCTTCATCACCTCGTTGGTGCCCTCGAGGATGCGGTGGACGCGCAGGTCACGCCAGAAGCGCTCGATCGGGTAGTCCTTGAGATAGCCATAGCCGCCGAACACCTGCAGCGCGCGGTCGACCACCGAGGAGCCGGTATCGGTCGCAAAGCGCTTGGCCATTGCCGAAAAGCGCGTCTTGTCGGGCGCGTTGGAAGTCACCTTGGCGGCGGCGAGATAGAGCAGCGCACGTGCCGCTTCGAGTTCGGTCGCCATGTCGGCCAGCTGGAACTGGGTGTTCTGGAACTCGGCGATCGGCTGGCCGAACTGACTGCGCTCCTTGGCATACTTGATCGCTTCATCAAGGCAGCGCTGCGCGCCGCCCAATGAGCAGGCGCCGATATTGAGCCGCCCGCCATCGAGCCCGGCCATCGCGAAGCGGAACCCGTCACCTTCCGCACCGACGCGATTGGCCACAGGCACCTTCACGTTCTCGAGGATCACCTGCGCAGTGGGCGAGGCATTCCAGCCCAGCTTGCGCTCGGGCGCGCCAAAGCTCACGCCGGGCGTGTCCTTTTCGATGACGAGGCACGAAATGCCCTTGGGCCCCGCTTCGCCGGTGCGCACCATCGTCACGTAGATATCGCTTACCCCGCCGCCCGAAATGAACTGCTTGGTGCCGTTGACGACGTAGTGGTCGCCTTCCAGCCGCGCTGTCGTGCGCAGCGCCGCCGCGTCCGATCCGGAGCCCGGCTCGGTCAGGCAGTAGCTCGCGATCAGATCCATGGTGACGAGCCCGGGCAGGAAGCGCGCCTTGATCTCGTCCCTGCCGAAGTGGTCGATCATCCACGAAGCCATGTTGTGGATCGAGATGAACGCGCTCGTGGCGGGGCAGCCATAGGCCATGGCTTCCATGATCAGCGCCGAATCGAGCCGGCCAAGCCCGATCCCGCCGCTTTCCTCACTCACGTAGATCGAGGCAAAGCCGAGTTCGGCCGCCGCCTTGATAGTGTCACGCGGGAAGCTGTGGTCCTCGTCCCACTGCGCCGCGAAGGGCGTGATCGCATCGGCAGTGAAGCGCCGCGCCATCTCCTGGATGGCAAGTTGGTCGTCGGTGAGGGCGAACTGGTCGGTCATGCTCTGGCCTTGCATTGCAGGGAGGGTGAAACGGAAAGGCGCCACGGGGCCGCTACCGGTCCTAGCCGATGCGCAGGTGCAGGCAAGGTTTGGTGCAGGCCATGGACCTTGAGGCAAGCGCGGGCCATAAACCGGCGCGCATGGAAAGCCTTGATATCGCCAGCCTTGATATTGCCCTGCGGCTGATCGGCATTGGCCAGCTCGTGCTGGTGTCGCTGGTTGTCTGGCGCAGCGCAGCCGGCGCCGCGGTGCGGCGTGTGACGGTCGCGCTGCTCGTCGGCGTGATCGGCTATCTGATCAACTCCGGCCCGCAGTTCATGGCGCTCGCGCTGCCGCTGCGCCTTGCCGTAGTGCTCGCCAGCAATCTCGCGCCGCTGTTCCTGTGGCTCTTCGCGCATGTCGTGTTCGACCGCCCGGTCGACCGGCGCATCGGCATTGCCGGATTCGGGCTGATCCTGGCCAGCGTTACGGTCTATGTGTTGCGCCGCTGGTGCGAACCGCTGATCCCGCTGGCCGATGCTGTGGGCCATCTCACCGCCGCCCTGTTGGTGATCCATGCGACGGTCATCGCCTTGCGCGAACGCGATGACGATCTCGTCGAGCAGCGCCGCCGCTTTCGCCTGGGCTTTGTGCTGGTCGTTGCGGTGCTTTCGATCGCTGTTCTCGCGAGCGAAGCGTGGTTCGGCTTCGGCCACGAACCGCCGTGGATGCTTGTCAGCCAGTCGGTCGTGATCGCGCTGGCGATCCTCGGCATCGGCACCGCAATGCTGGAGGCCGATCCAGCGCTGCTCGCGCCGCCGCGCGGCATGGGCGCACCGCTTGCGGTTAATGAGTGGAGCCCCGCCGAACGCGTCCTGAAAGGCAAGCTTGATGCCGCGATGGCGGGCCGTGTCTGGCTCGAACCCGGCCTCACGATTGGTACGCTCGCCGCCAAACTCGATGCGCCCGAACACCGCCTGCGCGCCCTCATCAACCGCCGGCTTGGCCACCGGAACTTCTCGGCCTTCCTCAACGCGCATCGTATTGCCGAGGCGAAAGCCGTGCTCACCGATCCTGTGCGAGTCGATCTGCCCGTGCTCACCATCGCGATGGACCTCGGCTACGGCTCGCTCGCGCCGTTCAATCGCGCCTTTCGCGAGAGCGTGGGACAGACCCCCACCGAATTCCGCCGCGCCGCCTTTGCCGAACCTGAAAAAGCCTGATCGATTCCGGAAAGCATCAGCATTTTCGGGCCGCGCAGAGCCAGCCTCACGCGGCTCTGACACACCACGGGCACCCCCTTGCCGGAGAGCCCCATGCCGATCACGCTTCTGTTCCTCGCCCACCGCATGCTCGATAGCATCTGGATCGAAAGCCTGCGCTACTTCATCGGCGCTGCGGGCGTTGCGCTGCTGTGCTGGATGCTGGCCAGCCGCATCGCCCACCGCCGCATCCAGACACGCCGCGCCACGCATGCGGACCGCCTGCGCGAAATGCGCCAGTCGCTCTGGTCCATGGCAGTATTCGCTGTTGTCGATCTGATCACGGTGATGCTGATCGCCATCGGTGCCATTGCGTTCAACCAAGGCGCCCCCGTCCTCACCACGATCCTGTGGCAGACCGCGGCGCTGATCCTGATGCACGATGCCTATTTCTACTGGATGCACCGCTGGATGCATCACAAGACAATGTTCCGCCTGCTCCACGCAGTCCACCACCTCAGCCGCACGCCGACGAGCTGGGCAGCCTACAGCTTCGCCACCGGCGAGGCCGCGTTCGAGGCGGTGATTGTCCCGCTGATGATCGCCGCGATCACCCTTGTCGCGCCCGCTGAGCCCTGGGCCGTGTTCATCTTCCTCGGCCACCAAATCGCACGCAACGCCTTCGGCCACGCCGGTTTCGAACTGGCCTGGCCGGGCTTCACCCGCTCGCCCTGGACGGGCTGGCTGACGACCTCCACCCATCACGATCTCCACCACAGCGAAGGGCGCTACAATTTCGGGCTCTACTTTACGTGGTGGGATCGCTGGCTCGGCACCGAGCACCCGCGCTACCATGACCGCTTCGAGGCGGTGGTGAACCGCCGCCGCGAAACCGCCGAGCAGGAGTTGCCGGTCCATGGTGCCGCCCGATCCTGACCCGGCCGCCGCTCAGACCGGCGCCGGAAACGAGGCATCCTGCCCGCGAAGGGCAGCCCCGTTTTCGGCTCCGGACATGGCGAATGTCATGCTTCCAGCACCTCGGCTTCGATCTCGACTTTCCATTCCGGCCGGATGAAGCCCGAAACGATCAGCGTCGTCGTCGCCGGACTTGCGCCCCTGAACCACTTGCCGTGGACCCGCGCCACCGCATCGAAATCGGCCCGGTCGGTGAGGTAAATGCAGGTGCGCACTGTGTCTGCGATGTCGCCGCCAAGGTCCGCAATCGCCTGCGCCACGATCGCGCAGCAGCGCTCCATCTGCGCCGCAGCATCGCCCGGCGTGCTCGAACCGTCAGGCTCGATCGGCGCCGTCCCCGCCACCATGATCTGCTTTCCCGTGCGGATCGCGCGGGAAAAGCCGATGATCGGCTCCATCGGCGATCCGCTGGAGACACGCTCCTTCGCCACGCCTCACCCCATCGTCGGGATGACAAACGCGTTCCCGCTGTCAGGCAGGCCATCGGGCCAGCGCTGCGTTACGGTCTTGACCTTGGTCCAGAACTTCACGCCCTCCACGCCGTGCTGGTTGGTGTCACCAAAGGCAGAGCGCTTCCAGCCGCCGAACGTGTGATAGGCTACTGGCACCGGGATCGGCACATTGATGCCCACCATGCCGACATTGACCCGCGCCGCGAATTCGCGCGCGGCGTTACCGCTGCGGGTGAACAGCGCCACGCCGTTGCCGTACTGGTGCTTCGAAGGCAGTGCGAGCGCTTCCTCGAAATCCTTGGCGCGCACGATCTGCAGCACGGGGCCAAAGATCTCGTTCTTGTAGCTCTCCATGTCGGGCGTGACATGGTCGATCAGCGTCGGGCCGACGAAAAAGCCGTTCTCGTGGCCCTGCAGCGAGAAACCGCGCCCATCGATGATGATTTCGCCGCCTTCCTCCTCGCACTTGGTGATCCAGCGCTCGATATTCGCCTTGTGCGCGGCGGTGACGACCGGGCCGTAATGGCAGTCGGTATCGGTCGAGATGCCGACGCGCAGCTTTTCGATCGCCGGGATCAGCTTGGCCTTGAGGCGCTCGGCGGTCTCATCGCCTACCGGCACGACGACCGGCAGCGCCATGCAGCGCTCGCCCGCCGAACCGAACGCGGCACCGGCGAGGTCGTTCACCACCTGATCGAGATCGGCGTCCGGCATCACGATGCCGTGGTTCTTGGCGCCGCCCATGGCCTGCACGCGCTTGCCCGCAGCAACGCCGCGATTGTAGACATAGTGCGCGATGTCCGAAGAGCCGACGAAGCTCACCGCACCGATGGCCGGGTGATCTAGGATCGCGTCGACCATTTCCTTGTCGCCTTGCACGACCTGGCAGATGCCCTCGGGCAGCCCCGCTTCCAGGAACAGTTCGGCAAAGCGCACGGGCACCGAAGGATCGCGCTCCGAAGGCTTGATGATGAAAGCATTGCCGGTGGCGATGGCCACGCCCGACATCCACAGCGGGATCATCGCGGGGAAGTTGAACGGCGTGATGCCCGCACCGATGCCGATCGGCTGGCGCATCGAATAGATGTCGATGCCCGGCCCGGCGCCCTGCGTATATTCACCCTTCAGCACGTGCGGGATGCCGCAGCAGAACTCGATCACTTCAAGCCCGCGCTGGATATCGCCCTTCGAGTCGGCAATCACCTTGCCGTGCTCGGAGGAAAGCAGGTGCGCGAGCTCGTCGATGTTTGCCTCGACCAACCGCTTGAATTCGAACATCACGCGGGCACGGCGCTGCGGGTTCACTGCAGCCCAGGCGGGCTGTGCCGCGAGCGCAGCCTGCACGGCACGCTCGAGCGTGGCCGCATCGCCCAGCGCCACTTCGGCCTGCACCACGCCGGTATTGGGATCGAACACCGGACTCTTGCGCGCCGGAGTTCCGCCCGAACCACCGACAATGAAATGATCGATCTGGCGCATGCACGGAATCCTTTCCTGACGAGTTTGCAAAGCTCACTGCACCCCGGATCATTTGCAAGCAAGGTGAGAAAATGCGAGGGACGCCTGCAATGATGCAGGCACCTGACTGGAGCGATTTCCAGACCTTCCTTGCCATCGCCCGCGCCGGGCAACTCGCCCGCGCGGCGCAGACCATGGGCGTCGATGCGACCACCATGGGCCGCCGCCTGCGCCGGCTCGAAACCCGCATCGGCGCAACCCTGTTCGAACAAACGCGCGAGGGCCAGGTGCTGACCGAAGCGGGCGAAGCCCTGCTGGTTGAAGTCGAAGCCATGGAGCGCGCGGCCAGCCGTATTGCCGAACATGGCGGCGGCGGCCCGGCGGGACTCTTGCGCGTCAGCCTTTCCGAAGGCTTCGCCAGTTGGATCGTCGCCCCCGCGCTAGGCACCTTCACCGCCGCGCATCCGCGACTGGTGATCGACCTCGTCGCGAATTCCGGCTTCCTCAGTCCCTCCAAGCGTGAGGCAGACCTTGCCGTCACGCTCTCACGCCCGCGCGCGGGTCCGGTCATCGCGGGCAAGCTTTCAGACTATCAGCTCAGGCTCTATGCCGCGCCTGAGTACCACTCCGGCCACACCCCGCTGCGTCGCCCGTCGGATCTGGCGCGCGGCCACGCCCTCGTCGGCTATGTGCCTGATCTGCTCTATGCGCCCGAACTGCGCTATCTCGCCGAAATCGAACCAGGCCTTGCCGCCACGGTGCGCTCCTCGTCGATCAACGCGCAGCACCGCCTGATTGCGGCGGGTGCCGGGATCGGCGTGCTTCCATGCTTTATCGGAGATGCTGACCCGCGCCTCGTGCCCGTCCTGCCCGAACGGCGCATCACGCGCTCATTCTGGCTGGTGATGCACAAGGACACGCACAGCCTCGCCCGCGTGCAGGCGTTCAAGACGTGGCTGACCACGCTCGTCGAGCGGGAGCGGGGCAGGCTGCTGCCCCACTAGATCCTCCCCATTTTCACGCAGCGCAAATGGGGAGGTGGCAGCCCGAAGGGCTGACGGAGGGGCAACCCTCAGATCTTCGCCACCGGCGCGTCCTCGCCCAGGTCCTCGTACCACGCCTCGACCGGGCCGGAGAGCTTGAGCGTCAGCGGATTGCCCTTGCGGTCCATGGTCTTGCCCGCCTGCACGCGCACCCAGCCTTCGGAAATGCAATATTCCTCGACATTGCGGCGCACCGTGCCCTTGAAGCGAATGCCGATGCCCCGGCGCAGCTTCTCCGCATCGAAGAACGGGTTGCGCGGATTGATCGCGAGGTGATCGGGAGGCACGTCCGGTCCGGCAGCGGGTGCGGGTGCGGGCGCGGCGGATTCGGGCCCACCTGATTCGAGAGCGGATGCTTCTTCAGTCATGCGGCCCGCAAATATCTTGATCCCCCCACTTGTCAATCAAGCCCCGCCATGGCAGAGGCGCGCGCCTGTCCGGCCACCATGCCCTGCGCATGATTCCGCCGCACGGGCGCGTAGCTCAGTGGTAGAGCACACCCTTCACACGGGTGGGGTCGCAGGTTCAATCCCTGCCGCGCCCACCATAAATCCCTCTGAAATAAAGGGATTTTATGGCCCCTTCCGTCGGACCGATTTTTTCCAAAGCAGGAAAAAACGTCAAAAAACGCCTGATTCCGACCCGTCTCCGTACAAGGCCCGTACAAGCTCGGTACAAAAATCCCACCTTTGACCATCGTCATCGGCCCTCCTCGCGATTGAGTTTCAGCTTAGTTTTGCGCTCGGCAGCAAGCAGCCCGCGACGTTGCGCCTCATGGATCTTGTTCGCCGCCTGTTCCGCGTGCGTGTAAGTTCGACGCATCAGGGTTGTGTCTGACCAGCCACCGAATTCACCAGCAGCCTTTTCGTCAATACCCTGCCGGACGTTCATCTCTTGACCAAAGCCATGGCGTCCGGCCGCATGGAACGGCAGCAATTCGATTGCCGCCGCCTTGCATGCCGTGGCCCAGCCCTTGCGAGGGCTGGAACGGTCAGCAAATCCGAACACCCGCGCATTCTCAGGCTCGCGTGATACTCCGCGCGGATATAGTCGCGGCAGAGAGCGCAGTTCTGCGACGAGTTCTGGCGGGATCTGAATCCAGCGATCATCGTGACCCTTAGCTGCCGGAATGCAGGCCATGCCCTCGTCCAGCTTCAAGTGGCTATCGGGGTGCATCGATACCGCTTGGCTTATGCGCGCGCCGGTCATGAACATGAACATGGCAAGTGCGCCATGGCGGCTAGACGCATGCTGCCGAAACCTGAGAAGCCACTCCCACGAGCCAGGTGTTTTCCTCACCCGACTTTTCTTGCCGCGCTTGAGATCCTGCGCGACTCGTTCTTCCTTGGAAAAACCTCTGATCCGGATGGGAGGGCATTTACCCAGATCGTGCGCATTATTGATGACCGAGCGAACCGGAGTGACAACCTGCCGTACCCACGTGTCGGTGGAGGCATCGGGGTATAGTTCGGCCGCGAGATTTCGGATGGCCTTTGGCGTAATGTCGGAAACTAGCGTCGCGCCAAGTTTCGGCACGATAGCGACAAGGTAGCCAGCATCTGCCTCCGCTGCGCGATAAAGCAAGACTGCATCGGCAAAGGTAAATGTAGCGGCGCAGGGCGTTTCTGCTACTTCTCCAATCAGATGACGCCGGATTTGCCTTTCTTCTTCGGCACGGCACCACTCCCTCGCCTCGTGCTCCTCAGATGCTCCAGTGCTGCACCGATAGTATCCGGTGATCGGCGTGCCGAAGTATTCGACGCGGCCGCGGACCCACCATGTCGAGATTCTGAGATATGGTTCGAGGGGCATTCCTGTGCACTTTCGAGAATTCGATCGATGTGATCAGGGGTGATGATCATTGCGCGGCCCAGCTTGTGGCAGGCACCGATCCGGTTCGCCTTTTCGCGAAGCGACCGCTCAGAGATGATCAGCCCCCGTTCGGCTAGGAGGTTCACCCATTCGATGGGCGATTTGGCGCGATCGAGAATTGTGGACGTTTCAATCATGTTGGAGCATCCGATATTTGGATGGCGAAGCACCCTCGAGGCTCAGGCGCCCTCGATGAGCCCCTCACGCTTCGGTAGGGTCGGTCCCCCCGGAACGATGAAATTGGACGAAAGGAATTCCTCGATCGCGCCCTCGGGAACGAGGACCCTGCCCCCGACACGGACGTGGGGAAGCTGTTTGCGAGCAATCATTCGGCGAATGCGCGATACCGGCCAGCCAGAATGCTGAGCCAGCTTCGGAAGAGTGAGCAATTGCATGGACGATACCTTTGTTGTAATTCAGCTCATATGAACCTCAAGAATCACGATAATGTGATTAACTCATGTTTGTGAGTTTTATCAAGCCCGTTATGCAAGCCGATGCCGCATGAGCATCGGTGGGCGATTCCTCGAGGTCCGAAAGGCGCGCGGCCTGAAGCAAACCGATGTCGCAGAAGCGATCGGCATCTCCCACGGCGCGGTCGTCAATTATGAAAAGGGCCGAGACCCACCAGCAAACGTGATCATCGCCTTCAGCAAGGCGTTCAGCATCAATCCCATGTGGTTGCTCATGGGTATCGGCAGAGCAGACCAGAGCAGCACTGACGCACTCTACGGCCGATCAATCGAAATCGCCTGGACTTACCTCGCTCGCGGCGGTGACGAAGTAGCAAAGGCGGACCTCATCAAACTGGGCAGCGCACTGTTCCAGTACCTCATGGAGCATGGCGAGATCAGCGAAGCTATGGCCGAAAAGCTGCTTTCGTTGAGTGCGTGACATGAACGACAACAAGGTCGACCCCATCTCGGATGCAGGGATTCTGGCTGCAATGCTGGCGGTGAACCCGCCGCTCGAAAAGCTGATGGCCGACCGCCTCGCGCTCCGCCAGGACATCAACCGGACACGGGCCGAATTGGAGAGCGAGCGCATTTGCCTCGACGAGGTCCGCAAATTCCGCGACGAATTGATCCCACACTATATCGCGGTCGCGAAGGCGATCACGCTGACCGCCACCACCATCGGGCTAATCGCGCTGGCAACGGCTTTCTTTTCCGGACAGCTTGAGACCAGAACCATCGCTTCCCTCTTTGCCTCTCTCCTATTGCCGCTGTGGCTGGTCGAATTGGCAGAGCGCAGATTTGGCCGATGGGAAGTCTCCCTACGCACCGCAGATGGCATCAAATTCCGGCATTCAATCGTGTCGCACACGGGTTGAACGCCCCGACATCTTGCGCCTGCACTCGAATTCCATGACACTGCGCCTGCGATAACCGAACCGGAGCCGCTCGAAAGATCGGAGCCGAGTACGTGAACACCCTTTTTCGCGGTGTCGCCGCCGCATGCTTGATGTGGCCAGCTGTCGCGAGCGCGCGCGACATTGATTTTCAAAGCTTCGATCAGCCTCCGACGCAGTCGCCAAGTTTCGTTCTCGGCGAACCCCGGCCGAGCACTGCGGCGCCCGAAGTCTCAGCGCTTTTCAACGACAGGCTTGGCGACGCATTCAGAGCGCTGGATGATCGTGGTGTGCCTCCCCCATACGTAGCAGGAGCCAGCCTGCCGGGATCGCCCTGCTATGCTGCCGAATATCGACCGAGCCCGGGACTCTCTCCTGCGGCGGAGCGACGGCGGGCAACCTGGTTCACGTCGATGGCGGCTGCCGCCTGCGCGTCAGGAGTACCCGTGCCGCTGCTCGACGCACTGATCATTCAGGAGAGCCGCTACAATCCCTTCGCGTTGAGCCCGAAGGGCGCCTCCGGAATTTCCCAGCTCATGCCCGGCCGTGCCCGAATGCTCGGAGTGCGGGACGTCTGGAATCCAGTCGACAATATGCGAGGCAGCGCGCGCTATCTGCGCTCGTTGTTGGATGAATTCGGGCGCTTCGACCTCGCTCTGGCCGCCTATAACGCCGGCGAAGGGCGTGTCCGCACGAGACGTCAGATTCCGCGCATCCCCGAGACCATCGGCTATGTTTCTCGAATTCTGCTGACAATGCGAAATGGAATCGGCCGATGAGTTTTGCCTTGCAGGGCTTATATCTCAGGCAATTTAATGAAGGAATCACGCCGATTCCGGATCTGCTCTTCGTTGGTAATGATCGTATCGGCGAGCCAGTCGGAAAGCCGATCTTGTGCGGGCTTGGTCAAAGGCTGAATAGGGAAATCGGCTCGAGCACGCAGCCTCGTGACGACCGGGTAGAGCAGGTGCATCACGACGCTCAACCCCGGGTCATCGTAGCATTGCCAATCGCCGATTACCTCGATGGCAATGACCGCCCGAGCTGGATCGATGCGCAGCACTTCAGTCAGTGTCAGCAGTTCTGCGATGCGCATGGGACGATGCCCATTCAACATTCTGCCCAACTGCCGTCGGCTGATCTTAAGAATCTTGGCAATCACCGACAAAGGCCGGGAATCCCGATCCACGTGATAATTGATCAAGGCCAGAAAGGCCGAGGCTCGAGGATCGGTGTCCAAGTGACTGTCGCAATGGCCTGATTCTTCAATATGTTGCTCGGATTCGATCATCAGGTCTTCGCACATTCGGTCCCTCGCCGCGTTTCCGAGTGGGTCAATTCCGTGGTGAGTGGTGCCGCATTGTCAAGTGCATCTCTCTTCGGATTTGGCGCCAACTCAGTTGCCATTCATCCCGCTATTACAGGCATAGATTGCTCCATGCACACATACTGGCCTCCCAAGGCACAATTCAGCATCATCCGGACGTTCACCAAGACGGTCGCTGATTCTGGAACAAGCGATATCTTTCTCTTCACAGTCCGTAACTAAAAATCGGCCCCATGAAACGCCAACAAATAACTGAATGTATTACACAAAATACAATCCTTTCCGCACGGAATATCGCAGACCAACGGATGTCACGACAGACGGGCACAACTTCCTCAAACTGAGAAGTTGCACGCTGCGAGGCGCATGCGCCCGACGTGGCGATGTCGATTTGAACCTGACGCACGGCCTGCGCCAAGACCCCTCCAAAGCTTTTACATTTGTATCGGCCGCACCATCGCGCCCTCATCAGCGGTGCTCGGCAAGGCGCTTTACGCCCATCCGTGGGCGCTGAGCGCCCGGCATGGGGCGGTAAGCGCACGCACGCTGTCCTTATGCGCCCACGCCTGCGCGATGGGCGCGCGCTGAAGGGCGAAATCGGGAAAAGTCCCGTGTTTTCGTGGCGTTCCATCACAATTATTTCGCAAACCTGGTCGCGGCAACTTGCCGCATCGGATGGAACCGGAGGACTTTCGGGATCGGCAACCGCTCGGGTCGCCATTCAACTCCGAAAGGACATCCCCATGTCGACTGCGTTCCCCGATGCGCGCGCCCGCGCATCGCTCCTCGCCTACCTTGTGCCGGCCGTCGTGGCAGCGGTGCTGGTGGCACCCGCGGCCTATGCCGGCACCGACACCACGTTCGGCACCGCGCTCACCCAGTTCACGAACTTCCTTTCGGGTTCGGGCGGCAAGGTGATCACCGTGCTCAGCCTCGCCGGCGGCATCGTCGGCCTCGCCTCGGGCCGCTTCTCGCTCGGCCAGGTTGCCGTGCCGGTCGGCACCGGCGTTGCGGCGGGCACTGGTGTTCCCATCGTCACCGCCATGGTGACGGCGACCATCTGACAAGAAGCCCGGCCGGCCAACTGCCCCCCCGGCGGTCGGACCGGGCTCACCCTCCCCCAAAACCTCATGTGACGGCGGGCCACGATGGATCGATATGCCATTCCCAAGCATCTGGATGACCCCGAGTTGATCGGGTTCTGGACGCTCGACGAATTTCTGGTGATGGTCATCCCATTTATCTGGGGTGTCCTGGCCCAGCATATCGTGATCGGGCTGATTGTCTCAACCGCGGCCTGGTTCGGTTATCGCAAGCTTCGAGCTGGCCGGTCGATGTCCTGGATCCTGCACTTTGGATACTGGCATCTGCCTGGTGAGTTCTTCGGCCTGAGAGCGTTCCCGCCGTCACATCTTCGCGTTCTGGCGGGCTGACGATGGATCTCGATCTCGCACATGCCAGCGCGCAGCGGATACTGCGCCAACGTAACGTTCTTGCCGTCGCCTCGCTCGTCCTCGGCGTGCTGCTGGTCGGCACTTTCGTCGTTGCCCAGAAGCGCGACCGCGAAGTGGTCCTCGTTCCCACTCTGCGCGCGCCTGTGACGCTGTCCAGTGCCGCAGTGGCGCCCGAATATCTCGAGATGGTCACGCGCGATGTGGCCGCAGTCGCTCTCAACCGGTCCCCGGAAACGCTGACCTGGTGGATGAACTCGATCCTCGCGTTCACCGATGAACCCGCGCGCGGACAGGTCAAGAGAGACCTGATGAAGATCGTGGCCGAGCAGCAAGGCTCGCAGATCACCCAGTTCTTCACGCCCGACATGATGCAGGTGGACCCGGTTCACCTCCAGAGCCAGGTCGGTGGTATCGTCCACACCGTCGTCGCGTCCAAGGAAGTGACGAACGAGCACCGGGTGTTCCGCTTCACCTGGGCCTACAACGGTGTGTCCTTGAAGCTCAAAGGCTTCGGCATGGTCACCAAGCCGGCTGAACCGTCGAAATGACCGGCACCTCACCACAGGAACAGCACCGCATGACATGGTCGGAATTGACCGCGGGGGCAGCGTGCGCCTCCCGCTTGTGGCGGCGTGAGCGCCTCGTTGGCGCCGCCCTCGTCGGGCTTGGCCTCGCGGGCATCGCTGAGCCGGCCTTGGCCGATCAGAACGTGCTCGCCGCCGACAATGGCACGGTTCGCTGCGATGCATCGCTCAAGGACCTGACCCGGATCACGCTCAAGGACGACCAGTTCGCCTCGGTATCCAAGATCCAGACTGGCAGCGCCGCCGAGGACTTTCAGGTGGTGAACGAGCCGCTCCGGGGAGACATCTACCTGTCGGTCGGCAGCGGGTTCTCGCGGCCGTCGATTTCCTTCTTCGGCACGACCAAGAAGGGCTTCGTCTACAAATTCGTCTGTGCCGTTGCAGACAGCGAAGCCAAACAGGTCTTCGTCGCCAACGCCGACTCCGAGCATCCCGCAGCCGTTGGCGAACGCTGGCCTGCCGGTTTGTCGGATCAGGAAGGCGCGGCGCGGCTGATCTCCGCGATGTACGTCCAGAAACCGGTCGAAGGCTTCGATATCACCTGGCGTCCGCTTGCGCCCGTCAATGTCGGAAGCCTCAAGGTCCAACTGGTCGGCCAGTATTCCGGGTCGTCGCTGACCGGCAAGCTGCTCAAGCTGGCGAACACCGGAAACAAGCCGGTGACGCTTGGCGAGGATCAGGTCGCCCCGGCTGATGCTCTCGCAGTGAGCATCGCCCAGTCCAAGCTCGAGGTAGGCCAGGAAACCACGGCATTCGTCATCATGCGCTCGGCGCGGCCGGGAGATCAGCCGTGATGCCCACCAACGATAACGCGACGGGTACCGCTGCGCCTTCGGGCGCAAGCGAACTGGACCACAACGCTGTCACGCGCCGGCGCCAGCGGCTTGCGATGTACGGGCTCGGCGCCACAATCGTGGTCGCCGGGGTGTGGTGGATCACCGGTACGCCCTCGTCCGATCCCAAGCAGGCAGGGCAATCCGATCAGACCAGGTCGGTCAAGATTTCGACCGACGACATGGTCAACCGCTCGATGGCCGACAAGGAGTGGATGGCGCTCTCGGAGAACCAGATCAACACGCAGGGTTCCGAGATCAAATCGCTCCAGAGCGACAGCACCCGGATTGATCAGCTCCAAAACCAGATTCAGGATCTGCAAGGGCAGAACACTGCGCTTAAGGCGGACGGCGGCAAGGTTCTGTCGGCCTACCAGACCGAGAACGACCAGCTACGCTCGCAGATCTCCGCGCTCTCGACCCAGGTCCAGCGGGCCACGGCCGGACCGACGTCGATGTATGGCGCGGGCGCACCGGGCACTTACCAGCGCGCCGCGACCGCACCGCAAGTGGGGGCAAGCGCACCCGGCGCTGGCGATCCCGCCTTGGCAACGCCGCTAGTGAGGCCCAACGAAGTCCGTCTGATTGCCTTTGCCGGCGACGCCGGGGGCACAGCGACGCGCATGGTGCCGAGCAAAACCACGCAGTTCACCGACAGCGATAACTACCTGCCGCCCAATTCGATCGCGACCGCCAAGGTCGTGGTCGGCGTCGATGCGACGACCAACACCAAGAGCCAGACGGACCCGCTCCCGGTGGTGCTCAGAATCACCGGGCCTGCGCGCTCGGTCTATGCGGGCGGCAAGCTCCTCAAGACCAACCTTGTCGGCTGCATGGTTAATGGCGCGGCGATGGCGGACCTCTCGTCCGAGAAGGTCTACGTAAAGCTGCAGCGCATGACCTGTCCGCAGCCCGGCGGGCGCGTGGCGGTCAGCGAGGTCAAGGGCTTCATCGCGTTTGGCGGTAAGACCGGCGTGCGCGGGCGGGTTGTGAGCCGCGCTGGCAATCTTGTCGGTCAAGCCTTCATCGCCGGCACGCTCGGCGGGTTCGGACGCGGGTTTTCCGCAAACTCGCAGAGCCTACTCACCGCGCCAACGGTGAGTGTGAACGGCCAGAAATCGACCCTGTCGCCCACCGATATTGCCCAGGGCGGCCTTGGCCAAGGCGTCGCCCAGTCGGCTGACATGGTCTCCAAATATCTGATCGAGCGCGCCGAACAGTACCAGCCTGTCGTCGAGATGCCGACCGGGCTCGATGTCGAGGTCGTGTTTCTCGACGGCGTCTTCATCCGCAACTGAGGGAATGCTTGCCATGACAGGTCTCAAACTCTTTGGCCTTGCCGCACTGGCGGGCATCGCCACCAGCCCGGCGCCGAGCCTAGCCGGTCCGGCGAATACCGAGGCGGTTGCCCATGCCATCGCCGCACGGCTGCCCCGCACGCAGGTTGCGCATGTCGATTGCGCCAAGGTTGCGGGCATCTGCGAGGTCCAGGCCGGGACCAACATCTTCTACGTCGACGCCACGGCTCGCTACCTCATTGTCGGGCGCGTGTACGACATGGAAACCCGCCAGGATCTGACGGCGGCCCGCCTGCTGGAGGTCAACCCGGATCTCCTGCTCGGCGGTGCGCCGTCCGCGCGCGATGACGGTACGCAAGCCGCTTATATCCGTGACGGGCACGGGCAACCCGCGCCATCGGCGAGCCCCGGCATGGCACAGAAGGTGTCGCTAGCGGGCCTTCCCGCCAATGGCGCGATCGAATGGGGTGGGCCCGGTCCCAGCGTCACCGTCTTCAGCGATTTCCACTGCGGCTATTGCCGGATGCTTCACCAGACCCTCAAGTCGATGGGCGTTCACGTCTCCGAGCGCCCGATCTCGGTGCTCGGCACGCGCGCGATTTCCGATGCGGTGATCTGTGCGGAAGACCGCATCGGTGCGGTCGAGAAGGCCTATTCCGACCAGGAAATTGCCAAGCGCGCCTGCGATACCAGCGGCCTCGACGCCAACGAGCGGTTCGCGCAAGGTCATGGCTTTACCGGAACGCCAGTGATCGTGCGCGCTGACGGCGCGGTCGTCCTCGGCTTCCGGCCCCGGGAATTCCTCGAAGCCTGGCTCAAGGGAGGAGCGTGATCCCATGCGCATGGCTCCGCCGATCGTGTTTGCCAGCCTCATCGCGCTGTCGGGCTGCTCGCTTTTCCATTCCAACATCAAGGGCGGGTTCGCTTGCTCGGCCCCGAAAGGCACCTGTGCGCCCTCGATGCGCATCGACGATGCCGCCATCCACGAGATTGGAGGACAGGACGAACATGGCAGCGACAAGTCGGCAGCCGATCCCGAATCGCGTGCCGAGCGGCCGCAAATGGCTGGCGACGTGGGACCGGGACGGACTGCGGGAAAACGCGCATGGATCTATATTCGCGGCGAGCGACCGGCCCTCAAGGTCGTCTATCCAGAATGGCGCGATGCTGCCGGCCAGCTGCACCCGCGCACCACGGCCTACACGCCGGTGGACGTTGCACCTGCCGTGCCTCGCGCCATCACCCCACTCGATCACCGCAGCCTTGGCGGCACAGATTCCGGCAGCCTGCTCGAGGTTGCGGAAATGGCGCCCGAGATCGCGGCGATGCCCGCGCCGTCGCAAACCGCCGATCGAGCCGCCAAGAGCGATGACAATCTGGCACCTGCGCCGGACACCCATACCGAAACGCAAGCGGCCCATCCCGGTGCGTTCGATGCGATCAAGGATCAGGTGAAGGAAATCCTGTCGAATGCGGGCCGCGCAGGAGGCAGCGCGGCGCAAGCGACGCCCGCAAAGACCGATGCCAAGCCGGTCGCCAGCTTTCCGCCGGCCGGAAACTGACCTGCCATGCTGGCCCGGCTCACCGAACTCGTCACCGGCGACACGCAAAAGCCCGAGGCTCGTCCGGCCTCCCGGGATGTCCCGATGCTCGCGCATTTCCTCGGATACCGCGCCTACAGTCCGGGCGATCAGCTGTTCCATTTGACCCGCTCGAAGGGCTTCATCCTTGAACTGTCACCGCTGATCGGTGCCGACGACCGCATCGGCGACATCCTGAATTCGGTGTTTTCGGACATCCTGCTGCCCGGCTGCGAATTCCAGCTCATCAATTACGCCAGCCCGCGCATCGCCGAGAAGTTGCAGGAATGGGCGCTGCCGCGCGTGCGCGCCGGCGCGGTGTTCGACAAGCTCGCCCGCTACCGGCTCGACCTACTGCGAAAAGGAGCCTGGTCGTCGCTGGCGAGCGATGGCCCATTCCATCTGCGCCATTTCCGCGTGCTGCTCGCCATTGGCGTCGGCCAGGGCGCGGGCATCGATGCCGAGCAATTGTTGGCAATCCGCGAAGGACTGGTTTCGGCCTTCGATTCGATCAACGTCGCAACGCGCGTCCTCGATCCGACCGAACTGATCCGTTTCATCGACGATGTCGTGTGCCCGTCGACGGGCGCGGGCGACGATGCGCCCGACTACTCGCCGTTCGATCCGATCAACGAGCAATGCGTGCGCCGCGATCTGGTCACCAGGATCGAACGCGACCGCTTGATCCTCGAGGCACCGTCGCTGCGGCCGTCCGGCCTCGTCGTTGAGGGCTCCCCCGACTTTGCCGAGTATAGCCCGCACGAGTTCGACGTGCGTACGATGTCGGTGCGCTACTTCCCCGAACGCTGGGCACCGTGGGACACCCAGAAGGTCATCGGCGACATCTTCAATCCCAAACTCTGCCTGCCGTGCCCAGTGCTCCAGTCAATCTCCGGCGTCATCCCCGCCTCCGACGTTTCCGAAGCCAAGGCGGGCTGGAAATTCACGCGCACAACCTCGTTGGCCGACGGCAAAGCGGCAAAACTGGTGCCGCAACTCAAGAGCCAGTCAGTCGAATGGCAACACGTCCAGCAACAGGTCCGCCTCGGACAGAAGCTGGTCCAGATCTACTATAGCGTGACCATGCTTGCGCCCAAGGGCCGCGGCGACGTGAACGAACGCACCTTGAAGGCGATTTACAAGGCTGCCGGTTGGGATCTGATCGACGAGACGTACCTCCAGCTTGGCGGTCTCATGGCCTCGTTGCCACTGCTGCTCGCTGATGGCCTCTCGGCCGATCTCAAGCGAATGCGCCGCTTCCGGACGGTGCTCTCGGCCAATGTCGCGTCTCTCGCGCCGGTGCAAGGCGAGTACAACGGCGGGCGCATTCCCCACCTGCTGTTTGTCGGCCGCCGCGGACAGCCGCAGTTCTGGTCGCCTTTCCAGAATACGGCAGGCAATCACAATGTCGCGATCGCCGGTAAGTCGGGTTCGGGCAAGTCGGTGCTGCTGCAGGACCTCACCGCGAGCTTCGCCGGGGTCAATGCCAAGGTCATCGTCATCGATGACGGGCGCTCGTTCGAGCACATGGCCAAAGCGCTCGGCGGCACCTTCACCGAGTTTCGCCAGTCGACCGGGATTTCCCTGAATCCATTCAGGATGATCGACCTAGATCAGGCGGACGCGGACGAAGACTACCTCGTCGATTGCATGGCGATGCTAAAAGCCATCGTCAGCCAAATGGCGCGCTTCGAGAACCGGCTCAACGATACCGAGCGCGGACTGATCGACGCGGCGGTCAACGCGGTGTGGTCAGCGCACGGGCGCGACGGGACCGTCGATGCGGTGATGGCGGCGCTCCGTGAAGCAGGTCACCCCCAGGCCGACGATCTCGCGACCGCGCTGCTGCCGTTCTCGGAAAAGGGCACGTTCGGACAGTTCTTCCTCGGGGCAACCAACCTGGATCTCTCGGCCGATCTCACCGTGTTCGAGCTCTCCGACCTCGCCTCGCGCGAGGAGCTGCGCAGCGTGGTGCTCACCTCGATCATGTTCGTCGCCTCGCAGACGATGCGCAAACTCGACCGCGCGAGGCCCAAGGCGCTGATCATCGATGAGGCTTGGCAGATGCTTCAGGGCGGCGCGATGGCCGACTTCGTCGAGACCTATTCGCGTACCTGCCGCAAGTACGGCTCCTCGCTCATCACCGCGACCCAGTCGATCAACGACTTCTACAAGTCGGGCGGCTCGAAGGCGGCGCTTGAGAATTCCGACTGGATGCTGGTGCTCCAGCAGAAGCCCGAGACCATCGCGGACTTTCGCAAGTCCGACCGCTTCGAGATGGACAACTACACCGATGCGCTGCTGCGCTCGCTGAAACGACAGGGCACCGACTATTCCGACCTGCTGATCCGCGGTCCCGACACCCAGACGGTGTGCAGACTCGTGCTCGATCCGTTTTCGGCAACGCTCTATTCGTCGAGCCCGGCGACCTACGCCCGCATCGAAGCGCAGATCGAGAACGGTGCCTCGATGGCGGATGCAATCGAAACGGTTGCCTTTGCCGGGCGCACCGATCCCTTGAAGGGCAACGCATCATGAGCCGGCAGCGAGAGCCCCTCGACTGGGGTGCGATTGCTGCGGCTGCCCTGCGGCTTTCAGGATGGCTGGCAGTGAACACGCTGGCCGCCGCCGGTCTCGTCGCGCTCGTGTTCTTTGCGATCGGCAGCTTCTCGCTGCCGCTCACGATGGCACAGCTCGCCAATCTAGCCGACCGATACGTCGCCGCTTCGTCCGCGCGGCAGGAACAGTTCGACCACATCGTCACCTATGGCTTCGCGCTTGCCTTGGTCGCGGTCTCCTTCTTCCGCCGCGCCGGGTTTTCGCGCGCTCTCGGAGTTTCCGATCATGAGTGAGCACGGAAGGTTCCGCGCCGAATACAGCCGCATGTTGGCTGTTGGCCTTGGCACCGCAGCTCTGCTTTGGGGCGTCTGGGCGAGCCACGCGATCATCGAACTGCGCCGCGGCGGCCCGCACCTGGTCAAGGTCCAGCTCGCGGAACTGGTGCGCGAATTCGTCCAAATCGAGGCGCGTTCGGGCGTCCCGGCCGATCACATCACCGCCGAAACCGCTACCTTCCTGAAGGCGCTGGGCGACGCGGTAAACGCGCATGGCACGCGCGGCGAGACCGTGCTGCTCGCCAATGCCGTGGTCGGCGGCGATGTCCCCGACATCACGATGGCCGTCCGCCGCGAAGTCTATGCCCACGTGCCCCACCAGCAAACCGGAACGGCCGAGGGGCTCTCGCCGCAGATGCAGCAGTTCTTCGATGCCCAGGGCCAGCTTCAGGGCCCGGGACAAATCCAGAGCCAGGGCCAAACCCAAAGTCAGGAAACGTCGGGTGGCCAGTCGAAGTGATCCGATCCTGCCCCCGCGCGAGCGGCGCCTTCCTGCCTGGGTGCAGCGCTGGGGCGGAGCGGGCCTGCTCGTCGCAATCGGGCTTGGCCTGCAATCGCTCGAGGCCTGGCACGACCGGCATGCGATCTTCATCAACGCCAGCGAATCGCTGCCCAACTGGGCGCTGTTCGTTGAAGCCGGGCGAGAGCCCAAGCGCGGCGACTACGTCGTGTTCGATCCCGGCCGCGATCCACTGGTGATCAAGCACTTCGGGGTGAGCCCGAAGCCTTTCGCCAAGATCGCCTATGGCGTCGCCGGCGACACCATCAGCCGCGACGGCGCCCGGGTTCTGGTCAACGGCCGCGAAGTCGCGCGCCTCAAGCCGCTCACCCGTCAGGGGGAAGTCCTCACACCCGGACCGATCGGCACCGTGCCGCCGGGCTGCGTGTTCGCGGCGACCCCACACAAGGACGGGTTCGATAGCCGCTATGCGGCGATCGGTTTCGTTTGTGGTCATCGCCTCATCGGGGTCGGGGAGCCGATCCTATGATCCGGCTCGCGCGCCCAATCCTCGCGGCAGTCACCGCGCTCGCCGGGCTGCTCGGCACCGCGCCGGTCTCGGCGAAGGACTATGGCACGCTCGGCGCCACCTGGGTGATTGCCGAGCCTGATCTGCTGCAAGTGATCCGCGCGCGATTGCTGGCAGCCCAGCAGAGCGGTGCGCTCGATGCGATGAACCGCAAGTTCGTCGAGACTGCCCAGGCAAGCGTGCGCCGCCCGCATCCCGTGGCCGGAATGACCCCCGCCATTGCCGATCGGCACTGGTCGTTCGATCCCAGCGTCACGCTCGCCGAAGATATCCGCAATGCGCTCGGCGCTATCATCGCCGCCAAGGGCCAGCGCTTCAATCCGCTGCACGTGGTGGGCATGGCCCATTCGTTCGCGTTCATCGATGGCGACAGTGCCGATGAGGTGAGCTGGGCCCTGAAACAGGGCGCGGCCGACAAGCTCTGGATCGTGCTGGTCAAGGGCTCGCCGACGGAACGGATGAGCGAACTCAAGCGCCGCTTCTACTTCGACCAGCAGGGCGTGCTGACCACGCGCTTCGGCATCGAACATACGCCCGCGCTGCTCACCCAGAAGGGCGACGCGCTCGACATCCGCGAGGTGGCGCTCCCGCATGGAGGCGCAACGCCATGATGGTCACGCGGATCCGCACCCGCCTTGGCGCAGCCAAACGCTCGATCGGTGATTGGCTTCCCGCGCCGATGGCGGCGCCGGAAACGCCGCAGCTGCGCCGCATGCGCGTGACCTTGATCACCGAACTCGCGATGCTGGCGGTCCTGACCGCCGCGGTGCCTGCACTTTCCCAGGCCTGCCTGCGGGCGATCGGCGCGTTCGCCTGGCTGGCGCTTGCGGGCTCTAGCGTCATCGTCGGCTTGCGCTGGCTCACTGCCAAGATCCGCGCCGACGATGCGTGGGCAGTGCGGGAGCGCGAGGAATGATGCCGCGCCGCCTCCTCGCCGCGCTGCTGGCGCTTGTCGGGCTTGGGACCGCAGAGGCCGCGTCGGCGCAAGGGGCGGTGACCTGTCATGGGCACTTTCCGAACCCGATTACCGACATCTGCTGGGATTGCTTCTTCCCGTTGTCGATCGGCGGGTTTGACCTCTGGCCGGGCGACAAGCCCGATCCCTCCAATCCGTCGCTGCCGGTCTGCCTGTGCGGCCTCAGGCCAGGCCTGTCGTTCGGCTTCTGGGAGCCGGTTCGGCTCGTCGATGTCACGACCAAGCCCTTCTGCTTCCCGAACCTTGGCGGGATCACGATCAATCCCGGCATGTACGTCGGCAACGGCCACGTCTCGTCGGCGGCGCAAAAGGGCGGCAACACCGAGATGACCGCCCAGTACCAGGCCCACTATTACGTCTACCCGTTGTTCTACCTCCTCGAGCTGCTCGCGGATTTCGTCTGCTTTGAACAGGCCTCGTTCGATCTTGCCTACATGACCGAGCTGGATCCGACCTGGCAGGACGATACGCTGGCCGCGCTGGTCTATCCCGAGACGGTGGTGTTCGATTTTCCGCTCGCGCAGGTCGCCTGCGCGGCTGACTGCGTCGCCGCAACGGCCGCGCTTCCGCTCGATGCACTGTTCTGGTGCGCGGGCTGCAACGGCTCGATGTACCCGATGACCGGAAACATCGGCAACAACACGACGATGGACCAGTCGATGCGGCTCGCCGCCGAACGGATGGTCTACAAGATGCACCGCACCGCGCTCGCTTGGGGGACGATGGGTTCGCAGGGTCTGTGCGGCAAATATCTCATGCCGATCATGAAGAAGCAGCAATACCGGCTGCAGATGGTGAACCCGGTGGCCGCGACCTCGGGCCGCTTCGCCTGCCAGCCTCCGGGCGGCTCGACCGTCGTCCAGCTCACTTCCCACACCTACCCGGTAATCGGCGAGGACGTCGGCTACCTCGTGTGGCGCAAGCGCAATTGCTGCGCATTTTGACGGGGGAGCCATGACCAGACGTCACCTCCTTGCCGGCCTCGCCATCTCCGCCCTCAGCATCGGAGCCGCGCTCGCGCAAACCACTGTCGATGGTCTCGATCTCGAGGCGATCGACAAACGAGCAAAAGCAGGCGCCGCCGACCTGTCGCAGTTCGTGGATCAGGTGCTCCACGCCCAGGACAAGGCCAATGCCGAGCAACACGCGAGCGTACAAAGGCTTGTTGATGCCGCGACCGAGAAGGTCGCCGCTGTCAAACCCACCGGCCCCAAGCCGGGCGCTGATAGCGTCGATCTCGATGGGCTGTTAGCGGACGCAGGGCAGGCGATGAAACCCGAAGCGCGCTCGGCGCCGATGTTCATCGCCTTTGCCAGCCTTTCGATGCCGCCGGATTCGCTGTCACGTCTAATCGCCGATGTCTCGAAGGCAGGCGGCATGGTCGTGTTTCGCGGCTTCTCGGCCAGCGGCGGCCGCACCTTCATGGAGCAATTGCGCAAGGTCACGGCCCAAGGCGAAGCCGTGCATGTCAGCATCGATCCGCGCCTGTTCAGCGCCTACCACGTCGAGGCCGTGCCGACCTATGTCGCGGCCTCTTCGAGCTTCGCTCTTTGCTCGGCGCCTGACTGCACCAACACCCCGCCCCCCTTCGATCGCCTCGCGGGCAACGTCACTACGCACTTTGCGCTCGAAACCTTCCGCGATGGCCAGGGCCCAGGGGCACCGGTTGCCAAGCGCGCACTCGCCAATCTGGACGCGCCTGAGTGAGGTGCCTTTCTGCCCTTGCCTGCCTTGCCGGCGCCATGTCGTTGATCGCGACATCGGTCCTGCAGGCGCAGACCAGCGATCCCAAGGCAACGGCAGCGCAGATTGCCGGCCAGCTACAGGACCAGGTGACGGGAACGGTGACGGGCCAGAGCGCCCCGAACGCGGTGCCAGGCTACAGCGGATCGGACCTGCCGCAGGGCCAGTACATGGCGCGGCCCGATCTCCTCGGCAATGATGGTGCCGTCAAGGCGGTGACCAGCGAGCCCTATGCGATTGTCACCAATCCCAATCGCCCAACCGTGGATACGTCCACACTGGGCCTCACCAATGCCCGGACGGTCGAAGCGAGCCCGAACGCGTTCACCGGCGGCGGAATCGGCGCTGGCGGCAGCCAGGGCAATTGCCAGCAATTGCCGGCAAGCTCAGGCACGTCCAGCACCTATTACGATTCCTGCCAGATCGGACAGGCTGAGAGCGACACCAGCTTCACCTGCAGCATCGGGTGGAACAACCAGCTTTCCAGTACCAACCAGTTCACCTGCCACACGTCCGAATGGGACGTCTTCAACCCTAACCTGAGCCAAACCTACTATCTGGCTCAGGTGTCGGACTGCGGCACGTTCGCAAGCCAGCCCACATGTTCACAAGTGAGCCAGACCACCAAGGCGCCGCAGACCACGTGGCCGCCAGGTGCTGGTTGGGCCATGGTCTTCACTGAGACCGACAAGACCTATCAATGCACCGATGCGGCCAACTATGGCACCGGAGCGTCGAATACCTACTGCATCAACCACACCACCTATTGCCTCGTACCGCCGGCTATGGACCAGGCACCGGGGGTTCCCGGTGCCAGCGCCGATGGCCCGATTCAGACCTACCAGGGCTCCTCGATCGACAATTCCGATTGTCAGGCCAAACTCGGCACTGCCTCCGCGTGCCCGTCGGGCTACGTCCAGCAGGGCACCCAATGTGTCCAGACGACGGCGGCAACGGTTACCTGGTCCTGCCCTTCGGGATGGCACCTTGCCGGAAACGAATGCAGCCTCGTTACCGTTCAGCCCGCGAACCTCACCGGCTACACCTGCAATGCCGGCTTCACGCTCTCCGGCACCACCTGCACGCAAACGCAAGCAGCCACGGTATCGGGCTATTCGTGTCCCAGCGGCTATGTGCTCTCGGGCACGAGTTGCACCAGCAATCAGACCCAGGCGGCAATGCCGACCTACACGTGCCCCGCTGGTTGGACGCGTACGGGAACCCTGTGCTCTGGGCCGCTCACGCAGGCGGCCGGCACTCAGTATTCATGCCCAACCGGGTGGACGCTGGCCGGCACGAACTGCACGCAAACGACCAGCCAGGCCGCAAGCCCCAGCTACTCCTGTCCGGCAGGCTACACGCTCAATGGCTCGGTCTGTCAGCAGGTTCTGAACCAGGCTGCGGCGCCCACTTACTCGTGTCCCGCGGGCTATGCGGTCTCTGGCTCGAATTGCGTCCAGACCGCATCCTATGCGGCAACCCCCAGCTATTCGTGTCCTTCGGGCCTGACCCTGTCGGGGAGGAATTGCACAGGCGCGTCGAGCTATGCGGCAAGCGCAGCCTGGTCATGCCCTTCGGGTTGGACGCTGTCGGGCACGACCTGCTCGCAACCGGTCAACTACCAGACGGCGACCACGTCGTGCCCATCGGGCGGCACGGCGAGCCAGTTTCGCTTCGCTTGCCATTCCTCGGAGTGGGACATCGTCTACTCGTACTCTACCCAGACATATTATCTCTCGACGCTCACGGATTGCGGCGCCCTTGCCAGCGAGCCCACTTGCGCGTTGACGTCCCAAACCAGCCAGGCGCCGCAGACGACGTGGTATAATTATTACGGTCTCGGCAGCCAGTTCACCCAAACCGACTATGTCTACACCTGTGCGGGTTCGACCAACCTCGGCACCGGCCCATCCAACACTTACTGCATCACTGGCAGCGGTTGCTATGACGAGACTGGTGTCGCCGGCGTGCCGGGAGTGCCTGGAGCCAGCTATGTCGGCGCAACCTGCACCGGCGCATCGACGCAAGGTGCAACGCCTACCTACAGCTGTCCCTCAGGCGGAACGCTTTCGGGTTCGACCTGCATCACCAGCACCTCGCAGCCCGCCGATGTCGCCTATGCCTGCCCGTCGGGCGGAACGCTGTCCGGCGCGAGTTGCACGACCACGGCATCGCAGGCGGCGAGCGTGCTCTACACCTGCCCGATCGGCTTCACGCTGAGTGGCACCACCTGTTCCGAGACGCTGAGCCAGGGCGCCAGCGCCACCTATAGCTGCCCGCCGGGCGCCACGCTGTCGGGGAACCAGTGCGTTTCAACCGCCAGCGAGGCGGCATCGGCGAGTTATGGATGCCCGGCCGGTTACACGCTCTCGGGCACCACCTGCATCGGGACCGGAACCCAGGCCGCCAGCGTCAGCTATGCCTGCCCCGCGGGATGGACCCTGACAGGCACGAATTGCACGCTGGCGACGACGATCGCCGCGAGCCCCACTTACGCCTGCCCCGCCGGGATGACGCTTTCTGGCACCCAGTGCATCGCGTCGGAAGCGGCGACGCCCGCCTATTCGTGCCCGACCGGCTTCATCGTCGATGGCTCGACCTGCACCCAGAGCCAGGCGCAGGCCGCGACCGCCACCTATTCGTGCCCTGCCGGAACCACGGTTTCGGGTGCGAACTGCATTGCGACCACGACCGCGTCGGGACCCGGCGGAGCGGGCGGGATGAGCTGCATGCCGCCCACGCAAGTCTGCGTCGACTCGTCACCTGCTACCCGGATCGTGGGGGGCGTGCCGGTCACCCACGATTGCTGGCAGTGGCAGGCGACCTACCAATGCGGCACGCTGACCAGCGCCAACGATTGCTCGGCGCTGCAGGCCAAGAGCAGTTGCAGCTTCGACCACGAGGTCTGCCTCGACGATCCGCAGAACGGTCCCTGCCAGGTCCGAAGCGAGATCTACAAATGCACGACGCCGGCGACATCGACCGGCGGCCCGGCCTATTCGTGCAGCGGCGACGTCTACTGCCTCGATGGCAGCTGCACCCAGCTTCCCCGTTCGGCCTCGCCGGACCTCGCCAAGGCGCTGACCGCGATCAACGCGATGGGCGATGCCACCAAGCAGTTCGACACGTCCAATCTCACGATCTTCGACGGCCAGGCGACCGGTTGCCACAAGCCGCTGTTCGGGCTGGTCAACTGCTGCGCGGGCAAGGTGTCGGGCCTCCTGACCGGGGCCTCGGCCGTCACCGCGATGACCGGGCTGCTCACCGGCAACTTCACCATGCTGCTCGGGCTCGTCACCCAGTTCCTGCCGCTGCTCCTGTGCTCGCGCGAGGAGATGCTGCTCGACGTCAAGGATCGTCTGGGCCTGTGCCACTACGTCGGCGAATACTGCTCGTCGCACTTCCTGTTTGTCTGCGCAACCATGCGCAAAACCTACTGCTGCTACCAGTCGAAGCTTGCCCGCGTGATCCAGGAACAGGGCAAGGCGCAGCTCGACCTCAATTTCGGGACGGCGAAAAATGCCAGCTGCGCCGGCTTCACCGTAGACCAGTTCTCGCAGCTCGACCTCTCGAAGATGGATTTCACCGAGGTCTTTTCGGACTTCACCAGCGCGGTGTCGCTGCCGAACTCGCTCCAGACCTCGACCGAGATTCAACGACGCGTCCAGGCCTATTACCAGAACCACGGCCCGGGGACGGGACCATGACCCCGCCCCGCCCCCTCTCGACAAGGAACCCGACGATGATCGGACGTTTGACAGGCGGCACTGCCATATCGGCGATGACCGCCGTGGCTGCCCTCACATTCATTCCCGCTTCGGTGCAAGCGGCGCCGGCGCGTGCGATGGGTGGCAGCCAAGCGGTCGAGGACGTTGTCGCCGATAACGAACGCGCGCCGGATCAGCCTGATACCGCGCCGGTAGCGGTGACCGGCGCCGACGAGCCGGCCGCAGTGCCGGGGCAGGATCCGTTCTATTGCGGCGAACGCAGACTCGGGACCTGGTTCTACTGCGAGCGCCCCCGGCCTGCGACCCGCGCACCCAGCGATCCGGCAGCACCCAGCGTCACCTATCGCCAGCGGCTCGACCAGATCGGCGCGCGCCTCGAGGAATTGAAAGCCAAGGCCGTGCTCGAGCCTTCACCCGAAAACATCATCGCCTATGTCCGCTACCAGCGCGAACAGCTCGACCGTGCCTCGATGTTCGCCGATGTCTGGGAGCGGGCGATCTGGCAGCACCCCGATCTCGACTACACGCTGCAGCGCCCAGTGGGCACGCTCGGCAAATCGGCCTGGCTCGAACAGCGCAAGTCGGATCGCGAGGCGACGATCGCCAGCCTGTCGGAACGCTACGGCCTGTTCCTGTTCTACTCAGCGAGCTGCGGCGCCTGCGAGATTTTCTCGCCGATCGTCCGCAACCTCGCCGACAAGTACCACCTCTCGGTGCTGCCGGTCTCGATGGACGGCGGCCCCAATTCGGCGTTCTCGCGCTTCGTCGTCAATCACGGCCAGTACGAGAAGATGGGCCTCGAAGGCGGACAGGTGCCGGCGCTGGTGCTGTTCGACACCTATCTCAAGAAGCCGATTCCGATCGGCTACGGCGTCATGGCCGAAGACGAAGTGCTGCAACGCATCTTCTACCTCACCAGCGTCAAGCCCGGGAGCGACTTCTGATGGGCGCGCCCGCAACAGGCTGGCGCGGCCTGCTGCGCGCGATCGGCTGCTGGTTGAGCGTGCTCGCGTGCTCGAACATCGTGCTGGTTTCTGCCGCCGAGGCCGACGTGAACGGCCAGTTGGGCTCCTTCTTCACCAGCCTGGGCGGGTCGGCCAATGTCACCGGGCCTGTCGCCTACAATGGGCAGCAGGGCGGCTACTACAGCGGTGGCAATCTCTGGGTCCGCTTTCCGGCGCAACAGACCTACCAGCTTGGCTCGGTGCAGATGCCGAGTGTCAAGGCTGGCTGCGGCGGCATCGACATTTTCACCGGCAGCTTCTCGTTCATCAACACCGATCAGATCGTCGCCGCCATGAAAGCCGCGGCGAACGGTGCGCTCGCCTTCGTCTTCGATCTCGCGATCAATGCGATCTCCTCGCAGATCGGCTCGTCGATCGAGAAAGTGATGCAAAAGCTCCAGCAGTTCACCCAGCACAGCCTCAATGCCTGCCAGGCAGGCGAACAGGTGGCGGCAGGCCTCGCCGGCATGGTCGGCGCGCGCGATTCCCACTTCTGCGCTACCATCGGTAACAGCCAGGGCATCTTCTCGGACTGGGCTGCCTCCGCGCAGGGTTGCGGCACCGGTGGTAGCCAGACGTCGACGCTGTCGTCGAACGCCGACAAAACGATCCCGGCCGGTCCCTACAATTACACCTGGTCGATGCTGACCCAGAAGTACCCGAACTTCGACACCGCCTTCAAACAGTACCTGATGAGCCTCGTCGGCACCGTGATCTACCAACCCGGCACCAGCAACTCCCAAGGCCCGACTTACAAGTTCTTGGGGCAAGGCGATCCGGCGCTGATCACCGCGCTGCTCGACGGCGGATCGAGCGCCAAGGTCTTCACCTGCGATTCCACCGACCAGTGCCTCAACCCGACCCAATCGACGCTGACGGTGTCGAGCGCGAGTGCGCTCAAGACCAGGGTCTACAATCTCCTCATCGACATCGCTGGCCGCATCCAAGGCAACCAGCAGCTGACCAGCGAGGAGATTGGCCTGCTCGGCGCGACGACCATTCCGCTCTACAAGATCATGGTGGTCAATGCCGCGGCGAGCTTTGGCGGCATGAACACCGCCGACCTTTCCAGCCTCGCCGAAATTACCTCGGTCGACCTACTCGAGACGGTCGTGCAGCAGTTCTACAAGATGGTCACCGACGGTCAGGCCTCATTCCAGAACGCTGATCCTCTGACGTTGAAGCAGTGGCAGGACCAGCTTCGCGAGGTGACCCATACCCTCGATGCCCAAGTGATGCACAATTCGGAGCGCCTGACCCGCACCGAGCAGATCCTCGACCGCACAATCCGCATCGAGGGAACCCTGCGCAATTCCATGTCCCCGCAGATGACCGCCGCGCTCCAGTTCGAGAAGTCGCTGGGCCAGCACCCGCTGCAATGACAAACCGGGAGAGTTGGGCATGACCGTCAACGTCATCACCAGTGGCGGTGGCCAGTACATAGTCAACGTCCTGAATGCCGTCGCCGCCTGGACCGGCGGCGGCGGGTTCCGATCTATGATCAAGGTCGTGATGGTGATGGGGCTTGGCTACAGCCTGCTCATCATGGCCTTCTCGCTGAACTGGAAAGTGCTGTTCAACTGGTTCCTGTCGGCGACCGCCATGTACATGTGCATGATTGTGCCCACGACGACCGTGGTCGTCTCGGACACCATCAACCCCGCCATCGGCAATGGGGCGGTTGGCAATGTGCCGCTCGGCCTCGCGGTCGTTGCCTCGTTCTCCAGCCAGGCCAACAACTGGCTGACGAACACCGCTGAGAGCGTGTTCACGATGCCGGCCGCGCTTGAATACACGGCAGGGGGCATGGTCTATCCGACCCGGCTCAACGACCTCACCAAGCAGTTCACGATTGCCGACCCGGTGATGAAGGCCAATGTAGAGAGCTTCCTCCAGCAATGCACTTTCTACGACATCCTGCTCGGCCAGGGTAACGGGTGGTCAACGCTGGCAAGTTCGACCGACATCCTGACCGCACTGGGACCCGGGTCAGCGGCGCGTTCGACGACATGGATACCGAACGGCGGCGGCACAGCCTCGATCATTGGTTGTCAGACGGCATATCGGAACATCGTGGCCGCATACCCGGCACTCGGCACTGCCGGAATTACAGCGGCGGCCCCCTCGTTTTACCCGAATCTGCCCGCCGCGAATGCGGTGACCCAGCTCCAGAACGACCTGCCGTCGATGACGCAGACCTTCTACGGCGGCACCAGCATGAGCGCACAAGCGATCTTCCAGCAGCGCAGCCTCGTGAACGCGTTCATGGAGGCGCGCGCCAACTTCGGCGCCGGCGGCGGCGATACCTTCGCCGCGCTCCATGCCGACGTCCAGGCCCAGAATTCCTATATCTCGGCAGCGCGGCAAGCGATGACCTGGGTGCCAGTGCTGAACCTCGTCCTCACGATCGTCTTCTATGCGATGTTCCCGGTGGTCTTCCCGCTGTTCCTGTTTCCGCAGACCGGGACCGCAGCGCTGAAGGGCTATCTGACCGGCTTCTTCTATCTCGCTTCGTGGGGGCCGATCTACGCGGTGCTCCACATGTTCATCACGCAGTATTCCGCCTCGCAGCTGACAGCGCTGGCGCCGGGCGGGATGACCTTGGCGACCATGTCCGGGATCGACGCGATCGACCAGAACATGGAAACGCTCGCGGGCTACCTGTTGATGTTCGTGCCGGTACTCGCCGCCGGCATGGCCAAGGGCGCAATGTCGATCGCATCGAATACCAGCGCCATGCTTGCGCCCGCCATGCAAGCGGCCGAAGCAGCCGCGGTCGAACGGACGACCGGCAACTACTCCTACGGCAACGAACACTTCCAGAATGCCACAGGTGGACAGGTGAACACCGCGCCGACCTGGAATCTCGCAGCGAGCGGCATCCCGCAGGTCAATATGCGCGGGAGCAACGGCACCATCACCAGCACCATGCCGGACGGGTCGGTGGTCTACAACACGACGCCCGGGATCAGCCATTTCGGCTTCTCGCCTTCCGAAATGCAGAGCGTCACCGCCAACCTCCAGCAAAGCAGCGCGCAATATCACTCCCGCGCCAATCAACTGCGCGACACATCGAGCGAACGCTGGTCGCACGGCCTGCGGACGCTCGACGCGTTCTCGTCGGGCACGCGCCATGCCTCCGGCAGCGAGGGCTCCGCCGGTGCCCAAGGTGGCAACACTTCAAGCCAGTTCGATCGGCAGGGCGCCGACGCCAAGAACCAGACCGGATCGAGCCGGACAATCGGCGACACGATGTCGTCGGGCCGCTCACTGGGCCATGCCGAAACCAACACGTGGAGCGTCAATGCCGGCGCGAAGGCCGGTGTAGGCGGCAAGTTCGGCGTCGGCGAGGTCGGGGCGTCGGCCGGTGGTGGCTGGGACCACAAGTGGGCCAAGACTACTGCCGATCAGGAAGCGCGCAATGCCAGCGATGCGCAGAACGAGAGCCAGAGCGCCAGCGTCGCCCACTACCATGCCAATGGCGAGGACATCACGCTCACCGATGGCGGATACTGGCGTAACGGCACCTTCCACCGCGTCGAGAATTTCTCGGAAAAGCGACATGCGGTCGAGCGGGATTTTTCCGAAGCGCAATCGCTGGAACGCCAGGCTTCGCAGTCCGACGAGGTCGGCTCGCGGCTTGAGCGGATCGCGTCCTACTCGCAGGCGCATGGGTATCAGATTTCGGACGACATGAGCCAGGTCGTGGCCTCCCGCTACGCCACGATGGCGGCCTCGTCCGATTTCCGAGATCTCGGCGCGCCCTCGCTCACCAACACCACCCCTTCCGCGCATCAACGCGAAGTGCGCAACATGATCGTAGCGAAGATCCTCGAGGACTATGCGGCGAACGGCACCCGCCCGGTCGAGGCGATGTTGGTCGATCCTACCGCGGCCATGGGCACCGTGAAGGGTCCCGGGCCCGTGTATCTATCCGATACGCCGATGGGACCGGCGGCCGCCGGCGCGGGCCCGCATCACGCGGGCGGACACGCCGGGTCAGCGCCAGGTGTTGGCGCGCATCATGCGCCGGGCGATGACGCCGCGCGCGCGGCGATTGCAAGTGGGGCGGCTAAGGTTGCTGGGGAGGATGCGGAAGCGAAGGCAAGCTATGCCAAGAAGCGCCGGGACGCCGACGATCGAAATCGTCACATCAAGGGTGATGTGGATTAGATGGCTTCAATGCTGAGACGGTTGCTGCTGGAAGTCCTTCTCCAGCGCACCATCCAATTGCCTCAGTTCCGCCGATCGTTGGTGATCCCGATAGGCGTTGATCCCGCCAACGACGGCGACCGCGACCAGCACAATCGGAACCAGGATCATCACCGCTGTCGCGACCCGGCGCTGGAAGACGAGCGCGCGCGGGGTCTTCGCGACGTTGGGGATGCGGTCGTATTCAAATGCCAGCAGCGCCTCGGCCTTCGATCCGCGGAAACCGTCCTCGCCAAGACTGGCATTTTCGGCGCTGAGGGTGTCGACCTGGCTCTGGAGGCGGGTGATTTCGTGTCGGCTATCCATATCGAAATATTTATTGGAAATTAGAACAAAACGCAAACCCATTGCCGTCTATGCTGGGAAGCAATTTCAAGTTGGCACCGAGAATCTCGCCCATCCAGACTTACCTGACCTGTATGGGTGCTCAGACTATATGGCAGTGAATTTGCCTCCACGAAGTGTGGCCACCTTCTAAGATTGATCATCGTTATGGGTACCGATTGATGGCTCATTCCTGTGTTAGCTAAGCACTCAAGCTGTGCGTTGTGGTCGTCCAGCGTGTCCGACACCGCGGACTTCGAACTCGTGCGGCTCCGCCACTGGTCGCCGCTGCGATGCGGACAGTCGCTGTACTTCACCGGGACTGCAGGGCGCGCCCGAGCAAATTGCAATAGCGCGCGAAATCGCAACTGCTGCCGCTATAGCGCTGACGAAAGGTACGGCAATGCTGGCATTGCCAATTGCGGCGGCACCACACCGCCCGATTTCGGACTGTATCTGAGCGTACGCTGGCAGGTCAGGTGCGTCTGCATTCGGAATCGGATCGCCCACCCCCGCGAAATGGGTCCCTATGCGTCGATGCTGGTCAAACACATTGACCCTATAACGATCAAAATCGTTCGCTGTCCGGCCAAGGCCAACATCTAGGATGACCTCGAAACCTGCGTGGTCCAGCAACCGGCGGGGAGCCACTTTGTCTAGCCCTGATAATGCCAGGCGGGGTTCACCTTCGGCGACCCGAAGGTCGGCGCTCAATGCTCTGTCGATCCGCCTGACCTTGAAGCCTCGCGCCTCTGCCCAGCTTTCAGCCAGTTTTGTCTTGAGTTCGCCGGAATGGTCATCCGGGACGAGAATTGACGTACCCCAGTTTTCTTCGCTGACCGTGTCGAAATCCTGAAGGAAGAGGCAGCGATCCGCACCCGCCGCATTGGGCAGAGAAGCCAGATTCCAGAGGAAGGCCTGGCCTAGATTACCAAGCCCGAAGAGCCAGAGTGCTGACGGAAGGAACACGTTAGCAAAAGGAGGGGGTACCGCCATGCCGGGCCAGAGGTCGATATCCAGAGGCTGCTCGGTCCGTCCCCGGAGCCTCTGAAACGCCGCACCGACGGCGTGAGCGCCCGCAGCAATGCCAGCAAGCGGATTGTCAGATCGACCGATTGTCGATCCTTGCGGCGATCGAACACCCGCCCGCCAACCATCCCACCAAGCCGCGACGTCAGAACGTTCGGCACCCCGCCCTATACCGATGGTGACGGCTGCATTCCCGTCAAAACCGTTCGTACCGATATCGGCAAGCGCGCTGCCAACGCATTCGCTGTTGAAGAGGGAAGACTGGAGTGGCTGCGTCAGGTCACCGACGACACGAACCCCACCAAGGAATGTTCGCCGGCTGACGGCGAAAGCCGTGAGGACGGCGGCGTGACCTGCGGGGCTCGCAGCGCCTTGCCCCAGCCTGATCTCGAGGGTCATGGCGCGGAGGCGAGCTTCAGCCTCGGGAAAGCTGATACCTTCGGCGTCGACCAAAAGCTTAGCAATGCGGCTTAACTGGCGGGTCAAGGTCATAACGGCCACCATCCAACGTGAAAGGGGTTGTACCGTTCGCGACTGCGATCGCTCCACCTTCTGTTTCCGAGATATTGGTGGACACCGATGCCGCCCGGCTCCGTCGCGCCAGCCACGAAATCGGGAAGGATCACCGCGATATGGCCGACCTCCGCAATAATCGGGTTCGCTTGGTCGGACTCGCTCTGCCCATAGCCGTCCGGGTGAACATGGACGTCGGCGACAACGCTCAAGCCCGTCGCCCGACAATGCGTCCATAAGGCTCCGAGGCGGCGACCGTCGATCTCGACAATGCCTGTTGCAAGGGCATTGGGATCGATGTCGTCATAAAAGACAAACGCTTCGATTACCCGCCGTTTGCCCTTTCGACCCAGCAGGAAAGCTCCCGCCTCGCGCCGTCCTTGCGTGCGACGGCGCAGTTCATCGACTCCAGCCTGCCATACCGCGCGGCGACAGACGAGTTCAGGCGGCGGCCCGAAGGCGATACGCGCGAGCGTTGAGATTAAGGATGCCATGGAGGTCCTCGAAGATGAACTGGAGACGCCGGTCGAGCTGCCAGGCCAGATGCGGGCGATCGCGGGCGTTGTTGTTGTGAGGCCCGGTCATGCGGTCCCAAGGCCGATAAACAGTGTCGTCACCCCACTGCTGGAACGTGATCGCGATCCGCTGATTCCCCTTAGGACGGCGATCGACCGTCAGCGGCGCATCGCGCTCGAAGTCCCAGATGCGTACCATAGGATTGGTCGCGGGGAAGTTCGTCACATCTCCGCGAAAGTCATATTCCGATGCCGTTCCGTCGAGCTCAGTCGCGGCGATCACGAAGTCGAGTCGAGGAAAGGCGAAGGCGTGGATGCGCCAGCGCTTCGCGTCCACCCCGGCCCGAAACCCGGGGGCTTCAAGGTCCGCCCTCACGCGGGCTTCGGCCGGATCAAGCATCGCTGCCTCCATTGGCGATATCGCCGCGCACGAGGTCGAGGTCGAGAGTGTGATGCCGGCCGGCCAGGTGGCCGATATGCTCGCTGAGCGGCAGTTCGTCGGTGCTGCCCGCGCGCGCCAGTTCGAACTCGCCCGCCATTGCGGTATCGATGCCGAAGACGCGAATTGCCCAGTCGAGCACCCGCTCGAGCGTCGCGTGACGCGCAAACTCGTGATGATGGGCCGCCGCCTGATAGCGGATGGTTACTGTCACAGCCTGCCGGTGATGCACATGATGGCGGCGATGGTGGCCTTCATGGTGCGCCGGCTCGGCACAACCCGCCGGCTCATCTTCGCCGTCACGCACGACGTAAAGGTCTTCAACCAACAAACCGTGGCTGGTCGCGACGATCGTTAGGATATGCTCGATCAGCTGGCCCGGCCGGATTTCGATGAACCGGTCTTCCGCCTCGAACCGGACGGGGAGACGGCTCGCACCCTCCCCATCGTGGCGCGCGCCCTCGACTTCATCATGCAACGTCATTTCCGTCATCTCACTTACTCCATAATCTCGTTCAACGAATCTGATGAACGGTGGTCAAAAAAATATCAGCCAATACGCCGGTACAAAAATTCGACGCCGCCGCTGTCGGCTGCACCTTCGGTCCTCATCAGAAATCCCTGCTCCCAGAGCTGTTTGAACTTCGTACTCGCATTCGCGATCGATATGCCCGCGACATCCGCAAATGTTGCCGTCCGCACCTCTGCTCGTGCCAGCGCGTAATCGAGCGCCTCGCGGTTGCCTGCACTGGGCTTCAAGCCAATCACCTCGACCTGCGCCCCATTCCACACCGTTACCGGTATCCCCATGCGCTCGGCGATAAGGTCAATATTGAGCTTGATCGCCTTGTTACTCAGGTCAACGAGGCAAACGCCCATTGACTTGCGATACCGAGCGATCACCTCAACAATCGCTTCAGAGGCGAACGACGCATCCATCCGTTCCACACCCTCCATCGAAATCCTAACCACGCTTTGTGCCGGCATAGATTCCAAGTGCGAGACAAGTCGAGCCGCGACGGGAATCGCCTGATCGCGATCCCAGCCTGACGTCTCTCCGCCCATGAAGTCCGTCAGTCGAATAGACCACCTGATTCTCGTTAACTGAACGCAGTTAATCAGATCGTAGGGCGCCTGTCAATCCAGTTTGAACGAAAAAGCGATATGCGTGCCCCACAGCAGCGGCAGCTGGTCCTGCGAGTAAGCCATATTCGGCTGATATTCGTTGTTCGACGGCTTGAGCAGTACCCGCTGATTGAGCAGCCGCACATCGAGATCGGCCCTGAACCCGATCGCGTGCCGGGCGCTCGACTTCAGGCCCATGCCGCGCTTGTCCTCGGGTTTGCTCGAAATCCCTTCCCGGAAAATCTCGACGACGAGATCGACATCGCTGAGATTGTCCCACCGGCCGCCGGTGAGCGTCGGCCGAAGGCTTTTCATGATCCCTATGCCGCTGTCTGAGACGGCGACCGTGAGCCGATTTCCCTGCGGGTAGGTCTGGAGCGCTGCGTAGGCGTCGAGGCTGGTCTCGCTGTGGTCGTAGACGTTTTTCACGAGCTCGCCGAAGATGCTGTACATGGCATCGCCAATTTGCCGAACGTCGGCTCTGGCAGCGCACCCGCGCTCGACCGCCGCGACAAGGCGCGGGACCAGTTGCTGATCGACCACATTGGTGCGGCTGAAGCGCTCGATCTCGACAAGCCCGCGATTGCCGCCGCGATGGATCGCGGCACCAGAATAGATCGGACGGGCCGGCGATACGTCGACGGCTGTAGCGAGGTGATCGAAGAATCCGATCCGATTGAGGTAGCCCATGGCGTTGCCGCCATCGGCAAATTCGAGCCGCACCCGCTTGGTGCATGCTGACGCCTGATTGCAGAAGCTCAAAAGGCGAATGATAACATCGATCATCAAGCTGCAGCCGACTGGAACCTTGATGATGATGGTGCTGTACATTGGTCCGAGTGCGTCGCCGCACCTGACGAGCGCTTTCTCGAACTTCCACGCATCGACCCAGTTGCCTGGCAACTCAAGCGTGCATTCCCCGAAAAACGACTTAGCGGCCGTCACGATCGCCTGAAACCCTTCTGCCGCGAGTGAACTATAACCTCGCCCCTGATAGCCTATAGTCGAATCGGAATGTCGATGACCGGTCGCAGTGCTTCGAGTTGCGTGGCGTAACGCCGGACGACTCGATCATACAGATCAGTCTCGCGACTCGCCTTTACCGTGATAACCATCGCATAGCGCAATTGTTGGCCGGGGTTATGATTATGCCCCTCCAAGCGGCTATTATAGTGAATATCGAATGCCGGATTATCGAGGCTCGACCCGAGAAAACCCACGCGCGCGTGCAGTGTATTTTCCCACTTCCAAGCGTCGCGGCGTAGCTCGTCTTCGGTCAGTCCTTTTTGAGTCTTGCCAAAGAATTGCTTACTATCGGGCTGTGATTGGTCAGCCCTGCTGAAACGTGAAGCGTTGGGCCGAAACGTCGCCTCGAGACCGGCTCGCGTATAATTACCGGGGTGATGCGGATCGACATTGGTCGTGTAGCACAGGGTGGCAGTGACTATTACACGCCCAGCGAGCGCGCCGGGTACTGGTATCGGCGCACGGATGTATTTCGCTGGCGAGATCGTCCCCTGATAAACCACGCGAACCGTATCGTCGTCACAGAGGACGAGAGTTTCAAGGTCAGGTGCGCAGCGCCCTCGTCCGACCTCATGTTTCGGCAAATCAGTCGGCTCGGTGCCATGTACGAGGAGTGCGCGGACCGCGAGCATGTCGAGGCTACCGCCGAAATGGGCCTTTACGCCGGCACCCAGACGAAGCGTGCTCGGGGCAGCAAAGGATGTGCCTCCGATCGGCTCCAATGTAGGTGGGTCACCTTCACCGATGACGAGAAAGGGCCGGGCCAGCGACCCGCCAAACGCGACAAAATCGGGCTTCATAAGGCCGGGGCTGCGGCCAGGACCAATTGAGCTATAGGTGGCGCGCTGCCAGTCAGCTTCCGGACTGTCGCACGCACCGATTGCGAGTGCGTTGACGCAGTCGGCAGGGACTTGGATGCGATTGAGCCCTGAAGCAGCGTCGCTCTCGCCGGTATTGCCAACCGCGATTGTCGCCAACGTGTCGCACGTCGCAAGCAGCTCGTCGATAACTGCGGTCCAAGCATGAACCTCGTCGTCGTCGATGGGCAAGATCGGTCCTAGGCTGAGATTGACGAGGTGATAACGTTGTTGCGTCAGCACCGTCTGGACACGCTCAAGCACTTCGTAAAGTTCGCGCGGGTCTTGGCCGGGGGCAGCATCAAGCACCCGGTAGTGGTCAACATTGCAATATGGAATCGGCAGCGGCGCCTTGGGATCAATGTGCCCGAACAAAAATGCTGATGTCACCCAGAGGCCGTGCGCCAAATAATCGTAATGCGGCGCGACCGTCCCGGTCGCGTCGATTGGACTAGCCCAAGCGGTGATAGCATGACCTGGCGGCAAGCCACCATCGAAGATTGCTGCCCGCACGTTGGGGTCGATTGCGCCGGCTGTAGGAAGGATGATCTGCGGTGCCGGAATCGCGGACGAGCGGATCGTCGGCCGTAACACCCGCAGCCTTGGCATTTCTCGGACGGCGCGTACGATCGAATAGGTTGCGATCTCCGCAGCCAAGTCAGCGGGTGCCGTAAGTTCAAGAAAGCAAAGCCCGCCAGCATAGAAGCGCCGGTCGAGCGCTGGGTTAATTCCGAACGTCTTAAGATAGCGCGCGAAATTAGGGATTGCGGAAACTTCCCCCATGAGTTCATCGGCATGGAGGACGACTTCGAAGACAATCTCGCCGGTTTCCGGGAGCCGCCCTTTGATTTTCTCGATGGCGCTCGGCGCATGAACCTCTTCGATCGTCACCAATTCCTCTGCAGCGCGCGATCCGTCATCCCATGCGGTCACTCCTTCGGCCCAGTTGCGAAAGGCCTGGCGTGTGCCCGCTACGAACAATTGCGTGGTCATCGCATCTTCAGGCTCGCGATCCCGGCTCCGTTTCTCCGGTTTTATCACCTTGGGCCGGCTACCAACCGCTTCCAAACCAACCGCCTTGAGCAACTCAGCGGGAAAATAGCTCTTTGCGATATATTCTGGGTTAAGGGTCAAGGTAGCAATGACCTTGTCACCTGGCGCCGCCGCGGCAGGAATAGCGTCGAGCGCATCAACGGCGGATCTGATCATTGGCGTAAGACGTAATTTCGCTTCACCAACGCTGTACGGTGGGATCTTCTCAGCACCACCGCTGCGGATCACAACATCGGTGGTCAAACGCTCACCGCGTCCGAGCAGGAAATTGCGCTTAGCCATCAATTTTTCTCGCCTTCTACGCAACTACCGTGTTTGCGGATTGTGTCGCGCGCGATACCGGTCAGTTCGCTTGCTTGACGCTGCGACATTATCCCCTCTTCGACCAGCAGTGATGCCAATTCGATCCGTTCGGCTTTGCCATCTGGGATTGAGCGGACTGCGGCTGTCAGAACTTCCTCTAGCTTTCGCCCGTCGAGCGCCGCTGTACGGCGCAAGCTGAGAACGTCCCGCTCGACGTCGCTGAACGAGCGGCCTGCAAAAGAAAGCGCAAGGATCCGCCCCCAGACTGCAGGGCTTTTCAGCCGCCCCGTCAGAAGGTCCGCTACGTAGGCGGACAGACTGCCCACGTCGGGCAGCGGAAAGTCGACCACAATTTCGAAGCGTCGCCAGATCGCGGGATCAAGTAATTCTGGATGATTGGTAGCCGCGACCAATAAGCCTGTTGGCGGCCAATCATCAATTTCTTGGATCAGCACCGTGACGAGCCGCTTCAACTCGCCAATTTCGCCCGAATCGTCTCGACGCTTGGCGATGGCATCAAGTTCATCGAGCAACAGGACACATTCAATACTCTTAGCGTAATCAAGCACATGTCGAAGATTTCCGCCAGTGCGCCCCAGGTAGCTGCTCATCACAGCGGCTAGGTCGAGAATGAGAAGTGGACGCCCGAGTGTCCGAGCAAGCCAGCGTGCTGTAAGCGTCTTGCCTACACCTGGTGGGCCGACGAACAGCGCGGTCTTGCTGGGTTGTAGGCCAGCATCGAGTAGTGTGGCCGGCCTTTGTCGCTCGCTGACGAGCTGCTCCAGTTTCGCGCTCACTTGGGCACTGAAAACCGGATTATGGTCGAAAACTGGCTCTTCCTCGACGCGCAGGAGTTGCAAGCGTGTGTCGTTGTCGACGGGCAGCGGTATCTCCGATTGGCGCCGCAATGGCGATGCGCGGGTCGGAGCCTCGCGCAACAACTCTGCGAGCGTATCAGTCAAATTTGGCGATGCGGCGCGGTAGCGCTTGATAACGCGATGGAGCAAAAGTTGCACGTCTTGGGAGCGCCCAGTCAGCGCAATGCGCGCGAGGTGCATAAAGTCGGTTTCGAGATTGAGGGGCTTCGCGGGCATAGTTCATCCATTGACTGAACCTTACCTCTAATCCGAAGTGGACGACTTTTCAATAGCAATTCCTATAACTCGTCCATAGATAGCATATGTATCTGATAATAATCATTTTTCATATTTACAAAATGGACGATAAAGGTAGATTCTCGATATCGCCACAGTTCCGATCGGCAAACTTCATCCACCGCGACCGCGTTGGCTGCAAGGACGAGGAAACACGAGGGCGGTCTCAAATATTGGGAACCAACCCACTCAGCGCCCCTCCCAATGCGGGCCATCGGGGCATATCACTTCGCGGTCGCGCAATATCGCGCCCATCACAACTTGCAGCGACCTCATCACGCAGCCTAGTGTCGCCCCATGAATGCAGTCGAGATCGAACAAGCAATTTCTGACCTGGCCGCGCAGCCGTTTGATCGCGCGGAGTTTCCTTATGCCTTCCTCGAGGCCTTCGGGAACAAGGCGACGACGATCAAGAAGTTGCGGCAGGGTGCATCCAATGCGTCTGACGTGCCGGGGGGCGTGCTTCAGCGCAGCAACATCCACATCGCCACATGTGATGCCGGCGTTGTCGACCATACGCTCACGGCGCTGCGGCAGAGTGCGAAAACGGCGGTGGCCAAGGCCAAGTTCATCCTGGCCACCGATGGCGAGCAGTTCCTGGCCGAGGACCTGGCCAGCGGTGAGATCGTGTCCTGCGCCTATGTCGATTTCCCCGATCATTTCGGCGTTTTCCTGCCGCTGGCGGGCATCACCACCGTCAAGCAGATCCGCGAGAGCACGTTCGACATTCGGGCGACGAGCCGGCTCAACAAGCTTTATGTCGAACTGCTGAAGGACAACCCGGACTGGGCCAGCGCCGAGCGGCGACCGGACATGAACCACTTCATGGCGCGGCTCATCTTCTGCTTCTTCGCAGAGGACACCGACATCTTCCACGGCGAAGGCCTGTTCACCCGCACGGTCGAGCAGATCAGCGCGCGCGATTCGTCCGATACGCATCATGTTATCTGCGAAATTTTCCGGGCGATGGACACCAAGCTGGCCGACCGCGCCGGTGCCAACATCCCGCGCTATGCCAATGGCTTTCCCTATGTGAACGGGCAATTGTTTTCAGGCAGCACGGAAACCCCGCGGTTCAGCCGGATCGCGCGGTCCTATCTGGTCAACATCGGCAATCTGAACTGGCAGAAGATCAACCCTGACATTTTCGGCAGCATGATCCAGGCGGTGGCCGATGATGAGGAGCGCGGTGCGCTCGGAATGCATTACACCAGCGTGCCTAATATCCTGAAGGTGCTCAATCCGCTGTTCCTGGATGACCTGCGAGAAAAGCTGGCCGAAGCAGGAGACAATAGCCGCAAACTGTTGAACCTGCGGCAGCGCATGGCGAAGATCCGGGTTTTCGATCCTGCCTGCGGATCGGGCAATTTCCTCGTTATCGCTTACAAGCAGATGCGGGAGATCGAATGGGAGATCAACAAGCTGCGCGGCGAGCCGGACCGGCGCAGCGACATTCCGCTGACCAACTTTCGCGGCATCGAACTGCGCGATTTTCCGGCAGAGATCGCCCGCCTCGCGCTGATCATCGCCGAATATCAGTGCGACGTGCTCTATCGCGGGCAGCAGGAGGCACTGGCCGAATTTCTTCCGCTCGACAGCCAGAATTGGATCTTTCGCGGCAATGCGCTGCGCCTCGATTGGCTTAGCCTGTGCCCCCCAGCCGGTACTGGCGTTCGTGCGCAAGCCGATGATCTTTTCGGCACGCCGCTCGACCAATCCGAGATCGACTTCGCGAACGAGGGTGGGGAGACCTACATTTGTGGCAATCCTCCCTACATTGGCGACAAATTCCAGACCGCCGAGCAAAAGGGCGATTTGAAAGCCTTCAAGACAGGGCGCCAGGATGTCCGCGCGGTCGACTATATCGCTGGGTGGTTCTGGAAGGCATCCGACTACATCAAGCACGGCGGGCGGTTTGCGTTCGTGTCCACGAACTCGATCTGCCAGGGTGTGCAGGTGCCACTCATCTGGCCAAGAATTTTCAAGAACGGCCAAGCCATTTATTTCGCCCATGACAATTTCATGTGGGGCAACAATGCGGCGAGGAATGCTCAGGTCACCTGCGTAATCGTCGGCGTCGCGGGTAAGGACGAGGCTAGGAAATACATTTTCACGGATTCGCTGCGCAAGGAGGTTGCCAACATCAACCCCTACCTTTCGGCGGCAGAGACGGTCATCGTCGAAAGGTCGTCCGACCCGATCTCGACAGTCGGCACCATGTTTGGCGGGAACATTCCCCGGGATCGCGGAAACTTGCTGCTCTCGGCGCACGAAAAGCAGAAATTGCTCGAGGCATACCCGGAGGCCGAGCGCCTCATAAAGCCAATCCTCGGCTCAAACGAATTCATAAATGGCTTGCAGCGGTACTGCCTCTGGATTTCCGACGAGGATGCGGAACTGGCCTATTCGGTCCCGCCGATCGCCGAACGGCTTGCCGAAGTTCGCGACTATCGCCTGCATGGCAGCGAACGTGGGCGTGCCGGGCTCGATACACCATATAAGTTCGAACGCACGATTATCGGCAAGGAGCAGACCATCGTCGTTCCGAGCGTTTCATCAGAGCGCAGGCCTTACCTGCCCTGCGGACTGCTAGAACCTGATGTCAGGGTCTCCAATCTGGCGTTGGCCATATACGATGCGCCTTTGTGGAACATGGCGCTGATTGCATCACGCCTTCATTTGGTGTGGATCGCGACGGTCTGCGGCAAAATGAAAACCGACTTCCGCTATTCGAACACCATGGGCTGGAACACCTTCCCGGTCCCCAAGCTCACCGAGCAGAACAAGGCCGACCTCACCCGCTGCGCCGAGGACATTCTCCTCGCCCGCGAGGCGCATTTCCCCGCGACCATCGCCGATCTCTATGATCCCGAGAAAATGCCGGAAAACCTGCGCCATGCGCATGAGCGCAACGACGAAGTGCTGGAACGCATCTACATTGGTCGCCGGTTCAAGAACGACACCGAGCGGCTCGAAAAGCTGTTCGAACTCTACACCAGGATGACGGGCGCCAAGGCGGCAGCCTGACCAGCACACGGTTGACTTTCGGAGTGTTCGGCGTATCTCTCATTTGAGATACAGGAGATCTGCATGAACGCTCCCAGTTCCATGCTTCATGTCCGCTTGGACAACGAGTTGAAGGCGAAAGCCACCGAGGCGCTAGCGGCGATGGGGCTGACGGCTTCCGATGCCGTGCGCCTGCTGTTCCACCGCATCGCGGTCGACCAGGCGTTCCCGCTCGAACTGAAGGTGCCCAATGCCGAAACCCGCGCGGCGTTGGACGAGGTGGCGCAGATGAAGGCCGAGCGGCGTGCCCGCTTTGCCAATGCTGATGAGATGTTTGCGTCGCTCGATGGCAAAGCCCAGTAAGCGCGCCGTCACGCCCCGGGCAGTCGAGTACGCCAAGGCATTCCACAAGGATTGGGAACGCCTCTCACGCTCCGGGCGGTACAACATGAACCAGCTCAAGGAAGCGATGCTCCTGCTGATCGCCAATGACGCGCCGCTCGGGACCGAATGGCGCGATCATGCGCTGAAAGGTGATTGGCAGGGCAGCCGCGAATGCCATATCGGCGGCGACTTCCTGCTGATCTACGATGTTGACGATACTGCGGGGAAGAGTGGGACCATCTACTTCGTCCGTGCGGGCACCCACAGCGAGCTGTTCAAATGACCGCAAACGACAAGATCATCCCCGCCGTATCGTTCACCACGGCACGCACCGGCGTTTCCGCGAAGTCGGACGAACTCGGCATGCGGCCGATGCAGGCGCGGGCTTATGAGAAGCGCGGCGAGCAATACCTGCTGATCAAGTCGCCGCCGGCCTCGGGCAAGAGCCGCGCGCTGATGTTCGTAGCGCTCGACAAACTGACCAACCAGGGCGTGCGCCAGGCGATAATCTGCGTGCCCGAACGCTCGATCGGCGCGAGCTTTGGCAGCGAGCCGCTGAGCAAGTACGGCTTCTACGCCGACTGGGTCGTCGCTCCGCAATGGAACCTGTGCAACACGCCGGGTGCCGACGACCCCAAGGTCGCCAAGTCCAAGGTGAAGGCGGTCGGCGAATTCCTCGCGAGCGATGCCAAGGTGCTGGTCTGCACCCATGCGACGTTTCGCTTCGCATTCGACGAACTGGGCGTAGAGGCCTTCGACAACCGTCTCGTGGCGATCGACGAGTTCCACCACGTCTCCGCCGACGCCGGGAACCGGCTTGGCGCCCAGCTTGCCCAACTGATCGGGCGGGACAAGGCGCACATCGTGGCGATGACCGGCAGCTATTTCCGGGGTGATGCCATTCCCGTCCTGGCGCCGGAGGATGAGACCCGGTTCGAGACCGTCACCTACACCTATTACGAGCAGCTCAACGGGTACGAGTTCCTGAAGGTGCTCGACATTGGCTACAGCTTCTACACCGGGCCCTACACCGAGAAGATTTCAGCGCTGCTCGACCCGACGGTGAAGACCATCGTCCACATTCCCTCGGTCAATTCGAAGGAAAGCCTCAAGGACAAGCACCGGGAGGCCGAGGACATCATGAACCACCTCGGCGACTGGCAGGGTGTCGATCCCGAGACGGGCTTCCACCTCATCCGCGCTGCCGGGGGCAAGGTGATCAAGGTCGCCGATCTGGTCGATGATGACGCCGCCAAGCGGGACCGGGTGGTTTCGGCGCTCAAGTCACCCAAGGGGCGCGAAGACCGCGATTTCGTGGACGTGATCATCGCGCTCGGAATGGCGAAGGAAGGTTTCGACTGGATCTGGTGCGAACATGCGCTGACCGTCGGCTATCGTTCGAGCCTGACCGAGATCATCCAGATCATCGGCCGCGCCACCCGCGATGCTCCGGGCAAGACGCGCGCGCGCTTCACCAACCTGATCGCGGAACCGGCGGCGGACGATCCGCTCGTGGTCGATGCGATCAACGACTACCTGAAGGCTATCGCCGCCAGCCTGTTGATGGAGCAGGTGCTCGCGCCGCGTTTCGATTTCACGCCCAAGGATGCGGGCCCCAAGCCAGGCTTCGATTACGGCGAGGAAGGCTACAAGGAGGGCGCGCTCAACATCGGCGTCAACCCGCAAGGGCAGATGCATTTCGAGATCAAGGGCCTGAAGCTGCCGACCAGCATCGAGGCGACGCGCATCTGCCGTGAAGACCTCAACGAGGTGATCGCCAGCTTCGTGCAGGACAAGTCGGCGCTGGAGCGCGGCATGTTCGATCCCGAGGTGGTGCCGGAGGAACTGACCCAGCTGAAAATGGGCAAGATCATCCGCGAGAAGTACCCTGAACTCAGCGAAGAGGATCAGGAGGCAGTGCGCCAGCATGCCGTCGCAGCGATGACGCTGACCCAGCAGGCGAAGGCCGCGCTGGCGGGAGCGGGGGTCGACGGCGACCTAAAAGCCAATACCGCGTTCATCGACGGTGTGCGCAAGTTTGCGTTGAGCGTCACCGATCTCGACATCGACCTCATCGACCGGGTCAATCCCTTCAGCGCGACCTATGCCGTGCTGGCGAAGGCGATGGATGAGAAGACGCTGCTGCAGGTCCAGGCGGTGATCAACGCCAAGAAGGACAAGCTGACCTACGAGGACGCACGTGCGCTGGCCGAGCGGGCTTTGGAATTCAAGCGCGAGCGGGGCCGGTTGCCGTCGCTGACGTCGCAGGATGCCTGGGAGCGCAAGATGGCCGAAGGCGTCGCCTTCCTCCAGCGCCATGCCACGAAGGCAGCCGCGGATGGCTGAACTGAGTGACCTTGAACTGCTGGCAGAACTGGGCGTCGAAACGGCGGTTGAGGCTGTGCGCACCCTAACTCCGTTGCAGGAGCGGATCATTGCCGGCTTCGAGGACATTCAACGGTTCGTCGCCGAACATGGCCGGCTGCCTGCGCACGGCGAGGACCGCGACATTTTCGAGCGGCTCTATGCGGTGCGGCTCGATCGCTTGCGCGCGCAGCCCGAGGCTCGCGAACTGCTGGCGGCTCTGGATACGGACGGGATCCTCGACAGTGCCACCATCGTTGGCGCGGCACCCGTCAGTCTCGATGACACGGCACTTCTTGCCGAACTCGGCATCGCTTCTAGCGCCGGCGACGACATCTCACAGCTGCGCCATGTGGCACCGCGGGCAGAGAAGCGCGCGGCGGAGGAGATTGCCAATCGCGAGCGGTGCGAGGACTTCGACACGTTCAAGCCGCTGTTCGAGCGAATTCAGGCGGATCTCGCATCGGGCAACCGTCAGACCAAGGTGCTCGACCAGACCGAAGTCACCTTGGCCGAGATCCAGCCCGGTAACTTCTTCGTCGTTGGCGGCCAGATGGCCTATGTCGCCGCTTCGACCGATGAGTTCGTGACGCAATATGAGCGCAAAGATCGCCGAGTCCGCGTGATCTACGACAATGGCACCGAAGCCAGCGTCCTGTCGCGCTCATTTCAGAAGGCACTCTACCGCGACGAGACGGCCCGCCGCATCACTGAGCAGAGCGCAGGTCCCTTGTTCGGTGATACCGCAGAGCCTGATGACCTTGCCAGCGGCATCATCTACGTGCTGCGCAGCAAGTCGGCCCATCCCTATGTCGAAGAGCATCGGAACCTGATCTACAAGATCGGTGTGACAGGACAGCCGGTTGCAAGCCGGATTGCCAATGCGCGCAATGACCCGACCTTCCTGCTCGCCGACGTCGAAGTCGTAGCCGAATACCGGCTTTACAACATCAACCGTACCAAGCTCGAAAACCTGATCCATCGTGCCCTTGCGCCGGCCAGGCTCGACCTGTCGGCCGGCGACCGCTTCGGCAAGACTGTCCAACCGCGCGAGTGGTTTTTGCTGCCCCTTTCGGTGATCGACGAACTGGTGAGCAAGATAAGCGATGGATCGATTACCGACTACCGGTACGATCCCACCCAAGCCCGGCTCGTGCTGATTGAAGGTTGAATCACCAGGTCTGGCCGATCACGTCCAGGATCGGTCGTCCTTCGGCAACCGGCCGTGGTCATCGACAACGCAGACCTTGTGGGGGAGATCCTTCCCCCAGGTCCAAAGGACGAGATTGCGATCGTCCGGCCCAGCACGATGCGCAAAACTGGGTACGATGATGCCGGCCGCGCCGCCGGCAATCAATCGGTCGGCGAGCTGCCACGTGGGCGGCGTCTCGCCGCGATCGGCCATATCCTCCCACGGGTAGGAAAGATCGCCGGGATCAATGCCCAGCACATCGATGGTTCCATCGGCAGTCAGGTCCACCACGTCAGCGCAATCCACGTCATAGCCACACATGGTCATAGGCTGCGCCTTGAATGCGAAGCCCTGCTGGGCCTCGAGCCAAGCCGTCTCCGGCCGCAGGGCGGTATAGAGCGCCAGAGTCCCCGGGCGGTTGAAGCGCCCGCCATGGCGACTGGCACCTTCGCCTGATTCAGGGGCGTAAGCCCAGCGGGGATGGTGTGCGCGGTAGACGGTACCCTTGAAGTTGATCGAGGGCAGGCTCAAGCAAAGCCACCCTCGGCAATCCTGCTGAGGTAGCGCTTGACCGCCTCGCCCCGCCCGGCATGCACCAGGTCCTCGGCAGTCTGATCACCGAACGATGGCAGTGGCTGCGAACGATACCACGCGAAAGCGGCCAGTTCGGAACCGGCCCAAGGAATGACGCGATTGATGATCTCGACGACATCGCGCAAGCGCCGCTGGGTCGCAACCGAGGCTACACGGCTCTGCTTTGAAACCGAATCGCGCGACAGCCCCAGCGCCGAGGCCAGCTCGGTCTTGGTGATCTTCAATCGGCCGGATACCATGTCCGGCGACACCGTCCCGGTCTGACCGACCATATCCATGAGAAACGCCGAAGCCATATCTGCCTCACTCAATGCCTCTAATTGGGGGCAATATACGCGCAATCCGGCAAAAGACAAGCAAGCGCCGCGATTGGGCAGCGACGCGGGGTTCATTCTCTGCCGCCATGACCATAGTGAAAACGCGCGAGGTTCTGCGGGCTCGCGTAGCGCCGGTAAGCTCCCACCCAGTCCTGCGCGATGACCCGCTGCGCGGTGCGAAGCGGCACTTCATGGCTGCACACCAAGCGCCACAGAACAAATTCCAGGGCATCCTTGTCCGAGGCATTCATGTCGCCCGTCCATGGCTCGAGCCAGAGATTTCGGCGGTCGGCAGGCGCTCCGCCCAGCGCCAGGGGAATGAGGTGGTCGAGCTCATAGCCCGCATACCGTTCGCCCGGATGCTCGGCGCGCATCAGCTGCCGCTTGATCGCGCCGGTAACGCTGTAGGGCGGCCGCACGGAGCGGGCATAGCCCGATACGCAGATGGTGGCGTCGATATTGTCAGGGGTCACAGCAGGATCGACCGCGCCAGGCACATCCGGCAGGTTCGGCGACAGACTTTCCGGACGCGCCAAAACCTCGCTCGCACACATGGAAAAGCTCGCGAGGCCGAACAGAAACAGTATCAAGGGCCTCATCGAAAACCTCCCTCACTTTCGCCCGCCTCGCGCGCGTCGGCGACCACGACTATCGGTGCCCTGCCTGCGAGATAGCGCCGGATGCATGCCACAACTTCCGCCCGATCGACATCCACTACCCCAGCCTCGATGCGCACCACCTGACCCATCGTAGGGTCTCGCAGCGCCAAAATGAGCCGCTGCGCCCACAATTCATTGCTCACCCCTTCCGCGCCTATCTCCGCGGCGACGGACTGACGGGCATGCTCGAAATCTGCCGCCGTGAACCGCCCGGTAGCGAGATCATTCATTGCGCCAGCCAGCATTGTCCGGGCTCCGCCCTCCGACACTGCTCCATCCCTGACCACAACGCCAAGATAGCCCCCGCCCTTGAGATCAGGAGGGACAACGGCTCTGGCGACAGCTGGCAACGCTGCCGAGGACGCCGAGATTGTCGATGTCGCCAGCCTCGCCTCGATCATCGCAGCCGCCACACGTGCTGCCCGCTCGATGCGGGGTGCGGTGCGGATATCCGGCAGCCTCCAGTAAAAGCCGAGCCGACGATCGGCTGTCGCGCCCGCGTCCACGAAGGCCGCTTGCTGCAGTCGGGCGGGCGGCATGGGTGCCGTAGCGATGCGCCGATGCGGGGCTGGCCGATGGTCGCCGGCCGCGAGCGTTGCCGCCACCGCGCGGATAGCCACATCGACATCGATGTCGCCGACGATGGCAATGTCTGGGGCCATGGCGAAGGCCGGTCCGAGCAGGGCTTGCATTTCCGAGCCCGTAGTCGCCGCAAGGTCAGCCTGCTCTGGCAGCTCCTGGAACCGGCGGCCGACCAGCTTGCGCTGGACTGCGCGGGTGAACCGCATCCCCGGATCGCCCTCGACTTGCTTGCCCAACATCGCGCCGACATTGGCGATCTTCGCCACCATGTCATCCCGGAACCCCGGTTCGCGGGCGTAGGCGGTCAGAAGGGCCAATTCGGCATCAATCTCATTCGACGGGATCTCGCCCTGCAGGCGGAATGCACTAACGCCGGGGACAAGGGTCACGTTGACCGGGTGGCCGGACGATTGCTGCCAGGCATCGAGCTCGTCATAGGAAAGGTGCCGGGTTCCGCCGATCGGGAACAGCGTTGTGGCCCAAACTGCGTGGACCAGATCCGCCGAAACGCCCGCCCGCCCCGCACCGAACGATGCGACAACGGAAACCTGCCCTGGCGTGAAATTCGTCTGCTTGACGATCAACCGCGTGCCGGTGCTGAACGTGACGATCGTCGCACCAATCCCGCGATCGTACCGGGTCGCCAAAACCCGGGCCGGAACGCCAAAGCTGTCGTGCGGGAATTCGGCAACAGATCCGGGCGCGCCAGGCGACTGGGCCAGCGCCGGCGGTGCGGGAACCGCAGTGCTCAGGGCCAAGGCAAACACCAACTCGGCGGTAGGGAGTGCGGCAGGTCGTTTCATAGGTGATCTCACAATCCGAGTTCGATGGTTTTTTCAGGGATATGGGTGAGCTGAGGCTTGGGCGCATGCCCATGCGTTTCGGGATCGACCTTCAGAGAGGCCGGATCGATGGCGAAGGGATCGGTACGGGCGGCATCGCTTCCCGAGCGCCCGGTTTGCGCGTCTGCCTTGGGAGAGCGGTCGACCGCCTTCTCGCCGATCTGTTCGAGCGCACTGGTCTTGTCGCCGGGGTTGGCCTCGATGGCGCGCAGCAGCTGGTCGCGGTCGTTGGTGAAAATCGTGATGTCATCGCGCACGCGGGTCGCCATGACGTGGGTTAGCCGCTGACTGGAAAGCTGCCGCTCGCTCGAATGCATGACGCCGATACCGAGGTCACTGGTCATGCCCTGCGCCTGGTGCATGTTTATCGCGTAGGCGAGGCCGAGCCGCGACAGCATCTGATCGCCGTGCGCCAGCAACATGTTCACACCTTCACTTGTGCGCACTTCCACACCTTCACGTGTGATCGCCAGGACGAGGGCTTCGGCGGAATTGTGAAGGCCGCGCGCCTTGTCGTTGGCCGTCCAGCGGATGCGCTCGCCCTCGTGGATGCGGATGGTGTCACGCTCAGCGAGCACCAGGGCATCGCGCCGATCCGCCGGATCGAGCCGGTCGGGGCGGAAACTGTGCCTGCGGCCATTGTTGTCGCGCAGGACGACACGGCCGGTGGGTGTGACATCGACCACGCGGTAATGGCCATGCTCAAGCCCGCCCGGACGATGCCGGCCGATCACATCGACGAGCTGGCCTGGCCGATAGGTTTGCGCATAGCGAAGCTCCTCGCGGGTGACGTTGACGTTCTCGATCCGCGTGAGGTCCAGCCCGTCGCCGCGTAGCACACCTTCGGACTTGAGGCCGTCCTGGATCAGTTCGTTGAGGACCGCGCGGGTTTCGCGGCCGGATGCGTAGAGCGCCGTGCGCCCGCGGTCCTCGGCCGACAACTCCAGCCACTTGCGTGCGGCCGCCTCGCGGTAGTCGAGCCCGGCACTCACCACCCGTTCCCCCAAGACGCGGAACGCGCCCGCAAAATGCCCGACACGGGAGAGCGCCGCCACTGCCTTCATCTGCTCAGTGCGCTGGCGCAGGCTGACGTCCATCCGGGCCATGGCAGGCCGGTGCGACTGCAAGAGGCTGAAGGCCTTGCCGGCATCGATCGGCTGCAATTGCGCGCGGTCGCCGATCATCACCAAGCGGTCGACACCGAGCCGGTTCGCGATGCCGACGAGGTAGTTCATCTGCTTGTTGGCAACGAGCGAGGCTTCATCGAGAACGAGCACGTTATTGCTCAAGGCAGCACGCGAGCCCTCGAAGTGCTCGCCCTTTCCGGCATTGGCGCCGCGCAGATGCTCGTGGACGAAGGATGAAAGGGTTTGCGCCGGGATCTCCGCCTCGTCGCGCAGCATGGCGACCATCTTGTTGGCCTGGGCGAGGCCCAACACCTGCTTGCCCTCGGCTCTCAGAGCCTCGGCCATTGCCGATATCAGGGTGGTCTTGCCGGCGCCGGCGACGCCCTGGATGACGACGACGCGATCCCTGCTCGAAAGCGCAAGGATCCCTGCCTCCAGCTGCTCGGTCCCCAAAGGTTGCGCCCCAGCGCAGTGCTGGAGGCGCTGGGCCGCAAGGTCCGAAGGCATGAGTTCAACGCCGACACCGCGCCCCGCATCCACACCGGCCAAGAGCCGCCATTCCTCGGCGATATGCTCGGGCGTGGTGACATGGGTCACGGTGCCGTCCGCTCGGGTAGACCTGCCAAAGATGAGCTGGCCCTTGTCGGCCAGTTGCCGGACGCGCTCCTCGACCAGGCCAATCGTCACCCCGGTGAGCCCGAGGTCGAGCGCGGTCCGCGATACCTCGTGGATCGGGAACGCTGCCTCGCGCTGGCCAAGGATGCGGATCGCGGAGGCGACAGCCATTTCCGCACGCAAGCGCTCGGGCGCCATGCCAAGCCGGCCGATCCCGTTGGTGACCAGCGGATCGTTCGGGCGGAGCCACTCCTGCACCTGGCGGCCCCACTCACCCAACCCGCCAAGCACCTGCCTCGCCACATCGCTGGCGGATCGGCCGGGGATCACGCCGCCGACCCGCTCCTCGGCCGCGGACACCAGCGCCTTGCCATCAAATCCCAACGCTGCTGCCCGCTCCTGCCACTCTCCGCGCAAGGCCTCACGGTCTTCGAGGTTGATCTTGTCGTCGCGTGTCCGCTTGGTGATCTCCCGGAGCAATGCGGGACGGTCGGCCCCGCGACCGAGCTCCGCCGCCTTGGCGAGAATATCCTCGCGGCGCTGGCTGAAATCGCGCAGGACCGCTTTGGGAACGCCTTCGATCTCGAACTGGCCGTGCTTGCCGGAAAGCTCGGTGCAATAGCCCAAGGCCTCGATCCGGGTGCGCAACGCGGCATGATAGACGCTGCCGATAATCGAGTTGTTCTTCCACAACTGATCGTTGTGGACCGCCTGCCACCGCTCGCCGACCTTGGTCAGGTTGGCGATGACGACATGGAGGTGCGCCTGCGGGTCGAGCTTGCGGCTCGTGTCGTGCTGGAACACGGCATAAGTGAGATTGCCGGAGCGGACAGGATCGCCCTTGGGATTGTCGACATAAGTCCGCCCTTCCGCGAAATGCTTTTCGACCCAGGCCATCGTCTCGCGGACAGATTGCATGTGGGCGGCAAGCAGGCGCTCGTCGCCCGCGACATAGGCTAGGATGCTGGCGGACTTGGGCATCGAAAAGGTCAGGTCGAGCCCGGCACGCCGGCGCTCGGGATCGCCGACCTGCTCGCCATCGGGCAATTGGCCATTGAGCAGGTTCTCGAAGGTCGCCTTGTCGACCTCGCCCGCAAGGCCGAGTTCGGCAGCGCCCACGCCGCCCCAGGCGCTCACCTCGCTGGCATGCTCGCCGACATAATAGTCGTCCTTGGCAAAATAAGTGGCGGCACCGCCTGCCGACCGGACTGGAGCAACTGACAACATCGGCTACATCCCCATGTCCATGTCGTCGTCGGGGCCGATTGAGGCGGAAGGATCTTGGTGGGTCGATGAGGCATTGTGTCGCGCCCCGCGCTCGGCGGGATCGGCGAACGCCTGTCCGGTCCGCTCCTCGAGGGTGATCTGCTGCTCGCGCTTCACCGCACCCTTGGCTGCGTCCGATGGCTTCAGCCCGGTCTGTTGCTCGCCCTGAACTTTGCCGCGTTCCACAGAATCCCTCGCGCCAGACCGATGCTGCCGCAGACTGGCCTTCCAGGCATCGTCAGTCGGTGCAACTGCCGGTGCGTCATCATCGGCACGGCGGGCAGTCTGGGCGTCGGGATCGATCGGCTGATCGAACTGGAAAATTCCCTGGATGGCCAGGTCTGCCACGGTGTCTGCATGGGGCGGCACAATGCCATTGGCGAACGCCTCGGTAGAGGGAAGTTCGCTGCCCTCGGGCGAGGTTGTGGTGGGCAGCGAGCCGCCATCGTCGCCTTCGCCGTCGCCGTCGCCATCCAGCTGTGGTGCGACATAAGCTGCTATCTGCATGTCGGACTTGCGCTGGAAGGGAGCGGCAATGGCCGGGTAGTCGGTCCAGTTGAGCCGGATGCGCGCCGCCGGAAAGCCTTCGGGAAACTTCACATATCCGTGCAGCGAGGGCAGGTTCATGATGTCGTCGGGAATGACGAGCGGCTTCACCTCGGTGCGCGGGGTGATCGTCGCGGCATCGCGCGAACGGCTCGCGCCGATCGAATAGGCCTCGTCGGTCTCTCGCACTTCCCGAAAGCCGATGAAGTTCGAGCAGACCTCGGCGGTGTTCTTGTCGGCAGTGGCAAGGATCAGCTTGGTCCGGGCTAGGGAAGCAAGGTTGATCGCTCCTTCCTCGCCATATGTCTCGGCCAGCTTGTCGAAGCTGTGCATGCCCAGCACGAAGGAGCCGCCAAAACCACGCGCCGTTTGTAGCCCGTGTTCGATGGCCGGCAGTCGGTGCAGCGCATGCACCTCGTCGAACAGATACCACATGCGCAATTCGCGGGTGCGCGGCAGCCCCATCAGTGCGTTGACCGCCAGATCCATCCAGAGGGTCAGGAGCGCACGATTGAGCGTGAGATCGTTGTGGGTGGAGGTGATGAACAGGATCGAACCCGGGACCGGCTTCTCCTGCACCCATCGACGGATCGAGAACGATGGTGGCCCGCCGGGTACAGGATCGGGCAGGAAACGAATTGCCTGGGCATTGGTGTTGAAAACGGCACGGATCGATTCCGCCATGCGCGCGGCCTCGACGGCCGTCAGCGGGCTGGCGATGGTGTTGGCGAGCTTGCGGTGGACGGCCTTGAGGTCGGCCTCCATCAGATGATGCGCAATCGCCCCGTTCGAGGTCTCGCCGCTGACGGCAAGCTTGATGCACATTTCCACGAACAGCGTGCGCGCGGCCATTGCCCAGAAAGGCTCGGCGTTGCCGCCATCGCTGGGAATGAGCGCGGCGGCGGCCGAGATGTAGTCGGCGTAGTTCTCGCAATCGTTGAAGATCGTCCAGGGAGGGCAGCGCTCATCCATCGGATTGAGGATGTGATCGGTGGCGGGGCGATAGAAGGCTTCGACGAACGCTCCGGTCAGGTCGAATACGACGCAGCGCTGTCCCCGCTCGCGGGCTTCGGACACGAGGCTCCGCAGCTGCGTGGTCTTGCCCGCACCGGTGGTGCCGATCAGCATCGCGTGGGTCTGTTCGAGGCGCCAGGGATAGGAGACCCCTGCGATAGTGTAAGGCACATGGAGCCCGAGCGCCGTGCGGGCAGGAATGGGAAGTCTGGCGACGGCCAGGGGATCGAGATCGGGATGGGCCTCGGCCAGTTCTTGCCCAAACTCGTTGTCGTTGTGCGCGGCGATCTCGCCTATCAGGACGTCGCTTGTCACCAGCATCGCGCCGCGCTCGTGACGCTCCTTGAGAATGTCCGTACCGATCTGTTGCGACAGCTTCACGAACCAGGTCGCCAGCGGACTGGTGAGGAAGGCGGCAGCGGCCAGGGCAACCACGATGCAGCGAACAAACTTTGTCCAGGCCCAGGCCACGTCCGGGTAATCCGGCACGTCGCCGATCGCCATCGGGAGCACCGTGTTGTCCGGCAAGGTGAGGTTGACGACGTGGGTGGTGTCGAGATCGACTAGGCTCCAGAAGTCTGCGAACAGCCGCATCTCGACCAGCTGCACTTCGTGCTCGTGCATCAGGAAGGCGAGCAGCAGGACCAGGAACAGGCTGAAGCTGATGAGAGCTGCGAGGATCGGCCAGCGCAGACCCTCCATCATCATCATGTAGCGCAGGCGAATGAGCTGCGACCCGCGGGTGAAGGCACCGACGTTGCGCACGACCTCGCCGCGCGCGGACTGGTGCTCGACAGCGACCGGCCGTCGGTCGAAGCGGATGTCATCCTTCCGAGGCATGGAACTTCTTCAAGTGCTCGACGGCGAGATCGAGAAGGCGGTCGGAATCCTCGGGCGCGAGCTTGGCGATCAGCGTGTCGAGGGCGAGGCTCGAGAATTCGAGGATAGTCAGCAGGCGGGCGAAATTGAGCCGGTGACCGTTCTCGGCAAACGGCAGCGCGATATCGATCAGCCCGCGCACGACGTAGGCCTGCGGTTTGCTCTGCTGCTGGGCGAGCGCTTTGATGCGTTGGTATTGCGACTGGCTGATGCTCAGCCCACACTGGACAAGACGCGCCATGCTGGCTCCTCGAAAGAGCAGCCTGGTCCAGTTATCGCTGCTGTTTCATACCGCTTGCCTGCCCGCACCGCAAGGCGAAGGTCATACCGGCAGCGGAATGGCTTGCGTGCGGCTATTCCTCACGAGGAATGGAGATTATTCTGGAATATCAGTGCCAAATCCCGTATATTCCTGACGCGGAATGGCGTGAACGCCCATAGAGCCATGTATTCGGCGTGGGGAATAATGGCATTTGGGCATTCCTCAGCCGGAATATTGGTAATATCATGCTGTTTCTACACAACATTATCTGATTGTACTCAGCCCCTCCTACTTTCGGGGAGCCGCGTTCGGTGTGCTGCGTCAATAGCAACTCGCGTCGGTCTCGATTGATGCCGGGCGCTCAGCGCACGCATGTTGAAAACGGGGTGGCGCGGGGCGCAGGCCCGCCGTGAGGCGGTGCCCACGGGTGCGATTCCGCCCGCCGATTTGGCACGATCGCCAGGGGCCAGTTATGTCGCTCAAAACGATCCAGTTTTCAGATGGCAGAGCACAGCATCTCCTCTGGGTTCTACTCGCTAGATATCTGGTCGAAAAACAGAGCTTTGAAGGCGCCGCTTCTGGACACCAGCTCATCGTACGCACCGTTTTCGACGATCTGTCCACGGCTTAGCACGACGATACGATCCGCCCCTTTGACGGCAGACAGCCGATGCGACACGATCATTGTGGTCGCAGTCGGATATCTCTGCGATATCGCTTCGAGTATGTCCTTTTCCTGACGAGAGTCTATCGCCGACGTAGCCTCGTCGAGCAGCAGAAGAGGGGCATCGGACAATAGCGTTCGCGCAAGCGCGATGCGTTGCCTCTGACCGCTGGAAAGGCCCTCGGGAAAGCCCCGCCCGTCGCCCCCCCTATCGACCAAGTCGTGAGCAGCGGCTGCTCGGATGACTTCGTCCAGATCGCAGGCTGATCGCTCGCGACCAAAGAGTATGTTCTCGCGTACGGGCCGCGCCAAGATGGGTGCCGCAGGATCAAAATAGGCCACCGCAGCAAGACGCGCATCCCGGGTCAACAATCTGACGTCAATACCGTCGAGGCAGATCGTCCCGACGCCGACATCCTCCTCACCGGCTATGAGCCTCAGCAGCGTGCTCTTGCCGCTGCCGCTACCCCCAACCAGCGCAACGGTGGAGCCAGCCTCTACAAGCAGATGCTCAATTTGCAGAGAGAAGCCGCCAGCGTCCCCCGGAAAGCGGAAATGCAGTCCCTTGATGGCGACCTCGGGACCGCGGCTGAACCGGTGCTCCCTACTGCCGTAAGGGCTGGTCTCGTCGAACCTCTCCGTCAGTCGGCGAAGAGGCTCCACGCCTGCGGAGATGGACGCGATGCTGTCCGTCAGTGTTGTGACGGATGTGCCGACGATCAGCGAAAGACCTAGGAAGGCGATTAGGTCACCAGGTACGGCTCTACCGCTTCGAACTTGAGCTAGGCCTATCAACGCGATACCGGCGATGGAGAGCGCAAGCGCCATGAAGACGACGAGCCTGGCCAATATCTGCCTCCGCCGGCGTAGATCAAGTAGCTGCATGAGGCGCCCCTGGACCAGCTCGACGCGGGTACACTCTGCCCGCTCCTGCCGAAAACGTCTTATGAGCCTGTTATGTGAAAGGAGTTCGACCGATCGTGTGATGACCTCATCGGTAGCCTCATTCACCTGCATCGACAGCTCGACGAGGTGCTTCTCAGTGAGCGAAAGAGTTCCGGCGATACCCAAAAGGCAGAGGACGAAGACGGCCCCAAGGACGGGAGCGACGATCAGCATGCAGATCAGCGACCCGACGATCTGAATCACCGCCAGAGGACAGTGATGCGACAGCGCGGCAAGGGCGCGTTCGAACGCCTGCGCGTCAGCTGTGATCCGCGTTATCGCTCCAAGTCGAGCATCGTCGGCAGTTGGCGACCTTGCGAGCCAACGCTGACAGAGACCGAGGCGTGCATGAAGGACAGCACGCTGATTTCCCTGCTCTTGAATATAGCCGTTCACCGATGAGCTTGCGAGCCACAGGAAGAAGGTCACAGCGAGGCCGAGTACCGAAGGATTGAGCAGGTCCAGCCTGCCACCATCTGCACGGCTGAATGACTGAACTGCAGCGCTGGTCATCACAGGCAAGGCGATCAATGCGCCAGCGCTCAACAGAAGCGTCGCGCCGGCCAGAACGAGCAGCCTCGGTCTGGTGACGAATTCTCTCAGGACGGTCTCTACAAATTCGCGCGACGCGCCGAACATAAACCCCCTCCGATTCAGCGCATCTGAAGCCGCTACGTCGCCTGACTTCCGAGTAATTCTCTTATCTCTCGTGCCGTGCGAACCTTCTCGTAGAAACCGTGCCAAGCGGTGTACTCGCCGGGGCGAGCAAGCATCTCCTGCTCTACCTGCCGGCTGACAGAGGCAGCGATAGACGAGAACTCCTCGGATGACGCATCCGGATGGACGGCCACCGGCTGCCCGAACTTAGTTACAAATCTTCCTGCCCGACGGAAGACGAAAAGTGGTAGGATCGGAACTCTCGCTAACTGCGCCATGCGGAGGAGGCTGACCGGGAAAGCTACCTCTACGCCGAGCATAGACGTGAGCAGGAAGTTTGCGGTTTCGGTAGGCAGAGAGTCGAAACGTGCCACGCCCGCGCCGCCTCTTTTTATAGCCTTAATCGCCTTCATCAACGAGTATGGAGAGTCGGCTGGAATCGTCTCGATCGAGCCCGAGCCTGCGCGTTCGAGACGCCCATAGAAGTCGATCGCCTGCAACGGCTGCAAAGCCGTGCTAGGCTGAAGGACCACGATGTTGCTAACCCCGCATCCCCGTATTTCGGGAGAGACAAGGCCATAGTAGTGCGAGGCGAACGAAGTGGTAAGGATCAGAACCGATCCATGAGACTTCATCGCCCGAGTAAGAGCATGTATCTGCTCCACGGCCGTGTGATTGGCGACCCAGCCCCTAAGCGCACCATCTTCCAGCGCCTCGAACGAGGCGAACTCGATGTGTGACCGTACCGTATTTATCTCGCCGGCAAGCAGGACTCCTGTCGCCCGGATCGATCCGATGTTGAGAGCCTCGGACAGCAGCGTTACGACGTGGCGGCGATCGTAGAAAAGAACACCTACGACAAGTCGGTAGGTACCGACGATCGCTGCAACGCATACTTGGACCGATTGGGGAAGGCGAGAGCTGAATGCTACCCATAGCGGAATGAGTTTGCGGCGCTCCGGGTCCATACACCTCCCACTTCATAGGCGATGTGGCCAAGTGCGCGTCAACGCACCCGGCCACGCTCGAATTCTCGTTTTACGTCAGTTTTACGACGGCTTGGGACGAGGCAGTCCGCCGTTGCAGGTGATCGACGACTGCACCGACGAGAGCGACTTACGCGACGCGACCTTGATTTGGCCGCCATCGATGATGCGGACACGCTTATTTTCGACCTTATTCTCGACCTTGTTTTCGACCATGATCAGAACTCCTAGTGAAGGCTGACGATCTGGAGATTCGTCTACTGAAAAATGCCGCTGGTTCGTGTCCGCCGTCAGCGCCAATGGCACAGATTTGAGGTTGTTAATTAAGGAGGGTTG
>CAZQEH010000003.1:0-104262 GCA_964592205.1 uncultured Novosphingobium sp.
GGCGCAGTCGTCGCGCTGTGCCGGGCCGACCGCGCCGATGCGGTGCTCGCCGGGCTGACCTACCGCAAGCCGGACGGCGGAGCGCCGCTGGTGCTGCGCGAAACCGCCTGTGACGGAGCCGCTCTCGCCATGAGTTGATCCCGACTTTTCCGCTTTCCGGGCTGCAATACCTGCTGCCCTTCATTCGTTTCAGGACCGAGTTTTCATGCCCGTACTCACTTCCCCGACAACGCTCTGGACCGGCGAGCATCTCAGCGCGCTGCGCGCCGAACCCTGCCACGAGATCCCGCTGGTTGATGGCAAGGCCTTACGCCACCCGCTGCCGGGGTTTGACTTGTGGGATCTCTGGCCGCTGCAACTGGCGGACGGCAGCACGGCAGTGGTCGAAGGCTGGACGTTGTGGTTCGTGCTGTCTGCGCCCGCGGGCGAAGACCCTGAGGCGCGGCACGATATCGTGCGCATCCGGCTCATGGCCGCGCGCGGGGAGGAATGGCGCGATCATGGCAATGCCCTGCCCGACGACCTCAATCCCGGCAGCCGCGAATGGGCGGGTTCGGCGCTCTATGATCCTGAGAGCGCGGCAGTGACGCTGTACTGGACCGCCTCGGGCCTGCGCGGGGAAGAGCCGCGCACGTTTACGCAGCGCATGTTCGAGACGACCGGCACGCTGACCGGCGATGCGGCGGCGTTCGCCATCGCTGGCTGGAGCGCGCCGCGCGAAATCGCGGGCGGGCCGATCCCGCACTATGTGCTGGTGAACGCGAGCGAAGGCGTGCCGGGCATGATCAAGGGTTTCCGCGATCCGGCGCATTTCCGCGATCCGGCGGGTGGGGCGGACTACCTGCTGTTCACCGGATCGCTCAAAGGTTCGGGCAGCCCGTGGAACGGCTGCATCGGCATCCTGCGCCGCGAAGGGGACGCCTGGGGAGTGCTGCCGCCGCTGCTGAGCGCAGACGGCCTCAACAACGAGCAGGAACGGCCGCATATCGTGCTCCACGCGGGGCGCTATTACCTGTTCTGGTCGACACAGCGGAAGGTCTTTGCGCCGGACGGCCCGAACGGCCCCAATGGCCTATACGGCATGGTCGCCGAGCGGATGGAGGGGCCGTGGCTGCCGCTGAATGGCAGCGGGCTGGTGGCGGGCAATCCGGCTGAGGCCCCGGTGCAGACCTATAGCTGGTGGGTGACGCACGAGCTCACCGTGCACGGCTTTGTCGACTATCCGAATGCGCTGCGCGGCAATGACTATGGCGATGCGGCATGGCGGCGGGCGCACTTTGCCGGAGTGCCCGCGCCGGTATTCCGCCTGGTGCTCGATGGAGCGCGCGCGGAGATCGCGACGTGAGCGCGGCGCGCTACGGCCTGATCGAGGCGGGCGGCACCAAGTTCGTGCTGGGCGTGGCGGACGCGGAGCGCACCATCTTCGCGCGCGAACGCATCCCCACAACGGCACCAGCGGAAACGCTGCGCGCGGCGGTGGACTGGTTTGCGGCGCAGGGCACGGATTATACCGCCTTCGGCATCGCCTCGTTCGGGCCGCTTGATCTTGATCCCACTTCGCCCGGCTTCGGCTGCGTGCGGCCGACGCCCAAGCCCCACTGGAGCGGGGCGAGCCTGATCGCGCCGCTTCAGGAGCGCTTCGGCGTGCCGGTGGCGATCGATACCGATGTCAACGGGGCGGCGCTTTCCGAAGCACTATGGGGCGCGGGCGCCGGGCCTCAGGGACAGATGGGCTCGGTGCTCTACCTCACCATCGGCACAGGGATCGGCGGGGGCTTCTGCAGCGACGGCCATCTGCTGCGCGGGCTTTCGCACCCGGAAATGGGGCATATCCGCATGCCGCGCCATCCCGAGGATCTGGACTTCGCGGGGATCTGCCCGTTCCACGGCGATTGCCTTGAGGGCCTTGCCTGTGGGCCGGCAGTGATCGCGCGCTGGGGCATGTCGCTGTCCGATCTGCCCGAGGGGCATCCCGGCAAGCGCATCATCGCATGGTACATCGGCCGCGCGCTGGCCACCTTCCAGACGGTGATGGAGCCTGCGCGCATCGTGCTGGGCGGCGGCGTGACCGCGACCGAAGGGCTGCTCGACATGATCCGCGCGGAGGCTCTGGCGGCGAACGGCGGCTATACCGTGGGCAGGATCGACGAACTGATCGTGCCGCCAGGGCTGGGCGACAACGCCGGGCTGCTGGGCGCGCTGGCCCTGGCGCTGCTTGTCTGACCCGGATCTGCGTTCCGGGTGTTGCGGTACCATGAGGTTCCTCAGGTAGACTCCCTGACCAGCAAGCGCGGCTGGAGGATGACCGAGTGGATCTCCTCCCCGGCAATGCGCTGGACGACGATATTGACGAGGTTTTCCGCGCCCTGTTCCAGATCCTGCGCGATCGTGGTGAGCGGGGGCATGGTGTGTTCGCCAAGCGGCAGCCCGTCATAGCCGATCACCTTGACCTCGCCGGGCACGGACAAGCCCTGTTCGGCCAGCACACGCATGGCGGTGACGGCGATCACGTCCGACGCGGCGACGACGCCGTCCGTCCGGTTTGACTTCGCGCGGAAATATTTGCCGATCTCGCCCTGCGCTTCATCTGCCACGAGGTGCGTGGGGACCACAGCGAACTGCACCGAGCCGCCCATCCGCGCTAAAGCCGAGCGGCAGCCTTCGAGGCGCTGGCCGATTTCAATGGCGCGCGGATCACCGAAGAACACGATGTTGCGGCAGCCGCGCTCGATGAGGTGCTGCGCGGCGAGCGCCCCGCCACGGAAGTTGTCGGACCCCACCGAGCAATGCGCCTGCCCCGCGATGTGCGAACCCCAAACGACGAGTGGGCGGTAGAGTTCGGCCACGTGGTCGAGCACGGCGGACTGGTCCGACTGGCCGATCACGATGATCCCGTCCGACTGGCCCGAGCGCGCGAGCTTGAGCAGCCAGTCTTCGTCCGTCGGCACCACGCGCGAGAGGAGGAGGCTGTAGCCGCGATTGGTGAGCTTGTCCGCGAGCAGGCCGAGCATGGTGATGAAGAACGGATCGGAGATGTTCTGCCGCACTTCGTGGCCGAGCGGGATGACGACGCCGATCGTGTTCGTCTTGCGCATGCGCAAGTTGCGCGCGGTGGCATTGGGCGTGAAGCCGTGCTGGCGCGCGAGTGCCACGATCATGTCACGCGTGGCGGGAGTGACGAGTTCGGAGCCGGACAATGCGCGCGAGACGGTGCCACTGGTAACACCGGCCAGCTGGGCAAGTTCCTTGAGGGTTTTGGGCGCATTCATGGCAAAGGCGTGTCTTCAGGCGGAGGTGGGAACCACATCGAAGGCGATGTTGAGCCGTTCTCCCGCCGCGAACGGATACGTGCCATGCCACAGGAGCGAAGGGAAGACCACTAGGTGGCCTGCGCGGGGCGGTATGATGGCATAAGGCGCGAGATCGAGGCCAAGCTCTGGCGGTGGCGCGCCGAGGTGCAGCGCGCCGGCGGGCGCGGGGCCGGGATCATCGGGCAGCGCGACATAAAGCACGGCGGAAAGCCAGCCCACCGGGTGGCTGTGCGTGACATTGAAGCCCCCTGCCCCGAGCCGCACCGACCAGCTGCCGGATATCTGCAAGCCTCCGCGGGGGCGGCCCAATGTGGGATGGGTGGGATCGTTGGGCGGCAGGTAAGCGACGTATTCGAAAAGAGCCTCCATCAGCCGCGCGCGGACCGTGCCAAGCAGCGGTTCGTGGCGCAGCAGGATCGAACGATCCGTCTGCGTGCCATGGCGCACCGATTGTTCGGCATAAGGCAGCGATGCGGTGTGCAGGCGGCGCAGGAGCCCGGCGAGTTCGGTGATCTCCGCCCCAGACAGGCCGGGATCGAGCACACCGTGGAGCACGGGATCGCCATCCAGCCATGCGGCGCGCGGATCGCCGAGCAGGCGCCATGCGGTCGAGAGATAAGGCCAGACCTGTCCGGCAAGGCGCGTGGCGGTGAGCGGCAGGGCCAGATCGCGCGCCCTCGCCGCATCGCCCACGCGCAGCGCGGTGCGGATGCGGCAGAGCGCGAGGAAATCGTCTTCCACATCCGCCAGCGCGGCCAGGCGGGTCAGTGCTTCGGCAAGCGCGCCGCTCTCGCTGGCAAGGAACGCGCGCGCGACGGCGAGCGCGCGGGTTTCGCCAAGTTGCGCGGCGGCTTCATCGAGAATGCGGCAGGCGGCAGGCCAATCGCGCTGCTGGGCACGCAAGGTGAACCAGCCGAGCCAGAGGCCCTGATGGCCGGGCCGCGCCTTGACCGCCTCGGCAAAGCCCGCGTCATAGTGTTCGGCATCGCCGTGGCTGTAGCGCAAGCTGGCGAGGACGCGCTGCCCATCGAGCCAATCGGGCCTTGCAGCGAGGGCGCCGGCCAGCACGCGGTCAGCCTCGGCCACCTGTCCTTCGGAAGCGAGCGCGAGCGCGTGGTTCCTGAGGGCATCGGGGTTTTCCGGCCAGAGCCGCACGGCCTCGGCAAACAGCGTGGCAGCCGGGTAGCCGAGTTCGTAGGCCGACTGCGCGCGCAGGAATGCGGTCAGCGGGTCTGACGGCGCGAGGCGGGCGGCTTCGGCAATCGCCCTGTCGGCCGCTGCCATATCCTGCACGCCGCGCGCCGCGCGGGCCCGTTCGCGCCAGACTTCGGCCGCGATCAGTCCTCCCATGCGCTTCAGGCCGCCGCAGCAGCGCCGGTGAGACCGGCGATATAGGCTTCGTGGCTGGACAGCTTCGCCGCTTCTGCGGACATCGCCATGCGCAGCTTGGCGAGGTAATCGCGCGCGTCGATCCCGCGATGTTCGATCAGCGGATCGAGCCCTTCGGGATAGTTGTGCTGGCCGATGTGGACAGCGAGCCACGAAGCGGGGGCGAACAAGTCCATCTCGCGCGCGATCAGGCGGCCGTGACGGCGGAAGTGCTCCATCTTGAGCGCGAGTGTTTCGGGCACGTCCATCGCGGAAACGTAGCGCCAGAGTTCGTGATCCCGCCGCTGAGTGAGCTTGTAGTGGAGGATCAGGAAATCGCGGATGCGGTCCGTTTCGGCATGTGCGATGCGGTTGAATTCGTCGATCGTGGCAGGATCGAAATCGCGATCCGGGAACAAGCCGATGAGCTTGGAGATATTGGCCTGAATGAGGTGGATCGAGGTCGATTCGAGCGGTTCGAGGAAGCCGCTCGAAAGGCCGACCGCGATCACGTTGCGGTTCCAGTGCAGCTTGCGGCGGCCGGTGCGGAAGCGCACGAAACGCGGATCACCCAGTGCTTCGCCATCGAGCCGCGAGGCGAGCAGTTCGGCAGCCTTGCCGTCCTCCATGTACTGGCTGGAGTAGACGTAGCCATTGCCGATGCGATGCTGGAGCGGAATGCGCCACTGCCAGCCGGCTTCGCGCGCGGTGGAGCGGGTGTAGGGCGTGGGCGGCCCGGCCTGCGCGCAGGGCATGGCCACCGCGCGGTCGCAGGGGAGCCAGTGGCTCCAGTCCTCGAACCCCGTTTTCAGCGCGCCTTCGATGAGCAGCGCGCGCAGGCCCGAACAATCGATGAAGAGATCGGCCTCCAGCTGGCGCCCGCCTTCAAGCGTGACGCTTTCCACGAAGCCGGTTTCTCCGTTCAGCGAAACATCGCCGATCTTGCCCTCGATGCGGGTAACGCCGCGCGCCTCGGCATGGCGGCGCAGGAACGCGGCATAGAGCGAGGCATCGAAGTGATAGGCATAATCGAAGGTGGACAGCAGCGAGCGCTGATCGGGCACCGGCCGGGCCATCCGCCCCTCGCGCGCGATGTGCCAGGCCATCGAGAGGTCTTCGAGCGGGAAGGCGCCCGGCTCCCCGCGCGTCTTCAGCCAGTACTGGTGCAGCGGCACCATATCGAAATTGCGCCCGTGCGGGCCGAACGGGTGGAAATAACGGCTGCCGACCTCGCCCCAGTCGGCGAATTCGATGCCAAGCTTGAAGGTGCCGCGCGTCTCGCGGATGAAATCAGCCTCGCTGATGCCCAGCGCCTCATTGAACAGGCGGATGGGGGGAATGGTCGCCTCGCCCACGCCGACAATGCCGATCTCATCGGATTCGACGAGCGTGATCGTGCAATCGCGCTTGAGCATCGTGGCGAGCATGGCCGCGGACATCCAGCCCGCCGAACCACCACCGACGACAAGCACCGAACGGATCCGCCGATCTCCTTGGTTCACCACGCAATCCCCTTCCCCAGCGCCTTGCCGCTTGCCGGCACAGGCCCTTGCTTACGCAACAAAGGGTGGGCGCGGAACCACTGGCCGCACCCACCCCCTTTGAAGTCACCTCACCCTTGCGGGCGGGCTTCAGCCATCAGAAGCTGAAGCGGACCGAGGCGTTCACGTTGCGGCCGATCACCGGCGCAATACCGCCGATGAACTTGCCGCCGCCTGCGCTGTAGTCCGTACCAGCCGGCCCGAGCGGGGTCAGCTTGTTGAACAGGTTGCCGACGTTGACGCCGAGCTCGAGGTTCTTGATCGGACGAACCTTGACGTTCGCGCCAACCACGCTGCCGCCCGGCCATTCGTTGCCCGCACCATCGAGCGTGCTGGTCACGCCGGTGATGTTGGCGCCGAACCCGATCATGTCGTTGACATCGTAATTCGCCGCGAAGGTGTACGAGAGATCAGGAATGTTGTTCGACCGCGAGAACACCGAACCGGGGTTCGACGGCTGCTTCTTTGCCTTGTTGTAAGTCATGTTGGCGAGGAGGCTGAAACCGCCGAGGCTGAGCGTGCCGTAGAGTTCCGCACCCGTCGTCTTGTACTTGTCGGAGACGATGCAGGTGAAGGTCGTCGGGCTGCCGGTAACGATCGGGCAGATCGTCTGGCTGAGCTCGTAGGTCGTGATGTTGAAGTGGCTGTGGTACGCTGTCAGTTCGACCGTGTAGCGGGCCGCACCGATGTTGCCGCGGTTCTTCAGGCCGATTTCGTACTGGTAGACGTTGTCCGCAACCGCTGCTTCACCCTTGGAATTGAGCGTGCCGTCGTTGTTGAAGTAGCCGTTGAAGGTCATGCGGTCCGCATTGAAGCGCGTGCCCTTCGAGGCGCGGACGAAGAGGTTGAGGTTGTCTGCCGGCTTGAAGCTGGCGCCAACTGACCACGACGTCAGGCTCTTGGTGTAGTTGATCGTTTCGCGCGCACCATCCGGCAGGTAGTAGGGCAGGTTGACCGCCTGCGACACGCCCGTGACCGGGTTCACCGCGTTCGTGGTGATGTAGTGCGTGACAGCATTGCCGTTCGCGTCGTTGGCGTTCACGCCCGAACCCGAACCGTGGTTGATGTCGTGGCGCACCGAAGCGTCGAGCTCGAACTTGCCCACATCGAAGATGAGATCCGCGTAGGGCGCGTTATCGGTGAAGGTGTAATCGTAGGTGCGGGCGCAGCAGCCGCCCCAGTTGTTGTTGTAGCCGGTGAAGCCATTGGCGCTGAGCAGGTGGCCCGACGAATCCAGCAGATCGATCGGCGAGGCCGAACTGTTGAGCGACGAGTTGAACTGGTTCGGATGCCAATCCATCGCGATCTTCTGGTTCATGTAGAACCAGCCAGCGGTCAGGTTGGCCTTGACCGAACCACCCAGATCGCCCTGCCAGTTGAGCTTCATGTCGTTGACGAAGCTGCCGACATCGCGGATCCGCGTGTAGACCGACACGTTGTTGTCGTAATAGGCCTCGGCAACGTCCTTGCCCTTGTTCGGGCCGGCGGCATAGACCGCGCGGGCGACCGTCGCCGTGGTGCCTTGGGCATCGATGGTGCGCTCCGAACCGATCAGGCCCGAGAGCGGCGCAACGCTGAGGAAGTTCGACGAGAAGCCGCCGCGCATGCTGGTGTAGCGGGCGTTGTTGTCAACGGTGATGCCGTTGTCGAACTTGTAGTGCAACTGCGCCTGGACCGACTTGGCATTGGTGGTGATGCCGTTGAGCGGGGTGCTGGCAAGGCCGCCGCTGTTGAAATCGACGTAGTTGATGTTGCTGTTGAACACCGAGAAATTCGACGCGCGGCGCGAATCGAAGCCCGGGCAGGCCTGCAGATCGGTGACCTTGCCGCCGCTGAGGCTGCCGCACACGATGCCGCCCTGGGTGTTGGGCTCCTGTGTGTCCTGCGCCTTGAAGTAGAGGCGGAAGAAGCCGCGGTTGTCATCGAACTCGCGGGTAATGTTGCCCTTGATAAGGTACGAGTTCGACAGGTTGTAGCCCGAGTGCCACGGACCATGGCCGACATCGTAGAAGCCGCCGATGTTGAAGTGGGTCTTGTCATCAAGCCCGCCCGAGAAGCGGAAGCTGGCCTTGGTGTAATCGTAGGTGAGGTTGCGCTCGACCTGGATGTAGCCGCCTTCGCTGCGATCGGTCTTGCTGATGTAGTTGATCACCGCACCCGGCGCCTGGCTGGCGAGGGTGGCCGCGGTGCCGCCGCGGATCGCGTCGACGCGCTGGTCAATCGGGCTGGACTTGGTCCAGTAGTCGTTGTTGCCGAACTGCATGTCACCGTAGAGCACGGTGGGCAGGCCATCTTCCTGCAGTTGGACGAACGTGGCACCGCCCGTGGCGACGGGCAGACCGCGGACCGCGAAGTTGCCGTTGCCGCCCGGACCCGAGATGTTGGGCTGAAGCCCCGGCAGCAGGCGAAGCAGATCGCCTTCCGATGCGGGGCGGAAGTTCTGGATGATCGCAGCATCGACCGACGAGATCGAGACCGAGCTGTCGAGCTTGCTCTTGGTGCCGGTCGAGGCGGTGACGACGATTTCGCTGAGCGTATCAGCGGGGGCGTCCGTTGCTGCGGCATCGGCATCGGCAGCTGCGGGTGCGGCGGATTCGGCGAACACCGGCGTCGAAAGCCCGGCCATGGCCAGCGCGATAACCGATGCACACGATTGAATTGCAGTGAGCTTCACAAGTTCCCTCCCGGTTGCGAGCACTTTTGTGCGTACGACAGCAGCGAATCGAAGCCTCGAGACGCCAGCATTCCGGGTCTCTGGCAAAAGAGCGGGCCGAGTGCAAGCACGAATGCAAGCGATTGAATCCATTTTTGCATACGCATGAGCCAAGTGTGTCTTCTCTGCATCGCAGGGCCAATTGGCAGATTGGCCAGCCTTGCCGGCATGGCTGGCCCAACGCCCCTCTTGACGTTTACGTAAAGTGGAAGGATGGAGGGGATCAGGAGAACGACATCGTCCGCGATGGCCGAGTCTCGCCGCGTCATGGCCGAAAAAAGGCCATGAACTCAAACGGGAGAGCCTTATGCATCTTGATTTCAGCCCCGAGGATTTGGCCTTCCAGCAGGAAGTCCGCGCCTTCATCGCCGAGAACTATCCGGCCGAACTGCGCGGCAAGCAGGACGAGGGCGACGAGCTTTCCAAGGAAGATTTCCTCTCCTGGCACAAGGTGCTGGCGAAGAAGGGCTGGGTCGCCCCGGCGTGGCCGGTGGAATACGGCGGCACCGGCTGGAGCGCGACGCAGCGCTACATCTGGTCCGAAGAAACCGCACGCGCGGATTGTATCCGCCTGATGCCCTTCGGCCTCTCGATGGTCGGCCCGGTGATCTACACCTTCGGCACGCCCGAGCAGAAGGCCAAGTACCTCCCCCGCATCCTTTCGGGCGAGGACTGGTGGTGCCAGGGCTATTCGGAGCCGGGCTCAGGGTCTGACCTCGCCTCACTGCGCACCAAGGCGGTGCGCGACGGTGACCACTATGTCGTCAACGGCCAGAAGACCTGGACGACGATGGCCCAGCATGCCGACTGGGGCTTCTTCCTCGTCCGCACCGATCCTGACGCGAAGCAACAGGAAGGTATCTCGTTCCTCCTCATCGACATGAAGACGCCGGGCATCGAAGTGCGCCCGATCATCACGCTGGGCGGCGAGCACGAAGTCAACGAAGTGTGGCTCGAGGACGTGCGCGTGCCGGCCCTGAACCGCGTCTATGAAGAGAACAAGGGCTGGACTTGCGCCAAGTTCCTGCTGGCGCATGAACGCACCGGGATCGCGGGCGTGGCCGCCTCGAAGCGTGGGATCGAAAAGGTAAAAACCATCGCCCGCGCCGAGATGGACGGCGACAAGCCGCTGATCGCCAACGCCTTCTTCAAGCGCAAGATCGCCGAGCTGGAAATGGACCTCACCGCGCTCGAGTTTACTGAGCTGCGCAGCCTCGCGGGTGAAAGCGCGGGCAAAGGTCCGGGGCCGGAATCGAGCCTGCTCAAGATCAAGGGCTCGGAAATCCAGCAGCGGCTGACCGAGCTGACGCTGGAAGCGGTGGGCCACTATGGCGCGCCCTATTTCCGCGGCTTCGGAGCGGGCGACAACGAGCACCCGATCGGTCCGGACTACGCGCACCGCGCCGCGCCGACCTATTTCAACACCCGCAAGACGACGATCTACGGCGGTTCGAACGAGATCCAGCGCAATATCATCGCCAAGATGGTGCTGGGGCTCTGAGAAAATGACACGAGGCCACCGCGCGCCAAATGCCGCGGCGGCCCATTAGCGGGATTTGAGGACAATGGATTTCAGCTACACCGAAACGCAGGGCATGCTGCGCGACACGCTCGCGCGCTTTCTGACCGACACCTATGATTTCGAGACGCGCAAGAAGATGCTGCTGCGCCCCGAAGGCCGTGATCCGGGCATCTGGCAGGCGCTCGCGACCGAACTGGGCATTCTGGGCGCGCCTTTTGCCGAAGAGCACGGCGGCCTTGGCGGCGGCGCGCTTGAAAACATGATCATGATGGAAGAACTGGGCAAGGTCATCGCGGTCGAGCCCTATCTCCAGACCGTGGTGATTGGCGGCGGCGCAATGAAGCGCGCGCCCGCTGCGATGGCCGATGCGGTGATCCCCGAGATCATCGCCGGCAACGCGACAATCGCCTTTGCCTATGCCGAACCGCAGGGCCGCTATGATCTGGCAAACCTGCGCACCACCGCCAAGGCGGACGGTGCAGGCTATATGCTGTCGGGCCACAAGGCGGTGGTCTATGCCGCGCCTTGGGCGACGCACCTCCTCGTCACCGCGCGCACCGGCGGGTCCACGCGCGAGCGCGCGGGTGCCGAGCTGTTCCTGATCGACGCCACCCTGCCCGGCATCGTGCGCCGCGATTATCCGACGGTGGACGGGTTCCAGGCGAGCGAGATCTACTTCGAGAACGTCGCCATTCCGGGCGACGCGCATATCCCTGGCGGGATCGATCTGATCGAACTGCTGGTGGACGAAGCCACTGTCGCCATCTGCGGCGAAGCCTGCGGGGTGAGCCGCAAGCTGCACGAGGGCACGCTCGACTATATCAAGCAGCGCAAGCAGTTCGGCCAGCCGATCGGCAAGTTCCAGGTGCTGCAGCACCGCATGGCGGACATGTTCGTCGAAGTGGAGCAGATCGCCTCGATGGCGCTGATGGGCACGCTGAAGCTCGATCTGCCGGCGGATGAGCGCAAGGCGGCGGTGAGCCTCGCCAAGGCGAAAGTCGCCCGCTCGATCAACTTCGTCGGGCAGAACGCGATCCAGACGCACGGCGGTATCGGCATCACCGTGGAACTCGCCATCGGGCACTACTTCAAGCGCGGCACGATGATCGAGAACCAGTTCGGCTCGGCCGACTTCCACCTTGGCCGGTTCGAGGATCTGACGCTGGCGGCCTGAGGCTGCCAGACGGCGGCACAAGAAGCCCTCTCCCCTCGGCGGGGAGAGGGCCTTTTCGTATCAGGCCATCCCGGCCAGCCGCTCGCGGATGATCGCGTTGGCCTGCGCCATGATGCGGTCGACGAGCTCCTTGCAGGTCGGGATATCGTGGATGAGCCCGGCGACCATGCCGCAGCTCCACGCGCCCGCTTCCATATCGCCTTCCATCATGATGCGCGGATAGACACCCGCGACTTCCTCGATGATGTCTTCGAACTTGATATCGGGACCGAGGCGGCGTTCCTTTTCGAGGAGGCGCTCCACCGCAGCGTTGGTCAGCACGCGTTCGGTGTTGCGCAGCGGGCGCATGACGAGGCGGGTATCGAGTTCGGAGGCGGCGACGAGCGCCTGCTTCACCTTTTCATGCACCGGCGCTTCCTTGGTGGCGATGAAGCGCGTGCCCATGTTGATGCCTTCCGCGCCCAGCGCCAGCGCGGCGACGAGGCTGCGGCCATCGGCCATGCCGCCCGAGGCGACGAACGGAATGGTGAGCTCTTCCGCCGCGCGGGGCAGCAGGATGAAGTTCGGGATATCGTCCTCGCCCGGGTGGCCGCCGCATTCGAAGCCATCGACCGAGATCGCATCGCAGCCCACGTTCTGCGCCTTCACGCTGTGGCGTACCGATGTGCACTTGTGGATCACCTTGATCCCGGCGTCCTTGAAATAGGGCAGGAACGGCGCGGGGTTGTTGCCCGCAGTCTCGACGATCTTGACCCCACCTTCGATGATCGCGCGGATGTAGCCGGGATAGTCGGGCGAATTGACCGTGGGCAGGAAGGTGAGGTTCACGCCGAACGGCTTGTCGGTCATGTCCTTGCAGCGCGCGATTTCATTGGCGAGATCGGCGGCGGTCTTCTGCGTCAGCCCGGTGATGATGCCGAGCCCGCCCGCGTTGGAGACGGCAGCGGCCATTTCGGCAAAGCCGACATAGTGCATGCCGCCCTGGATGATCGGATGCTCGATGCCGAACAGTTCGGTAATACGGGTCTTCATATGTGCTCTCTCCCTTGTTGCCGGGAGATTGGCCAGCGCAGCGACTGCGCGCAAGTGGCCACCGTCCTCCTATTTCTGGCAGGCGGCGCAGAAGAAGGTGGAGCGCCCGCCCTGCACCACGCGGCTTACCGGCTTGCCGCAGCCGCACGGCTCGCCCTCACGCCCATAGACGCGCCAGTCCCTGGCGAAATAGCCAAGCTCGCCATCGGGGCGCACATAATCGCGCAAGGTGGAGCCGCCCGCGCGAATCGCCTCTTCGAGCACGGCGCGGATTTCGGGCACGAGCCGGTTCAAGGCGGCGCGGCTGACCTTGCCGGCTTCGCGTTCCGGGTGGATTTTCGCGCGGTGGAGCGCCTCGCAGACGTAGATATTGCCGAGGCCCGCGACGATCTGCTGATCGAGAAGGAGCAGCTTCACCGCAGCGAAGCGGTTCTCGAACGCCTTGGCGAGATGCGCCGGGGTGAGCCCGGGGCCGAGCGGTTCAGGCCCCATCGCCGCGAACTGCGGCCATGCCTCCAGCGCAGCCGTATCGACCAGATCGACCGAACCGAAACGGCGCGCATCATTGAGCGCCAGCGTGCGCCCTGCGCCGGTTTCGAGCACGAGATGATCGTGCTTGCCGATTTCCTCGGGATCGATTCGCCAGCGCCCGCTCATGCCGAGGTGGAACACCATGGTCTGCCCGCGATCGACATGGATGAGGCCGTACTTGGCGCGCCGCCCCAGCCCCGTGATGCGCGCGCCAGTCAGCGCCTGCACCAGATCTGGCGGAAACGGGCGACGCAGGTCCGCACGGCGGGTCTCGATACGCGCGATGACCTGTCCATCGAGGACATGGGCAAGGCCGCGAACGGTGGTTTCGACTTCGGGTAACTCGGGCATCGTGCATTGCACCTAACAGGCTTTGCGGTTGCGGCAATTCCCACGTAAAGGCGCGGGGTATGACTGACGCAACCGCTGCCGCGCCCGAAACCGTCTCCTTCGGCTATGAGGAGGTGACTCCGGAAGAAAAGACCGAGCGCGTGGGCGCGGTGTTTTCCGCCGTCGCCAAGAACTACGACCGGATGAACGACGCCATGTCGGCGGGCATGCACCGGCTGTGGAAGGACCGCTTCGTGCGCCGGGTGAAGCCGCGTGAGGGCGAGACGATCCTCGACATGGCGGGCGGCACTGGCGACATCGCCTTCCGCATGGCGCGGCACGGCGCGGCGATCACGGTATCGGACATCAACCAGGACATGCTCGATGTCGGCATCGAGCGCGCCGAAAAGCAAGGCATTCAGGGCCTGACATGGTCGCGCCAGAACGCCGAAGAGCTGACCTTCGGCGACAAGACCTTCAACGCCTACACGATCGCCTTCGGCATCCGCAACGTGACCCGGATCGACAAGGCGCTGGCCGAAGCGCACCGCGTGCTGAAGCCGGGCGGGCGTTTCTTCGTGCTGGAGTTCTCGACCACCGAGTGGCCGGGCTTTGCGCAGGCCTATGACTTCTACTCGCACAAGATCGTGCCGCAGCTGGGCCAGATGATCGCGGGCGATGCCGAATCGTATCGCTACCTGATCGAATCGATCCGCCGCTTCCCCAAGATGCGCGAGTTTGAAGGCATGATCCGCGCCGCCGGTTTCCGCCACACCAAGGTCGAGCCGATTCTGGGCGGCGCGGTCGCGATTCATTCGGGCTGGAAGATCTAGGGCCACCGCGTTGACCCGGCACATCACCCATATCCGCCGCCTGCTCGGCTGGGGCATCACGCTTGCCCGCCACGGCGCGCTGATCGGCATCGAGAACGATGCGAACACGCCCGCGCCAGTGCGGCGGCTGGTGAAGCTGGCGCGGTGGGTCTCACTGACCGGCAAGAACCGCGAGCGTGATTATGCCGGTGCATTCCGCGCCATCGGACCGGCGGCGATCAAGCTGGGGCAGACGCTGGCGACGCGGCCTGACCTTGTCGGGCCGGGCCCCGCAGAAAATCTGCTCAAACTGCAGGACAAGCTGCCGCCGGTCGCCTTCGCGCAGATCCGGCGCGAGATCGAGGCAAGCTTCGAGAAACCGCTCGAAGCGCTGTTTGCCGATTTCGAGGAAGAGCCGGTCGGCGCGGCCTCGGTGGCGCAGGTCCACCGCGCGGTGACGACCGACGGCCGCAAGGTGGCGGTGAAGGTGCTGCGCCCGGGTGTGCGCGAGAAGTTCGCCGCCGATATCGCGACCTACGAGTGGGCGGCGGCCCATCTCGAAGCCTTTGGCGGCGAGGCTTCGCGCCTGCGCCCGCGCATGGTGATCGCCAATTTCAAGCGCTGGACCTTGCGCGAGCTCGACCTCAGGCGCGAGGCGGCATCCGCCTCCGAACTCGCCGAGCAGATGCATGCCTTTCCCGGCTACCGCGTGCCGAGCATCGATTGGGACCGCACCAATGGCCGGGTGATGACGCTCGACTGGATCGACGGGATCAAGATCAGCGACAACGCTGCGATTGATGCCGCCGGGCACGACCGCAAAGTGCTGGCAAGCCGGCTGGTCATCGCGTTCCTGCGGCAGGCGATCAGCGGCGGGTTCTTCCATGCCGACATGCACCAGGGCAACCTGTTCATCGAAGCCGATGGCACGATCACCGCGATTGATTTTGGCATCATGGGCCGGATCGACCGGCGCGCGCGGCAGTGGCTGGCCGAGATCCTCTATGGCCTGACGACGGGCAATTACACCCGCGTCGCCGAGATCCATTTCGAAGCGCAGTACGTGCCGAGCTACCATTCGGTCGCCGAATTCGCGACGGCTCTGCGCGCTGTCGGCGAACCGATGCGCGGCAAGCCGGTGAGCGAGCTTTCGGTCGGACAGATGCTCGACGGGCTGTTCGCCATCACCCGCGATTTCGACATGCAGACCCAGCCGCACCTGCTGCTGCTGCAGAAGACCATGGTGATGGTGGAAGGGATCGCCACCCAGCTCGACCCTTCGATCAACATGTGGGACGTGGCGGCGCCCTTCGTGCGCGACTGGATCCGGGATGAACTGGGCCCGGAAGCCGCGATTGCCGACCGCATCCGCGAAAACGTCAAGACGCTGCTCCGCCTGCCCGACCTTGTGCGCCGCGTGGAAGACCGCTTCCCGCAGAAAGGCGGCGCGCCTGAAGATCCACCGTTGCCGCCAGTCGCGCTGATCGGGGATGGCGGCGGCCTCAAGTGGCTCGGCTATGCGCTGGCGGCGGCGCTGGGCGCGGCGTCGAGCGCGGGCGTGATCATGCTTGCCCATTGGTCGTGATGGGGGGCTGACTTGGCCAAGAGCCCTCCTCTTCCCGGCCTGCGGCTGGAAAAACGACATTTCAACGCGCTGGACCTGTCGCGCCTGCTCGCGGCCTGTGCGGTGCTGTTCTGGCATTATCAGCATTTCTTCGTGCCGCCGGTGGAGTTCCATTTCAATGTGAACCGCCCGAAAGTCTCGCCGTTCTACCATGAGCTCTGGTGGCTGTTCGATTATGGCCACGTCGCGGTGCAGTATTTCTGGGCGGTATCGGGCTTCGTCTTCGCACATGTCTATCTGGCCGACGAAGGCGCACGCGGGCGGTTCTGGCTGGCGCGGGTGGCGCGGCTCTGGCCGCTGCATCTCCTCACCCTCGGCCTCGTTGCAGTGCTGCAGGCGGCCTACAGCGGGGTGAACGGCACCGAATTCATCTACCATCATCAGGATATGAAGCATTTCGTGCTGAGCCTTGGGCTGGCGCATTACTGGGGCTGGCAGGCGGACCAATCGTTCAATGGGCCTTCGTGGTCGCTTTCGACCGAGATCCTTGCTTATGCGGCGTTCTGGCTGCTCCTGCCGGGACTGCGCCGCTCGCCCACCGTGCTCGCGCTGACGGCGGCAGTGATGGCGCTAGCGCTGTTTTTCCTGAAGGCGCCCGATGGCCCGGTGTTCACCTGCATCGGCTATTTCTTTGGCGGCGCGGCGGTCTATGGCGCGGCGCTGCAGGGGGGCCTGCGCGCGGGCGTGCTGACGGTGCTCGCGGCGGGGCTGGCTGTGGCGGCGTTATGGATGGGCCTCGTGTGGCACTGGGGCGATGCGGCGACGCTGGCGGGCACCTTCGCGGCGCTGCTCGGCGTACTCGCCATCGACACCGCCGACCGCGCTGACCGGCTTGCGGCTGCGCGACACCTCGGCGATGCATCCTACGGGGTCTACCTCTGGCATTTCCCGATCCAGCTTGCACTGGTGCTGCTGATCGATTGGGGGCTGGGATCGCGCGGCATTGCCCGACAACCTGCGTTCCTGCTGTTCTTCGTGGGCGCGAGCGTGCTGGCGGGCTTTGCTTCCCACCGCTGGTTCGAGCGGCCGGCACAGCGGCTGGTGCTCAGGCTGGCGGGGCGCCGGCGCGTGGCGGATGCGGTTGCCGCCTAGCCCGCGATTTCGGCGATCTTGTGGTGCGGCAGCAAGCGCCAGGCCACCAGCGCCAGCACGACATGGCCGGCTTCGACCGCCATCGGCATGGCCCAGCCGGGATAGGCACCGATCACTGCGAGGTTGACCGCGCGGCCCGCCAGCGTCGTGCCGAACAGCAGCGCAGGCACCAGCAGCAGATCGGCATTGCGGCGCCACGCGCCCCACATCATGCACACCGCGCCGACGCCAAAGAACGAGGTCATGTCACCCCGGATCGTCGAGAGGCCCGCGATCCCGATCGGAGCGATGCCGAACACCGGGCCGGAACCCGTCGATTGCGGGGTGAGCAGGAACGAGCCGGCCATCGAGAGATCGAACATCCCGACGAGGAAGATCAGGGCAGTCAGGATCAGGCGCATCGCTGGGTTTCCTCACGTTTGTTCCAACGTGGGCCAGCAGCCGCGCGGAAGCAAGCGCGGCGCAGCAAAAGCATTGCGCGCAGGCACGCGCCATTGCACAAGCGCGGCCATGCAGGGCAAGCGCATCCTCCTCATCATCGGCGGCGGCATCGCGGCCTACAAGGCCAGCGAACTCGTCCGCCTGATCCGGCGCGAGGGCGGCGCTGTCACTTGCGTGCTGACCGAAGGCGGCAGCCATTTCGTGACGCCGATGACGTTGGCGGCGCTCAGCGAGAACGAAGTTCACACCACGCTGTGGGACCTCGATGCCGAAGCCAAGATGGGCCACATCCAGCTTTCGCGGAATGCCGATCTCGTGGTGGTCTGCCCGGCGACGGCAGACCTCCTCGCGCGCATGGCGGGCGGGCTCGCCAATGATCTGGCGACGACATTGCTGCTCGCGACCGACAAGCCGGTGCTCGCCGTGCCCGCGATGAACGTGCGGATGTGGGAGCACGCCGCAACCCGGCGCAACGTGGCAACGCTGCGCGCCGACGGTGTCGAGGTGATGCAGCCCGATGAAGGCCCGATGGCCTGCGGCGAATTCGGCCCCGGACGTCTGCCCGAGCCGCCCGCGATCCTCGCCGCGATTGCCGCAATGCTGGGCGCTGCGCCGACCGGGCTGCTCGCGGGTAAACACGTGCTGGTGACGGCGGGGCCGACGCATGAGCCGATCGACCCGGTGCGCTACATCGCCAATCGTTCGAGCGGAAAGCAGGGCTTCGCGATTGCCGCAGCCGCCGCGCGTGCCGGGGCGCGGGTGACGTTGGTGGCGGGACCGGTGACTTTGCCGACGCCGCCGGGCGTGACGCGCGTTGACGTCGAGAGCGCGCGCGAGATGGCCGCTGCGGTCGCCGCCGCGCTCCCCGCCGATGCCGCGATCATGGTGGCGGCGGTGGCGGACTGGCGGGTTGCGGCAGAAGCGGGACAGAAGCTCAAGAAGGATGGCTCAGGTGCGATCCCACCGCTGAACCTGACCGAAAACCCCGATATTCTGGCGCGCCTCGGCGCGACGCCTGACCGGCCCCGACTGCTGGTGGGCTTTGCGGCCGAGACCGAGAACGTGGTGCCCCATGCGCAGGACAAGCTCATCAGGAAGGGCGCGGACTGGATCGTGGCGAACGACGTTTCCGGAGACGTGATGGGCGGCCACCTCAACGCCGTGCACATCGTGCGCGCGGACGGGGTGGAAAGCCTGCCCGAAATGCCCAAGGATGCGGTCGCCGCCGCGCTCGTCGAAAGGATTGCCGATGCACTCAGCTGAACCCGTTTCCGTGATGGTCAAACGCTTGCCCGGCCATGATGATCTGCCGTTGCCGGCTTATGCGACGGCGGGTGCGGCGGGCATGGATGTGGTTGCGGCGGAAGATGTCGATCTCGCACCTGGCGCGCGCCATGCGGTCGCGACGGGGCTCGCCATGGCGATCCCCGAAGGCTTTGAAATTCAGGTACGGCCGCGTTCTGGCCTCGCATTGAAGCACGGGGTGACCGTGCCCAATACGCCGGGCACGATCGACAGCGATTATCGCGGCGAACTGAAGGTCATCATGATCAATCTCGGCGCGGAGACGTTCTCCATCCGCCGGGGCGACCGCGTGGCGCAGCTGGTACTTGCACCAGTGACGCAGGCGCGCTGGCTGGAGGTCGAAAACCTGGACGAGACCGTGCGCGGTGCGGGCGGGTTCGGCTCAACCGGGGGGCTGGCTGCGCTCCCCAGCTGAGCCGAAGCTGCCTTAGCGCTTCTTTTCAGGCGCGATCGAGATCTTCACCGTTTCGCCGCTGTGGCCGGGGAAGCCGGTGAACATAGCCTCGACCAGATTGGGCACGAGATAGGGCAGGCGGTTCGAGGTGGAGGCAGCTTCCGCCTTGCCTTCGAACAGGCGCTTGCCATCGGCGCGGCGATCGATCTTGAGATCGACACCACTGGTATAGACCGTCACCACATCGACGTTATTGTAGCCACCGCCGTAGAAGAACGGATCGTAGAAGCCGAAGCCCCAGGGCCCGCCGAAGCCGCGGCGGCCCCAGCCGCCGTAACGTCCCCAGCCGCCAAAGCCCGGGCCCCAGCCTGAACCATACCAGCCGCCCCAGTAGGGATCGCCGATGCCGCTGGTGCGCAGCTTGTCACGCCCCTTGTCCACGCCGTAGTCGAACTGGACGACGAGATCGGCGGCCTGCGGGCTGGTAGCGGGCACATAGCCGACCTTCTGCAGTTGCGCCGCGACGAGGCTGGCGTATTGCGAGAATTCGAGGCCGCCGGCGTTGCGCGGATCCTCGGGCACAATCGCGAAGCTCTGGCCTGCGGGAGCCGGCAATTCGGCCTGAAAGCGCGAGACATTGGCGTTGAACGGGGTAGCGCAAGCGCCGAGCGCGAGCAGCAGGGGTGCTGCCAGCATGGCAAAGCGATTACGCGTGGGCATCAGACTCATATCCGGCGACTCCTTGGTGCGTGAGCCAGCTCCCCTGTCAGCCAGCACCGCTTGCATTGGTAGCACGCAAAAAGAGTGCGCGTCAGGTGCTGAATGGTGGTTGAACGAACGCGTGAAACCCCTGCAATTCCGGGCTATTTTGGCCTCAAAGCACCAATGTGATGCAATTTGTTACATTCCCGCGGGAAGCCGCCAGCACAGCGAAAGAAGTTAGCCCCTGAGCAGGCCAAGCGCCGCATAAGCGCGCCCAAGTGTCGGCGCGGCGAGCGTCCGCGCCCGGGCCGCACCGTCTGCGAGGATCGCATCGAGCGCGGCGGTATCGGTGCGCAGATCGCGGTAGCGCGCGGTGATCGGCGCAAGCTTCTCGACCAGCAGTTCGCCAAGCGCCGGCTTGAACGCACCGAAGCCCTGCCCGCCAAACTGCGCGAGCACATCGGCCTGGCTGATCCCCGCCATCGCGGCATAAATGCCGACGAGATTGGCCGCCTCAGGGCGCTCCTTGAGGCCGTCCACTTCACCCGGCAGCGGCTCGGGATCGGTCTTTGCCTTGCGCACTTTCTGCATGATCGCATCGGCATCGTCGGTGAGGTTGATCCGGCTCATGTCCGAAGGATCGGACTTCGACATCTTGGCGCTGCCATCGCGCAGGCTCATGATGCGGGCGGCTTCGGGCGGGATGATCGGCTCTGGCAGCGTGAAGACGGGCGCGTCCTCAGTTGCGAAGTCGTTGTTGAACTTCTGCGCGATATCGCGCGCGAGTTCGAGGTGCTGCTTCTGGTCTTCACCGACGGGCACGTGGGTCGCCTGATAGAGCAGCACGTCCGCCGCCTGCAGCACCGGATAGGTGAAGAGGGCAACGCTGGCACCTTCGCGGTTCTTGCCCGCCTTGTCCTTCCACTGCGTCATCCGGTTCAGCCAGCCCATCCGCGCGGTGCCGGTGAGCAGCCATTGCAGCTCGGCATGGGCGGGAACCTGCGTCTGGTTGAACACGATCGAGCGCGCGGGATCGATCCCGCAGGCGACGAGCGCGGCGACCATCTCGCGCGTACCCGCCGTCAGCGCAGCGGGATCGTGCGGCATCGAGATCGCGTGGAGATCGGCGAGGAAGTAAAGGCACTCGCCCCCCTTGGCGGTCCATTCGTCCTGCATCGCCACCCAGTTCCGAATCGCGCCCAGATAGTTGCCGAGGTGGAGATTGCCGGTGGGCTGGATACCCGAAACGATACGCATGGGGGGGAGCTCGCTTGTTATGTGGCCTTGCCCCTGCGCCGCAGGAGCAGTTTGAGATCATCCCGCGAGAACGCGCCCAGCAGGATAGCGCTGAGCCCATAGACGAGGCCGCCCGCCGAAACCAGCACGGCGAGCGTGAGAAAGCGCACGAGCCACGTGCCGTGGACATAGGGCATGAGCAGGCCCTGCCCAGCCCAGAGCACCGCGCCCATGGCGAGTGCCGCAAGCGCAAGGCGCGGCGCGCGGCGCTTGAGGCGGGCATCGGTGGTGAACTGTCCGCGTGCGACGAGGGTGCGGTAGAGCATCGCGACGTTGACGGTGGAAGCGATGGCGGTCGCCAGTGGCGGGCCGACATGCTGGAGCGGCACGATCAGCGCCAGATTGAGCGCGAGGTTCACCCCCATCGAGATCGTCGCGTAACGCACCGGAGTGACCGTATCCTGCCGCGCGTAGTAGCCGGGGGTGAGCACTTTCACGAGGATGTAGCTCGGCAGGCCGATCGAGAACGCGGCCAGCGCCTGCGCGGTGAAATGCGTGTCCTGCGGCGTGAAGCGGCCATAGCCGAACAGCGCGGCGGCAATCGGCTCCCCGCAAAGCACGAGCGCGACGGTGGCGGGAAGCGTGAGGAGCAGCGCGAGTTCAAGCCCGCGGTTCTGCGTTTCCATTGCGCCCGCTTCGTCCCCGCCCCCAAGCTGGCGCGAGATCGTGGGGAGCAGCACGGTGCCAAGGCCGATGCCGATAAGGCCGAGCGGCAGCTGGTTCAGCCGATCCGCCATGTAGATGTACGTCACCGAGCCATGTGCGAGGAGCGAGGCGGCCAGCGCAGTCGAGATGACGAGGTTGATCTGCACCGCGCCGGCCCCTGCCGCCGCCGGCCAAATCAGCGCCATCAGCCGCTTCACGTCGACATCGAGGCGCGGCAGGCGCAGGCGCAGTCTCACCCCGGCGCGGCGGCAGGCCCAGACCAGCCACGCCAACTGGAACGCACCCGATACCGAAACGCCAATCGCCTGATTGCGCGCGGTGATCGTCGGATCGGCGGAATGGAACAACAGCAGTGCGGCGATCAGCGTCAGGTTGAGCAGGATCGGTGCCGCCGCATTCACCCAGAACTTGTGCAGCGAATTGAGAATGCCCCCGCACAGCGAGACGAGGCTGATCAGCATCAGGTAGGGGATCGTCATCCGCGAAAGCGCGACGGCGAAGGCAAACTGGTCCGCGCTCACACCGTTGAACCGGCCCGAAAGCACGAATGTGACCGGCCAGGCGAAAACCTCGAGCAGCACGGTCATCACGATGAGCACCGGCAGCAGCACGGCCAGCGCGCGCTCGGCGAAATCGAGCCCATCGGGCAGGCCGCTGCCTTCCGGATCGCCCACCTTGCGGTTGAACATCGGGATGAAGGCCGAAGCGAACGCGCCCTCGGCAAATAGCGCGCGGAACATGTTGGGCAGGCGGAAGGCAACGAGGAACGCATCGGACGCGAAGCTTGCGCCCACGTAGCGGGCAAACAGGCTGTCGCGCACCAGGCCCAGCACACGGCTGGCGAGCGTGAGCCCGCCAATCGTGCCGGTTGCCTTCAAAAGGTTCATGGCATCTGCTTCATGGCTGAGATGGCCATGAAAGCGCCCGGATCAGGCCTGCCCGACCGTGCCAGCCGCCAGTTCCTCGGCCTGACGAGCCTGAAGCTGCGCGAGATAGAGGCCGTTGAAATCGATCGGCTCGAGCAGCAGCGGCGCATAGCCGGCATCGCGCACGGCATCGGAAATGATGCGGCGGGCGAAGGGGAACACGAGGCGCGGACCTTCGGCGAACAGGAAGGGATGGGCCTGCTCGTCGGTCACGTTGCGCATGCCGATCAGCGCGCCATAGAGCAGCTCGACGACATACATCGTGCCCTGCGGCGCCTTCGAGGCGGCAGTGATCTTCATTTCGATCTCGTGCACATCGTGGCCCAGTGGGCGGGCGCCAATGTTGAAATCGATCGAGACTTCCGGCGCATCGGTCCACTGGTAGCTTTCCGGCGCATTGGGGTTCTCGACCGAGAGATCCTTGATGTACTGCGAGATCAGACCGATCGCGGGGCTGGTATCCTCCCCATTGGGGACGGGACCGGACGCGTCGAGATCGAGCGGGGTGATGATATCGCCTTCTTCGGCCATGATCGTGCTTTCATGCGATGGGAATGGAACGGATCGGAAAGGGTTGGCGCGCCGCCTAGCACCTGCTGGAGTACGGGGCAATCGCGCTTGCACGGCGCGAGCGCTGGTGTGAACCGGGCTGAAATGCCCCTAGAGGCAGGCGAAAAACCGCCTCAGTGGGCCAAACAAGGTGCCGTCCACGCGTTGTTCATTTGTATTTTGTACCCACATAGGGCACGATTGAGGAGTTGGCGGCGAACGGGACCACGCGAGCCCGGATGCCGCCCTGATTATGCAGGATATGGCCTTGTGATTGTTGAAATTGTGATTCTAGCGATGATCGCAGCATTCCTGGGCCTGCGACTCTATGCCGTGCTGGGGCGCCGCCCCGAGCAGAACGAGGAGCCGCTGCGCCGCCGGGTGGAACAGCCCGATCCCGCAAGCGCGCCGCGCAGCGTGCAGCCACGGCTGCCGGAAAAGAGCACCGCCGCCCCCCGCGCGCTGCCGCTGCCGCAGGACAGCCAGCTTAATTCCCGCGCCGAAGCGGGCATCCGCGCCATCGTCGGTGCAGACCGGCGCTTTGATGTGGGCCAGTTCCTTGCCGGAGCGCGCGGCGCTTATGGCATGGTGCTCGAAGCCTTCTGGCGCGGCGACAAGGAAGAGCTTTCGCAGCTTTGCGACAGCGACGTCTTTGCCGGCTTTGCCGAAGCGATTGACGCACGCAGCGCTGCCGGTGAAGCGATTACCGCCAAGCTGATCCGCATCGAGGAAGCCCGCATCATCGATGCAAGCTATGACGCACCGCTGGCGCGTATCACCGTCAGCTTCGTCGCCGATGTCGCCTCGGTCACCCGCGATGCGAACGGCGCAGTCGTGGCAGGCTCGCTCGATGACGCGATCGAGACCCGCGATGTCTGGACCTTCTCGCGCGATCTTACCGCGCACGATCCGGACTGGGTGGTTGACGAGACCGACGAAGGCTGATCCCGCGTGGTTGTTCGGGTGGCAGGACGGGCCGGCAAGCTGGCCTGGCTTGCCATACTCGCGCCAGCGTTCCTTTCCGGCTGCATTCCACTGATCCCGCCCGGCGCGCCGGTGCCGCCGGTGCCGCCCACCGCGCCCAATGCGGCACTGGTCGGCACGCACCCGGGGCCACTGGCGGCGGGGCTGGGCTTCAGTGACAGCAACGCGCGCACGGCGCTTTCGGCTTTCGTCACGAGTTGCCCACGCCTGACCCGGCGCACTGATGCCAGCGGGCTGACCCGCCCGGAAGACTGGGCTTCCGCCTGCGCCGCTGCCGCCAGTTGGCCGCCGGAGGATGCGCGCCGCTTCTTCACTCGCTATTTCGAAACGGCGACCGTGGCGCGCGGCGATGCGCTGGTGACGGGCTATTATGAGCCCGAGATCGCCGGTGTCCGCCAGCGCCAGCCAGGCTTTGACGTGCCGGTCTATGCCCTGCCGCCCGATCTCGTCCGCGCGCGGCCGGGGGATGCCCCGCCGCAGCCGGACGGCAGCCAGCCACTCGGTCACTATGACGAGACCGGACGATTCGTCCCCTACTATGATCGCACCGCCATCGAGAGCGGCGTGCTCGCGGGCAAAGGGCTGGAACTGGCGTGGGTGGCGGACCGCGCGGAGCTGTTCTTCCTGCAAGTGCAAGGCTCCGGCCGACTGCGCGCGCCTGATGGCGCAGTCATCCGGCTTGGCTTCGCGGGGCAGAATGGCTATCCCTACACCGGCATTGGCAGCGTGATGCGCACGCAAGGGCTGATCGGCAACGGACCGGGGCAATATCCCGGCTCGATGCAAGGCATCCTGCGCTATATCCACGAGCATCCCGCCGAGGGCAACGCGCTGATGCAGCAGAACCAGAGCTATGTGTTCTTCCGCGAGCGGACGGGGGCGGACACGGTGGGCGCGCTCGGCGTGCCGATTGCACCGCGCACCACACTTGCCGCGGACCCCGCCTACGTGCCGCTCGGCGCGCCGGTTTGGCTGCAAGGCGATGGCGGCATCAGCGGCCAGAATATCAGCGGACTTTGGGTGGCGCAGGATACCGGTGGCGCGATCAAGGGCCCCAACCGGTTCGACAGCTTCTGGGGCGCGGGCGAACAGGCACGCACCATCGCGGGCGGCATGCACGCGCAGGGGCAGGCGCTGATCCTGCTGCCCAAGGGCACCCTCGCCCGGCTTAACGGGCAATGAGAGCGCCCCCGCGCGGGCTGAGCCCGGATGAAGCCGCGCTGTGGCGACGGGTGGCTGCGACGGTGACGCCGATGCATCCCAAGCGGCCTGTCCCCGCACCTGCAGCCGCCGCGCCGAATGAACCGTCTCCACCTGCGCTCAAGCGCGTCAAAGGCCGTGTGCCGCCGCCGAGACCCGAGCCCGCACCGGTAGCAACGCCGATGCGTCCGCTCACCGCAGGCGGGCTCGATTCAAGCTGGGATCGGAAACTTACGCGCGGCCCCCTCCAGCCCGATGTGACGATCGACCTCCACGGCCTCACGCTGGCCATGGCGCACGAGCGGCTGAACGGCGGCATCGCGCAAGCACTGGCACTGGGCGCGCGCGTGATCCTGCTGATTGCGGGCAAGCACCGCCCGGTCCCAGAGCACGACCTCAGGGGTGAAAAGCGCGGCGCGATCCGCGCCAAGCTGCTCGACTGGCTGGCGGCCAGCCCCCATGCCGGGCGCATCGCCTCGGTCCGCCCCGCGCAGCCACGCCACGGCGGCGACGGCGCGGTCTATATCGTGCTCAGGAAAGCGCGCTGAGCGCGATGCGCCGATAGATCCGCACGAGAACATCGAGGTCTTCCACCGCCACGGCCTCGTCGGTCTTGTGCATTGTCGCGTTGGTGAGGCCAAACTCGATCACCGGACATAGCGCGCGCAGGAAGCGGGCATCGGATGTGCCGCCGGTGGTGGAAAGTTCGGGATCGAGGCCGGTCTCCGCCTTGACCGCCGCCGCAACGAGCGCGGACTGCGCGCCGGGGAGCGTGATGAAGGCCTCGCCATGCAGCGTTGCGCGCACTTCGGTGCGGTGCCTGGCGGCGATCCCGGTCACGCGGTCGACCAGCGCCTGCCCGGTGTGGTGATCGTTGTAGCGAATCGACAGGCGCGCGCGGGCTTCGGCGGGGATCACATTGGTGGCGCGGTTGCCGACTTCGAGATCGGTGATCTCGAGGTTCGACGGCTGGAACCAGTCGCTGCCTTCATCGAGCACGATGGCATCAAGCTCTGCCAGCAGCGCGACAAGGCGCGGGATCGGATTATCGGCAAGGTGCGGATAGGCGACATGGCCCTGCGCGCCCTTGGCCGTGAGCCAGACATTGACCGAACCGCGCCGCCCGATCTTCACCATGTCGCCCAGACGCTGAACCGAGGTCGGTTCGCCCACGAGGCAGAAATCGGGGATCGCGCCCACTTCACGCATGTGCGCAATCAGCGGAACGGTGCCGTATTTCGCCGGGCCTTCCTCGTCGCCGGTGATGATGAAGCTCACCGTTCCGGCCTCGGCAGGGATCTGCTCCACCGCTGTGACCATCGCCGCAATCGCGCCCTTCATATCGACCGCGCCGCGCCCGTAGAGCACTTTGCCGCCGGGTACTTCGCGCAAGTCCGCACTGAACGGCGCGCTCGACCAGCCCTCGCCCGGGGGGACGACATCGAGATGCCCGGCAAAGGCGAAGTGGCGCGAGCCCGCCGGGCCCTGCCGGATGGCGAAGAGGTTCTCGACCGGGCCTTCGGGCGGCTCGCCCGCAAGGAAGCGGTGCACCGCAAAGCCCAAGGGCGCGAGCATCGCTTCGAACACATCGAACACCGCCCCGGTGGCGGGGGTAATGCTGGGCGCCTCGATCAGCGCGGTGGTACGGGCGAGGACATCGGAAGAAGCGGCCATGCCCCGGCGTTAGACGAGGCCGCTGCGCGAGGGAAGCGCCCAAGGCGTGCGACGCACGGTGGTGACGGGGCTGCTGGCGTGGTTCTGCCTCGATAGCGCAGGTTCGATCGCATCGGGAAATGCATCCAACGCGCTGTTCAACGTGATCGTGCTGCTCCTCGCGGTCGGGCCGCTATGGCGCCCGGCCGGGGAATGACCTCAGACTTGCGCCGCCGCGTCGAACTTCGGGATGGCCCAAGCTTCTTCGGCAGCCGCGGCGCGCCAGACTTCGAGCCACTCGTGCTCCCAGATCGCGTCCATGTAGGCGGCCGCGAAGCCGGGTATGGGCACGCCATATTGGCGCAGCCGCACCACCACGGGCGCGAAGAAGATGTCAGCCGCACCGAACGTGCCGAAGAGGAACGGTCCGCCCTGTCCGAAGCGGGCGCGGGCCTGCGCCCAGAGCGTGAGCACGCGTTCGACATCGGCGCGCACGGCGGGGTTGAGCGGCTTGGCGATCGGCGCCATGCGCAGGTTCATCGGCAGTTCGCTGCGCAGCGCGGCGAAGCCCGAATGTATTTCGGCCGCCATCGCGCGCGCCATCGCGCGGGCATCGTCCGCCTTGGGCCAGAACCGGTCACGCCCCACTTTGTCCGCCAGGTATTCAAGGATCGCGAGGCTGTCCCACACCACGATCTCGCCGTCCCACAGCACGGGCACTTTGCCTTGCGAAGGGGCAAGCTTGGGAATGGTGCCCTTCGCTTCATCCCAATCGTCACCGTAGAGCGGGACAACCTGTGTCTCGAACGCGAGGCCGGACTGGCGGGCAGCGAGCCAGCCGCGCAGCGACCAGCTGGAATAGGAACGATTGCCGATGATGAGCTTCATAAGGGATAGGACCTAACTTCTCCGCGCGGCGCTGTCGAGGCAGGGAAGGCGAAGCGGGGGGATGCGGCCGAAAACCGAGGCAGACTGGAAGGTTAGTTTTTTCATGCGAGCCCCGGCGGGGTCGCGCGGATAGCCGGTGCAACCCGGCGCAAAGAGCGTCCACGCGAAGATGCTGCATGATATCGAAGGCAGAAGCGGATGTTGCGCCAGTGATGGCGGCAAACGGATCCCCCGCAGCGGGGTCCGTTCGGCGCCCGCTGCCGGTCGAACAATTCCTTCGCCTGCGCAAGCAACTGCCGCCGATGTACGTCATCCTCACGATGAACGCGGCCGCGCTGTCCTATACCCATGCCGGGATTGCCCCGCGCCTGCTGACAATCTGGTTGCCGAGCGCGCTCATCGCGGCGTGCCTCGTGCGCATGGTGCAATGGATGAGGCCGATCGACGAGAACGCGGTCAGTGAATTCCATGCGCGGCACTTGCTGCGGCGTACCGAGATCATGGCGGCCGGTCTTTCGCTGTTGTTTGTCTCGTGGGCGCTTGCGCTCGATCAATATGGCCGCGGAGACGAGCACGGCCATGTCACGGTGTTCGCCGCGATCACCGTGATGGGCTGTATCTTCTGTCTCAGTTATCTGCCGCGGGCCGCGCATCTCGTGTGTTTCATCGTGCTCGGCATATTTCTGACCTACTGCCTCGCGCTCGGGACCGTGACGATGACCGCGATGGCGCTCAACATCGTATTGGTGGTCGTGGTCGTGCTGCAGGTACTGCGCGGTTCGTTCGGTTCCTTCATCGCGCTGGAGGATTCGAAGGCGGCGCTGCAGCACGAACGGGCCCAGGCACAGTACCTCGCCGAAGAGAATGCGCGGCTGGCGCATTCCGATCCGCTGACGGGCCTGCCCAACCGGCGCTATTTCTTTGCGCGGCTCGATGCCCTGCTCGCGCGCGGCGAAAAGGCGGCACCCTTCACGATCGGCGTGCTCGATCTTGACCGGTTCAAGCCGATCAACGACGTCCACGGCCACGCCCAGGGCGACCGGCTGCTGCAGGTAATCGGCGAGCGGCTGTGCGAGGCGAGCGGGCCCGACGCGGTGATCGCGCGCCTCGGGGGCGACGAGTTCGGCCTGATCATCGAGGATTCGATGCAATCGGCCGAAGCCATCGGCGCCTGGCTGTGCCAGCGCGTCCAGGAACCGGTTCCGCTCGGCGATATCGTGGTCTCGGTCGGCTGTTCGGGCGGGCTTGCCACCTGGCCGGAGGCGGGCACTTCGGCGCACGACCTGTTCGACCGCGCGGACTTCGCGCTTTACCAGGCCAAGCGCGCACGGCGCGGCGGCATCGTGCGCTTTTCGCGCGAGCTGGAGCGGATCATCCGCTCCGAACAGGCACTGGAGGCCGCGCTCCACAGTGCGGACCTCACCCGCGAACTGGCGATGGTCTATCAACCGATTGTCCGCACGCGCTCGATGGAAATGGTTGGCGTGGAGGCGCTGGCGCGCTGGGAATCCCCCTCAATCGGCGCGGTTCCGGCCGAACAGCTGTTCGCTGCTGCCGAGCGGCTCGGCATGGCCCGCACCGTCACGCTTACCGCGTTCGAGCGGGTACTGGACGATTTCTCGCGGCTGCCGCCCGATCAGCGGCTGTCCTTCAATCTCGCCCCGACCGACATTGGCGATCCCGGCACCGTCGCCGCGCTGATCGAGCGGATCGCAGGTCGCGGGATCAATGCCAAGCGGCTGGTATTCGAGATCACCGAAACCTCGCTGATCGGCGATTTCGCCGCCGCGCGGGCCGCACTCGAGCAATTGCGCGCCTGCGGGGCCAAGATCGCGCTCGATGATTTCGGAACCGGCTATTCGAGCCTCAGCACGCTACACATGCTGCCCATCGACATCATCAAGATCGACCGAAGCTTCGCGACGCGGCTTGATGATGGCGAGGGTCGGCGGCTGATCCGGGCGATCTTCAACCTCACCCGCTCGCTGCGGCTCGAATGCGTGTTCGAGGGCATCGAGACCGAAATGCAGCTGATGGAAGCGACGCTTGCCGGTTTCCACTATGCGCAAGGCTACTTCATCGATCGCCCGGTACCGCTGAACACCTTGCTGGAACGCCGGGCCTCGCGCGCGGCCTGATCGCTCTCAAATCGCCGCGTCTTCGAGGATCGCGGCGCGCAGTTCGGGAATGCCCATCTTGAGTTCGGACGAGGTGACGTGGATCTGCGGAAAGGCCGCCGTGCGCTTGCGCGCCGCTGCCTCGGTTGCCGCGATGGTTGCGGCGAGCTCGCTGGCCTTGATCTTGTCCGCCTTGGTCAGCACCACGCGGTAGCCCACGGCCGCCTCGTCGAGCATCTGCATCATGTCCGCATCGACCGGCTTGAGGCCGTGGCGTGCATCGATCAGCAGCAGGGTGCGCTTGAGCACGACACGCCCGCGCAGGAAATCACGCACGAGCCGCTTCCACTGCTCGGTGACGCTCGGCGGGGCCTTGGCAAAGCCATAGCCGGGCATATCGACGAGCCGCATCTGGATCGGCTCGCCCACGTCGAAGAAATTGAGCTCCTGCGTGCGGCCCGGCGTGACAGATGTGCGCGCCAGGGAATTGCGGCCCGTGAGTGCATTGAGCAGCGAGGACTTGCCGACGTTCGAGCGGCCCGAAAACGCGATTTCGGGCACCGTGGGATCGGGCAGGAACTTGAGCGCCGGCGCGGACTTGAGGAACGTGATCGGCCCCGCAAACAGGCGCCGAGCGCGCTCTTCCAGTTCCGCGCGCGCGGCGGCTTCCGCTTCGGTCAGTTCGGTCATCGCGTCTTCGGCTTGCGCGGAGTGGTCTTCTGCTCGCGCGCGACCACGCGGTCGATATCGAGCTGGTCCTTGCTGGCCTGCGCCTTGAGCTGCGGGTGCCGACTGTAGAGATACTTCTGCTGCGCGATGGTGAGGAGGTTCGAGGTGATCCAGTAGATGAGCAGGCCCGCCGCAAAGGGCGCCATCACGAACATCATCATCCACGGCATCAGGCCCATCACCTGCTGCTGCGCCGGGTCCATCGCCGCGGGCTGCAGCTTGAACTGCGCCCACATCGTGATGCCGAGCAGGATCGCGAGCACGCCGATCGCGAGAAAGGCTGGCGGGTTGAACGGGAGCAGGCCGAACAGGTTGAGCACGTGCAGTGGATCGGGGGCCGAGAGATCCTTGATCCAGCCGTAGAAAGGCTGGTGGCGCATCTCGATGGTGAGCACGAGCACCTTGTAGAGCGCGAAGAACACCGGGATCTGCAGGAAGATCGGCAGGCAGCCCGCAAGCGGGTTCACGCCTTCCGCCTTGTAGAGCGCCATGATTTCCTGCTGCTGCTTCTGCTTGTCGTCCTTGAAGCGTTCCTGGATGACCTTGAGCTTGGGCTGGATCGCGCGCATCGCCGCCATCGAGGCGAACTGGCGCTGCGCCACGGGGAACATCATGCCGCGCACGATCAGCGTGAGCAGGATGATCGCGAGGCCGAAGTTGTGCACCGCGCGGAACAGCGAATCGAGCAGCCAGAAGATTGGCTTCTCGAACCAGCGGAACCAGCCCCAGTCGATCGAAAGCGAGAGATTGGTCGCGCCCTGCTTCTCGTAGCCTTCGAGGACGTTGTTTTCCTTTGCCCCGGCGAAGAGCCGCACCGTCTGCGTGGCGGCCTGCCCCGGCGCGACCGTCGTCACCGGATAGATGAGGTCCGCCCGGAAGATATCGGGCGAGACGCTCCGGAAATCGCCCTTGGGCTGGACCGCGCCGTTCGCGGTGTCCGGGATCAGGGCGGAAAGCCAGTAGATATCGGTGAAGCCGATCCAGTTGGCCGAGCCGGCCGGGCTCACCGTGCCGGCCGTCTTCACGTCCGAATAGTTGTTTTCGAAGGTGACTGCCCCATCGAACGCGGCGATCGGGCCCGAATGGACGTTCCAGGTATCGAGGCTCGCGGTGCGGTCGGTGCGCTTGACCAGCGCGAAGGGCTTGACCGCGACAGGCGTGGTGCCCGCGTTGCTGACCGATTGGGTCAGCGTGATCATGTAGTTCGCATCGATCGCATAACGGATCGCGAAAGTCTGGCCGGTGGGGTTGGTCCACCTGAGTGTGACGGGCGTTGCGGGCGTCAGCTTCGCGCCATCGGCCTGCCACATTGTATCGGGCCCGGGTGCAGCAATGCCGTTCTGCCCGATCCAGCCAGCCTGCGCATAGTGCTGCGCGGGCGTGCCAGCAGGCGAGAACAGCCTCACAGGCGCGCTGTTCTTGTCGAGCGTCTCACGGTGGCGGGCCAGCGTCAGATCATCGACGAGGCCGCCGAGGAGATTGATCGAACCCTTGAGGCCGGGCGCATCGACCGGAATGCGATGCCCGGCGGCAAGCGCCTGAGCCAGATCCTGCTTTTCGAGCGCGACGTCCGCCGGGGCCTGGAGGCCGCCTTCGCGCGTCGGCTTGAGCGTGGGTCCGGGCGCAGGCGCGGCGCCGGCCGGAACGCCCGGAGCGGCTGCATCAGCGGCTGCCGCGGTGGCGGCAGGCTTGGCGGGCTGCGGGTAGTAGTACCGCATGCCGATGTCCCAGCCGACCAGCATGAGGGCCATGAGCACCATCGCCAGGATTACGTTGCGCTGATTTTCCACTCTGCCTCGCGTATATCTTCGTGTGCCGGTCGATGAATCACGGCACGGGCTTTAGGGGACCGGGTCGTAGCCGTGGCCACCCCAAGGATGGCAGCGCAATAGCCGCTTCACCGTCAGCCAACCACCCTTAATCGCACCGTGTTTGCCAAGCGCCTCGATCGCATATTGCGAGCACGAAGGGCTGTAGCGACACGAGGGCGGCAGCATGACCGAAGGGCCCAGCTGCCAGAGGCGCACCAGCCCGATCAGCAGGCGGCGGATCACTTGCCCTGCCCCTTCGGCCGCTGCCCCTTCGGCTTGCCCCTGGGGCCGGGCCGCCGCGGCGGATCGCCCTTGCCGGCAGCGGCGCGGGCCAGCGCTGCTTCGAGTTCCTGACGGAGCAGGACGAAATCGCGCTCGATCCCGTTTTCGCGGCCGATCAGGACATGGTCCGCCCCGGCAATGCCCTGCAGCGGCAACACTTCCCGGGCCAGCGCGCGCAAGCGGCGCTTCATGCGGTTGCGCGCGACCGCGTTGCCGATGCGCTTGGTGACGGTAACTCCGAACCGCCGCAAGCCATCGGGGCGCGCAAGCGGGTTCACCAGAAGCACGAAACCGGGCCTTGCGACCCGGATTCCGTTGTTCGCGGCGAGGAAATCGGCGCGCTTCGCAATGATGCCCAACCGCAGCCCCGTTGCAGAAGCAACGGAAGCGGCAGGCGGCTCGGCGATCAGGCCGAGAGCTTCTTGCGGCCGCGGGCGCGGCGGGCGCGGAGCACCTTGCGGCCGCCCGGAGTGGCCGAGCGGGTGCGGAACCCATGGCGGCGGGCACGCACGAGGTTGCTGGGCTGGAAAGTGCGCTTCATCGGTTTGCTCTTTTCGTCTGGCGAATCGGTTGGCCGGCCAACCTCGCAGGGCAAGGGGCGGAATCAGGAGCGCGCCGATACGCCGGGATGCCCGTACAGTCAAGCACTCCAGCGGCGCGGACGGCCCGCGCACCAACGCCGCCAGCCGAGAACGTTCACAGAAAAAAGGCCCGGTCGTTGCCAACCGGGCCTGAAAGTTTTGGGAGAGGATGCCTGAAAGGCCACTTTCATATGCAACCACCCCGCCTTCTTCGCAAGTGCGAAATGAGTAATGATGGTTGCATTTTTTGCAACATGGTCCGCACAGGTAGCTAAGAAAGGCGGGTTTCCTCCGCCATTACAGCGCCATGACTCGCAACTATACCGCAGATGCAAAAACCAGATGGCCTCAGGCATTGCGCCGCAGCATTCGCCAAGGCCAACGTCCCGCCATCAGTGCGCGAGCAGCAAGGGCACCATCGACTTGTCCAGCAGCTCGCGCGAGACCCCGCCGAGCAGGAGTTCGCGCAGCCGGCTCTTGCCGAACAGGCCCATCACGATCAGCCCTGCGCCAAGTTCATGCGCCTTGTCCGCGATCATTGCCCCGATCCCGCCGTGCTTGCCCACTTCATGCACTTCGGCATGGATATCGTGGCGCGAAAGGTAGCAGGCAGCGTCGCGCGCGGGGAAGCTGTCCTCCTGTTCGCGGACCATCAGGATATGGACAGCGCTGGCAAGGCTCAGCAGCGGTAGTGCGGCGCGCATCGCCGCTGCCGCTTCATGTCCGCCATCCCACGCAAGCAGCACCGGCTTGTCGAACACGGTCAGCGGCACGCCGCGCGGCAGCGCAAGGACCGGACAGCGCGAACCCAGCGCAACCTCTTCCAGCGCCGGATCATCAAGGCTGGCAACGATGCAATCGGTGAAGCGCGCGGCCGCCGCCACGCCTTCGACCCGGCCCTGATCCGTCAGCACCACATCGAAGGGCACGTCTTCTCTGGAAAGGCGCGTATCGAGTTCGCTGGCGAGCTGTTCGTCGGCCGCTCGCACTTCGTTGATCACTTCGGCGGAAAGCGCCGCGCCGCCGAACGGCTCCCACAGCGCCATCTGCGCGAACGGCGTGGCGATCTGGAACGAGACATGGCCGCGCATCGCCCGCGCCAGCGCGAGCGCGGTTTCGACCCGGTCGTCTAGCGTGTCGGCATTGTCTGCCGGGCAGAGAATCGAACGCATGGGTTCCTCCTTGGGTTTGGCTCTGCCGCCACAAATAGACCCGATCCGGTCCGAGGACCAATGATCCACGTCAATTCCACATGCCCTTGCGCGCCCCGCCCCGGCCGCTATGCCGCCTGAACGAGAGTAATCGGGAGCGGACATGGTGGCGGAGCGGACGTTTGCGGCAGTGATCTTCGATTTTGGCGGCGTGATCACCTCATCGCCGTTCGAAGCGTTCAACCGGCTGGAAGCCGAACGTGGCCTGCCGCAGGACTTCGTTCGCCGTGTCAATGCAACGAACCCCGACGACAACGCCTGGGCAAAGTTCGAGCGGGCGGAAATCGGCGCGGCAAACTTCGACGCGCTGTTTGCCGCCGAAGCGCGCGCGCAGGGCCATGACCTTGCCGGCGCAGATGTGCTGGCGGTGCTGGCGGGCGCGGTGCGCCCGGCGATGGTGCGGGCGCTCGATCAGCTGAAAGCCGCCGGATACCGGATTGCCTGCATCACCAACAATGTCCCAACCGGCCACGGCGCGGGCATGTCGCGGAGCGCCGACCGCAGCGACGCACTGGAGCAGATCTTCGCGCGCTTCGCGCATGTGATCGAAAGCAGCAAGGCGGGCGTCCGCAAGCCCGATCCGCGCATCTACCTGATGATGTGCGAGGAGCTGGGGCTGGAACCCGCCGCCTGCATCTACCTCGATGACCTGGGCGTGAATTGCAAGCCTGCGGCAAAGCTCGGGATGCATGCCATCAAGGTGACCAGCGGCGAACAGGCGCTGGCCGAACTTTCAGCGCTTCTCGTGCTGCCGCTGGGGTGACAAGCGGCGGTTGCGCGCTAGAGAGACGAGACTGACAGAAGGAGCCGGATTCGCGTGGCCAGGAAGCTTTATCCCGATGCCGCCAGCGCCCTTGAGGGGTTGCTCAAGGATGGTCTGCTGATTGCCTGCGGGGGCTTCGGCCTTTGCGGGATTCCTGAGCGCCTGCTGACGGCGGTGCGCGAAAGCGGAGTCAAGGATCTGACCTTCGCCAGCAACAACGCCGGGATCGACAACGAAGGCATCGGCATGCTGCTGCGCACGCGGCAGGTGAAGAAGATGATCGCCAGCTACGTGGGCGAGAACAAGGAATTCGAGCGCCAGTACCTTTCGGGCGAGCTTGAGGTGGAGTTCTGCCCCCAGGGCACGCTCGCCGAGCGGATGCGGGCGGGCGGTGCGGGCATTCCCGGCTTCTACACCAAGACCGGCGTCGGCACGCTGGTGGCCGAGGGCAAGGAAGTGAAGGCCTTCAACGGTCAGGACTATATCCTCGAACAGGGCATCTTCGCCGATCTGGCGCTGGTGAAGGCGTGGAAGGCGGACGAAACCGGCAACGTCGTATTCCGCAAGACCGCGCGCAATTTCAACGTGCCTGCCGCCACCTGCGGCAAGGTCTGCGTGGTCGAAGTGGAAGAGATCGTCCCCACCGGCAGCCTCGATCCCGATGCGATCCACCTGCCGGGCGTCTACGTCCAGCGCATGATCGTGGGATCGCCTTATGACAAGAAGATCGAATTCCGCACCGTGCGCGAAAGGGAGGCCGTCTGATGCCCTGGACCCGCGATGAAATGGCCGCCCGCGCCGCGCGCGAATTGCAGGATGGCTTCTATGTGAACCTCGGCATCGGCATCCCGACGCTGGTGGCGAACCATATCCCCGAAGGGATGACCGTCACGCTCCAGAGCGAGAACGGCATGCTCGGCATCGGGCCCTTCCCGCTGGCCGGGGAGGAAGACCCCGATCTGATAAACGCGGGCAAGCAGACGATCAGCGAACTGCCGCAATCGGCCTATTTCGATAGCGCCGCCAGCTTTGCGATGATCCGCGGCGGGCATATCGACCTTACCGTGCTGGGGGCGATGGAAGTGGCGGAGAACGGCGACATCGCCAACTGGATGGTGCCCGGCAAGATGATCAAGGGCATGGGCGGCGCGATGGATCTCGTCGCCGGCGTCAAGAAGATCATCGTGGTGATGGAGCACTGCGCCAAGGACGGCAGCCCCAAGTTCATCCCCGCCTGCACCCTGCCACTGACGGGCAAGGGCGTGGTCGACATGGTGATCACCGATCTCGCGGTGTTCGCCCGCGCCGATCACGCTTCGCCCTTCAGGCTGATCGAACTGGCCCCCGGTGTAACCTCGCAAGAGGTCCGCGCTAAGACGACCGCGCATTTCGTGGATTAGACGGTGCCCTATACCCTGATCACCGCAAACCGGAACTATTCGAGTTGGTCGCTCAGGCCGTGGCTGCTGATGAGGGGGCTCGGCATTGCGTTCGAGGACCGGCTGGAGCCTTTTACCAAGCCTTCGAACTACAAGGAATTCCGCGCGTTCTCACCCACCGGACAAGTGCCGGTGCTGATCGATGGTGAGACGACGGTGTGGGATTCGCTGGGTATCGCGCTTTATCTGGCGGACCGGCACGAGGGCGTCTGGCCGGCCGATCCGGCCGCGCGCGCCTTTGCGCAGAGCACGGTTGCCGAAATGCACGGCGGATTTTCAGCCTTGCGCAATGATTGCACGATGAACGTCGGCGTCCGTCTCACACCGCGCCCGATGCGCGAGGCGCTGGTGCGCGATGCGGCGCGCATTCGCGAGATCTTCGAGGAGGGCCTTGCGCGCTTTGGCGGGCCATGGCTGGCGGGCGAACGCTTCACCGTGCTTGATGCCTTCTTTGCGCCGGTCGCCTGGCGCATCCGGACCTATGGTCTGGATGTGGCCAAGGGACAGGCCTGGGTCGACCACATGATCGCGCATCCTGCCATGCAGGAATGGGAAGCGGCGGCACTGGCGGAAACCTGGCGCGAAGCGGGCCATGAGGAAGAACTGGCCGCCTGTGGCGCGATCACGGCAGACTACCGCAAGGCCTAGGGCTGCTCGTCCACCTTTTCGCGGGCGTTGAGTTCTGCCCAGAGGCCTTCTGTGCCAGCCTCGACCGCCTTGTTCACATATTGCGAGGCAGCGAGCCAACCCTTGAACGGGCGGAGTGTGGCGACACAGCCGAGGACGAGGATCGGCATCGACGTGAACACGTGGACCCACCACGGCGGATCGAACTTCACCTGGACAAAGACCACCACGAAGACGAGCGGGAACGCGGTGATGCACAGGGCGAAGAAGGCGGGGCCGTCGTCGGTCTGCGCGTAGCTGAAATCGAGGTCGCAATGATCACAGGTCTTCGCGAGCTTGAGCCAGCCGGCGAACATGTGCCCCACGCCGCAGCGCGGACACTTGCCATGCCAACCGCAGCGCAGGATCCATTTGAGCTTCGGATTGGAAATCAGGGCCATGGGTTCGCCGTTAGCCCCCGGCTGACCCGCCAGCAACCGCTTAGTGATCTGCAGCCGCCACCATCTGCGGGGCGCCTGCCGGGGGCGCGTTGCCGGCCTTGACGAAGAACAGCATCGGGATCGAGGCCCAGCACAGGAGGCCCATCATGTAGAAATCATTGAGATAACCGATCATCGCGGCCTGCTTGTTGACCATGCCATCGACCAAGCGCATCCCCGCTTCCGAAACGCCGCCATAGGCCGTGATGCGGTCAAGATCGAAGGGCACGCTCATCCGCGTGATCTGGGCGCCCATTTCCGCGTGGTTCACCTGGATATTGCGCGCGAGCATGAACGTGCACACCGCGATGCCGATCGAGGCTCCGATGGAACGCATCAGGTTGTTGAGCCCGGCGGCATCTGTGCGCAGGTCCGGCGGCAGGGTGGCGAAGGCGATCAGGTTGATCGGCATGATCGTGAAGCTGATGCCCACGCCCTGGATCAACCCGGTCACGAAGATCGGCGTCATCGGCATATCGGGCGACCAGCCCGACATGAGCCACAGCGACCAGCCGGACAGCCCCATGCCGATGGTGAGCGCGATGCGCGGATCCATCTTCGTGATCCAGCGCCCGAGCAGCGTGATCGCGGCAAGCAGACCCAGCCCGCGCGGGGCCAGCAACCAGCCGGCATCGACCGCCGGATAGCCGTAGATCCCCTGCAGCAGCCCGGGCAGCAGCGCCAGCACGGCCATCATCACGCAGCCGATGAGGAACATGAAGATGAGGCTGGCAACGAAATTGGTATCGGCAAACATGCGGCCAGGGAACAGCGGCTTTTCCGCCGTGACAAGGTGAACCACCGCCATCCACGCGCTGCAGGCCCAGATCACGGCATAAGTCACCACTTCGGCGCTGCCGAACCAATCCTGCGACGGGCCGCGATCAAGCATGAGCTGGAACGAGGCGAGTGCCAGCGCGACAAGCAGCCAGCCGGTGAGATCGATCGGGCGGCGGATCGAATGCTGGCGCGGCAAGAGCCACCAGAGCACGAGACCCGAGGCAATGCCGATAGGCACGTTGATGAAGAACACCCAGCGCCATGAATAGCTTTCGGTGATGTAGCCGCCAAGCAGCGGCCCCGCGATGGGCCCGAGCATGACGCCTTGCGTGAACAGCGCCATCATCTTCGGGCGCTCTTCGGCGGTGCTCGAATTGAGCATCACGGTCTGCGCGAAGGGCGAAAGGAACGCACCGCCGATCCCCTGCACCACGCGGAAGGCCACCATCTGCCCGAGGTTCTGCGCAAGGCCGCACATGATCGAGGCCGTGGTGAAGGCCACGACCGAGAATGTGAAGACGACGCGGATGCCGAACCGATCAACCAGCCAGCCGCCCAGCGGCAGCACCACTGCGGAGGCAAGAACATAGCTCGTCAGCACCCAGCTGATCGTTTCCTGCGTTGCCGAGAGCGAGGCTTCCATGTGCGGCAGCGCAACATTGGCAATCGTGGTGTCGAGCACCTGCATGACCATCGCCGCCATCACCGCGGTGAACAGCAGCGAGCGGTGCTTCACCAGCCAGGCAGGCTGCTGGGCGCTACTTGTCTGCGACATGGACCGTCACGTTCGCGCTGAGGCCGGCGATGAGCGGGCGGTCACCGCTGGACGTATCAATCGCGATGCGCACCGGCACGCGCTGAGTCACCTTGACCCAGTTGCCGGTGGCGTTCTGCGCAGGCAGCACCGAAAATTCGGAACCGGTGCCCGCGCCGATGCTGTCGACATGGCCCTTGAGCTTGAGGTCCGGATAGGCATCGAGCTTGACGTCGGCGGGCTGGCCGGGGCGCATGTGAGCCAGATCGGTTTCCTTGAAGTTCGCCTCGACCCGCGCCCCGCCCTCGCGCACGATCGAAAGCATCGGCACACCGGTGAAGACCATCTGGCCGATCTGCAGGCGGGTGACCTGCGTGACGCGGCCCGAGACCGGTGCACGAACCACGGTGCGCGTGAGATCGAGCGCGGCCTTGGCGCGGGTAGCCTGCGCTGCGGCAACTTGCGGGTTGAGCCCGGGCACTTGCGCCCCGGTGGCAAGCTGCGCCTGCGCTTTCTCGACTTCGGCGCCGATCGAGGCGAGCCGGTCGCGCGCGGAAGCGACGGCATGCTGCGCTTCATCCATGCGCGCGCGGGTGTTGAAGCCGCGGTCGAGCAGCGCCTTTTCGCGCGCATATTGCGATTCGGCGAGGGCAAGATCATCGCGTGCGCCGGCGAGATCGGCAGCATTGGCGCCGACATCGGCCTGCAGCGCGGTGATGTGCGCCTGCGCATTGGCGATCTGGGCATCGGCCTGGCGGATCGCGACTCCATAGCTCGTGGGATCGATCCGGAAGAGCACGTCTCCGGCCTTGACCTGCTGGTTCTCGCGCACGTTCACCGCAACGACGAGGCCGTTCACCTCGCCAGCGATCGAGACGATATCCTGCTTCACATAAGCGTTGTCGGTCGAAACCTCACCGGGGTGGCCGAACCACCAGAAGAGCGCGCCGCACACGATCAGCGCGGGGATCAGCAGCATGGCGGCGAGCCGCAGGCGCTTGAGACCGATGACCTTGCGGCGCTCGCTCGGGGTGACAACGGCGTCGGCGGGCTTGAAGGGATCGGCTTCAGCCATGGGCGAGCGCTCCTTCGGCGAGGACCTTTTCAGGCGGTGCATTCTCAAGCAGGTTGGCGCGCATGCGTTCGAGCAAGGCCAGAATCAGGTCGCGCTCGGCCGGCGAAAAGCCCTGCTGCGCTTCCTCGAATACATCGGCTGCGCAGAGGAACAGTTCATCCAGCAGCGGTGTCGCGGCATCCGTGAGGAACAGGCGCCAGGCGCGGCGATCGTTGGGATCGGCGCGGCGTTCGACCATGCCGGACTTCTCCAGCCGATCGATCATGCGGCCGGCTGTGATCGCTTCGACTTCGAGCCACTGCGCCAGCGCGCACTGATTGATGCCGGGCGTGCGGCGCAGCGCGGCGAGCATGCGCCATTGCGGGCCGGTCACGCCGAAGCGGAGGCTGGCCACATCGACGCGCTTGCGCAACAGGCGGCTGACGTCCGACGTCAGGAAGGCGATGTTATTCTGCATAAGCGCACACATAATAGCTATGCTTATTATCGTCAAACTTGACGAAAAGGGCAGGCCGGCACCTTCGTTCCCTTCGACAAGCCCATCGCTCCAAGCTAAACCCTAGCGGTAAAGGGGAAAGGGTGAATGGGCGAAGGAGGGCTGGAAAGCGGTCCGGGCGGCGGCGCGAGCGTCTCGTCGCGCGTGGTGAAGCGCGCACTCCTGGGCTTTTACCGGATGCAGGGCTGGACGGCTGTGGGCACACCGCCGCCCGGTGGGCGCTATGTGATCATCGCCGCTCCGCACACCTCGAACTGGGATTTCGTCTACTTTCTCGGCCTGGTCAACGAACTGGGGATTGACGCGCACTTCATGGCCAAGGACAGCCTGTTCCGCTGGCCGATGGGTGGTTTCATGCGCGACATGGGCGGCATTTCCGTTGATCGTTCGGCGCGGCACAATGTCGTCGATGCGATAGTTGCCGAATTCGCCCGGCGGAAGACCTTTGCACTGACAATCGCGCCCGAAGGCACCCGCAGTGCGGTTCAGCAGTGGCGGACGGGGTTCTATCATATCGCACTGGGCGCGGGGGTGCCGATGGTGGTGGGGCTGATGGACTATGGCCGCAAGATCGGCGGACTTGGCCCGGCGATCATGCCGACAGGAGACTACAAGGCGGATATGCGCCAAGTGGCGGAAATCTACAAAAGCGTGACCCCGCGGCATCCCGAGCGCGGGATCAAGGACTTTGCGGGAATGTTCAATGCCGGGAAATCCAATGCTTGAGTGCCTGATCGTCAACGCGCTGGCGCTTGCCGCGCTGATGGCGCTACTGGCGCGCGCGGCTGCAAGGATCGGCGATGTCAGTTTCATCGACGCGGTCTGGGGCGCGGTAATGGCGGTGCTGGCCACCTCGGCCTGGGCGCAGGCGGCGGAGAAAGGACCGCGCGCCAGCCTGATCGCGGCGATGGCGGTGATCTGGGGCGCACGGCTCGGCTGGCATCTCTACACCCGCTGGCGCGCACAAGGCGAGGACGTGCGCTATGCCCGGATGCTGGGCAAGGCGCGCAAGGCCGGCAAGTATGGCAGGGCGGCGGCGCAAGTCTTCGCGGTGCAGGCCGTGCTGCTCTACGTGACCTGCCTGCCCGCGCAGATCGGCGTGCTCGCCGCGGGGAACGAAGGCATCGGGCCGCTGGCCATGGCGGGCGGTGCGCTGTGGCTGATCGGCTTTGCATTCGAAACCATTGGCGATGCGCAGCTCACCCGCTTCCGCGCCGATCCCGCGAACAAGGGCAAAGTGCTCGATACCGGGCTTTGGCGGTACACCCGCCATCCCAACTACTTCGGCGATACCTGCGTGTGGTGGGGCATCTGGCTGACGGCCGCCGAAGCGGGCGTGCCGGTCGCGCTTGCCTCGCTGGCGGGGCCGCTGTTCCTCACGTTCACGCTCACCCGCTGGTCGGGCAAGCCGCTGCTGGAAAAGGGCCTCGTCCAGCGGCGCCCGGACTATGCCGCATATGTGCGCCGCACCTCAGGATTCATTCCATGGCCGCCAAAACGCTGAAGCGCGCGCAATCGCTGGCGCCCGACCTGCTCGAGCGCGTGCTCGGCTGGGCCGCGCTGGCCCTGCTCGCCGCAGCGCTGGCCGCCATCGTGCGCGGCCACGCCGGCTGGGGCGCCGTGCCGTTTGCGATCAGGCTCCATCTCGGCACCGTCATCATCGCCCTGATGCTGACCCCCTTGATCCTGTGGCAAAAGCGGGGCACCCGGCTGCACCGGCGCCTGGGCGCTATCTGGGCGAGCGCAATGTTTATCTCGGCGCTGGACAGCTTCTGGATCCTCGAGACCAACCACGGCCATGTCAGCGTGATCCACCTGCTCTCCGCCTTCGTGGCGGTGCAGACCCCGCGCCTGGTGCTGACGGCGCGCCGGCACGATCACGCCGCGCATCGCCGCACGGTGCGCGGGCTGGTGATCGGCGGACTGCTGACCGCTGGCGCGCTGACCTTCCCGTTCCACCGCCTGCTGGGGCGCTGGCTGTTCGGCTATTAGGCCGTAAGCTTAACCGCCGGTGACCCGTTCCTCTACCGGTACGTCCAGGCTGGGGGCGCTGTGGAAGTATGCCTCTAGCGCTTCAATATCGGTCGGTCCGGTAACGGCGCCCTGCCCGGCCTTGAACACGGTAAAGCCATCGCCGCCAAGCGCGAGGAAGCCGTTTGTGGTGACGCGGTAGCTGGCCGCCGGATCGATCGGCTTGCCGCCGAGGGTGATGCTGGTGATGCGGCTGCCCACGGGCGCGCGGCGATCGATGCGGTAGGCAAAGCCGATCGAAGGCGCGAGCCCCTGTTCTGGCCCGACATCGTCGAAGCCCTGTTCGAGCAGCGCCTTGATCTGCCCACCGGCAAGCGTTTCAGTGATCAGCGCGCTGCCGAAGGGCTGCGCGAGGTAGATGTCACCGAAGGTGACGGTGCCGTCTGCCGCTGGAACGATCGCGGCGCGGATGCCGAAGGGATTCATCAGCGCGATCTGCGCCCCGGCAGACCGCGTCGCGGCGAGCTGGGCATCGGCGATCAGGTTGCCGAGCGGCCCGCCCATGGCGCCCTCGCCCTTCCCTGCCGGGCCCGACAACCTGCCCACTGGCCGCGTCGCAAAGGCCTTCGACGCATCGACATAGCGCTGCACGTAAGCGGCGATGTCGGCGCGCGGCGCATATTGCGGGGCAAGCGGCGAAAGCGCGACCGCCCCCTTGGCCGAGGTGAACGGCTGCGACTGCACGATCAGGTTGCGCGCGCTGCGGGTCACCACCCTATGCGCCGCGGGATCGATGGTGAGCGTGATCTCGGTCAGTTCCTTGCCAAAGGACCCGGCGCTGGTGAGCAGCACCGGACGTGCCGGATCGCTGGTCGGCATTTCGCAGATATAGTCGGCATGCGTGTGGCCCGAGACGACGACATCCACGTCTGGCGAGAGGCGGCGCAGGATCGGCAGAATCTCGCCATCGAAGCCCGCGCAGCCATCGGGATCGGGCGCCCCGGCAGCGCGGCCGCCCTGATGGATCAGCACCACCACGGCATCGGCGCCTTGCGCCTTGAGCCGGGGTACCTCGGCATTGATCGTGTCCGCCTCATCGGCAAACGTCAGATCGGCAATGCCCGAAGGATTGACCAGTGTGGGCGTGCCTTTCAGCGTCAGGCCGATCACGCCGACTTTCACCGCCGCTGGGCCGCTGCCGAACGTCTTGATCGCGCTCGCCGGGAAGAGCGGCGTTCCGGCCGCCGTCCGCGTGCTGGCGGCGAGATAGCGGAAGCGCGCACCGGCAAAGCGTTCGAGCTGGCAAGGTTCGCGCAAGGTGAACTTCTCGCAGCCGCCCGTCTGCATGCGCAGCAGTTCCTTCGCGCCGCGATCGAACTCATGGTTGCCGACTGCAGTGTATTCGAGCCCGAGGCGGCCAAGCACTTCGATCGACGGTTCATCGAGATAGAGCGAGGACGCGAGCGGAGAGGCACTGATAAGGTCGCCCGCCGCAACAGTGAGCGAATTGGGATGGCGGGCGCGCAGCGCATCAAGCCCGCTCGCCAGCCATGCCACGCCGCCGGCGGGAATCTGCGCGGTGCCGCCCTGCCCGTCGGGCACGCCGACGCTCTGGCGCGGGGGTTCGAGGTTGCCATGAAAGTCGTTGAAGGCAAGCACCGCCACCTCGACCGAAGCCGGGGGAGAAAGGACAGAAGCCAGGCCCGCGCCCGCGCGCGGTGTGGCGCAGGCGGAGAGCAGCGCAGTGAAGGCAAGGGCCCCGGCGATTGCGCTGCGGCGGCGCGGTTGGCCTGTCATCGTCATACCCTTTGCTTCCTTCATCACATCAACACCAAACCAGACACGATCAATTACCTGAAGCGGAATTGAAACCGGACCCGGCAATGCCTAAAATCGCCTGTAGGCCTCCCCGGCGACAGGAATGTAACATGCCACGCGCTCAGCCCGATATCGAAGCCGGACAGGAGCGCCTGGTCGCACTGGCCTGTGAACTGATCGAGGAGCGCGGTGGGCACGCGTTGACGATGCAGGACGTGGCGGCGCGGGCAGGCATCTCGCCAACACAGGTCCTGCGCTATTTTGACAGCCGCGAAGCCATGCTGGAAGCCGTGGCGGAGTACTGGTTCCGGCCCAAGGTGGCGATCATGGAGGAAGTGGTCGCCAGCGATCTGCCCCCGCGCCGCAAGATGTACGAGTTCTTCGCCCGCCGCTTCGTCATGATCCGCGATGCCTATCGCGCCGATCCGGTGGCGCATGAGATGTATGTCGAGCTCGGTAATGAATATTTCGAGCAGGTCCGCAGCTATGTGGATCTTGCCGATCACTATCTCAGCATGATCATCGGCGAGGCGGTGGGAGAAGGGTTCTTCCCCGGGCTCGAGATCGACATGACGCTGAGCCTGATCAACCAGATGATCTCACCCTATTGCAATATCGGCGTGATGGGCATGGTGATGGACCGGCTGAGCGAGGAAAAGCTGGCGCGGATCATTGATGCCGTATTCGACGGTCTCTCAGCGCAGGACCGCGGCGCGATGGGCGTGAGCGGTTTGCGCGCAGCGTAGTTTGCGAAGCGCGTGAAAGGGCGCGCTTCGAGGCGGCACCGGCCCGCTTCCAGAACGACGTTCCGGATCACGCCGCGCACCAGTTTCCGCGCCGGCCGTGCCAATGCTCGGCCAGGCCCTCGCGCTCCAGCACTTCCCCCAGACTGCGCCCACCGCGCAGGACCACGCGCAGGGCGCGGCCATAGCGATCCGTCTCGCGCCCTTCGACGGCGAGGGTGAAGGGCCCAGCATTGAGCAGGTCGGTCAGCCGGCGCGTGGCTGTTTCGGCCAACCGCGCCTCGTAGTCGCACGAAGGATGGCCGAGTTCGGGCGCGTTGATATCCGCGATGCGGATCTTGAGGCCACGATACCAGAACGTATCGCCATCGACGACGCACGTGATGCGTCCGGGCCCCGAGCACCGCGCGAAGGCTGCCGTCTCCCGATCTGCAGCGGCAGAGACGGCGGAACCGGACGCGCTCGCCAGCGGCAGAGCGAAGGACAGACCCGCGATCGCCATGAGCGAGGGCAGGAAGCGGGCGGGGTTTGGCATGTTCATCTCGCCGAAATGGCGAGTTTTCATGCTCTGTTCTAATCCAGAAAATACCTACAGGACAGTAACTTAGGACATTCACGCCGGCGATTTTAAGCCGATTCGGACCGCTTTGCGCTTTCTTAACCATGGCGGCGGCAATCTGCTTGCAACGCCCTCTGCCGGATAATCGAACCCGTGTACGAACTGCTCTTCCGCAGCCGCTGGTACGCCCTTGCCTGGGCGGTGTTGATGGCGATCAGTGCGATCATGTTCACGACCACCGGCGCGGGCGCCTGGTTCACTTCGTCCCATCCCGATGCGCAAGCGAGCCGGGAAGCCACCGAAAGCGCATTTCGCTCGTGGGCGGTAGATGACAAGCGGCGGATCAACGACGAGACCGGCTTCGAGCCCTCGAGCCCGGAGCCCGTTCGCGACGGCACGTCCCCGCGTCAGGAGGCGGACGGCACAATCCGCCATGCCGCACCCTTCGTGCTGGATGATGCCGACGCGGATCCCGACGACGATTCCATTGCCCAATAACTGGAGGCCAGGAACCGGGCGGGACGTGGCTTACCGGGTCGGTACGGGAACCTCGCCGCTGTAATCGTAAAAGCCGCGGCCCGACTTGCGGCCCAGCCAACCTGCCTCGACATACTTCTGAAGCAGCGGCGCCGGGCGGTATTTCGGATCGCCCGTCGAGGCGAGGTAGATCTTCATGATCTCGAGCAGGGTATCGAGGCCGATGAAATCCGCGAGCTCAAGCGGGCCCATCGGGTGGTTGAGCCCAAGCTTCACGCCCTTGTCGATATCCTCGACCGAACCGGTGCCGCTGCCGAGCACGAAAGCCGCCTCGTTGATGAAGGGCACGAAGATGCGGTTGACGATGAAGCCCGGCTCATCCTGCGAAAGCACGATTTCCTTGCCGATATCGGCGACGAAGCCGCGCACCGCCTCGATCGTGGCGACCGAGGTGGCAAGGCCGGGGATAACCTCGACCAGCTTCATCAGTGGCACCGGATTGAAGAAATGGATGCCGATGAAGCGGCCTGCATCAGGGGAGGAGACCGCCATGCGCGTGATCGGGATCGACGAGGTGTTGGTAGCCATGATCGCGTTCGGCGCAAGGTGCTTGCCGGCAGCCTCGAAGATCTTGTGCTTGATGTCCTCGCGCTCGGTCGCCGCCTCGATCACGAGGTCCGCTTCGCCAAGGCGCGCATAATCGCCGACAGGGGTAATGCGCGAGACGGTGGCAACGGCATCCTCGGCGGGGATCTTGCCCCGCTCGGCAAGCTTCACCAGCCCCTTCTCGATCTTCGCGCGCGCGGCTTCGGCGACAGGAAGCGAGATATCCGAAAGCAGCACGGTCTTGCCGGCTGCGGCCGCGACCTGGGCAATGCCCGAACCCATCTGCCCGGCACCGATGACTGCGATTGTCTGCATGACTTTGAACCCCGCCTGCTGTTGCGTTTGCACGCTGCCTAGTGGGGATCGGCCAGCGTGAACAGCTGCCAATTTGAGAGGATGCTAGCGCGAGCCGCCCGGAACCCACAGCGGATCGTTCCCGGCATTGATCGCGCGGGCGAGGACGAAGAGGTAATCCGACAAGCGGTTGAGATAGGCCAGCGCAGCGGGGTTCACCGGCTCCGATGCGGCAAGCGCGGTGGCGGCGCGTTCGGCGCGGCGCGTGATCGCGCGGGCAAGGTGGACACGCGCGGCACCTTCGCTGCCGCCGGGAAGGATGAAGCTGGTGAGCGGCGGCAACTGCGCGTTGAGCGCGTCAATCTCGGCCTCGAGCCGCGCGGGCTGGGCAGGCACGACACGCAGGACCATTTCGGAAGGTGCAAAATCAGCGCCGCCGACATCACCCAGCGGAGTCGCGAGATCGGCGCCGAGATCGAACAGATCGTTCTGGATGCGGTGCAGCGGGACGGCACAATCAGCCTCCAGCGCGAGCGCGGCGAAGCCGACCATGCTGTTGAGCTCGTCAACTTCACCAATCGCTTCGAGCCGCACATCGTGCTTGGCGCGGCGCGACCCATCGACAAGACCCGTCGTGCCGTCATCGCCGGTGCGCGTGTAAATCTTGTTGAGCTTGACCACCGTGCGGGAAAGTTCAGCGGCCGCCGTGGGTGAGCAGCAAGAGCACCGCAACCACAGCCACGGCAAGGCCCTGATACTTGATGCGGTTGAACATCATCTTGTTCTGCAGCAGCTGCATTTCGGTTGCGCGCGAGCCATCGCCTTCCAGATCAGCCTTTGTGGTGCTGAGAAAGGCGCCAATGCCGCGAAGCAGCGACCAGACCGTCAGTGCCATCAGCACGAGGATCACGGGGACAAGAACAAGTATCATGGCGCCAAGTCTAGGCCGTCATGAAGTGAAATACCACTGTCAAAGCGGCCAGTGTCACTCTGGGCAGCCCGCAGCGATGCGGCAAGCGCCCGTCCATCCTCTCCGGCGCGGCGGCGATCGGCCAATGAAGGCGCATCGCGGCGCTTGGCAAGCTTGCGGCCATCGGGGCCGACAAGCAGTGGATGATGATGCCAGCGCGGCGCGGGCAGGCCGAGCAGGACTTGCAGCAGCCGGTGGATATGCGTGGCGGCAAAGAGATCGGCACCGCGGGCGACCACTGTTACGCCGTCCTCCGCATCATCAAGCGTGGCCGCAAGATGGTAGCTCGCAGGAGCGTCGCGGCGCCAGATCACCACATCACCGAGCATGCCCGGGCGCGCGCTCTGCGAGCCTCGACGCTCATCGAACCAGGTGAGCGGCCCGACAAGTTCCGAGGCCTGCTCTACATCGAGGCGCCAGACCGGATCGGCTGAAGAAAGCGGCGGATTGCGCAGGCAGGTGCCGGGGTAGATCGGCCCGTCCGGCCCGTGCAGCGTGGCGGCTGCGGCGACTTCGGCGCGGGTGCACCGGCAGGGATAGAGCAGGCCCATCGCGCGCAAGTTTTGCGCGGCTTCGCGGTAGCGCTCGAAGCGCGTGGACTGGGCAGGCACTTCCACGAACGACAGGCCGAGCCAATCGAGGTCAGCCCGGAATTCGTGCGCCAGTTCCGGGCGGCTGCGCACCCCGTCGATATCCTCGATGCGAAGCAGAAACCGGCCGCCATCCTTTGCCGCGCGATCATGCGCGATAATCGCGGCATAAGCGTGCCCCAGATGCAGCGAGCCGTTGGGGCTGGGGGCAAAACGCGTGACGATCGGCAAGTCCATGGGGACTGTCCATAACCGGGTAGCCGGAAAACAAAAACGGCTGCCTTAAAGGACAAGGCAGCCGTTTTGGTCTGGAACTCCCGCCTGGGTTGCCCCGCGGGAAGGGGGCCGGTTCATCGGGCCCGCTCAGACGAGCGTGGCACCGAAGAACATGCTGCTGATGCCAGCAGCCAGAACCAGCGAAAGGATCGCCGAAGTGTAGTTACGCATAATGTCCTCCTGTTTTGGGCTCTTTCAGGGGACCTCTCCCGTTCGTAGCGCGCCGGCAGGGTGGTGGATTGCAGGACAGCGTTTGGAACATGGGCGCAGATAGGCATTCCCCACCGTGCTGCAAGTGCGAACACGACAACTACAGTTGCATTATATGCAATCAATCCTCTTTTGAGACTGATTCACTGATTTTGCTGGATTTTTTTAGATAAGCCCCTGTAGTAAAGCACGATTATTTCGCGGTTGAAACACTTTTTAAACCGAGTGCACGTCGTGCAATCGCCATGATCGCCTTTTTTCGCGCCTTGCTGGACAGGGAAGGCGCGCGACATTATCGGCTTGCCATGAGCATCCAGCCTTCAGAATCGATCCTAATCGTCGACTTCGGCAGTCAGGTGACCCAGCTGATCGCGCGCCGCGTGCGCGAAGCGGGAGTCTACTCCGAAATTGCTCCCTTCACCCAGGCCGAAGCTGCCTTCCACCGGATGAAGCCCAAGGGCATCATCCTGTCGGGCTCGCCCGCCAGCGTCCCCGCCGAAGGCAGCCCCCGTGCGCCGGAAGTGCTGTTTGACAGCGGCCTGCCGATCCTTGGCATCTGTTACGGCCAGCAGGTGATGAGCCATCAGCTCGGCGGAACCGTCGAACCCGGCGATTCCGGCGAATTCGGGCGTACCTTCCTGACAGTGACCGAGCCTTGCGTGCTGTTCGACGGGCTCTGGGCCGTAGGCGAGCGCCACCAGGTGTGGATGAGCCACGAGGACAAGGTAACCCAGTTCGCCCCCGGCTTCCGCACTGTCGCAATGTCTGACGGGGCGCACTTCGCCGTCGTCGCCAATGACGAGAAGCGCTACTACGGCACGCAGTTCCACCCCGAAGTGGTCCACACGCCCGATGGCGGCAAGCTCATTGCCAATTTCGTGCGCCACGTCTGCGGCTGCACCGGCGATTGGACGATGGCCGAGTTCCGCAAGACCAAGATCGCCGAAATCCGCGAACAGGTGGGCGACAGCCGCGTTATCTGCGGCCTTTCGGGCGGCGTCGATTCGGCAGTGGCGGCGGTACTGATCCACGAAGCGATCGGCGATCAGCTGACCTGCGTCTTCGTCGATCACGGCCTGATGCGCATGGGCGAGGCCGAGCAGGTCGTCAGCCTGTTTCGCGGCCACTACAACATTCCGCTCGTCCACAAGGACGTCTCGGCGCTGTTCCTCGGCGGTCTTGCCGAGGTCACCGATCCCGAAGCCAAGCGCAAGTTCATCGGCAAGACCTTCATCGACGTGTTCGAGGCCGAGGCCAAGCAGGTCGGCGGCGCGGACTTTCTTGCGCAAGGCACACTCTATCCGGACGTGATCGAGAGCGTCTCGTTCACCGGCGGGCCCTCGGTCACGATCAAGAGCCACCACAACGTGGGCGGCCTGCCCGAGCGCATGAACATGAAGCTCGTCGAACCCTTGCGCGAACTGTTCAAGGACGAAGTTCGCGCGCTGGGCCGCGAACTCGGCCTGCCTGACGTGTTCGTCGGCCGTCACCCCTTCCCCGGTCCCGGCCTTGCCATCCGCATCCCCGGCGAAGTGACGCGCGAGAAGTGCGATATCCTGCGCAAGGCCGACGCGATCTACCTCGAGGAAATCCGCAACGCCGGGCTCTATGACGCGATCTGGCAGGCCTTCGCGGTGCTGCTGCCGGTCAAGACCGTGGGTGTGATGGGTGATTTCCGCACCTACGACAGCGTCTGCGCGCTGCGCGCCGTCACCTCCACCGACGGCATGACAGCCGATATCTACCCCTTTGACGGCGCCTTCCTCAGCCGCGTGGCGACACGCATCGTCAACGAGGTCAAGGGCATCAACCGCGTGGTCTACGACTACACCTCCAAGCCGCCCGGCACGATCGAGTGGGAGTAAGGACCAGCGCCGGGTGCACTGGTCTGCGCACGTTCAGCCGAAAGGCAGGGTCAGTTTCAGAATGACGTTGGCATGGCCTGCGGGCCAGCCGGCGAATTCGGCCATGCGGACGAACCCCGCCCGTTCATAGAACGCCGGGGCCTGAAAATCGAAGCTCGCCACCCATATCTGGCCGACGCCGCGCTGTGCGGCTTCCGCGATGATCGCCTGCGCTTCATCGCGGATGACAAACGCGAGCCCGCAAGCATCGGTATGAGCGCGAGTCGGATCGTTCTGGGCGATCGGGGCGGTGCCAGCTCGATCGGCGGCGCTCCTGGCGGCTCGAAAGTCGTCGAGAAGGCACTGGGAAGTGTCTTGGGCAAGGGCCTCGGTGGCATAGCCGGTCCTATCGGCTCCATCGTTGGTGGGCTGCTTGGCGGCGTGATCGGCGGGCTGTCCCAGGTCAGACCCAGCGGTTCGCCCTCGGCCACCCAGAGCGCCGTGAACACGAAGGGCAACACCGATGGTGTGAAGGGCGGCCTGCGGGCATTTCCTCCAAGGTGGCCCTGCGCCGGGGTGTTTGCGGTTGCCGGCGTGATGAAGCGCAGCCGCGACCAGTCCGAGACCCGGGTGGAATGGGCGCTCGCTGGTCGCAAGGCCTTCATCGTCTGCCGCGCATGCGCACAGCAGACGTAAGGTGAAGATCCAGATCAAGGCGAACCACATCCGTGCGTGGTTGTGGAAGTAGCCCTTCTCGGCGAGTTCGCGCACCCAGGTATCGAAGCAATCGATCCCGGTGGGGCCTTCTTCCGCCGCGGCGAGATCGCCGCTGCCCGCCATGGCATCGCGCGCCGCATCGCGCTCGGCAAGGAAGCGCTGCCAGACCACCGGGCGCAGTTCCAGCCAGCCTTTCCAGTAGGTGCACCAGCAGACTTCCTGGATGAATTTTCCGGCCGCATCGAAACTGTGGCGCCCCAGCACTTCGGTAGTCACATCCTGCTCGGCCACCAGCCGGTAGCGCACGGCGGGCGAAAGGCGCGAGACCGCAGCCACCCGCCCGGACCCCGGATCGGTGTTGCGGTTCGAGGCATAGGACGCGCGGGCGCGCCGGGCGGTGCAGGGAACATGGCCAAGCCCTCGGCCTTGCGTGCCTTCGCGGCCCATATGGTCATGCGGGCAAGCGGGGCGCCTGACCACTTTCGCAAAATGGCCAAAGCGTAATGTTCCGCTCACACCGGCGACGGGCGTGCAGCTCTAGAAGGTCCCTCGACGATGGACGCCTGTCACGGGAATCGTGACGTGACGGTCCCCTGTTCCGATTGCCGGCCCGGCGTCCATCGTCACCTGAGGTTCAAACGCCATCGCAGCGCATTCGCGGCGCCCGGATTGCGATTGAACCCTTACCGGCTGCCGCAAGCCCGGCCCGTGCGAGAAGTGGTCCTTTTTGCGCGCGGCGGTGCAGTTGCCGGCGCAGTCTTTGAGGAATTCACAAGTGCCTCGTCCGATCTTCTTCGATCCCACCGGTCGCCGCCGCCGCCTGACCCGGCGCGGTGCATTCACCGGTCTTGTCGCGCTGCTCGTGGCCGCGATCGTCTTTGCGACCACCGTCGTTGCGGTTCCCCCCGCCGCACCGCTTCCGCTCGGCTTCGAGCGGCAGGCCCCCTTCCCGCTCAAGACACAGGTCAGCCGCATTTCGCAGCGGATCTCGCAACACCTGGGCCAGTTGTTTGGACGGCATACGACCTTGGCGGCCCATGGCCACGAGCAGACGCTGAGCGTGGGCTTCTACACATCATGGACGGACGGCAGCGCACAGACGCTGGAGCGCCATCTCGGCCAGCTCGACTGGGTCGCGCCGACGCTTTTCTCCCTTGGCCAGAACGGCAGCCTCGTCGTCACCGATGATGCGCCGATGCGCCGCGTGCTTGCCTCGGCCATACATCACCCGCTGGTGGTGCCCGTGCTCCAGAACGCCGCGAACGCGAAATGGGATGGTGCGGGCGCGACTGCAATCATGGAAAGCCCCGCCCGCCGCGCTGCGCTGGTGAACCAGATCGATGCGGCGCTCGACAGATCGGGCGATGGCGGCGTGATGGTCGACTTTGAAAACCTGCCCAAGCCCGGCGTTGCGGCACTGCGCGGTTTCATCGCTGATCTCCACACGCGGCTCGCCCCCAAGCACCGTGTCGTGGCGGTGACCATGCCGATCGACGATGAGGACTGGTCGGCAAAGCGTCTGGCCGACGTTGCCGACAAGGTCGTGCTCATGGCCTATGACGAGCACTGGCAGGGCGGTGAACCCGGCCCGATTGCCTCGAACGGCTGGTTCGCTGGTCATCTCGCCGACCAGCTCAAGGGTCTGGCCGCGGACAAGGTCATCGTCGCGCTCGGCAACTATGGCTACGACTGGTATCACGGCCACGCCGATGTGCAGACGGTGGAGGAAGCCTGGCTTTCGGCGCATGACAGCGGGACCATGCCGACGTGGGACAAGGCCAGCGGCAACACCGGCTTCGGCTACCTCGACGATCAGGACAGCAATGCGGCGACGCCGTCCGAGCGGCATCAGGTGTGGATGCTCGATGCCGCCTCCAGCTGGAACCAGATGCAGATGCTTTCGCGCCTCGGCGTCGGTTCGGTCGCGCTGTGGCGGCTGGGGTCAGAGGATCCCGGCTTCTGGGATGTGCTGAAGGCCTGGCGTAGCGGGCACGGCCTTGCCGCCGATCTGAGCCGGATCAAGGAGACCAACAACGTCGATGTCGAAGGCAACGGCGAGATCCTGCGCATCGATGCAACACCCCGGGAAGGTGCGCGCCAGATCGAGTATCTGTCCACCCAGCCCGGCCGACCCTCGCTAATCGACGACGAACGCTATGACAGCCTGCCGACGCCTTATGTGGTGCGCCGCACCGGCGACCGCGCCAAGCTCGTCGCGCTCACGTTCGATGATGGGCCGGATCCCAAGTACACGCCGGAGGTGCTTTCGGTGCTTGAGCGCTATCACGTGCCCGCAACGTTCTTTGTCATCGGCGAAAACGGCGTGGCCGGGCGCAGCCTGCTCCAGCGCATGGTCGCCGACGGGGACGAGATCGGCAACCACAGCTACACCCATCCCAATATGGCCGAGGATTCGGCTACGGGCGTGAAGCTGGAACTCAACGCCACGCAGCGGCTGATCGAAGCCTATACCGGCCGCTCCACCCGGCTGTTTCGCGCGCCCTATTTCGGTGACGCCGAGCCGACCACGTCGGATGAGATCTGGCCCGCGCTGATCGCGCAGAGCGAAGGCTATACCGTCGTCGGGCTTCACGCCGATCCGGGCGACTGGATGAAGCGCAGTGCCGATGACATCGTCAATCGCACGATTGACGCCGTCGAGCATGCCACGCCCGATCACAGCGCCAACGTGGTCCTGCTGCACGATGGCGGCGGCAACCGCGAGCAGACCGTGCTCGCGCTGCCCCGGATCATCGAGCGGCTTGAAGCGGACGGCTACCGCCTTGTGCCCGCCTCCACGCTGGCCGGGCTCAAGCGCGATGACGTGATGCCGCAGGTCAAGGGCTGGGATCTTGCTGCGGTGCGTGTCGATGTCGCCATCTTCTCGGTGCTTGCGCTGCTGCTGGCCGCGCTCAACTGGAGCTTCTTCTTCGCGATCGCGCTGGGCGTGATCCGCGCGCTCGGGCTAACGGGCCTCGCGCTCGTGCCGGACCGGCGCAAGGTGCCCGCGCTCGACAATGGCTACCTGCCGCTGGTGAGCGTGATCATCCCGGCCTACAACGAGGAACGCGTGATCGAGAGCTCGATCCACCGCATCCTCGCCAGCGACTATCCGCACATGGAAGTGATCGTGGCGGATGATGGCTCGAAAGACCGGACCAGTGCGATCGTTGCCGCCGCTTTCGGGGGCAACGCGCGTGTGCGGCTGATGACGATGGTCAACGGGGGCAAGGCTTCCGCGCTCAACCGGGCGCTGGCCGTGGCAAGCGGCGAAATCGTCGTCGCGCTCGATGCCGATACCCAGTTCGAGCCGCAGACCATCGCACGGCTGGTGCGCTGGTTCGAGAACGAGCGCGTCGGCGCAGTGGCGGGCAATGCCAAGGTGGGCAACCGGGTCAATCTCGTCACCCGCTGGCAGGCGGTCGAATATATCACCGCACAGAACATCGAGCGCCGCGCGCTGACCCGCTTCGGAGCGATCATGGTCGTACCCGGCGCCGTCGGGGCATGGCGGCGCAGCGCGTTGACGGACGTGGGCGGCTATCCGGAAGACACGCTGGCCGAGGATCAGGATCTCACCATCGCGATCCAGCGCAAGGGTTGGAAGGTGTGCTACGACGAGGACGCCGTCGCCTGGACCGAAGCGCCCGAAACGCTCGGCGCGCTTTCCAAGCAGCGCTTCCGCTGGGCCTTCGGCACGCTGCAATGCCTGTGGAAGCATCGCTCGGTGCTGTGGCAGCGCCAGCCCGCCGGCCTCGCTTTTGTCGGTATGCCGCAGGCGTGGCTGTTCCAGATCCTGTTCGCGCTGATTTCCCCGCTGATCGACCTCGCGCTCGCCGTTTCGATCTTCGGCACGGCCGTCCGGGTCATGCAGCATGGCTGGGCGCAGACGCAGACCGACGTGCTGCGCATGGGGCTCTACTGGGCCGTGTTCACCGCGATCGATCTCGTCTGCGGCTGGGTCGCCTACCGGCTCGATGTGCGCGAGCGCCGCTTCCCGCCGATCCTGCTGCTGAGCCAGCGCTTCGTTTATCGCCAGCTCATGTACAGCGTGGTGATCCGCGCCGTGGGGGCGGCGCTGCAGGGGCTCGGTATCGGCTGGGGCAAGCTGGAACGGACGGGCCGCGTTTCAGCCGGGCAGGTGTCAGCAGGGCAGGCGCAGGGTAGCAGCAAGGCCCTTCCCGCCTGAGGGACAGTCCTCCACCTGATCGCCGAGCAGGAAGCTGCCGCCATGGAGCCGCGCCACCGCGGCGACCATGGCGAGGCCCAGCCCTACGCCAGGACGGGTCCGCGCATCGTCGAGCCGCACGAAGCGTTCGACCACGCGGGCCCGATCGGCCAGGGGAATGCCGGGGCCGTTGTCTTCCACCGCAATTTCGGCCCAGGTCATGCCATCGGCATCGAGCACCGCGCGCGTGCTGACCAGCACGGCGTTGCCCCCATATTTGAGCGCGTTGTCGATCAGATTGGCCAGCGCGCGCGAGACCAGTTCCCGGTCTGCCGGCGCGGTGACGCCTTCGAGCTGCACTTCGAGCCGTACATCCAGCTGCTCGGCCAGCGGATCGTAAAGTTCGACGAGATCTTCCGCAACCGCCGCCAGATCGAGCGGGCGGCGGCGATCCTCGACCGCGCCGCCCTCGATCAGACTGATTTCAAGCGCGGTTTCGAGCATGGCGCGCAGCGCGTCGGCATCGGCCCGCGCGGCCTGCAGCGCCTCTGATGCGCGCGGCTCTTCCACCCGCGCGAGCGCCAGATCGATCGCCGCCGAAAGCCGCGCCACGGGCGAACGCAGATCATGCGCAAGCGCGCCGGAAACCGCACTCAACTGCCCGACCAGTTCACCGATCCGCTCGGCCATGACGTTCATCTGCTGGCGCAAGTGATCGAAGCCGTCCCCCGTCCCCTCGATGGGAACGCGCGCCCCGAAATTGCCCGAGGCGAGTTCGGCGGCGGTTTCGGCAATGAGATGGGTGCGGCGGCTGATCACAAATCCCACGACCCCGGCGCTCAGCAGCGCCATCAGCACGGCAACCCCGATCGTCAGCTCGGCCGTGGACGCAAAGGCCACATCGATGCGCCGCTCGGTCAGGCTGACCACCCCGACGATCAGCCGTTCGCCATCGGGCAACTGGCCGACAAGGGCCAACCCCTCGCTTGGCGGCTGATCGGGCCCGCGCCGGACCACAACATGCTGCGGCCTTGCTGCCAGCGGGATCTCCGGCACGCGCACGAGGTTGCTGAGCACCGGCTGGCCCTGGCCGATCAGCGCGATGAACACGGCGGGATCGGCCGCGCTGCCACGCCGGGCGGTGATGAATTCCGCAAGCTCCTGCCGCCCGCCATCATAATAGGCGGCGAGCAGATCATCGCGCACGTCCGTGACTTGCCGCTCGCGGTCAAGCCGCACCACATCAAGCATCTGACCGCGCAGGAACAGGATCACCAGCGCGCTTGAAACGATCTGCAGCACGAAAATGGCCGTCACCAGCCGCAGCATCGTCGGCGAAAGGCCGCGACGGGCGGTCCGGCGCCCGGTTCTCAGAATGCCTCGCAGCGGCATCAGCCCGGTCAGTCGGCTGCGAGCCGGTAGCCCGCCCCGCGCACGGTGTGGAACAAAGACTGCTCCTCCCCATCATCGATCTTGCGGCGCAGGCGGCTGATATGGACATCGATCACGTTTGTGCCGGGATCGAAATGATAGTCCCACACCGCCTCGAGCAGCATGGTGCGCGTGACGACTTCTCCGGCATGCATCAGCATGTATTCGAGCAGGCGGAACTCGCGCGGCTGGAGCGCGATCTTGCGGCTGCCGCGGCGGACCTGCCGGGTCAGCCGGTCAAGCTCAAGATCGGCGCAGCGCAGCGTGGTTTCCTGCGCCTGGCGGACCCCACCCGCCGCACGGCGCAGCAGCGCCTGGATCCGCGCGAGGAGTTCGCCGAAGGAAAACGGCTTGCCGAGGTAGTCGTCCGCCCCCGCGGTCAGCCCCGCAATCCGGTCGTCGGTGCTTGCCAGCGCCGAAAGCATGATGACCGGCGTGGCCATTTCCGCCGCGCGCATGGCCTTGAGCAGCGCGAGCCCATCCATGCCCGGCAGCATGCGATCGAGCACGACGAGATCGAACTGGCTGTCCGTCGCGAGGAAAAGCCCGTCCCGGCCATTATCGGCGCGGTCGACGGTAAAGCCTTCCTCGGCAAGTCCGGACATGATGTAGTCCGCGATCTGGGGATCATCCTCGACAAGCAGAATGCGTCCTGCCACTGGGCCAATTCCATATTGCAACAAAAACGAAGGCTTGCTGGTGCACCATGGACACCGCAGCAGCGCCTCGCAAGCGGTTTCCCGGCTCGCACTTTGGCGTCAGGTCCACGCCCCGATCAGCCAGACCTGAACGGGAACTTTACGGCGGCGGAATGTTGCTGAAATTTTCCGCTAAGGCATGGCGCAGAATCGCGTTAAGACGCGCGCAAATCGCACCGGACAAGCTACCCGAACGGGTGTGCCCGGGGCGATTTTGCACTGATGAATGCCGGCAAGCGATGACGCGGCCTGCCGGACGAAGTACCACTCGGGTGCAGTTTGCCGCAAAGGCGATTGTGCCATATGCCGGATGACGAGACACCGATGGACAGCTCAACCCCGATCGCCCGCACCGTGAAGACCGCGGCCAGGAATGTTGCAAACCTCCTCGCCACGGCCGCACCGGCTGCCCTGATTGCAGGCGCAGCCCCCGCGTTTGCCGACACCACGGTGAGCACTGCAACGTCCACACCGCTGGTGACCTCATCGGCGGGCGTGGTGACCATTGCAAGCGGCGGCACGATCAAGCTCGATACCGGCACGGCCGTGACGGTTGACGCATCGAAGGACGCAACGGTGCAGAGCGGCGGCACGCTCGACATGGGCGCAGGCAACGGCGCGGCCGGGATCGTGGCCCAGAGCGGCACCACCTCCAACATCTCGAACGCCGGCACGATCCAGGTGCTCGAAAACTTCACCGCCCCCGATACCGACAAGAACGGCATTCCCGAAGGTCCGATCGCACAGGCGACGGACCGCTACGGCATCCGCGTTGCGCCCGGCGGCACGTTTGCCGGTTCTATTTCGAACACCGGCTCGATCACCGTCGAGGGCGTGAATTCGGCTGGTATCGCGGTGGATTCGGCGCTGACCGGCTCGGTCACCAACACCGGCACGATCAAGACCAAGGGTGACAATTCGGTCGGCATCCGCACCAATGCGGTTTCCGGCAACGTGGCGGCAGGCGGCACCATCAGTGTGGTCGGCAGCGGCGCGCAGGCGCTTGTCGTGAACGGCGACGTCGGCGGTCTCGTCAAGATCGATGGCACGCTGTCGCAGTCCGCTTCGTACACTGCAGACGACGGCAGCACGCAGACCCTGCCGCGCAGCGCCCTTTCCACCGGCAAGGCCGCCGTGGAAATCGATGGCAACGTGGCTGGCGGCGTCATCGTGACGACCGCTTCGGGCAGCGGCACCACGGCGGAAACCACCGGCTCGATCCAGTCGGTCGGCAACAGCCCGGCGCTCCAGATCGGGGGCACCCGCGATATCACGATCGGCGGCGGCACCACCACGGCGGGCAATTATTCGCTCGGCCTCGACGGCAGCGTGGCCGCGAACGCTACGTTCAGCTCGACCAATGCGGCGGCTGTCGTGATCGGCGGCAAGGGCGGCAACGTCACGCTGACCAAGGGCATCTCGGTGAGCGGCAGCGTGACCGCGACGACGGTCGATTCCAGCGCTGTCGGCATCCTGATCAATGCCGGCTCGACGGTCGGCACGCTCTACAACAACGGCACGATCAGCGCTGTGATCAGCCAGCCGGGCATCGGCTCTTCGGCGGCGATCAAGGATCTTTCGGGCACGCTGACCACGATCAACAACAACAAGACCATCTCGGTCAGCGGTTCGAGCGAGGACCAGCTTGCCGCGATCGACGTTTCGGCCAACACCACCGGCGTCACGATCAAGCAGTACCTCAACAGCACCGATGCCACGTCGCAGACTGCCGACAAGGCTGCGACCGGCTACAATCCGGATACCGCCAAGGTCTACACCTCGATCAAGGGCAATATCTACACCGGCAGCGGCAATGATACGCTCGATATCGGATCGGGCACGGTCACCGGCAACAGCTTCCTCGGCGCGGGGAACGATACGGTGAAGCTGGCGGATGACGCCAAGTACACCGGCAACATCGATTACGGCACCGGCTCGGCGTCGCTGGCGCTGTCCGGCAATTCGCGCTTCACCGGCACGCTGATCCTGAACGATCAGGTCGGCTCGCTCTCGCTGGTCGACAATGCGATCTACCGCGGCACCGTCACCGGCGGTTCGCAGCTTGCGGTCAGTGTCACCGGCGGCACTTTCGGCGCCAATGCGGCCACCACGACCACGATCAAGTCGCTCGACGTGGGCGCGGGCGGCACCCTTGGCGTCTATGTCGACGGCAAGACCGGCACGGCATCGAAGCTCGTCACCGACACCGCCAACTTTGCGAGCGGTGCGAAGATTTCGGCCACGGTGACCTCGCTCGCCAAGGCGGAAGGCGCCTACACCGTGCTCAGCGCCGGTGCGCTGACCGGCGGCGCGAACGTGGCGACCTCAGCGCTCAACCTGCCGGTGCTGTTCAAGGGCACCGTCGCGGCCGTGGGCAATGACGTGACACTCACCATCGCGCGCAAGTCGGCCACCGAAATTGGGCTCAACGTTCCGCAATCGCAGGCTTATAGCGCGATCCTCGCGAACGCCGCGCAGGATACACTGCTGGAATCGAGCCTGCTGCAGGTGGCGGATACCGCCACGCTGCAGACGCAGTTCAACCAGTTGCTGCCAGATTATTCCGGCGGCTCGCTCGATCTGCTCACACGGGCCACGCGCCTTGCTGCCCGCCGGATTGACGATGATTCAAGCTGGTTCACGATCAGCGGCGCGGGCGCCTGGATCGAGCCGATCTACTTCAAGGGCAAGAAGAGCGCCGGCGCGACCGCGGGCTACAGCAACAGCGGCGGCGGTCTCTCGTTCGGCTTCGAAAAGGCGCTCGGCTTTGGCCACGTGGGCGGCTCGTTCACCTACTTCACGGGCAATTCGACCACCGATGCAACGCAAAAGGTCAAGGTCAGCGACATCGAGGTCGCCGCGTTCTGGCGCCTCGCTTCGGGCCCGCTCTATGCTTATGCGCGTGTCGGCTATGGTCGGCCCAGCTTCACCTCGACCCGCACCTTCACCGGCACGGTCGACAGCCAGTCGTTCACCTACGGCGCGGGCGGCAAGTGGAAGGGCACGCTGATCTCCGGCGCGGGCGGGCTGTCCTATGCCATCCCCATCGGCGATCACTTCAAGATCAAGCCGCGCGCGACGATCGAATACTTCCGCCTCAAGGAAAACGGCTACACCGAAACCGGCAATACGCAGCTGGCGCTGACGCTGGCGGGCCGTACGAGCCAGGTGGTGAACGGCTCAACCACGCTGGTCGCCAGCTGGAGCACCGCGCCGGGCGACTACGAGAACCGTCCGTTCACGATCGAGGTCGAAGGCGGACGCCGCAGCCGTATCTCGGGCGAAGTGGGCAACACCGTCGCCACCTTCAATCGCGGCGCGACGAGCGGCGGCGATACGTTCACGCTGACGGGCACGCAGCTGCCTTCGGCATGGACCGGCGAAGTCAGCCTGATCCAGGGCGGGCTCGACTACACGTGGAAGATCAGCGGCGGCTACGAAAAGCTTGAAGGTGGCGGCACCGGTTATTCGGCGCGCGCTTCGCTTGCCATCGCGCTCTGATCTTCGGATCACGGACAATCAGGGGGCGGTCTGCGGGCCGCCCCCTTTTTTGTCAAAGGCTCAGGCCGGTGCGAGCGCCTGCTGTGCCTGGAACCACGGCACCATCCGCGCGATGGCTTCCTCCACCAGTGGGGTGGAAACCGCAAAACTGAAGCGCACGAAGCGGTGGCCGTCGACGGGATCGAAATCGATCCCCGGCGCGGTGGCGACGCCGGTTTCCTCGAGCAGGCGGATGCAGAACGCCATCGAATTCTGCGTCAGATGGCCGACATCGGCGTAGACGTAGAACGCGCCGTCCGGCGGGGCGATCCGCGCGAGCCCCATGGCGGGAAGCGCCGCCAACAGCAGATCGCGGTTGCGCGCATAAGTGCGGACATGGCCATCAAGCTCCTCGCCGCAATCGAGTGCGACAAGGCCGGCGTGCTGGCTGAGCGAAGGCGGCGTGAGAAACAGGTTGCCCATCCGCGCCCGCGCCTGATCGATGAGATCCTCCGGCACGACAAGCCAGCCGAGCCGCCAGCCGGGCATGCTGAAATACTTGGAGAAGCTGTTCACCACAATCGCCTCGCGCTCGAACGGCAGCATCGAACTGGCCGGGGCGCCATAGGTGATGCCCTGATAGATCTCGTCCGAGACGATGCGGATCCCGCGCGCGCGGCACACCTGCGCAATCGCTTCCATTTCCTCACGCGCGATCACCGTGCCGGTCGGGTTGGCCGGGCTGGCGATGATCACGCCATCGGGCGCGGGATCGAGCGCTGCGAGTGCGGCGGCGGTGATCTGGTAACCCACTTCGGGGCCGCAGCGCAGCTCGACCGGCTCGATGTGGAGCGCGCGCAATGTGTTGCGATAGGCAACGTAGCCCGGCCGCGCGATCGCCACGCGCGCGCCGGGGCCAAACCGCAGCGAGAGCGCGATGACGAGCGCAGGCGAGGCGCCGCAAGTGAGCACGATCTGCTGCGGCGAAATCGCAACCCCGGTCGTTTCTTCGACGTAGCGGGCAAGCCGCGCGAGCAGCTCGGTGCTTTCCCAGTAGCCCTTGTCTTCCTCGTCCAGCACCGCACGGGCGCGGGCGAGCGCAGCGGTGGGCGCGCCGGTTGAGGGCTGGCCATATTCCATGCGGATGACCGAGCGGCCCTCGGCCCTCAGGCGCTGGGCAATGGCTGAAATCGTGATGGCGTGAAATGGTTCGAGCAAGGCAGTCATGCCGTGTGGCCTAGCACCAGGCAGGCAGCGGCGCAAAGCCGCCGCAGCTGACGCAGTCGGCGCAGTTGACAAGGACGGGCGCGCGGGCGAGCCTTCGCACCAGATCCGGGCGGAGACCCGCACCGGCCGCCATGGGAGAGCCATATCATGTCAACACCAGCCGCTGCGGCACCGCCCCAGCAGATGCCCCTCGGGCAGGCCGCGATCATCACGGTGGGCGTGGTCGTGGTGATTGCCGGGTTCGTCGCACTGGGCGCGTGGCTTCATGTCACGCCGCTCTATGCGGGATTCCTGCTCCTGTGGGCATGGTCGGCGCTACACGAACTGTCGCTGAAGGCGCTTCCGGGCGCACTGATCGGCGCACTGAGCGGAGCCAGCCTCAGCTTCATGCTCCAGACAGGCGCGGCCATGGGCAGCGTGCAGCTGATCGTGCTGGCGCTGCTGCTGATGATCGCTGCGCTGTTCCTCGTCGTGGCGGGGCGCGCGGCGCTGTTCTGCAACCAGAGCACGATGTTGTTCATCACCGTGTTCAACGCGCCGGTGATCCAGGCTGGCGAAAACTTCCGGCAGGTGTTCGTGGCCACCGTGCTGGGCGCGGTGTGGTTCGGCCTGGTTGCGTGGGTAGTCAGCCGGTTCGTACCTGTGCACGAACCGGTCGCTGCACCATAGGCGGGGTGGACAAATTGGTCGACGGTTAGCGCCCGGGTTGATTCAAGGCTGCTTTTTGGAGGCAAGCTTGAGGCGGCGGCGCTGACGCTTGCCGAAGCCATGGCGGACATCGGTCATACAGCATCGACAGCACCACAGTCCGCGCCCTCTACAAACGGCGCAACCGCGTCAAGCGCATGTTCGGACACCAGAAAATCAATCGCGCCATCGCAACACCATACGACCAGCTCGGCGCAACCTTCCTCGGTATGGTCCACATCGCTTCAGCCAGATACTGGCTCAAATTTGCCCACGCCGCCTAGCACGTCGCTTGGGGCTGGATGGGCGCGGTATTCTTGATCCCCGTGAGGTCACGGTCGTCACGCACGTAAAGCGCAGCTTCCTTGCGGATCACCCTAGCCGGAATGACGCTTCCCAAGAAGAACGGCTTGTAGTTGTAGGCAACCTCGACGAACATGATCGCGGTGTTTGTGTCGGCAGTCATCTTCGTGGTGGTATAGCCCATCCCGGCGAACGATGTTCCACTCGATCCGGTGCCCTCCCCGCCATAGCGTGAGGCATAGGCATTGTTTCCCCAGCAGCGCTGCCAATGGATCCATTGGCCGCCCGAGCCATTCATTTCAAGGCTTGAAACGATCACGCGCCCGCGGTTGGGAATGTCGAGATCTTCCCCCTGCAGCGCTGCAGCGCGAAATACCTGATTCATGTCGTATTCGCGGTACTGCGGCGCGCCGTTGACCTGGGTCTGCTTGGCGCGGCTCGCGTTGTCCGCGACGGTGATGGCGAGCTGGTTGAGCCGCACGTGGATCAGCGCCAGATTCACGACCTCCACCCCGGCCAGCGACAATCCCATGAGGAATGGCATGGCAAGGCCAAGTTCGACGGCGCTCACCGCGCTTGTGCTGCCCGCAAGGCGCCGCAGGAAGCGCCGCAGCGGCTTCCCCGTCCGGCGATCCGGGGTGCGCGGCGGGATGATCATGGGCATATCGATGTCCCCGTGCGGGTGGCCTGGGTCGCAAAGGGCTGGTTCTTGAGGATCGTCGTCTGCGGGATGGTCTGGTATTCGGGCAGACCGAACATCTTCGCGAAGCCGAACCACTGCTTGTACGAAACCGAAACCGTGTAGACGACGATGTCGTTCGCGCCGCCAAGGCCGGACTTGCCCATATCGGCATCCCACACGCCGTTGCCGTTCATGTCGACGAAGCATTCGGTGGAATCGTAAACGCCGTTCTTGTTGGTATCGGTGAAATCCTCGGGTGTGCCGACCGAGGTGAAGTCAGCATAGTTCTTGCGCGTGAACGTGATGTTGGCCGTGGGCATGACATACTTGATCGAGTCCGCCACGAGCGTATCGAGCGTGCTCGAATTGGTCTGCCCGCTTTGCAGCGTGGATTTGCGCGCCGCGGCATTGATCGAACCGGTCAGCACCGTGCGGACATAGTAGCTCTGAGCAACCTGAAGCGTACCGAACACGACAAGGAACAGGATCGGCGCAGTCAAGGCGAACTCGACAGCGCTGACGCCGCGCCGGTCCCGCAGCAAGGCGCTCCGGGCCATCCGGCGCGGGGTTTGATGCAGAACGCGATGTGCCATCACTTGTTGATCCGCAGATCGGCCACCTGGCCGGCGATGAACTTGAAGGTATTGTTGAGCGCGGTGGTATCATTGGCCTGATAGGCACGTCCGGCCGTGGAGCAGCTGGTCATCTGCGTCGTCAGCGAGGTGCCGAAGCCGATCACCCAGACGGTGTAGCCAAGGTTCTTGGCCTTAGTGCAGGCCGCGAGGAAGCGGTTGTTGTGGTAGTTCACCAGCGCATTGTTGTTGCTGCCCGAAGGCGCCACGCGGTTATCGTAGAGTTCCTGGCCATAGGCGCTGTAGGCCGTGGTGGTTGGCGCCATGAGACCGTCGGTCATGAAGATGATGTGGCGGCTGACCGAGGGATACTTGACCGTATCGAGGTTTACGTTGTCCTTGAAGATGCCGGTCGGGCTGCCGAGACGGGCGCCCCAGATCATGCCGATATCATGGTACGTGCTGCCGGACGCGACGAGCGTGTTGACGTAGTTGGTCAGCCATGTCGGCACCACGGACGGGTTCGTCGTATCGACTTCAGTGAACAACATGGCCTTGGGCGGGCACTGCGAACTCACGCGATAGGTGTCGCTCTGCAGGCTGGTCTCGGTGCGCGACGTGACGTTGGTGCTGCCACGGTACCATTCGACATCGTTGAGGTTGAGCTTCCACTGGGTCGTGGGATCAGAGGTGGTCGGCACCGTATCGATGTCGAGGTCCTTCGCCTCGCTGGGCACCGGGTTCATGGCGAGATTCTGGGCGGTCTGGCGCTCCTCGATGCAACCATCCCAGTTCGCTGTAGCCGTGGTCAGCCCGGTAACCCCGGTCTGTCCCTTCATCGCGGCAAGCGCGATCATGTCGTAGGTCCCGGAGCTGGGAACCGTCGCGTTCGAGGCGATATTCGTCACGACTGTCGAGTTGCCCAGCCCCTTGAACCCGGTCACATCGAGCGTCGCCGCCTTGAAGATCCAGTTGGTGAACTGGTAGCGCGTGACATAGGTCGTCGTCGTCACCGACTTGTTGCGCACGCACGTGCCGACCGTGCTTGATTTGCCACCGACCTTGGTCCACGAACGATTGGAATAGGTGGTGAGGGTCATATTAGCCGGTGCGGGGCCACCGCCATTGACGGGATTGCCGCCGCTCGTCGGATAGCTGTTCGTGCCATAACTGCTGCACTGCGTCTGCGTGATGGTTGAACCGTAGGTTTCGGTTGTGGCCACAGGCGAACCCGCCGTGCCGACATAGATCGGAGTGCTGAATTTCGCGAGCGCGGTCTGGAAAGGCTGGGTATCGGCAAAGTAGCTTGTCGGCATCTGCCCGGCCGCGACGAGGCCGCCCATGTTCACGGTTGCCGTGAAGGGCACGAAGGCAAAGCGGACGCGCGTGTTGGCCTTGTCGGTCACGGCATTGGCAACGGTCGTGTAGAAGTTGATGATGGCTGTGCGCAGGCCCACGATCTTCGAATCGGGGCCGCTGTTGGAGTAGCCGTTCGAAGGCGTGTCAGCCATCGAGCCGGTGGTATCGAGCACGAACATCACGTCGGCGCTCGCGAGCTGAAGTTCGGCACTGCAAGCCACGGTGAGCTTGATGTTCTTGAAGCCGAAGATGCCCATGATCACCGTTGGCATGACGGTCGACGCCGTGCCGCTGACTGCGCCGGTGCCGCTCGAATCCGTGGTGAAGGTGACGGTATTCGAATTGGTGGCGGCCGGATTGAAGTTGAAGTCGAACATCTTGTTCGCCTTCGCCGTCTCCGATGTGCCGTAAGTGCCCGAAGTGGCCATCGCCTTGCGGCCTGCCAGAACGCCCGCGTCGCAAGCGTTCTGCAAGCTCGTCTTGGTCAGGTAGGCGCGCGCCATATCGGTGCCGCTGCCCGCAAGGCTGACCAGAAGAATGATCGTGCCGAGCACGATGCCGAGCGTATTGCCCGCAGAATCGCGCAGCAAGCTCCCGAGCAGTGATCGCATCGAAGCGCGCAGCTGGCCTTCCTTTGCTTTCGACCGACGCGACATGTGGCGACTTTCCTCCAACTGACGGACCGGACCTGACCCGTGGCCTTTTCGCGAAACACCGCAGGCCCGCCGCGGTGGACGGAATGCGGGCACGAGACTGACCCAAGTTTCATCCATGCAAGCCAATCGCCTTCCAAATCGTAAATTTGCCGAAAAAAATGCCTCGGGGGCACTACGCAAGCAGCCCAAGCCCCGCAGGAACGATGGTAAATGCGCCGGTAAGTGCGGGCCGGCGCGGACTATTCACCACAAGGTTGCCGCCATCGCGCACCTGACGCCGCAGAAGCGACCGCTGGCCACGGCAAGAGGTTCCCGCGCGCTGAAGCACGGGCAACATGCGACCGAAACCTATGTAATATCCCCTCAGGGGAGGCGGAGTCCGGTGCTTACGCCGATGCCGGATTGGTCGCCGGTGCGGATCGTCGGCGGCTACCACCGCGAGCCCGAATCAGCGGCGAAGCTGGCGTCGGCCTGCGGCTGCGTTGCGGCCTGCGGCGTTCATGGCCAAGATCACGCCCGCGCGCTGGGCATGGTGGCACCTGCGGCAGATGTGCAGGGCTTCTGGGGTGCGCTATGCCGGCGGTCACTGGGAAGAATTCGGCGCTGCAGCCGGGCTTCCCGATCAGCAGGTGTGGAACATCCTGTGCGCGCGCGATGGAACGCTGTGGCTGGTGCTGGACCGGACAATCTACCGGCGCCGACCTGATGAGGCGCGCTTTGCGCCAACCGGCGTCGATGTCCAGCCGCGCGCCAGTCTGGCCGAGGATGCGCGCGGCGCCGTCTGGCTTTCGGACCGCGAGGGCACGCGGCGGATCGCGCTCAGCGGCGCAGATCCGATCGACAAGGGGCCAGGCCACAGCCATGTCGACCCGGCTGGCGGCACCCGGACCCTGTTCGACCGCCACGGCGACTTGTGGGAAGCCACGTGGAGCAGCGGTGTGGTGCGTGTCATCAATCCGCTCGGACAATCCGGCGCAGGTGTGGTGGCAAGGCTCGATATGGCGATGGGCCTGCTTTCGGACCAGACCCGTGCGATCGTTCAGGACCGAGAAGGCAATATCTGGATCGGGACCGAGCTTGGGCTCAACCTGCTGCGCCGTGTGCCGATCACGGTCGCCTCCGGTAGCTGTCAACCAGCTTGCGCAAGTCCTTGAGCGCGGCACGCGTGGCAGGCAAGTTGCTGTTGTAGGGCTTGAGACCGGCGGAGGGCCCGCCCTTGACGTCGGGATCATTGGGCCAGTTCGGGTCATCGAACAGGTAGGGCGTCGCATCGAGGCGGAAGCCGCTGGCACCATGATCGAGCCAGAACTTGACCACACCGCGCATTGCCTTGCGCAGCCCCGGATTGCGCCAGCAGCCAGCGCGCCTTCTTGAGCATTATGGCGGCAAGCCCTTCCTTTTCGATCTTCTCCAGCCACTCGTCCGCCACGGCCTGAAACGTGTTGGTGGCGGCAATGGATTTGGCGATTTTCTCCAGCTTCGCCTGTTCAAGCGGATCAAGGCCCTTGGCGAGCTGGCGGCGGGCCTCCAGCAGCATCTCGCGAGCTTCGCCAAGGAGGATCTCTGGCCAGCGCCCGAACGACAAAGTCCGTTGCTGTCCGCTGAAGCGGTAATTCATCCGCCAGTATCGGATGCCGGTGGTTTTCACGAGCAGTTACAGGCCATCCCGATCCGAGAGCTTGTAGTCCTTTGCTCGTGGCCTAGCGTGCTTCACCGCGTTTGCGGTCAGGCCAGCCTTGCGTTTCGCGCCTTCTAACATTGATGGACCTCCGAACCCGCGCTCGGATTTGATCCATCATCCGTACCATCAATGTACCCGGAAGCTGGTGGAACTGCCCGAACCAATAGAGGCAATCGCACCAGAAAAAACGCTGAAAAACAGCCACTTGATGGGCGCCGCTGGACGTCTTTAAACGGTGGAATGGAGGCCCGAGCCGGAATCGAACCGGCGTAAACGGATTTGCAGTCCGGTGCGTAACCACTCCGCCATCGGGCCCCGATGCGCATCAGCGTGGAACGGCGCGGTTAGCCGAGCGCCGCCGTGCCCGCAACGGGATTCTTTGTCGGCGTAGCGCCGTAAGGCTCAGGGATCGACGAAATCGGCAGCGCGCTTTTCCATCCCGGCCCGCACCGCCTCGATCTGGTTGCGCGAATACATGAGTTCGTGCTGCGCCACGCTTTCGGCCATGAGGATCTGGTCCTCCTCCATATGCGCGGTGCGATTGGTGAGCAGCTTGGCACCGCGCACGGCCGTGGGGCTCTTGCCCGCGATCTCCCTGGCCAGCGCCATCGCGCGGCCGAGCGGATCGGCATCAACGTGGGTAGCAAAACCGAAGGCGACCGCCTCGGTTCCGTTGAACTCGCGGTGGGTATAGGTCAGCTCGCGCAGCACATCATCGCGCACATTGCCGCGCCACAGCGCATAGCCGCCCATATCGGGCACGAGGCCCCACTTCACTTCCATTACCGCCAGCCGCGCATCGGGAGTGATGATGCGGATATCCGCGCCGCTCGCCACCTGCAGGCCGCCGCCAAAGCACACGCCGTGCACCGCCGCGATCACCGGGATCGGCAAATTGCGCCAGACCGTCGCGGCATATTGCGCGCGGTTGGCATTGCCGTGCGTGCGATCGGTGAGGCTGCCGCCGCTGCCCCACCGATCCGTGTTGCCCATGCTGGAAAGATCGAGCCCCGCACAGAACGATCGCCCTGCGCCCGAGAGGACCACGCTACGCACGCCCTTGGCCGTGTGCAGGTGAGAGCCCGCAGCGATGATCCCGTCAAACATTGCATCATCGAGCGCGTTCATCTTGTCCGCCCGATCGAGCAGGACATGGGCGACGTGATCTTCGATGGTAGCGCTGACGCGATCATGGAACTTCATGGCTTGGCTCTACTCCAGGTGTTTGCTTATGCGGCGCTGGCGTTGACACCCATGCTGGAAAGGTAGCGGCGGATGTTGCGCGCGGCCTGACGCAGGCGCTGCTCGTTCTCGACCATGGCGATGCGCACATAGCCCTCGCCATCCTCGCCATAGCCTACGCCCGGTGCAACCGCGACTTCGGCATGGGTGAGGAGCTGTTTGGAAAATTCAAGGCTGCCCATCTCGCGCAGCGCGGGCGGCAGCGGGGCCCAGGCGAACATCGAGGCGCGCGGGGACGGGATTTCCCATCCGGCGCGGCCGAATGCCTCGACCATTACGTCGCGGCGCTTCTGATAGAGCAGGCGGTTCTGTTCGACGATGTCCTGCGGACCGTTGAGCGCGGCGCAGGTCGCGGCCTGGATCGGCGTGAACGCGCCGTAATCGAGGTAGGACTTCACGCGGGTCAGCGCCGCGATCAGCTGCTTGTTGCCCACCGCGAAGCCGACGCGCCAGCCGGCCATCGAGAAGGTCTTCGACATCGAGGTGAACTCGACCGCAACGTCCTTCGCGCCGGGTACTTCGAGGATCGAGCGGGTCGGGTTGCCGTCGAAATAGAGCTCGGAATAGGCAAGGTCGGACAGCACCCAGACCTTGTTCTCCTTTGCCCAGGCGACGAGGCGCTCGTAGAACGCGAGGTCCACGGTCTCGGCCGTCGGGTTGGAGGGGTAGTTGACGATGATGACCGACGGGCGCGGCACGCTGTAGCGCATCGCGCGGTCAAGCGCTTCCCAGTAACGCTCGTCGGGCGTCGTCGGCACCGAACGGATCGTTGCCCCGGCGATGATGAAGCCGAACGTGTGGATCGGGTAGCTGGGGTTCGGCGCAAGCACGACATCGCCGGGCGCGGTGATCGCGGTGGCGAGGCTGGCGAGCCCTTCCTTCGAACCCATGGTCATGACGACCTCGTTCTCGGGATCGAGTTCCACGTTGAAGCGGCGCGCGTAGTAGTTGGCCTGCGCCTTGCGCACGCCGGGAATGCCCTTCGACGCCGAATAGCCATGCGCATCGGGCTTCATCGCCACTTCGCACAGCTTTTCGATGACATGCGCCGGCGGCGGGAGATCGGGATTGCCCATGCCAAGATCGATGATATCCGCACCGCGGGCGCGAGCGGCGGCCCGCATCGCGTTCACTTCGGCGATGACGTAGGGCGGCAGGCGCTTCATGCGGTAGAATTCTTCGGTCACGATGGTTTCTCGCACTCCTTTGACGCGGCAAAAGCACTGCGCCATCAGGCCCCTTACGACAATCGTCGGCCCGTGGAAACCGGAAGGGATCACAAACGCCGCAATCGGCGCTATAAGGCGCATCAAGCGCAACAGGGACACAGACCACCATGGCCGAAGCCACAACGCCTCCCGGAAGCCCCGCTGATACGGCGGTCATCGAAGATCTGATGCGCCAGCAGGGGGAGGCGCTCCAGGCCCTGTTCGCGCCATTCCTGCCCACCGCCTCCACGCCCCCGCCCGATCCGGTGGCGATGCAGCACTGGGCGATGTCGGCTGCGAAGTTGCAGAAGATGTGGCTCGATTTCGGGGCCGAACAGGCCGGGCAAGTCGAGCCGGTGATGGCACGCATGACCGATCCCGCGCGCTGGACCTCGCTGTTCAGCGATTGGTACACGGCGCTGCCGCTTTCGCAGGCCGAAACGCAGGCCAAGCTCTGGGAAGACGGGCTGGAGCTATGGACCAAGGTGCTGGGCCGCTATGGGATCGGGCCCACCGCGCCGGATGCAAAGGATACGCCGCTGCCGCGCAAGGACCGGCGCTTCGCCGATCCGCGCTGGGCTGACCAGCCGTGGTTCGCGCTGCTCCACCAGACCTATCTGCTGCTTGCCGAGAAGCTCGCGGAAATGGCGTCCGACATGAAAGGCCTGCCGCCCGAACGCCAGCAGCAGGTGCAGTTCTTCACCAAGCTGGTCATTGATGCGCTGAGCCCGGCCAACTTCCCGATGACCAATCCCATCGTGATCGAACGCACGCTCGAAACGCACGGCGAAAACCTCGTGAAGGGGGCCGAGCACCTGCTGGCGGACATCCGCAAGGGACAGCTGACCCACACCGATCCCGACGCCTTCGAACTTGGCCGCAACATCGCGATCACACCGGGCAAGGTGGTCCACGAAACCCCGCTCTACCAGTTGATCCAGTACAGCCCGGCGACCGAGGATGTGCTCGCCGTGCCGCTGCTGATCTTCCCGCCGTGGATCAACCGCTTCTACATTCTCGACCTCAACCCCAAGAAGAGCTTCATCCGCTGGGCGGTCGAGCAGGGGCTGACGGTGTTCGTCGTCTCGTGGAAATCCGCCGATGCCGCGATGGCCGATATCGTGTGGGACGACTACGTGCGGGCCCAGGTCGAGGCGATCGACGTGGTGCGCGAACGGCTGGGCGTGCCCCAGGTTCACACCATCGGCTACTGCGTTGCGGGCACCACGCTGGCGGCAACGCTCGCGCTGCTGGCACGGCGCGGCGCAGCGGACAAGGTGCGCTCGGCCACATTCTTCACGGCGCAAGTCGATTTCGAGAAGGCGGGCGACTTGAAGTCGTTCATCGACGACAAGCAGATCAAGCTGCTCGAGAGCCTGTCCACCGACGGCTATCTCGATGGGCGGTACATGGCCGCCACGTTCAACCTGCTGCGCGGCACCGACCTTATCTGGAACTACGTCGTCAGCAACTACCTGCTCGGCGAGGACTATCCCGCGTTCGACCTGCTGCACTGGAACGGCGATACCACCAACCTGCCGGCCACGTGGCACAAGTCCTATCTGGAAGACCTCTACCGCGACAACCGGCTGGTCATGCCCGATTCGCTGGAGATTGACGGGACACCGATCGACCTCAGGCTGATCGCGACACCCTGCTACATCCAGGCAGGGCGTGAGGACCATATCGCGCCGCCGGAAAGCGTGTGGAAGCTTACTCACCTGCTCTCGGGCCCGTGGCGCTTCCTGCTCGCGGGATCGGGCCATATCGCCGGGGTCGTCAATCCGCCCGACGCGGGAAAATACCAATACTGGCGCAACGATGGCGCGCCGACAACGCTGGCCGAATTTGTCGGCGGCGCCCGGGAAACGAAGGGCAGCTGGTGGCCCGACTGGATCGAGTGGATCCGCGAGTCGGACGCAGGCACCGTGCCTGCCAAGGGCAAGCGCGTGCCTGGTGGACGCGGCGACACCGTGATCGAGGACGCGCCCGGGCGCTACGTGATGACCCGCTGAGACACCCTGCGGCCACGCAAAGTTCCCGCCATTCTGGCAGCTTCGTCGAATGGTGCAGTGCACAATAGGACTTGACCTTACGCTTTGCCGCGCCTATTTTGTGCACTGCAACACGGTCCGCTGCTAGTCCAAACCCTTGGATTTTGCTGATGGGGCGTGTCCGGTGCAGGAGAAGTCAGGTCATGGAAGACGACGTCAAGGATATCGCAAGCGCAGCAATTGCCGCGCCGAGCGCCGAGGCTGAAATCGCCGCGGCCGAGCCGCTCGCGCAGCCGGCGGGGCCTGAAGCGGAAGCCATCCCGGCTGCCGCTGCCACGCAGGCCCCGAAGCCAAAGGGCAAGCCCGGCCGCCCCCGCAAGGTGGCCGCGTCGGTTCCTGCCAAGGCTGCAGAAGCACCGGTGGCTCCGGCTGCAAAGCCGGTCCGGAAGGCAACAGTGAAAGCTGGGGCAAAGGCTGCCAAGCGCGTGCCCAAGCCTGCCGCGAAGACCAGCATGCCACTCACCAAGACCAACCAGAAAGAGGCCGTCTCCATGAAGAGCGCGGCCGCCAAGCAGAAGGACTTTATCATCATGAACGCCATTCCCACCGAAATGACCGGGACCATCCAGACCGCGATGAAGGAAGCTGCCGAGAAGGCGAAGGCCGCGCTCGAAAAGAGCCAGGCCGCGCTGGGTGACATGGGCGCCTTCACCAAGGGCAACGTCGAGGCAGTCGTCGAATCGACCAAGATTCTCGCCTCGGGTCTCCAGGAAATGACCAAGAGCTACGCCGTCGAGACCAAGACGGTGGTCGAGACGATGCAGGCTGAAATCAAGGAGCTCGCCGCCGTGAAGTCGCCGGCCGAATTCTTCGAGAAGCAGAACGCCATGTTGCGCAAGCAGTTCGACGCTGCGGTCGCCGCGACCTCGAAGAACAGCGAAGCGATGCTCAAGCTCGCCAGCGAAGCGTTCCAGCCGATCTCGAACCGCGTCAGCCTCGCGGTCGAAAAGATCAAGCAGGCCGCCTGATCTTCGTGGTTCGCCAGCGCTGCGGCGCGGGCGGGCTCTGAAAACGAAACGGGCCGGACGGGGCAACCTGTCCGGCCCGCTTTCGTCTTGCGGTGGAAAATGCAGCCCGGAATCCTGGACATTGAGGCCAAGTGTTCACCGACCTCTTGTACGCAGCGGCCTGCGATGCGATATTCTGCCTTACCCATGAGCATGAAGACGAACCCCGGCGCCCCCAAGGGCCCTGCCGCCTTTACGACCGCATGCGCGGTATGCGGCCCCGTGCGCGCCGCCGGTGATGACGAACCCAAGGGCCCCGGCGGTGGCGGCGATGATCAGGTCGGCATTGCCACCAAGACGCGCACGCGCCCCAAGAAGCCCAGCATGTTCAAGGTGCTGTTGCTCAACGACGATTACACGCCGATGGAATTCGTCGTGATGGTGCTCAAGCGTTTCTTCAACATGGATCTCGAACAGGCGACGCGGGTCATGCTCCATGTCCACCAGAAGGGTGTCGGCGTCTGCGGGATCTTCCCTTACGAAATCGCTGAAACCAAGGTGAATCAGGTCATGGATTTCGCACGGCAGAACCAGCACCCGCTGCAATGCACGCTCGAGAAGGCGTGATTCGCGCCTGAGCGAGCACCTGTGTCGACAGGCGCCCGTCCAGCCCAGCATTTTCAACTTCCGCCACGCCCTGAACCGGGCTAACCCCCGGCCTGTTCAAACTGTCCATCCGGTCCAGCGAGCCGCTCAGCCCTTGCCATTTCTCACCGCCACTGACCGATACATCGCCCGGCTCGTGTTCGTGCCGATGTGCGCGGTTTTCGTGATCGCGGCGTCGCTGCTCGTGCTCGACAAGATGCTCAAGCTGTTCGACTTCGTGGCGACCGAAGGCGGACCGGTGAGCATCGTGTTCAAGATGCTGGCCAATCTCCTGCCGGAATATGCAAGCCTCGCGATTCCGCTGGGGCTAATGCTCGGCATCCTGCTGGCGTTCCGGCGGCTTGCCACGTCATCCGAGCTCGATGTGATGCGCGCGGTGGGGCTTTCCTACACCCGGCTGCTGCGGGTGCCCTATCTCTTTACCATCGTGCTCGCCGCGCTCAATCTGGTGATCGTCGGCTATCTCCAGCCGCTTTCGCGCTACTACTACGAGCAGCTCCAGTTCGATCTGCGCTCGGGCGCGCTGGGGGCCTCGATCAAGGTGGGCGAGTTCAACACGCTGCAGGACCGCACTGCGCTGCGCGTCGATTCCAGCCGCGACGAAGGGCGCGACTTGCGCGGGATCTTTGCCCGGATCGCCTCCAAGGACGGGCAGGTGCTGGTGATCTCAGCGCGCGAGGGCCAGTTCTTCGCCAACAAGGAAAACCCGGACACGGTGATCCTGCGCCTTTCCGAAGGCCAGATCGTGCAGGATGGCCCGGGCATTACTTCGCCGCGCGTGCTTACGTTCGCGACGCACGACTTGCCGATCGACCTGCCCAGGATCGAGCAGTTCCGCAGCCGCGGCGAGCGGGATCGCGAGTATTTCCTGCCCGAACTGCTGCGCATCGGCTGGAGCAAGGCTTCGAGCCAGGCCGCCCGCAACCAGAGCATCGCCAGCCTTAACTACCGCCTTGTCGAAGTGGCGATGATGTTCCTGCTGCCGCTGCTGGCGGTTGCGCTCGCGGTTCCGCCCAAGCGGTCGAGCTCGGCGTTCGGCGTCTTCGTCTCGATCGTGATGGTGGTCGCCTACCACAAGGTCAACGAATACGGGCAAGATGTCTCCAGCCTCGGTCGGGTCGATCCCACGCTCGCGCTGTGGGGGCCGTTCATGCTCTTTGCGGCGCTGATCGTGGCGATGTACTGGCGACTTGCCTATGTGCCCGGCGGCCAGCCGATCGGCGCGCTGGAAACCGGCTTCGCCAAGATCGCCCGCTCGGTGATGAAGCTGTTCGCCGCGCGCCAGCCGCGCCGTGTCGAGGTTTCGGGAGCGGTCGATGCAGCTTGATTTCTTCCCCTCGCGAACGATCACGCTCTACATCGGCCGGATGTTCGCGGTGCGGATCATCGCCGTGCTGCTGATGCTCGTGCTCGTGCTGCAGATGCTCGATCTGCTCAGCGAAAGCGGACGCATCCTGGCCGCACCGGGCAATGGACAGGGCGAGCTGCTGATCTACGTGAGCCTGCGCGTGCCCCAGCTGATCAGCCGGTTCCTGCCCTATTCGGTGCTGCTGGCGACGATCATCACGCTGATGACGCTGAACCAGAACAGCGAGGTCATCGCGCTCAAATCCGCCGGGCTTTCCGCGCATCAGGTGCTCGCGCCGCTGTTCCTTGTCGCGGGGCTGACTTCGCTGGTGACGCTGGGTTTCAACGAACGCGTGGTCGTGCGCTCGTCCGCCACGCTCAAGGCCTGGCAGGCGGTCGATTACCGCGCGATCCCGCGTGACAGTGCGGTAAAAACCAATGTCTGGCTGCAGGACGGGGCCAACCTGCTGTTCGCGCGGGCAGTGACCGGCCAGGGCGACCAGACTCGCATGAGCGATGTCAGCTGGTATCGCCGCGATCCGGAAGGCATGGTGACCGAGATCGTGCGCTCGTCCGAGGCGACCTATGCCCGGCCCGGCTGGCACTTCAGCAGGCCCGGCGGCTTCGATGTGCAAAGCGCGCGGCGCCTCACCTACGATCCTGGGCAGATTTTCGCAAAAGCCGTCGACCCGGCGCAAGTGGTGATCCGCAAGGCCGATGCCGATGGGGAATCGATCGCGCAGCTCTCGCAGTCGATCGAGGCGATCCGCAAGGCGGGCTACCGCACCAGCGAGCTTGAGGGCAAGTGGTGGCACAAGCTGTCCGGCCCGCTTTCGGCGCTGCTGATGCCGCTGCTCGGCGCGGTCGCCGCCTTTGGCCTTGCGCGCTCGGGCATGCTCTTCGTGCGCGCGGTCATCGGCATGGCGCTGGGCTTTGCCTACTTCGTGGTCGACAATGCCGCGCTCGCCATGGGCAACTTCGGCGGCTACCCGCCGCTGCTTGCGGCCTGGGCGCCGTTTTTCCTGTTCCTGCTGATCGGCGAGACGGTACTGGTCAGGACAGAAGAGTAGCAGCGCCCTCATCGCCGGCACGCAGGGGCAGCCGCAGCGCGCGCATCCCATGTGCATCGGCAGGCGGCAGGCGGCCAGCGCGGATGTTCACCTGGATCGATGGCAGCAGCAGGCGCGGCGGAGCAAGAGTCGCATCACGGGCCTGCCGCTCGGCGACGAAAGTCGCTTCATCCACACCGTCATGCACGTGTACATTGGCGCGGCGCTGCTCCGCCACGGTCGTCTCCCACGCCCAGTGATCACGCCCCGGCGCCTTGTAATCGTGGCAGAGGAATAGCCGGGTGTCTTCCGGGAGGGCCAGCAACCGGCGGATCGAGGCATGGAGCGCATGGGCATTGCCGCCCGGGAAGTCGGTCCGTGCGGTGCCGTAATCCGGCATGAACACCGTATCCCCAACGAAGACCGCGTCGGCAATGCGAAAGCTGATGCAGGCTGCGGTGTGGCCGGGCGTGTGCATCACGGTGAAGGCGAGGGTGCCGAGCGGGATCGTCTCGCCATCACGGAGCAGCCGGTCGAAGTCGCGGCCCTCGGGCAGCAGGTCGTCCGCCCCGAACATCGGCGCGAAAGTGGCCTGCACTTCAGTGATCAGCGCGCCGATGCCGATCCACGCTCCGGTGCGCGCGGCGATCACCTTCGCCCCGCTGAGGTGATCAGCATGGGCGTGCGTTTCGAGCACCATCTCGATTCGCCAGCTCCGTGCTTCCGCCGCCGCCAGCACCGTATCGACCGACGCCGAACCGATGCGCGCCGCGGCCTGGTCGTAATCAAGCACCGGATCGATCACCGCCGCCGCACCTGTGGCGGGATCGGCGACGAGGTAGGTCACGGTGAAGGTCGGCTCATCGAAAAAGGCGAGGATTTTGGGCTTGGCGTCCATGGCGGGCTCCTTTCGCACCCACTATATATTAGATCTTGCTAATTTAGCAAGTTCTTATATATAGAGTCCATGGTCATTCATCCCCCTCTCGACACCGCCATGTTCGAAGCCAACGCCACCACGGTCGCGGCCATCCTGCGTGAATTGGCCAATCCGCACCGACTGATGGTGCTGTGCTCGCTTGCTGAAGCGGGAGAGATGAAGGTGGGGGATATCGCCCAGCGGGTCGGGCTTTCGCAATCGGCGCTTTCGCAGCACCTCGCCCGTCTGCGCGAGGAAGGCCTCGTCGCCTTCACGCGTGACGCGCAGGTGCTGCGGTACCGGATCGCCGATGCGCGGATCGAAGCGCTGCTCGCCACGCTCTACCAGCTCTATTGCATTGAGGACTGAACCGATGACCCTGCCCCTGATAACCCCTGCCGAAGCGCGCCAGCTGATTGCCGATGGCGCACGTTTGATCGACATCCGCGCTACCGACGAGTTCGATCGCGTCCGCATCCCCGGCTCTGAAAATCGCCCGATCGACAGGCTCGGCCGCGTCGGCGATGCCCCGGCGGTGGTCTTCCACTGCCGCAGCGGCATGCGCACGTCCGCCAATTCCACGCGCCTTGCCGCGGCAAGCGATTGCCCGGCCTATCTGCTGGCAGGCGGGCTCGACGCATGGCGCGCGGCTGGCCTGCCGGTGGCCGAGAACCGCAAGGCGCCGCTCGAGATCATGCGGCAGGTCCAGCTCACGGCGGGCGCGCTGGTCATGCTGGGCGTGGTGCTGGGCGTCCTGATCCAGCCGGCGTACTTCGGCCTTTCAGCCTTCGTCGGCGCGGGCCTGATGTTTGCAGGCGCGACGGGCTGGTGCGGCATGGCCAAGCTGCTGGCGGTGATGCCCTGGAATCGCCCACAAAATCGGAATTTGGCGGCCTGACCCCGTGCCGCTGGCGATGATTCTGGCGGCCCTGGGTTCCGGCGCGGTGATCGGCCTGATCCTCGCCGGGCTGGGCGCGGGCGGCTCGATCCTGATGACGCCGCTGCTGATCTATGCGGTCGGCGTGCCTTCCGCTCACGCCGCAGTGGGCACGAGCGCAGTCGCGGTCACGCTCAACGCATTGGTTGGCCTTACCGGTCATGCCCGCGCGGGGACGGTGAAGTGGCCCTGCGCCGGGGTGTTTGCGGTTGCCGGCGTGATGGGCGCGACGATGGGCGCGGAGCTGGGCAAGGCGCTTGATGGCAAGCGCCTGCTCATGCTGTTCGGCCTGCTCATGGTGGTCGTCGGCCTCGCGATGCTGCGCCCGCGCCGCGGCGATGAGAACGCGGACGTACACCTCAATGCCGCCAGCGCGGGGCAATTGCTGCCGCGTCTCATCCCCATCGGGTTCGGCACCGGCCTGCTTGCCGGGTTCTTCGGGATCGGCGGCGGCTTCCTTATCGTGCCCGGCCTGATCGCATCGACCGCAATGCCGATGCGCTTTGCTTCCGGCACATCGCTGGTGATCGTCGCCGCGCTCGGCGCGACGACCGCAATCTCTTACGCGCTTTCAGGCTATGTCGACTGGCCGCTGGTCGGCGTGCTCGCCTTTGGCGGCGCGGCTGGCGCGGCGCTCGGCATCAAGGGCGCCGCAGCACTCGCCAATCATCGCGGCGTGGTCGAGAAAGGCTTTGCCGCGCTGGTGATTACGGTCGGCATCTACGTCGCGCTGGGGCGCTGACCCCCGCGCTCTCCCATCGTGCTGCGCACCAGCCGGCCGAGCAGTGGGAGCAGTCCGGCATAGCTGGAACGCACATACGTCGATCCGCCGCCCAGCTCTGCGATCAAGCGCCGGTGCGCCTCACCCAGCGCATGATAAGGCACGCTCGGCAGCAAGTGGTGCAGCGCGTGGTAGCGCAGGCCAACCGGTGCCCACAGCACCGTCAGCCAGCCCGGCGGCGGCACGTTGACCGAATCGAGGTACTGCCCCGTCACCGTCATCGTCTCGCCCTCGTTCTCCCACAGGTGCGCAACAAGGGTGCGCGCCTGATTGAGCACCGCGCCGAGCGCGATCACGGCAATGCCGATGAGGAGCGGGCGCCAGCCGTGGGTGGCCGACCAGCCAAGCAGGAACCACGCCCAAAGGGTTGCACCCAGTTCCTGCCAGAACACCATCCGCGCGAAGTCACCCTCCGGCGGGCGCCGGCGGAAGGCGGGGTTGATCGCCAGCGCCGAAGCGCGCGCCCAGACCAGTCGGCGCAGCGGCGGGATCACCACGCCCAGCGGCACCAACAGGGCAGAGCGGACAAGGAGCGCCACGGGCAGCAGAATGGCCGTCAGCAGGAACACCGGCAGCGACCACGGCTTCATGAGCGCAAGCGGAAGGTATTCCGGATCCTCCACCGTGCCATAGCGCGTGCGCGCGTGGTGCAGCGGGTGAACGCCTTCGTACATGAACGAGGGCGTGAGCATCGGGATGCCGACAATCACGTTCCACACGAAGCGGAAGCCCGGCAGGGCATTGCGGTGGATGTGCGAAAGCTCGTGAATGAACAGCAGCGCGCGGTAGAACGCGAGCGCGGAAAGCACCCCGAATGCAGCAGCCGCCCACGGGTTTGCGGCCAGGATCGCGCCAACCAGCGCCGCATAGCCCGTCAGCGCCGAGGCCAGCATATCGGGCCAGAACACGGAAGCCTTGGCTCCGCCCAGATCGCGGGTAAGCTCGACTGCCGCGCGCAGCATCGCCTTGTCATCCGGCGTACGCGCGAGGACCGCAGCCTCTGCGGGTGCTGCGCTGGCAGGCCGGGGCTCCGGTTCGGGCGGCGTATCGAGCGAGGGAGAGGCAAGCATTCGTTGATTCCTGATTGACCCGCGAGGTTCGTCCGGTGCCATGCCAGCGCTGCGTCCGGCTTGACAATCCGGCCCGGGCCAACGCAGGCAAGCCCTTCGTTTTTTCCGATACCTACAAACAAAGGCAAGATCGTGGCCGGAACTCCAGACACTAGCGGCGAACTAAGCATCACACCGGTTTCGGACAAGGCCGATCGCAATGCCTTTGTGGACCTGGCCTATCGCATCAACGCAAATGATCCCGCCTGGGTGCCCCCGCTGCGCATGGAAGCGGTCGAGCTGGTGACGCCTGGCAAGAACCCGTTTTTCGAACATGCCGACGTCCAGCTGTTTCTCGCCCGGTGCGCGGGCAAGGTGGTCGGGCGCATCTCCGCGCATATCGATCACCTCGCGGTCGCCATGGATCCGGTGCAGGGCATGGGGCCCGGCACGGGCAACTGGGGCCTGCTCGAAGCGGAGGACGAAGCTGTTGCCCGGGCGCTGATCGCGCGCGCCGAGGACTGGTTGCGCGAAAAGGGGATGACCCGCGTGCTCGCCCCGATCTCGATGTCGATCTGGGAGGAGCCGGGCCAGCTCGTGCGCGGGTTCGAGCAATCGCCCACCGTGATGATGGGCCACCAGAGCGAGCGCTACCCCGCCTATATCGAGGCGCTGGGCTACAGCCATGCCAAGTCGCTGCTCACCTACGAGCTCGACATCAGCAAGGAATTTCCCCCGCTGATCCAGCGCATCGTAGCCTCTGGCGAGAAGAACCCGCGCATCCGCATCCGCGGTGTCGACAAGAGCAAGTTCGATGCCGAGGCCAAGCTGATCCTCGATATCCTCAACGATGCCTGGTCGGACAACTGGGGCTTTGTCCCCTTCACCGACACCGAAATCGCTTACGCCGGCAAGAAGTTCAAACCGATCGTGCGCGAGGATCTCATCATGATCGCCGAGTACGACGGCGAGCCGGTGGCCTTCATGATGACGCTGCCGGACCTCAACGAGGCGATCAAGCCGATGGGCGGCTCGCTCTTCCCGTTCAATTGGGCCAAGCTGCTGCTGTGGCTGCGCAATCCGCGCGTGCGCACCATGCGCGTGCCGCTGATGGGCGTGCGCAAGCGGCTGCAGGCTTCGCGCCTTGCCAGCCAGCTGGCTTTCATGATGATCGAATATATCCGCCGCAATTCGGTAGCGCGCTACGGCGCGACGCGCGGCGAGATCGGTTGGATTCTCGACGACAATCAGGGGATGGTCGCCATCGCCGACGCCATCGACAGCAAGGTCAACAAGGAATACGTGATTTACGGCAAGGCGCTCTAGCCGAACCAGCTGGCTTGGGAGGCGGCACTGGCCTTGAATTGCACCCTTGCGCGCATTTCGCAGACGAATCAGTGTCGTTTCGCCGACACCGCCTTGATCCCGCCACACGCGAGGTCCAGAAAACGGCCCGAAATGGCCGATATGCCCGATCCTGAACTTGAAGCCGGCACCGCCGTGCATAGCCTGCCCGACGAATGGGCTGGCGATGCGCGCGCACGGCTGCAATCTTCAATCGTGCTCCTGCTGATGGTGGGGCTGTTCCTCGCGCTGCCCTTCGTGCTTTCGATCGGTGCGGTGGTGTTCCTGCCGCCCGTCACCGCAGTCGTCATCACCATCATCCTTGCTCCGATGGCTGACCGGCTGTGCCGCCTTGGCCTGCCCGACATGCTCGCCGCGCTCATGGCGATGCTGACGATGGCGGGCGTGATCGTGCTTGCTCTCGCGCTGATCCTACGGCCGGCCTTCGCCATGGTCGATCAGGTGCCGGACATGCTGACGGTCGTCAGCCGCCGCTTTGCCGAATGGCGCGGCAATCTAGCCTGGATCAACGATTTCAACCGCCAGCTTGCGCGCCTCATGGGTCACAGCCCGCGCGAGGTGGTGCTCGCCAGCCCCTCGGTGATCGAGCAGGTCGCCTTTGCCACGCCAAGCGTGGTGCTGGAGACGCTGGTCACTCTGCTGATGACCTTCTTCATGATCGACACGCGCCTGCGCGTGCGCCGCCGCCTCGCCCGTGATGGGGAAAGCGTGAACGCCTCGGTGCGCATCGCCCGCGTGATGCGCGATGTGCAGGACCGCGTGGCAGGCTATCTGCTCACCGTCGCGCTGATCAACTTCGGCGTCGGTGTGATCGTCGCAGGCGGGGCATGGGCCTTCGGGCTCGGCGCGCCGATCATGTGGGGCGGCCTTGCCTTCGTGTTCAATTTCCTGCCCTATCTTGGCCCGCTGGCAATGATGGCGCTGCTGGCGCTGGTCGGGCTGGGCACGGCCAGTTCGGTGCCGGTCGGCGTCGTACCGGTGCTGGCCTTCCTCGGGCTCCACGCGATCGAGGCAAACTTCGTGACGCCCGCGATTCTTGGCGCGCGCCTCACGGTGAGCCCCGTCTCGATCCTTGTCGCGATCAGCTATTTCTCGTGGATCTGGGGCGTGCCCGGCGCGCTGCTTTCGGTCCCGATCCTGATGATCATCGAGGCGCTGCTCGACAATCTCGGCCGGCCCAACGTGATCGGCTTCCTGCTGGGCGAGCCGCTGTTCCGGCCTGCGGTGGCCATGGCGCCGATAGGCTCAGGCTAGGCGCCCCGGTTCCAGCGGTCGACCACGGCCGTCACCGCCACGTCATTGGTCACATTGCCCAGCGTCCGCATCAGATCGGGCAGCACTTCCACCGCCACCAGCAGCGCGAGCGGTGCGACCGGCACGCCCATCGCAATCGCGATGGGGCCGACCGAGGCAATGAAGCTGATTGTGCCGGGCAGGCTGACCGAGCTCAGCGACACGAGAATTGCCATGATCCAGCCCGAGACCAGCATGGCCGGCGAAAGCGGCACCCCGTACCACTTGGCGACATAGACGACGACGGCAAGGTTCATCGCCGGGCTCGTCGCGCGGAACAGCGCGACAGCGAGCGGCATGACGAACTCCGACGTGGCCGGCCGCACATCGAGCTTGCTGCAGGCACCCAGCATCGCCGGAAGCGAGGCGAGCGAGGACTGCGTCGACAGCGCAAAGACCTGCACCGGCACCATCGCCCGCGCAAACGCGAGCGGCGAGAGCCGCGCGAGCACAATGGCGACGAGGTATCCGATCAGCAGGATGGCCGTGCCGGTCAGGATCACCACCAGCACATAGTGCGCCAGCGCGCCGATGGCCGCCGATCCGGTCTTGCCGGCAACCGTCAGGCTCAGCGCGAGCACTCCGATGGGTGCAGCGGCGAGAACCCAGCCGATCACCACCAGCATGGCCGAAGCGATGGCGGCAAAGAACGTCGCGAGCGCATCGCGCTGGCGCTTTTCGATCCGCGTGCTGGCCAGCGCAAACACCGCAACGAACAGGATCATCGGCAGCATGCGGTCATTCGCCGCCGCGTCGATCACGTTGGTCGGCACGATGGCGCGCAGGTATTCCGCCATGCCCGGCAGCGGGCCGGACGGCGGCGCAGCCAGGGTCGCACGCAGCGCCGCTCCGGCCTCGCCCGGGATCGGCATCAGCGTCAGAAGGAAGGGCGTGAGCGTCAGCGCCGTTGCCGCGCTGATACCCAGCACCAGCAGGAACATGCCAAGGCTGCGCCGCGCCAACGCACCGGCATTGGCGGTCGCGACCACTTGCACCGTTCCGGTGAACAGCAGCGCCGCCACCAGCGGCACGATCGTCGCCTGCAGTGCCCGCAGCCACAGATCGCCGATGGGCTCGGACACCATCAGCACGGCGGGGAGCGCCTGCGGGGCCGCCAACGCCAGCGCCAATCCGCCGCCGAGCCCGATCGCCAGCGAGGCAAAGGTCCACGAGGCCGGTACTTGTGCAATCGGCGGGAGGACGAACCCTGTGGGCCCGTCACCGGATGAAGGATCATTAATCGCTTGGTTCATGCTGCGGTGACAATAAGCGTGTAGGGACATATGGCAATCCGCGCCGCAAGGGGCGCATCTCGCAAGGAACAGTTTCAAGCCATGGCACGCAAATTCTTCGGTACCGACGGGATCCGGGGCCGGACCAACGCCGGGGTGATGACGGCGGCAACCGCGATGAAAGTCGGCCAGGCCGCCGGCACCTATTTCCTGCGCGGTGATCACCGCCACCGCGTCGTGATCGGCAAGGACACCCGCCTTTCCGGCTACATGCTGGAAAACGCGATGACCGCGGGCTTCACCAGCGTCGGCATGGACGTCGTGCTGCTGGGGCCGATGCCCACCCCCGCCGTCGCGCTGCTCACGCGCGAGATGCGCGCCGATGTCGGCGTGATGATTTCGGCCAGCCACAACCCGTTCGAGGATAACGGGATCAAGCTGTTCGGCCCGGATGGCTTCAAGCTTTCGGATGAGGATGAACTCGCGATCGAGGCGATGCTCGGGCAGGAGCTGCCGCTCGCCGATGCGAACGACGTGGGCCGCGCCCGCCGCATCGAGGACGCCCGGGGCCGCTATATCCACGCCGTGAAGGCCTCGCTCCCCCACAATGTGCGGCTCGATGGCCTGCGCATCGTGGTCGATTGCGCCAATGGCGCGGCCTATCACGTTGCCCCCTCGGCGCTATGGGAACTCGGCGCTGAAGTGATCGCCATCGGGGTCGAACCCAATGGCAAGAACATCAACGCCGGTGTCGGCTCGACGCATCTCGATGCGCTGAAGGCCCGCGTGCGCGAAGTGCGTGCCGATATCGGCATTGCGCTCGATGGCGATGCGGACCGGCTGATCGTGGTCGACGAGAAGGCGCAGACCGTGGACGGCGACCAGATCATGGCGCTGATCGGCGGGCGGCTGCACGAAGCTGGCGCGCTGCGCGGCGGCGGCGTGGTCGCCACGGTAATGTCGAACCTCGGCCTCGAACGCTACCTCAATAGCCTCGGCCTCGAACTGGTGCGCGCCGCCGTCGGCGATCGCTACGTGCTCGAGAAGATGCGCGAAGGCGGCTACAATGTCGGCGGCGAACAATCCGGCCACATGATCCTGACCGATCACGGCACGACCGGTGACGGCACCGTTGCCGCGCTGCAGGTTCTCGCCGCGCTGGTCGCTTCGGGGAAGCCCGCGAGCGAGACGCTGCACTTGTTCGATCCCGTCCCGCAGCTCCTCAAGAACGTGCGCTTTGCCGGGGGCAAGCCGCTTGAGGCGGACAGCGTCAAGGCCGCAATTGCCGCTGCCGAAGCGCAGCTCGCCGGGCGCGGTCGCCTCGTCATCCGCCCCTCGGGCACCGAACCGGTGATCCGCGTGATGGCCGAAGGCGATGATGCGCGCGAAGTGGCGCAAGTCGTCGATTCGATCTGCGACGCGGTCCGCAAGACCGCCTGAGGAGAGCCTGCCATGCTCGAAATGCGCCCCGATTGCGAACGCTGCGGCACCGACCTTCAGGCGGAGTCCCCCGGCGCGTTCATCTGCTCGTTCGAGTGCACCTTCTGCGCGGAATGTGCCGAAGTGCTCGATGATCGCTGCCCCAATTGCGGCGGCGAACTGATGGACCGCCCCAGCCGCGCGGCAAAGCATCACGCCAAGCACCCGCCTTCGACCGTCCGCAAGTTCAAGGGATGAAGCCCCCCCGCATTCTCTCCATCGCCGGTTCAGATTCGGGCGGCGGAGCGGGCATTCAGGCCGATATCAAGACGATCACCATGCTCGGCGGTTATGCCATGACCGCCGTGACGGCCCTCACCGCGCAGAACACCTGCGGCGTCACGATGGTCGAGGCCGCCAGCCCCGCCATGGTCGCCGCGCAGATTGATGCCTGCACCGGCGATCTCGGCGTCGATGCGGTCAAGATCGGGATGCTCGGCTCGCAGGCCATCGCCGAGGTGGTGGCGGATAGGCTGGAGCGCCTGACCGTACCCATCGTCTTCGACCCCGTCATGATCGCCACCAGTGGCGCCGCACTGACCGATTCCGCCACGATTGCGGCATTCGAGCGACTCATGCGATTGGCGACGCTCGTGACGCCCAACACGCAAGAGCTGGCAGTGCTCGCAGGCATGGAAATCAAGACCGAACTAGATCAGGCTGAAGCTGCCGAGAGGGTCATGCAATCGGCACCGTGTTCTGCGATCCTTGCCAAGGGCGGGCATCTTGTTCTCGAAGGCGAGACTTGGGGCACTACCGCTGACGGTGTTCCCTATCGCTTTGCGAATGCGACACGTGTGTTCGATACGCTCTATGAACTTGGTATCGATGGCTGGCGCGAAGGCTGCTGGTATTCAGAACGCATTGCAACCCGCCACACGCACGGCACCGGCTGCACTTTGTCAAGCGCCATCGCGACGCAGCTTGGCAAGGGGTTGTCGCTCGATCGGTCCATTTATTACGCACGCGAATTCGTCCGCGCCGCCCTGCTCGCCGCGCCCGGTTTCGGCGCAGGGAGCGGCCCGCTCGGCCACTTCGCGGTGCGCTAGGAAACGTCCAGCCCGTAGAACGCGGTGATGTGGTTCCAGGCTTCCTCTGCCGTTTCGACAATCTGGAACAAGTCGAGGTCCGCAGGGCCGATCACGCCTTCCTCGGCAAGCGCCTCGAAGTTCACCACCCGGTTCCAGAAATCGCCGCCGAACAGCAGGATCGGGATCGGCTGCATCTTGCCGGTCTGCACCAGGGTGAGCAGTTCGAACAGTTCGTCGAATGTGCCGAACCCGCCCGGGAAGGCCGCCACCGCCCGCGCGCGCAGCAGGAAATGCATCTTGCGCAGTGCGAAATAGTGGAACTGGAACGAAAGGTGCGGCGTCACATAGGCATTGGGCGTGTGCTCGTGCCGCAGCGTGATGTTGAGCCCGATCGATTCCGCGCCGACGTCCGCCGCGCCGCGATTGGCAGCTTCCATGATCGAGGGGCCACCGCCCGAACAGACCACGAAGTGGCGCTTGCCATCTTCCACCACCGCGCAGCTGCTGGCAATCTGCGCCAGCTTGCGCGCTTCCTCGTAGTAGCGCGCCTTGGCAATCAGCCGCTCGGCGACTTGCCGCTTCTCCGGCGTCGTCGCCGCTACGCGCACCGCATCCGCTTCTTCGGGCGCGGGAATCCGCGCTGAGCCATACATCACGAGAGTCGAGCCGATCCCCGCCTCATCAAGCAGCATCTCGGGCTTGAGCAGCTCAAGCTGGAAGCGGACGGGGCGCAGCTCCTCACGCAGCAGGAAATCGGTATCGCGAAAGGCAAGCCGGTATGCGGGATCCTGCTGCTGCGGCGTGACGTATTCGTGCGATTCGACGAAGCCGGCTTCCTGCTCGGCCTTGTAGAACTTGCGGCGGCCCAGCTCGTGGGCGATTTCTTCTTCGGTCATGGCTCCAGAGTGTCGCAAGGGCTGCGGCAAATCGCAATGGACGATGGCTCCGCTTCGCCGATTTGATACGATCAGTCGGTCAACCTTCCGGCTGCGCTGACTGACCTTGCGGCTGGGCTGTGGATGCGCGGCTTCACACCGGATTTTTTTTGGGGCACCCCGGAAGGAAATCACCGCGTCCGGACTCTATGTGGAATAACTGAAAGAAACTCCGAAACTTATGGGGGATGGGACGAGACCGAACTTGCGAGCTGAGCTCGAACGCCGCCGTGCACTTGCACAGTGGGTGGCGCGCGAGATCATGCCGCACGAACCCCGGATCCGCGCGTGGTTCCTGAAGCGGCGCATCACCCACGACGTGGTGGATGAGCTGGTTCAGGACGCATACTGCCGCGTGGTGATGCTGGAATCGGTCGATCACATCGAGTGCGCGCACGCCTACTTTTTCTCGATCTGTCGCAACCTCCTCGCGCGGAGGCTCAAACGGCAACAGATCGCCCCATTCGACGCGATCAGCGAGATCGAGAGTTACCGTGATACTGGTACGCCAACACCCGAAGAGCAGGTCGCAACGCGCATGGCGTCCGAACGTGTGCGTGCGCTGCTCGCCGATCTGCCCGAACGCTGCCGGCGCATCGTCGAACTGCGCAAGATCGAGGGCTGGTCGCAGCGCGAAATCGCCGCGCACCTCGGGATTACCGAAAAGGCCGTCGAAAAGCAGGTCTGGGTCGGCGTCCGGGCCATTCGCAGCGGCTGGGATGCGATCGACCGCGAGCCCGAAGCGACCGGCGACAGCCGGCGGGTGGTGTAACGATGGCAACGGATAGAACCAGATCTGCGGATCACGAGGCTGCGGCTGAGTGGGTCGCCCGCATGGATTCGGGCAGCTGGAGCGAGGCCGACGAGGCCGCGCTGCAAGGCTGGCTCGCCGCCGATCCGCGCCGCCACGGCCTGCTGCTGCAAACGCAGGCAGCGTGGATGCTGCCCGATGCCCTGCGCGAGCCGGAGGCCGTCGAACTTGCGCCGCCCGCAAACGATACGCGCGGCAAATGGATGCGGCGCGGTGTGCTGGGCGGCATGGTTGCCGCGAGCGCTGCGGCCATCGTCACCTTGCGCATCGGCTTCGCGCGCGATGCCGAATTCGTCACGCGGGTCGGCGAGATCCGGCGCGTCCCGCTCGATGACGGTTCGATCATGACGATCAATTCGGGCTCCGAGCTCAAGGTCAGCCTTTCCCGCCGCGCCCGCGAGATCGAACTCTTGCAAGGGGAAGCCTGGTTCGACGTGGCGAAGGACGCCGAGCGGCCCTTTATCGTCGCTTCCGGTCCGGTCCGCGCCAGAGCGGTCGGCACCGCGTTTTCAGTGCGCAAGCGCGAGGAAGGTGTCGAAGTACTGGTTACCGAGGGCGTGGTGGAAACCTGGTCCGATGCTGATGCAAGCCACCGCCTCACCGTCGTCGCGGGCGAACGAGCCGTGATCAAGGAACGCGCACTGGTCCACTACCGCGAGGGCGATACCACGCCGGTCGACCGGGCGCTGGCCTGGCGCAACGGCATGATCGACCTCAACGGCACCACGCTGCGCGAGGCGGCGGATGAGTTCAACCGCTACAACCAGCGGCAGATCGTCATTGCCGATCCGGAAATCGCGGGAGAGCAGTTCGATGGCCTGTTCAAGCTCGATGATCCCGCGGGATTTGCCCAGACGCTCAAGGTCACGCTGCCGGTGGCGATCAACACCAGCGATCCCACGACAATCCGCATCGAACGCGCAGCCGAACTGGGCTTGGTAAAATAAATTACGCAGAGTGAAGAAGGAAATCCAACACCCGGGTCTCTAGGGGCATACAGGTCAAAAGGCCTGAAACGAGATGAAATCCTTTTGGGAGGGATAAGTGATGACGACCACTTTACGTGGCATTCTCTTTGCGTCTGCGAGTGTTGTAGCAGTTGCTTCCATGCCAGCCGTAGCGCAGGCCAATGCTGAACTGCGCCAATTCTCCATTCCAGCCCAATCAGCCGAATCCGCTATTGGCATGCTCGGTCATCAGGCCAACGTCCAGATCATCGCTTCGCGCAAGCTCACCCATGCCGTGCACACCAACGAAGTGCGCGGCCGCCTGACCGTCAATGAAGCGCTCGACCGCCTGTTTGCCGGTACCGGCCTTGTCGTGCGCCAGACCGGCCCAGCCACCTTCGCCGTGGTGGGTCGTCCGCTTGCCGTGCGCCAGCCGGTGAGCAGCACCCCGGTCGCGCTCGCCGCCCAGACTGCCGAACCCGCTCCCGCAGGGGGGGCCAGAGCAGCCGAACCGGAACCCGAACCCCAGCCCATCGTCGTCACCGGCCTGCGCGGCAGCCTTGATAACGCGCGCGGCATCAAGCGCGCGGCATCGGGCATTGTCGATGCGATCTCGACCAAGGATATCGGCAAGCTGCCGGACGCCAACCTTGCCGAATCGCTCCAGCGCATCACCGGCGTCTCGATCGACCGTTCCGGCGGTGAAGGCGCTTTCATCACCGTTCGCGGGTTCGGGCCGGAATTCAACACGGTCCTCGTCAATGGCCGCCAGATCGCCACGCCGACCGATCCGAGCCAGGCTTCGGGCCGGGCCTTCTCGTTCGATACGCTGGCCTCCGAACTGGTCTCGGGCGTCGAGGTCTACAAGTCCGCCACAGCGCGCTACCAGTCGGGCGGCGTGGGCTCGACAGTGAACATCAAGATCGCCCGCCCGTTCGACTACAAGGACCGCAAGATCTCGGCCACGGTCGATGCCAACTACGACCGCAATTCGCGCAAGTTCGCGCCCGATGCGTCGTTCCTGCTTGCGGATACCTTTGCCGACGGCAAGTTCGGCGTGCTGCTTTCGGGAACGTACCAGCACCGCTACACACTGCTGAAGCAGGCCCAGACCGATGGCTGGCTGGTCAATCCGGCCGTCCCCGCCGCAGAAGTCAATGGCGGCAAGGGCACCGTCAGCGCCAGCAATCCGGCGGGCAACATTTTCGTGCCGCAGAACTTCGATACCAAAGTCACGCGCGAGGACCGCGAGCGCATCGGCGGAACGCTGGTGCTGCAATACCGGCCCAGCGATGACGTAACCGTCACGGCCGACGCGCTCTATTCCAAGTTCACCAACAAGACCGATGCGCGTTCCTACGGACACTGGTTCACCGCCTCGAACCTGACTGACGTGACCACCGATGCCAACGGGACGGTGACCGACATCACGCAGGCCAGCGGCATCGCGACCGACTTCCACGACAAGAAGTTCGACAAGCGGACCAACACCCGTGAATTCGGCCTCAATGTCGAATGGAAAGTCTCGCCCAACCTGACCGCCACCGTCGACGGCACCTACTCGCTGGCCAAGGAAGACCCCAACGGCGGCCGGCAGGCCTATCTCGCCCTGCTCGGCTACCTTACCGGCTCCTCGCGCTATCAGTCCGATAGCTCGATCCTGCCGTGGCAGACCGAAACGCTGCCCACCTTCGCCAACCCTGCCAGCCCCTGCGGCAGCGCGGTGACGGATTCAGGCACGCCAGGCAGCACGACAACGGTGGGCGCCGGACAACCGCTGTGCCAGCACGTGATGCTGCTGCGCGGCTACGGCATCCGCGATGAAGTGGGCCAGGGCCGCGCCGATCTCGCCTACAAATCCGATTCCGATGTCGGCCTCGTCAACGCCAACTTCGGGTTCTACTATTCGCACGACAAGAAGGACACGTCGCTCTTCTCGAACGACGGTGGCACCGGCTGCACCACTTGCGGCTACAATCTTCCCTCGCCGCCGGGCGTTGCGATCAGCACCTACAACGGGGGCAACAAGTTCCTCTCCGGCATCAGCGGTTCGGATCGCCTGCCGACGCAGTGGCTGACCTTCGACGGCCCCGCGCTGTTTGATGCGATCACCGCGCAGCAGCGCGTGACCAACCCGAACTTCAGCTTCGCGCCCCCGCTGGTGAACGATACGATCGTGACTGAACGCGTGCTCGGCGCCTACCTCGAGACCGAGTTCAAGGGCGAGCTTGCCGGCAATCCGATCGCAATCGTCGGCGGCGTCCGCTTCGAGGACACGCAGACCAGCGTCAACGGGCTCGCCACGGCTTATACCGCGCTGGTCAAGCTCGCCAACGACCAGACGCAGTATGGCTCGACCTCGTCCGGCACGACGCGGACAGTGGGCAAGACGCACTACCTCGATATCCTGCCCAACATCGCGCTGAAGTGGCAGGTGAGCGACAAGTTCACCGTGCGCTTCGCCGCTTCGCAGACGATCACGCGGCCGACGCTGGAGCAGCTTTCGCCAGTCACCACGCTGGTCACGCTGCGGCCCGGCAACTTTGCCGCCAGCCGCGGCAACCCGGACCTCAAGCCGTTCAAATCGAACAATCTCGATATCTCGCTCGAATACTACTACGCCCCCGGCAGCTATGTTTCGATCGGTGGCTACCTCAAGAACGTCAACAACTTCATCGTGCTCAACCAGACGACGGGCACGGTGGCCGATGCCAACGGCGCTCCGCTGATCGACCCGGGCACGGGCCTGCCGGCGCAGTTCACCGTGACCGCACCCGTCAACGGGCAGGATGCGACGGTCAGGGGCATCGAGGCGGCCTGGCAGTATTCGATCGGCGATACCGGTTTCGGCTTCCAGCTCAATGGCACGCTGGTGGGCTCGAACCGCAAGCTCGATCCGCGCAACCTGACCAACAAGTTTGCGCTGACCGGCCTTTCGAACTCGGCCAACGCGGTTCTGTTCTACGACAAGAACGGGATCGAAGCGCGCGTCGCCTACAACTGGCGCGACAGCTTCCTCCAGTACCTTGCGCCGCCGCCGCTCAACGGCGCAGGACAGGCGGTGACGCAAGTGCGGCCCTACTCGCAGGTCGATGCGAGTGTGACCTACCACCTCACGCCCCAGTTCGCGATCTTTGCCGAAGGGGCCAACCTGACCAACTCGCGCACCTTGAAATACGCCTACTATCAGAACCAGTTCCTCTATGCGGAGGACAGCGGCAGGCGCTTCAAGTTCGGCGCACGGGTCAACTTCTGACCGCGAGGAAAATCAGGCCGGGGCGTGCATTGCGATGCACGCCCCGATCCGCGTAAGACCTGACCGGGGACGAGTCAGGCGGGGACGGAAAACAGGGAAGGGTGATGGCCGAAAGCGGCGCAATTCGTTCGGTTTGCATTGTCGGCGGCGGCTCGGCAGGGTGGCTGACCGCGGGGCTCATCGCGGCGCGCCACGGCCGCGATCTCTCGGTAACGCTCGTCGAAAGCTTGCGGCGCGGCACGATCGGTGTGGGCGAAGGAACCTGGCCAACGATGCGCAACACCTTGCGCAAGATCGGCATTGCCGAAACCGACTTCATGCGCGCCACTCATGCCTCGTTCAAGCAGGGCGCCAAGTTCGCCCGCTGGCGCACCGGGGCAGCGGATGATTTCTACTACCATCCGCTCGTGCTGCCCGAGGGGTTTCCCGATCTCGACCTTGCGCCCTACTGGAACGCCAAACCGCAGCAGAGCTTTTCCGAGGCGGTGTGCTTTCAGGAAGCGCTGTGCGAAGCCTCGCTGGCCCCCAAGCTGATGACCTCGCCCGATTACGTGGGCGTCGCCAACTATGCCTATCACCTCGATGCGGTGCAGCTTGGCGAACTGCTGGCCGAGCATTGCCAAGGCAAGCTCGGCGTGCACCACATCGATGACGATATTATCGACGTCCGCCTTTCCGAGACGGGCGACGTTGAAGCCGTGATCGGCGAACGCCACGGCGCCATCGAGGCGGATCTCTTCGTCGATTGCACCGGCTTTGCTTCGCGCCTGCTGGGCGAAGCGCTGGGCGTGCCGTTCGTCGATCGCTCCGATGTGCTGTTCGTCGACCGGGCGCTCGCCGTGCAGCTGCCGGTGGAGGAAGACAGCCCGATCGCATCGCACACCATTTCCACCGCGCAGCGCCATGGCTGGATCTGGGATATCGGCCTGCCAACCCGGCGCGGCATCGGCTATGTCTGGTCCAGCCGCCATGCCGGGGCCGAGCGGGTCGAGGAGGAACTGGCAGCCTATGTCGGCCCCGATTTTGCCAAGCTTTCTCCGCGCGAGATCACCATCCGTTCAGGCCACCGCGCACAGTTCTGGAAAAACAATGTCGTCGCGGTGGGCCTCGCCGCCGGTTTCCTCGAGCCGCTCGAAGCCTCGGCGCTGGTGCTGATCGAGCTTTCGGCGGACTATATCTCCACCGCGATGCCGGCAACTCGAGGCGCGATGGATTTCGTCGCGCGCCGCTTCAACACGATGACGCGCTACCGCTGGGACCGCATCATCGAATTCCTCAAGCTGCACTATGTCCTCTCCGAGCGCGAGGACAGCGCGTTCTGGCGCGACAACCGCGATCCCGCCACGATCCCGCAAGACCTGCAGGACCAGCTCGAACTCTGGCGCGACACCCCGCCGGGCGAGCACGATTTTGCCAGCGCGCACGAGATGTTTCCCGCGGCCAGCTATCAGTATGTGCTTTATGGCATGGGCTTCCGTACCCGCCCGCGCGCCGGGCTGCTCGCCAATGCCGATGCCGCGCAGGACGCGTTCGAGCGCACCGCCGCCTTGAAGCGCAAGCTCACCGCCGCGATGCCCACCAACCGCGCCTTGCTCGACCGGCTGGCGCAATACCGCTTCCCACCGCTGTGAAGGCCGCCATGACCATCGTCCCCCTTGACCGGACCGCCCACGCCGCCTTGCGCATTGATCCCGCCCGCGCGGCTGAGGTGGCCGCCGCCGTCCACCTCGTCCCGCTGGTGGCGAGCGAGATCCGGCAGGTCGCCGGGCAGTTCCCGGTGTTTCTCGCCAAGGATGCCGAGACCGGGCAGTTCTACCCCGCCGCGCTGATGGGGCTGGAGCCGCAGGAGAACCTGTTCTGGAACGGCGCGGCGCTTGAAGCCGATGTCCTCCCGCTCAACCTGCTGCGTCTGCCCTTCTTCGTCTTCGGCGCAGGCGCCGAGGCCGCAATCGCCATCGACGAGGCAAGCCCCGCACTGGTGCCCGACGGCCCCTGCACGATTGTCGATGCCGAGGGCAGCGAGACGGAGTATTTCCGGTCGGTCCAGACGATCCTCGGGCGCCTGCTGGAAGGCCGCGAAGCAACCCGCCGGCTGATCGATCTGATGCTGGAAACCAAGGTCGTGCGTGAGATCAAGCTGGACCTTGCCTTCCATGATGGCAGCACCAGCGTGCTGACCGGGCTCTACGGTGTCGATGAAGTCGCGCTTGGCCGCGCGCGGGATTGGATCAGCGCATTTGACGATGTGATGATCCTCGCCGCGATGGCGCTCTCGCTCGATCGGGTCGCGGCGCTGGTGCGGCGCAAGAACGCGCGGATCGATGCGCAATCGGCCTGGTTCACCCCGGGCAGCTAGGCACTTGGAGACGCAAGAGGCCATCGCCATGGGCCGCGAAGGCGTGCCCTTGTGGATCACCGATGGCGCGCATCCCGATCCCGCCGCGCTGGTCGAAGCCGGACGCAGCGCAAGCTTCGCGGCCAGCGATGATGATCTCTATCCCGGCGTGCGTGCGCCCGCGCCTGCGGAATGGACTGGCTGGCTGGCCGGTGCACTTGCCGTGTGGCCGCAGCTTTCCGGCGCAGCGATCCTGCGCGCCGACTATGCGATTGCCAGTCAGGATCCTGCCACGCTTTCCCCGGTGCAGCGCATCCCGCATTTTGACACGACTGATCCCGCCGTCCACGCCGTCATCCACTATCTGTGTGAAGCACCGCACCGCGGCACCAGCTTCCACCGCCACCGCCGCACCGGTTTCGAACGGATCACCCCGTCCCGCGCGCCGCTCTGGCGACAGGCCCTGGTTGCCGATTCAGCGCGGCACGGCCTGCCAGGCAACCACTATCATCAGGACGATACCGCGAGTTTTGAACGCATCGGCATGGCCGCGCTGCGCTTCAACCGGCTGGTGGTCTATCCCGCCAATTGCTTGCACTGCGGGGATATCGCCGAAACCTGGGCGCGCGGCGACCGGCTGACGATTTCCGCGCTGATCAAGCTCGGCAGCGCCTGAAACGCCGCGCGCGCGGACGCCTATCCCTCGCGAGTGGCTGCGACCTTCTCGATCAGGCGCTGCGGGAACGTTAGGGGCGTGGATCTACAATCTTGAGGACGCACCGGAGGAACTGGACCGCCAAACCGCCGCAACGTTGCTGCACCATGAGTTTGAGCGGATGGACTGCGGCGCCCGGCTGGCGCACGGAGCCCGCTGCCTGAGCTCGTCGCACACCTCGCGCCCGCGAAAACCGCCGGGACTATAAGAGGGTTCGGCTGCCAGCCAAGGGGCAGCGCCCTCATGTCCATCGCTGCGCTGGCGCAGCTGCCTGTACTGATGGCGACATGCTACAGTCTGGCAGCCCGCATCTTAGCGTGCGGATATTGGGGGAACCATGATCAGGGCAATTCTGACCCTCGCTGCGGCCGCTCTCGCTTGGCCGTCGCAGGCCGCTCCGGCACTCCAGCCGGTGCGCCTCCACGCCGGTGCGAACACTGTTCCGAACATTGCCGGCGATGGCAGGTCGGGCACCATCGACCTGTGGCTGACTTGTCCGGCGGTATGACACAACATTCTGACATGGAAGTGTGAACCGGCGAAGATCAGCGAAAAAATATGCTATTACAGATGCTTGGCCCATGCAACAAGTCACGTAGGGTGTGCAGTCAAGTCCCGCAAATCAAAGCCCGTTCGCCGGTGTGTTTTGCCCCTCCAATTTTCAGGAAAAAGTCGGGCTTTCCTGCGGTTTCCGGCGACCAAGCGACAATCAAGCGGGTGTTAAGAAGCGTCGTTGACCTCGGTTTCGTTCCTGAAAAATTCCGGATCGGGGGCCAAATAGCCATCATCGGTTGCCAATTCCGAAGTGAAGCCAGCGACCATCAGCGCAGTCCGTTTGGACGGTATCGCGCAGTCTGGCATGACAGGCTAGCCGGACAATGCCTGATAAGCCGAGACGATTGCAGCGATCTGCCGCGTGTTCAAATTCTGGACCTGATCGGTCGAAAACGCCTGAAGCTGATCGCCGGACAATGCTGAGATATTGTCCGCTGAAATGCCGGTCAGCCCGTCGGCACTGATCGCGCCAAGTTCGGCCGTGTTGAACGTCGCAAGGCCATTTGCGCTGTACGCCTCGATCTGGATTCCGGTAAAACTTGCCACCTGTTCAGGCGTGAACGCGGCGGCCTGTTCAAGCGAGAGTGCGCCGATCTGCACCGGGGTGATGCCCACGATGGCTCTGGGGGTGATGGCAGCGATCTGGTCGGTGGAAAATGTCTGCATCCGCGCCGCGCCGAGCGCCGCGATCTGGAGCGCATTGAAGCTGGCAACTTGCGCTCCGCCGAGGACTTTGACCTGGCCGGTATCGAGCGCATTGACCTGAAAGTAGGAGAACGTGGCAAGCTGCTGCGGCGTAAGCGCTGCGGTCTGCTCATCGTCGAGCGCGGCCACCTTGTCGGCAGTTAGCCCGGCGATGGCGCGCGGATCAATGGCCGCAATATCGGCGGGCGAGAACGTGCCGATGGCATCGCGGCTGAGGGCAGTAATCTGCTGGCTCGACAGAGCCCCGATCTGCGCCGGGCCGAGGGCTGCCACTTGCCCCGTCGAGAGCGCCGAAATCTGGGCCGGAGCCAATGCGCCAAGCGCCTTTCCATCAAGCCCGGCGACCTGCTCAGCCGATAGCGCGGTGATGGTCGCAGGTGCCAGCGCGGCGATCTGGCTGGCGCTGATGGCGTGCACCTGGGCAGCCGACAAGGCGCTGAACTGCGACGGGGTGAGCGCAGCCAGCTGGCCGGGTTGCAACGCCGCGATCTGGCCTGCGGCAAGGCTGGCAACCTGTTCGGGCAGCAGGCTTGCGATCTGCGCTGTGGTCAGGCCAGTGATGGCATTCGCCGTGATGGCCTTGAGATCATTCGCATCGAACACGCCAAGCGCATCGCCCGTGAGCGCCGAGACCTGACTGGCCGACAAGGCCCCGATTTGCGCGCTGGTGAGCGTGCCCGCCTGTGCGGGCGTCAGCGCGGAAATCTGGGTCGTGGTGAGCCCGGTCACTGCACCTGCGCCAAACGCCGCGATCTGTTCCGGAGGCATCGCGGCGATGATGCCGGTTGCAATCGCGGGCACTTGCTTTGCCGTCAGCGCGCCGGTCTGAGGTGCAGAAAGGCCAAGGATCTGCGGCGGCGAAAGGGCTGCTATCTGGGCTGCGGATGCGGCGCGCACCTGCTCTGCCGTCAGCAGCGACAGGCGGTCCTGATCGAGCGAGGCGAAGGTCGCCGTAGGGAGGCCAGCCACGGCCGCAGGCGTGAGGGAAGGCAGCAGATCATCGCCAATTGCCGTCAGCATATCGGGCGTAAATGCTGCCGTTTGCGCCGCCGACAGTGCTTCGATCTGCGGTTTGGTCATTCCGGCAATCTGGGCCGGAGCGAGGGCCGCAATCTGCTCGGGCTTCATCCCTGTCAGCGCGCCGGCACCCAGTGCGCCGATCTGGCCTGCGCTGAGCGCGGAGACCGCAGCGGTGGTGAGGGCGGCGGCTTGCGTCCCGCTGAGGCGGGCGATCTGGTCGCTTGTCAGCGCATCGACCTGGGCGGGAACCAAGGCGCCGACTTGTTCCGCTGCCATCGCGCTAACCTGATCGGTCGTCAGCGCACCGATCTGCGCATCGCTCAGGGCCGCGATCGCAGCTGCGGAAAGGCCGCCAAAAGCCGCCGGTGTCATGGCGGCAAGCCGGTCTGCCGGAAGGGCCGCGAGAACCGCCAGTGGCAGCGCGGCGGTCTGCGCTGCGGTGAGTGCGCCCGCCTGCGTCACGCTCAGCCCACCGATCTGTTCGGCGGACAGGATCGCAACTTGCGCCGGTTTCAGGGCCGCAACAGCCTTGGCGGTCAAGGCCCCGACTTGCGCGGGAGAGAGCGCGGCGATGTTGTCAGTGGGCTGCGCCGCGATCTGAGCGGGCGACAACGAGCCGACCTGCGCTGCAGACAGCCCTTCCATTTGCGGACTGGTCAGCCCCGCCAGTTGCGCGGGTTTGAGCGCGGCAAGTTGCGCCGGGCTGAGCGAACCGATCTGCTCCAGCGAGAGCGCCGACATCTGCGCGGCGCTGAGCCCGGCAATGGCTTTCGTGGTGATCGCTGCCACGCCCGGTGTCGCTATGGCGGCAAGGCCTTCGGCGTTGATGGCCTGAACCTGAGCCGAGGTGAGATTGGCGATTTGCTGGGGCGAAAAGCTCTTTACTTGCGCGGGGCTCAAGGCCGCGATCTGCGCTGGCGAAAGCCCGGCTATGGCCTGAACCGCGATGGCCGAGACTTGCTCGGCAGAGAAGGCCGCGATGGCCGCGGGTGCCAGCGATCCGATCTGCACGGCGCTGAACGCGGCGACCTGCGGTATATCCAGTGCGCTGACTTGCGCCGGTGTGATATTCGCCACTTGCGCCAGCTTCATGGACCGCAGCTGCGCGGTGGTGATGCTTCCGACCTGCTCGGTTGAAAGCGCCGCCACCGATCCTGCCGACATCCCGGCAAATGCGGCAGGGCCAAGCACCGCCACGCCTTCGCCAGACAGGCCGGTGATGGCATTCGCGCCAAAGGCCCCGATCTGGCTGCTGCCAAACAGGGCCAGTTGTGCCGGGGCAAATGCCGCAGCCTGTTCCGAAGATAGCGCGCCGATCTGTGCGGTGGTGAGCCCCGCGACAGCCTTGGCCGAGAGGGCTGCCAATTGCGCTGGCGACAAGGCCGCAACTGCGGGCGCCGTCGCTGCGGCAAGCTGACCTGCATTGACTGCCTGCACTTGCGATGTGGTCAGGCCCGCGACTTGCACGATTGTCAGCGCGGCAAACTGGCTGGGGCGCAGACCGGTGATCTGGCTTGCTGATAGGGCGGAAAGTCTGGAAGGCGAAAGCGATGTCAACTGCGCTGGCGTCAGTCCGGCAATGGCGGTCGGGGTGATCGCCGCCAGCTGGCTCGCTGACATCGCCCCAAGGCTTTCCGCCGTGAGGGCTGGAAGCTGCTTGTTTGTCAGCATGCCCACTTGCCCTGTGGTCAACGCTGCGGCTTGTGTCGGAGTGAGTACGGCGAGTTGGCCTGCTGACAGCGCCGCGATGGCGCTCGGCGCAATCGCGGCGATTTGGGTGGCCGCCATCGCGGTCAGCTTCGCGGGTGCAATGGCGGCGAGCTGAGCACCGCTTAGCGCGCCAACTTGTGCGGGGGTCAACGCCTGCGTCTGGCTGGGAGAAAGCGCAGCGATCTGCACGGGGCGAAGGGATGCAATCTGGCGCGGCGCAAATCCAGCAACCTGCTCTGGCGAAAGCGCCGCGAGCTGGTCTGTGGTCAGCCCCGACACGGCGCTGGCGTTAAGCGCGCCGATGTCGGCGGCTGAAAATCGGGCGAGGTTGTCCGGGGTGATCAGCGCGACCTGCCGCGCAGCGAGATTGGCGATCTGCGAGGGGACCAGACCGCCGACCTGATCGGGCGATAGCGCGGTGAGCTGCGCCTGTGTGAGCGAAGGAATGGTGGTGGGGGCAATCGCGCCAATTTGCGCAGCGGAAAGGGCCGAGAGCTTGGCCACCGGAATGGCCGCCAGCTGCGAACCATTGAACGCCGCGACTTGCGCATTCGAGAGGGCACCCAGTTGCTCGGGGCTGAGCGCTGCCACCTGACGGGGCGTGAGAACCGCAATCTGCCTTGGTACCAGGGCGGCCAATTGCTCGGCGGAAAGCGCGGCAATTGTTTGGTCGGTCTGGCTGGTGAGGACGCTGGCGTTCAGCCCGGAAATCTGCGCAGGCGAGAAGCCTGAAACCGCGTCGGCACCGAAGGCGGCGATCTGCCTCATGCCCAAGCCGCCGATCTGGGCGGCGGTCAGATTCCGGACCTGCTCTGCCGAGAGATTGCCGAGTTGGGCCGGTGCAAGCGCGGCGAGCGTCGATGGCTTGATGGCAGCGATCTGGCTTGCCGAAAGGTCTGCCGCCTTTGCCGCGACCAGCGTCGCGATCTGGGCCGAACCCAGCGCGCCGATCTGGTCTGCGGTGAGCGCGCCCACCTGCGGCGAGGTCAGCGATGCGGCCTGGCCCGCAGTCAACCGGGAGACTTGCGCGGGCGCAAGCGCGGCAATCTGAGTTGGCGCGAGCGCGGCCAGTCCCTTGGGGGTGATTCCGGCAATGGCACCGGGGTTGATGGCCGCCAGGTCATCGGCGGAAAAGCGGGCGAGCGATGCCGGCGCCAAGGCCTCCAGTTGCCGCGCATTGAGCCCGGCGACCTGATCGGGCGAGAGCACTTCGACTTGGGCGGCAGACATCCCGGCGATCTGCGACGTTGTGAGCGCCGCCACTTGCGGCCGCGTGAAGCCAGAAATCTGATCTGGCGACAGGGCTGCCAATTGAGACCGGGTAAACCCGGACGTCGCGCGGGCCGCAAGCGCCGACAATTGCTCCTTCGACAGTCCCGCCACCACTTCGTTCTGCAGCGCCGAGATCTGGACAGCGGACAGCACGCCTGCCTGCTGCGTGCTCAGCTCCTGGACGTCGGCAGAGCTCCACTGCCGTATCGCGGTTGTCGAAAGCGACATGATCTGCCGAGTGGTGAGCGAGCCAATCGAGGTCATCGCGAATAAGTAACTAAACAACCTTAATGCTGGGCGGAACGCACAATGCGGGCTATACTTAGGGTTTAGCTCATTAAATTGCTTACGTAAGCAGCGATTGGTTGATTCAAGGTCAGCATGGAGGCGGTGCTGGTCGTGGATATACCGTTCCAGCTGAGCGAGGCGCAAATGCGCCGGATCGAGCCGTTTTTACCGCTGTCGAATGGCATCCCACGGGTGGACGACCGCCGGATCATCTCGCGCATCGTCTACGTCATCAAGCATGGCCTGATGTGGCGTGATGCTCCCAAGGGGTATGGCCCGCACGAGACGATCTCCAACCGGTTCGTGCGCTGGAGCCGGCTCGGGGTATTCAACCGCATCTTCGCCGAACTGGCCGGGGCTGCTGGCGAACCCGACCGGATCGTGATCGACGCCGCACACCTCAAGGCGCACCGCACGGCATCCAGCCTGCCAAGAGGGGGCCACTTTCCCGATGTATCGGGCGCACCAAGGGCGGGCTGAACTCGAAGCTGCACACGGTCTGCGATGGCCAGCCGCGGCATCACCCCATGCATCCCGCCAACGGCCAATCGCAAGGTCCAGCACGCCTACGATCAGCAACTCTATCGCCAGCGACACAAGATCGAGAACCCGTTCGCCCCCCCTCAAAGACTGGCGACGCATCGCCACTCGCTATGACCGATGCGCCCACACCTTCATGTCCGCCATCATCATCGCAGCTACATTCTGGCTCTGATCACTGAGTCCTGCCCCAAGTGCGGTTTTCGACCGCTTTGAATCGATGAGGGATTCCCGCCGGGCGTGATTTCCGATTCAGATCCGTGCTGGTGAAGGAGGCTGGCATGGATGGGTCACCCGCTTTCGATGAATTTGCGTTCTCGGCTTCTGGCTGCGGTTGACGAAGGAATGGCGCCCGCGCCGCGGTTAGCTGCTTGGGCTTCCAGTGCTCGCTGGAATGCCGTTTTCGCTGACGCACTGAGCTCTCCACAAACCCAAATAGCTGGCCTCAGCACGCGCAATCAAGGACGCCCAGCCGCCTTCATTGCCAATCGAGGCATGATCGCTCACTCCGGACAGGCTTCTGCGCACTAACCTATTTGGATATTTTAATTGACTTGTTGGGACAAATTTAGAACATCGGAAGTGGTCATAGCGAATCCATCGCGCCAACCACTCCGTACGGCCGAGACATACAAGGTGGGCACTGCGCGCCTGCCGATGCTCAGCCCAACTCGTCGGGAGCCAACAATGCCAGATAGCACCTACGTTACCGTCGGCAACCGCATGAAGCGGCTCGTCGATATCGGCGACGATACCTTTGCCGAGGTGACAGCGCTGCCCATAGTCATGCCGACCAACTGGACGCCAAGCGCTGCCTTCAATGCAAGGGTCTATTCCGACGTCGAAATCCAGGTGATCGGAGTCCCCACTACAGGCTACGTGTTTCAGGACAGCTTTGACGGGACTTCGTACAATGACTGCCCGATGTGGGATCGAACCGGGCAACTTCTGGCCGCGATCACCGCACCGGGACGCTATCGGCTACCCGGCAACAGCTTTCTGAAGGCCCGGCTGGGCTCCGGTTCCACCTTCATGATTCGAGCAGGGAGCTGATCGATGCCAGCAGACTCTTTCGCGCGGGCGATCGCCACGCAGGCCGCGGTGTCCGTCAACAGATCACAAGGCATGAGCATTGCAGTTGCGACGGCTCGCAATAACGATCCGGGCGGGGACGTTGCTCAAATCCAGATTGTCGATCGAGGCCTTTACAGAAAAAGCACCGGCCAACCCACCGTCGACGAGATCACATTTGGCTGGGCCTTTACCGATGCTGGCGGGACCGTGTGGCGCAAGCCGGCTACTCGCCTAGAGCGTGATCTTCTTTAAGTGAATCGATTGGGGATTCACGCGGCGAGAT
>CAZQEH010000004.1:0-100203 GCA_964592205.1 uncultured Novosphingobium sp.
GCTTCCGGCGCCGCCAGCCCCGGCGCGCGCCTCCAAGGCACCGGCGGCGCCCGCCAGCGAAGCCGGCGAGGACGTGGGTAGCGATGACGACAGCGATGGCGCAGCGATGATCACCGCGCCCGGCGGCGTGGCGATCATCAAGCGCAGCGATGGTTCGGCCGAAGTACGGATCGGTACCCGGCGGATTGCCACCGATGCCGATCATGCCGATGAACTGGCCGATGAACTGACCGATGCCCAGCGCGAAGTCGCCGAAGCGCAGCGCGAGATGGAGCGGGCGCGCAGCGAAGCGCAGCTTTCGGCCGCGCAGGCGCGCCTTGCCGCGATAGATGCGGTGCGCTGGAACGTGCTGCGCAGCCTCGCCGATGCGGGGCTGGTGGCGGAAAAGGATGTCCCGCCTGTCCCTCCCGGTCCGGTCGGCGCAGCAGTGAAGGAAGTGCGCGCACGCGGCGCAAAGGAGCACAAGGCCCGCGCCGCGAGGCCGCAACAGCCTGCTGCGCGCCACGTTGCGGCCCAGTCCCCGGCAAAGGCTGCGGCAACACCAGCGCCGATTGACACCCCGACGGCGACCGCTGCACCGGCCCCCCCACCTGTTCCGGCGCCGGCCGCCTCGGATGGCGATACCCAGCTTCACAGCGCGATCATCAGCAAGGTGATCGAGGATGAAGGGCTGTGGAAGCAGCTCACCGATGTTGCGCTGGGCCGGTACTTCCTGCTGATCGCCTGGGCCGGGCTCTATATCGCACTCGGCAATGCCGAAATGGCGCGCGCGTCCGAACGGCGCGAGGGTGAATACAAGCGCGCGGCCAAGGCGGCGGAGCTGCGTTCGCTGCGCTATCAGGTCAATCCGCACTTCCTGTTCAACACGCTCAATTCCCTGTCCGCGCTGGTCATGGTCGGCCGTACCGAGCAGGCGGAGAAGATGATCCAGACGATCTCCAGCTTCTATCGCCACAGCCTCGCGGGCGATCCCACCTCGGACGTGCCGCTGGCGGACGAGATCGCGCTTCAGCGGCACTATCTGGAGATCGAGGCGGTGCGCTTTCCCGAGCGGCTGGCGTGCGAATTCGATGTGCCGGAAAGCCTCGAAAACGCCTGCGTACCGGGCATGATTCTTCAGCCGCTGGTCGAAAACTCGATCAAATACGGCGTTTCGGCCAGCACCCGGCCTGTTACGATCCGCATCGCCGCGCAGGAGGCAGGTGGCAAGCTCGTGCTCACCGTGGCGGACGATGGCCCGGGCAAGACCTGCGAGAACGGCGGAACGGGGATCGGGCTTGAAAACGTGCGCAACCGGCTCGCCGCGCGCTTCGGTGATGAGGCGCGGGTGGAAAGCGCACCGCTTCCGGCGGGCGGCTATGCCACCGTGCTGACGATCCCGCTGGTGCGGTCGGGTTGCGATTGAAAAGGGGAGCCGGGGAACAGATGCGCACGCTTATCGTCGATGATGAACCGCTCGCGGTGGAGCGCATGCAGATCCTGTGTGCGCGCATTCCGGCGCTCAACGTGGTCGGCACGGCGAGCGACGGCGCTGCGGCGCTGCGCCTGTGCGAGGCGCTGGCACCCGAACTCGTGCTGCTCGACATGACGATGCCCGAAGTCGATGGCCTCGGCGTCGCGCGCGGCCTTATGAGGATGTCGCCCCGCCCGGCGGTGATCTTCGTGACCGCGCATGATCACTTCGCGGTCGAGGCGTTCGATTGCGAGGCGGTGGACTATGTCCTCAAGCCGGTCGCGCAGGACCGGCTCGAACGCGCGGTGGAGCGTGCCCTCGCCCGGCGCGACAGTGCGGCCCCGGCACCCGCCGAAGCCGCCGCCGAAAGCCCGTGGATCGAGGAATTCTGGGTGCCCCACCGCAGCGAGCTGATCCGCATCGCTGCGGGCGATATCGACCGTATCGACGCCGAGCGCGACTATGTGCGACTGCATGTGGGTGCCCGAAGCTACCTCCTGCTCCACACGATCCAGCGGCTGGAAGACCGGCTCGATCCCGAACGCTTCATCCGCCTGCACCGCTCCACCATCGTGCGGCGCGATCGGATTGCGGGGCTGAAGCACGATGGGCTCGGCGTATGGTCCGCGCAGCTGGCGGATGGTGAGCTGCTGCGGATCGGGCGCACTTATCTTGCGAAGGCCAAGGCGATGGCGGGGCGGTAGGCAGGCGTCAGAGCCTCGCCCCGGCTTGAGCAACCGGCGGGGTCGCGCACAGGTGATATGCTGTTAGCCCCGCCTCCCAAAATCTTGGTACGAGAGCTCGCTGTGCCCCCCACCGGCCCTGTTCGACAGGGAGCGTGACGCAAAAGGGGTACTGATCGAACGAGCGTTGCCAAAGTGGAGGTCGTATTGCGGCAAGATCCAGAAATGTTTTGTAGGTCGTCCAAGCCTGTACTTCGCGTGCGTCAGGGCGCAGCTTGAGGAGCAGCCGGCTGCCTGATTTCCCACTCATAACCTCCGAGATTCGGAGTTCGATTGGTGCCGCATGAACTGCGCTAAACCCAAAGGCAGCCAGTTCGAAGCCCATCCGTCCGACATAAGCCATTGCGATGACGGAAAACGGTACAACAGCGATAGACGCGACAAGGCTCTTGGCAGGGCCGACTTGGCGGACGCCCCTGAAACGCCACATCTCGATAAAGAGATAAAAGCCAAACAGAACTCCGATAAAATAGGTGAAAATGTTGAGTGGTTGTGGCGCCTGGGTCAGAAGGACCGTGCCACCGAAGAGTGTTTCCCGGACAAGGAAAAGGGCAAGCAGCGGCAAAATCGTCCACATGAGCACACGGCGGAAGCGCCGATATTCCGGCGCATTCTTCATCTCGTCGCTGACCGGTGCTTCTGCCAAGATCATCCCCGCTAGGCCCTTGGCGCAATCCGCCGATAGCTCAGCGCCTCCGCCACATGCACGCGTCCCACCGTATCCGCACCCGCGAGATCCGCAATGGTCCTCGCCAGGCGCAGCATCCGCGTATAGCCGCGCGCCGATAGCCGCATCGCCTCTGCCGCTTGGGCGAGGAGCTTGCGCCCCGGCTCGTCCGGCGTGGCGTACTGTTCGAGGAGATCGCCTTCCAGTTCGGCATTGGTGCGCCGCCCGCTGCCATCGAGCCGCATGGTCTGCACGCGCCGCGCTGCCGCCACGCGGGCGGCGACGGCGTCCGATCCTTCGGCGGGCGGGGGCAGGGCCAGATCGGCGGCGGAAACGGGATCCACTTCGACATGGAGGTCGATGCGGTCCAGCAAGGGGCCGGAAACCTTGGACTGATAGTCGCCAGCGCAGCGCGGCGCGCGGCTGCAGCCCAGCGCCGGATCGCCCAGATGCCCGCAGCGGCAGGGGTTCATTGCTGCGATCAACTGCACCCGCGCCGGGAACGTCACATGCGCATTGGCGCGCGCGACCGTGACTTCACCCGTTTCCAGCGGCTGGCGCAGCGAATCGAGCACGGCGCGCTGGAATTCAGGGAGTTCATCGAGGAACAGCACACCAAGATGCGCGAGGCTGACCTCACCCGGCCGCACCTTCAATCCGCCGCCCGTCAGCGCCGCCATCGAGGCGGAATGGTGCGGGCTGCGAAAAGGCCGGGCGCGGCTGATCCGGCCATCCTCGAGCAATCCCGCCACCGAAGCGACCAGCGATGCTTCGAGCGCTTCGGTGGGCGTGAGTTCCGGGAGAATACCCGGCAGGCATGAGGCCATCAGCGATTTGCCCGCACCCGGCGGCCCGATCATCAAGAGATTGTGCCCGCCAGCCGCCGCGATCTCGAGCGCGCGCTTGGCGGTCTCCTGTCCTTTGACTTGCCTCAGATCGGCGCGGCGCTGCGGCGGGTCCACTTCGCCCGGTTCGGGAATGGGCAGCCGCAGTGTGCCCTTGAGATGGTTGAGCAGGCTGATGAGATCGGGCGCGGCGACGATCTCCACCCCGCTGGCCCAGCGCGCTTCGGCGCCTTGTGTGGCAGGGCAGATCAGCCCTTTCTCGATCCCGCTGGCGTGGAGCGCCGCCAGCAGCACGCCGGGGCTGGCGATCACCCGGCCATCGAGCGCGAGTTCGCCAACCGCCACGTAGTCCGCGATGGCTTCCAGATCGACCACGCCCATCGCCGCCAGCAGGGCCAGCGCGATCGGCAGGTCGTAGTGCGAGCCTTCCTTGGGGAGATCGGCCGGCGAAAGGTTCACCGTGATGCGCTTTGGCGGCAGCGCAAGGCCCAGCGCGGCCAGCGCGGAATGCACCCGCTCACGGCTTTCGCCCACCGCCTTGTCGGGCAGGCCGACCACGCGAAAGGCCGGCAGCCCGGGCGCGATCTGGCACTGCACTTCAACGGCGCGGGCCTCCAGCCCGAGATAGGCAACCGTTGATACCAGCGCGACCATGTAAACTCCCAGACAGCCAGGCAGACTAGGGGCGGGCCTTGATCGCGGATAGGGGCGCACAGCAGGTCGCGCCAATTTGGAAGCAAAAGGGCGTTAAGCCCGGTTTACCGCGTTTTGCTGGAAAAATGGCAAGCTTCGGCAGACAATATGCGCATCATGAAGCGAATCATCTGCGCCTTGCTGCTCAGCATTGCCGGCGCGGCTCCCCTTGCCGCGCAGCAGGTCGCGACGCGCACCTGGGTCGATTCGCACGGGACCAAGTGGACCGAAGTGACCACCACACAAACCGTGGTCGAGGAACCGCGCAGCCAGCGGATCGCAAGGGCTATTGCCGGCCTGCCGCGCTTCGGCCCGTTCGCGGTGGTTGATGGCGCACACGCCGCGCTGGTGGGCGAAGTCGATGGCGCGGCTCCGGACCAGTTCAGGGACATGCTGAAGGCGCACCCCGGCATTCACGTGCTCGAACTGGTGGATTGTCCGGGGACGTCCGACGACGGCGCGAACCTCGCGCTCGGGCGGTTGATCCGCGACCATGGCCTGACGACCGATGTGCCTTCGGGCGGCTCGGTGCGCTCGGGCGGGGTCGAGATCTTCCTTGCCGGCGCCAGCCGCCACGCCGCACCCGATGCCGAATTCGGCGTCCATGCCTGGAAGGACGAAAGCGGCCACGAGCCGAGTGATTTTGCCCCCGATGCACCGGCGAACCAGGTCTACCTCGATTACTACCGCGAAATGGGCCTCAGCGCCGCAGCTGCCGAAGTGCTCTATGCGCTGACCAATTCGGTCCCGAACGAGGAAATGCTCTGGCTGAAGACCAAGGATATCAAGCCGTTCGTCCCGATGGAGTGAGCGGCGCTCAGTGCGCCGCGCCCCAGCTCGCGCCGGTGCCGATCTCCACGCCCAGCGGCACGGTGAGCTTGACCGCCGGTTCGGCTGCACGCGCCATTACCGCCTCGATCACTGGCTTCGCCGCCGCGACATCGGCCTCGGGCAGTTCGAACACCAGTTCGTCGTGCACCTGCAGCAGCATCCGCGCATGCCCCAGCCCGGCCGCCTGCAGCGCCGGCATCATGCGCGCCATTGCGCGCTTGATGATATCCGCGCTGGTGCCCTGGATCGGTGCGTTGATGGCAGCGCGTTCGCTGCCCTGCCGTTCGGCCTGATTCTTCGAATTGATGCGCGGGAACCACGTCTTGCGGCCAAACAGCGTCTCCGAATAGCCCTGCGCGCGCACGCTCTCCAGCGTCTCGTGGATATAGCGCTGGATGCCGGGGAAGCGTTCGAAGTAGCGGTCGATCATCGCCTGCGCTTCTTCCGCGCTCACGCCGAGCCTGCCCGCAAGGCCCCAGCGGCTGATGCCGTAGAGGATCGCGAAGTTGATCGTCTTGGCACGCCCGCGCGTATCCCGGTCGACCGTGCCGAACAGTTCCATGGCAGTGCGCGAATGGATGTCCTCGCCCGCGGCAAAAGCCTCCTTGAGCGCAGGCACATCGGCCATATGCGCCGCGAGCCGCAGTTCGATCTGGCTGTAGTCCGCCGCGAGCAGCACGTTGCCGGGTTCCGCGACGAAAGCTTCGCGGATCTGGCGGCCGATCTCGGTGCGAATCGGAATGTTCTGCAGGTTGGGGTCGTTGGAGGAAAGCCGCCCGGTCTGCGCGCCCACGAGGCTGTAGCTGGTGTGGACGCGTCCCGTCGCCGGGTTTATCGCGGCTTGCAGCGCATCGGTATAAGTCGATTTGAGCTTCGAGAGCTGGCGCCATTCGAGCACCAGCGTGGCCACTTCGGCCCCTTGCGCGGCAAGGCCTTCGAGCACCGACTGGTCAGTCGAATATTGCCCGGTCTTGCCCTTCTTGCCGCCCTTGTAGCCCAGCTTGTCGAACAGGATTTCGCCCAGCTGCTTGGGGCTGCCGATGGTGAAGGGCTGGCCGGCCTTCTCGTGGATCACGGTTTCAAGGCCGGCGATGGACTCGGCGAATTGCGCCGAAAGCCCTGCCAGCCGTTCGCGGTCCACGCGGATGCCATGGCGCTCCATGCTCGCCACCACCGGCACCAGCGGCCGGTCGACCTGCTCATAGATGCGTGTGCCACCTTCTTCGGCAAGGCGCGGAGCCAGCAGCGCGTGGAGCCGCCAGGTGACTTCGGAGTCCTCGGCGGCATAGCGCGTCGCATCGGCCAGCGGCACTTCGGCGAAGGAGATCGCCTTCTTGCCGGTGCCGCACACGTCCTTGAAGGGAATCGTGGTGTGGCCAAGCAGCCGCTCCGCCAGCTCGTCCATGCCGTGCCCGCCGACGCCCGCTGCGCTGCGTCCGGCATCGAGGCAGAAGCTCATCACCATGGTATCGTCGATCGGCGAAACCATGACGCCATAGCGCGCCAGCACGTTGATATCGTACTTGATGTTCTGGCCGATCTTGAGGACGGCGTCGCTTTCAAGGAGCGGCTTCAGCAGCGCCAGCGCAGCCTCGCGCGGGGCCTGGACCGGCGCTTCGGCAAACATGTCGCTGCCGCGGTGGCCGAGCGGGATGTAGCAGGCATCGCCCGGGCCGAGCGCGAGACTCACGCCGACGAGATCCGCCTGCATCGCATCGAGCGCGCTGGTCTCGGTATCGACGGCCACCACGCGCGCGGCCTCGGCGCGCTTCGCCCATGCGGCGATATCGTCCAGTGTCTGCAGGCAGCGATAGGCACTGGTATCGATCGCGGGCCATTCGGGCAGGTTCTGGCGGGTTTCTGCGGCGCCGCCTGGCGCGGCGGCCGGAGCACCGCTCGCAGCGGGCGCGTCCGCAGGCGCAGTGGCCAGCTTGCGCAGCAGGCTGGTGAAGCCGTGTTCGCCCAGAAACGCCGCGAGCGGTTCGGGCGGGATTGCGGTCAGCTCGAAAGATTCAAGCGGCAACGGCAGCGCACAATCTTCCTTGAGCTGCACCAGCTGGCGCGAAAGGCGCGCCATGTCAGCCTGTTCGATCAGGCTGTCGCGCAGCTTGCCCGGCTTCATCGTGGGCGCGGCCGCCAGCGCGCCTTCGAGCGTGCCGTGTTCCTGGATCAGCTTGGTCGCCGTCTTCGGCCCGATGCCGCGAATGCCGGGCACGTTATCGACCGCATCGCCCATCAGCGCCAGCACGTCGCCCACGCGCTCCGGTTCGACCCCGAACTTCTCCATGACTTCGGGCAGATCGATCCGCTGATTCTTCATCGTATCGAGCATGTCGACATAGCCGCCGGCCTCGGTCTTGCGGCCGACCAGCTGCATCAGATCCTTGTCGGACGAGACGATCGTCACGTTCCAGCCCTGCAAGGCGGCCGCGCGCGCATAGGAGGCGATGAGATCGTCGGCTTCCAGACCCTCTTCCTCGATGCAGGCGAGGCTGAACGCGCGGGTCGCATCACGGATCAGCGGAAACTGCGGGACAAGGTCTTCGGGCGGCGGCGGGCGGTTCGCTTTGTACTGGTCATAGAGCGCATTGCGGAAAGTGATCGAACCCTTGTCGAGGATGACCGCAAGGTGCGTCGGCCCGTCCGCCTTGTGGAGGTCTTCCGCCAGCTTCCACAGCATTGTGGTGTAGCCATATACCGCGCCCACCGGCACACCAGCCGGATTGGTCAGCGGCGGGAGGCGGTGATAGGCGCGGAAGATATAGGCCGATCCGTCGATCAGATAGAGATGACGCTGGGGCGGCGTGGCAGGCTGCGCTGAGGTGTCCATATCTGCCGTGGTAGCGCTTCGACCCTGCCAGCGAAAGCGCCCGATGTTGCGGCGCTGCAGCAATCTGGCGATGATTCATTGCGCGCGAATCCCTGCGCAGAACCTCAAGGCGCACGGCAAAAATAGTTTAAATTCATAAATATAACTGGTCTATGACGGCTTTGCTGCTCCTAGGACTTGCAAGCAGGTGAATTGCCGATTAATTGGGGCGAGAAGTCTACCGCCAGAGTAGGCTTTGCGGCGGGCTGCGGGCCCGGCGCGGTCCACTTCAATCCAGGGATTGTAACGCATGCGCAAGCTCCTCCTCGCCGCAGTCGCCGGCACTGCCTTCGCTCTCGCCGGTTGCTCGGAAAAGGCTCCTGAAGCCCCCGCTACCGAAGCCGCTATGGAATCGACCGACGCTGCCATGGACGCATCGGGCTCGGCTTCCGAAGGCGCCATGGACGCTTCGGCTCCTGCTGCTGACGCTTCGAGCGAAGCCGCTCACATGTAATCAACCCCGCAAGGGTTTGATCGAGATAGAGGGGTGTGGCCGCTTTGGCGGCCACGCCCCTTTTCTTTTGTGCTGGATACGCGCACGGCGAAACATGGCGCATTTGCGGCGCAACACCTGGTCAGCTTTTCAGGAAATCAGCGGCGCGCGGTCTCGAAAGCGCTGGGCAGCGGTGCCTGGCTGTAGCCGTCGTAAAGCACGCGGGCGATCTGCGCGATCATCCCGGCGTGCGTGGTATGGCCTTCCGGCCCCGTCACGAAGATCGCGATCGCAAGGTGACGGCCATCGGGCAGGCGCACGATCCCGACATCGTCGGTAACCCCGGCCAGCGTTCCCGTCTTGTGCGCGAAGACCACGCCTTCGGGCAGCCCGCTGCGGATGCGGTTGCGGCCCGTGCTCGTGCGGGTCATCGTATCGAGCAGCACCGCGCGGCTTTCCGGGCTGAGCGCGCCGCCGCGATCGATCGCGGCGAGCAGCGAAACCATGGCGCGCGGCGTGCTGCTGGTGCGGGTATCGATGGTGGTGACTGGATTGACCCGGCCATCATCGCGCACCAGCGTGGCCATCGTGTGATCGAGATGCTGGCCCGAAACGCCGATGCGGCTGAGCCAGGCATTGACCGAACCGATCCCGCCGACCGCGGCGATCAGGCCATCGGTCGCGTGATTGTCGCTGCGTGTGATGGAAAGCTCCATCAGGCTCTGCGCGGACATGACCATGCCGGGGCGCACTGCCGCGACCGAGCCGCGTGATCCAGCGGATTCAGCCACCGGCACCATCATCGGGAAGGTCTGATCGAGCCGCAAGCGGCCCTGCTCCACGCCCGCAAGATAGGTGGCGGCTACCGCGATCTTGGCGGTGCTGGCCATCGGGAACGGCATATCGCCATTGATCAGGATCTGCCCGCCGCCATCGAGATCGACCGCAGCGACGCCGATGCGCCCGCGCCCTTGCGCGACGATGGCGGAGACTTGGCTCTCGATTGCGGCATCGCGCGCGTTTTGCAGGCTGGAGCCGGGACGCGCCTCTGCCGGTGCGGCGACCAGCAGCAGCGGCGCAGCGCACCAAAGCGCAGCCGCGACCCACTTGCTCATCCTCATGCGACCGGCAGTCATGGTCCCTCTTAGCCCAGAACCCGTTTAGGATCTATTAGCAGCCTAACTGATTGTGATTCCGCCGCAAGTGCCCTGCAGGCAGATGGTCGCGCGTGGCGCGCGGCCTGCCGTAAGGCGCCCTCAGGCGACTCTCGCGCCGAACCGCTCGCTGGACATTAACCGCGCGATTAATGATAGTGGCGGACCCAAGCGCAAAGCGAATAACCCGGTCACCAAGGGGCAAGAGGAGCGGATGAAGGCAGAGGCGCAGCAAACACTGGCCAGTGGGCTGGTCGAAGGGCTTGCAAGCGTGATGGCGCGCGCGGGCTGGTCGGGACCGGTCACGGGCCTGCTGCGGCTTTCCGGCGGCGCCAACATGCAGAGCTGGCGCTTCGAGACGGGCGGCGATGCCTTTGTGCTGCGCCGCGCGCCTTCGGCAGAATGGGTCGCCAATCGCCAGCTCGACATGGCCAAGGAAGCCGCGGTGATTCGCTGCGCTAGCGCAGGCGGCGTGCCCGCCCCGGAAGTCGTGGTGGAGTTGGCGCCTGAAGACGATCTCGGCCTCGGCTTCATCATGCGCTGCGTGCCCGGCTCGCCCGATCCGGAAAATGCCTTGTCTTCCCCGCCTGCGCTGCTCGGCGAAATCGCCTCCGCAATGGCCGGGGTTCACGCGCTCGATCCGGCCGCACTGCCGTTCCTCCCAGTGCTGGAACCCGCCGCCGGGGTAGAGGCGCTTGCGGCGCAGTTTGCCGAAGCGGGAGGCGACCGGCCGCCCATCGCGCTTGGGCTGGCGTGGCTCCGCGCCAACCTGCCACCGCCCGTGCCGCTTGCGGTGTTGCACGGGGATCTCAGGATCGGGAACATCATGGTCGAAGGCGGGCGCCTTTCCGCCGTGCTCGATTGGGAACTCGCGCACCTCGGTGATCCGCATGAGGATTTGGCGTTCGGATGCATGACGGTCTGGCGCTTTGGCCGGCTCGACCAGCGCGGCTTTGGCCTTGGCCAGATCGAAGACCTGGCGCGCGCGTATGAAGCCGCGGGCGGCACCGCGTTCGATCCGGCGCGGTTCCGCTTCTGGCTGATCTACCGCACGGTGTGGTGGGCGCTTTCCGCGCTCTCGATGGGCAGGGGCTGGCGCAGCGGCGCGGATCGCTCCCTCGAACGCGTCATCGTGGCAAGGCGCGCGGCCGAGCAGGATCTCGATCTGCTCTTGCTGCTCGAAGCCGATGCCCCCGAGGCGGAGCGCGCCCGGTCGTTACCGCCTGCTCCTGCGCCGCCCGTGCCGGGAGAGGGCGAGCCGAGCGCGGCCGAAATCCTCACCGCCGTTTCCGAATGGCTCGCATCCACGGTGAAACCGCACATGGCGGCCGGGCGCGAGCGGTTCGAGCTCGCCGTCGCGCAGAACGCGCTGGGCATCGTCCGCCGCGAACTGGCCGGCCGCCCCAGCCCGCACGACAAGGCACTGAGCGAGGCGATTCTGGCCGGGCGCACCACCTTCGCCGAACCAGGCCTGCTCGCCGCGCTGCGCCGCCGCGTGCTCGATACGCTGGCCGCCGATATGCCGAAATATCCTGCGCTCGCCGAAGCATGCCGAATCTGGGAGAGCAACACATGAACTTCGATCTGCCGCAGGAGCTTTTAGACTACCTCGCCGAGCTCGACGCCTTCATCGACAGCGAGATCAAGCCGCTCGAACAGGCGGATGACAACATCCGCTTCTTCGATCACCGCCGCGAATATGCGCGCACCGATTTCGAAAATCAGGGCCTGCCGCGCCACGATTGGGAAGCCTTGCTGATCGAGGCTGCCCGCCGTGCCGATGCTGCGGGCCACTGGCGCTTTTCCGCGCCCAAGAAGTATGGCGGCAAGGATGGCAAGAACCTCTGGATGGCGGTGATCCGCGATCACTTCACGCAGAAGGGTCTCGGTCTGCACAACGATCTGCAGAACGAGCATTCGATCGTGGGCAATTTCCCGTTCGTGAACATGTTCGAACACTTCGGCACGCCCGAACAGCAGGAGGAATTCATCCTCGGCGGCTTCGCGCGCACCCGCCGCGTCTCGTTCGGCCTCACGGAAGCGCGCCACGGTTCGGACGCGACCCACATGGAAACCCGCGCGGTGCGTGAAACGCGCGATGGCGTGCCCGGCTGGCGGATCGATGGCGAGAAGATGTGGATCACCGGCATGCACATCGCCAGCCACTGCGCGGTCTTTGCGCGGACGGCGGGCGAGCCGGGCGATGCGCGCGGGATCACCTGCCTCCTGGTGCCCAACCCCTCGCCGGGGCTGGTGATCGAGGAATACTTGTGGACCTTCAACATGCCGACGGACCACCCGCGGCTTTCGCTCACCAATGTCTGGGTGCCGGAAAGCGCGATGCTCGGGCCGGAGGGCGGCGGCCTCGCCATCGCGCAGAGCTTCGTCCACCAGAATCGCATCCGGCAAGCGGCTTCATCGCTGGGAGCGGCCACCTTCTGTATCGAGGAATCGGTACGCTATGCCCGCGAACGCAAGCCCTTTGGCGAGGAGCTGGCTCACAACCAGGCGATCCAGTTCCCGCTGGTCGAGCTTGCCACCCAGTGCGAAATGCTGCGTCTGCTGATCCGCAAGACGGCGTGGGAAATGGACCGGCTCGAAGCCGAGGAAGGCGGCCACAAGCGCATCGAGCGCGAGCTCTCGGACAAGGTCTCGATGTGCAACTACTGGGCGAACCGGCTGGTCTGCAAAGCGGCAGACCGCGCGATGCAGGTCCATGGCGGCATCGGCTATTCGCGGCACAAGCCATTCGAACACATCTACCGCCACCACCGCCGCTACCGCATCACCGAAGGCGCGGAGGAAATCCAGATGCGCAAGGTTGGCGCCTACCTGTTCGGCTATCTGGGTCCGCGCAAGGGCATGTTCGGGTAAAAAAGCGAAGGCGCGAGGAGCCGAAAGCTCCCCGCGCCTTGCGCTGTTCCGGCGGTGCGGAAGCGATGGCTGCCGCACCCTTTTGCTTGTCAGGCGAACGCGGCCTTGAGGTCGTCGACGAGGTCGAGGCGTTCCCACGGGAAGAAGTCGCCATCCGTCTTGCGGCCAAAGTGGCCATAGGCAGCGGTCGGCTGGTAGATGGGCTTGTTGAGGCCAAGGTGCGTGCGGATCGCGCGCGGGGTCAGGCCGCCGAGCTTGGTGATGGCCAGAATCGCGGCTTCGATCTTGTCGTCGCCAACGGTGCCGGTGTCGTGCGTGTCGACATAGAGCGAGAGCGGTTCGGACACGCCGATCGCATAGGCGATCTGGATCGTGCAGCGCGTGGCAAGTCCCGAGGCCACCACGTTCTTGGCAAGGTAGCGGGTGATGTAGGCGGCCGAGCGGTCCACCTTGGTCGGATCCTTGCCCGAAAACGCACCACCGCCGTGCGGAGCCGCGCCGCCGTAGGTGTCGACGATGATCTTGCGGCCGGTGAGGCCGGCGTCGCCATCGGGTCCACCGATCTCGAACGAGCCGGTCGGATTGATGTAGTACGTGGTGTCGCGCAGCAGCACCGGCGGAATGACCTCTGCGATCACGCGCTTCACATAGGCGTGGAGTTCGGCTTCCTTCTCGCCCTCGTCATAGCCCGGCGCGTGCTGGGTCGAGACAACGACAGCGGTCGCGGCGACGGGGAGCGAGCCTTCGTAGCGCAGCGTGACCTGGCTTTTGGCATCGGGTTCGAGGAACGGGGCCGCGCCCGAATGGCGATCGGCGGCCATGCGCTCGAGGATCTTGTGGCTGTAGTAGAGCGTGGCGGGCATCAGATCGGGCGTCTCGTCGGTCGCGTAACCGAACATGATGCCCTGATCGCCGGCGCCTTCATCCTTGTTGTCGGCAGCATCGACGCCCTGCGCGATGTGCGCGGACTGGCCGTGCAGGCGGTTGATGAACTCGAACTTTGCCCAGTGGAAGCCGTCCTGCTCATAGCCGATGCGCTTCACCGTGTCGCGCACGGTCTGCTCGATCTCTTCCTGCGCGCCAGCAGCCCATTCGCCGTTCTCGTAGACGCCCTTGCAGCGGATTTCACCGGCTAACACCACCAGCTGCGTGGTCGTCAGCGTCTCGCAGGCGATGCGCGCCTCGGGATCCTTGGAAAGGAACAGGTCCACGATTCCATCGCTGATCTGGTCGGCAACCTTGTCCGGGTGGCCTTCGGAAACGCTTTCGGACGTGAACAGGTAGTCGGTGCGCATGGGGGCTTCCTATATGATATAAAGAATCCTTTATGTGGCGTCCCTAGCGTCCTCCGCGCCGCCTTGCAACCACGAGCGACACACCCAGCAGCACAAGTGCCCACGCAAGGGCGAGCCGGTTGCCGAGCCGGGCAAACAGCGTGGCCGCATGGGCGGGGGGTACGAGGCCATCAAGCCGGCCAGCGGTCAGCCGGGGCACCGATTGGCGGACCACCCCGTCAGCGTCGATAACGGCGCTGATTCCGGTCGTCGTGGCGCGGAGAATGGGCAGGCCTTCCTCGATCGCGCGCATGCGGGCCTGCGCGAGGTGCTGCGGCGGGCCCCATGCGCCGAACCAGCCATCGTTCGAGGGATTGAAGATATAGTCCGGCCGGTGCGCGCGGTCCGTCACTTCGCCGGAGAACACGATCTCGTAGCAGATCTGCACGCCGACCTTGCCATAGGCGCCCATATCGAGCGTGCGCGGTCCCGGGCCTGGAAGGAAATCGAGGCTGCCCGAAACCAGCCGCGAAAGGCCCAGCGGGGCGAGCCATGTGCGCATCGGCAGGTATTCGCCGTAGGGTACCAGATGCGCCTTGGCATAGCTGCCCCGAATTGCGCCTTCGCTACCCAGCGCGGTGACCACGTTGCGCGCGGCGGTGACTTCGCCGCCTTGCAGCACAAGGTCGGTCGCCCCGGTGAGCAGCAGGCTGCCCGGGCCGATCACCCGCCCGATGCGTTGTCGTGCGAGGGCGGGGTCTGCGGCGTAGGTCGCGGCGTTGTAGAAGAACTGCGGATAGCCGGGCCGCAGATAATCGGGCAGCCCGCCCTCGGGCCACAGCACCACGCGCTGCGAACCCGGGCTGCGCGGCAGCGAAAGCCGGGCGATGCCCTGGAACTGGCTCTCGTAAAGACTGGGATCGTTGATCGTGTCCTGCCCGATATCGGGCTGGACCAGCGTATAGGCGATGTGGCCTTCCCGGCTGCTACCGTGGAGGGGCATCATCATCAGCCCAGCCGGGAACGCCGCGATGATGGCCGCCGCATAGAGCCGATAGGCTTGCGCTACGCGCCACGCGAACAGCCACATGCCTGCGAGAAGGACTACGAGACCTGACAGGGCATATGTCCCCGTCCATGGTGCAATGGCCGCAAGGCCGGGGCGGCCAAACCCGCCCAGCGCCACCATCGCGAGCGGGTTCCACGCAAAGCCGGTGAACACGCATCCCCGCAGGAGTTCCGCAATGGTCCACGATCCTGCGAACGCGGGTAGCAGTGCCGCTCGCCAACGCCGGGCCAGCCATACGCCGAGAAATGCCGCAAATGCCGGGAACACCGCGAGGTACACCGCCAGCAGCACCACCGCGATCCACCCCAGCCATGCCGGCATCGCGGCCTGATAGGTGAAGGCCGTTGCGATCCAGTTGTTGCCGAGGGTGAAATAGCCGAGGCCGAACAGCCATCCGGCAAGCGCTGCGCGGCGGGCCGAGCGGGCCTGCTCAAGCTGGTCAATCAGGAAGGCGAGCGCCGCCAGCGTGAACGGCCACAGCGCGAGGGGCTGGAAGCCAGTCGCCGCCAACGCGCCCGCGCCGACCAGCGCGAGCGGCATCCGGCGCGGGGCAGGTTTGTGCAAGCGGCGGACCCGTTCAGTCGTTGTGACCGGCCGTGATCAGCCTTCCGCTGCTTCGGGCAGCGGGTTCTTGCGGGGGCGGCCACGGCGCTTGGGCGCCGGGGCCTCGGCCGCAGCCACGTCTGCCGCAGGGGCTTCCTCGACCGGTTCCGGCGCGGCGCGGAGGCCGATGGCCGGCGGCAGGCTCATTGGATCGAGCGCGGCAACCGGTGCTTCTTCAGCCTCGCGGGGCGGACGGCGATCGGTGCGCGGGCGCAGGCCGCGCTGCGAGCGGCTTTCGCGGACGAACGGATTGTCGGCAGCGTCGCTGATCGGCTCGCCCTCGTCCGCACGGACCATGTTTTCGGCGGCCACGGCGGGTTCGAAGCGGGGGCGCGGATTCTCGCGCGGTTCACGCGGTTCGCGGTTTCCCCGGGGCTCACGATTCTCACGCGGCTCGCGATTCTCACGCGGCTCGCGATTCTCACGCGGCTCGCGGAACTCGCGCTGATCCCGGCCTTCACGGGGTTCCCGGTTATCGCGGGGCTCCCGGTTCTCGTCGCGCCGGCTCTGCGGGCGGTCAAACGCGGGGAAATCGTTGTCCATCGAGAAGTCGGTGCCGTCGTCCTCGCCTTCGCCCTCGTTCCAGCGTTCGCCTGCGGGGCGCTGGCGCTGCTCATCGACGCGGGTGCGGCTGTCAGCGATCACACGGAAGTAGTGATCGGCAAACTGGAGGTAGTACTCGGCCTGGACGCGATCGCCATTGAGGTGCGCGTCCTGCGCAAGCTTGCGATATTTCTCGAGCATCTGGGGGGCATTGCCCCGCGCGCGGCTGTCGATCCGGTTGAGCTGCTGGCCGCCACCCTGCGGGCGGTTGTTGTTCCCGCGACCGCGCCGGCGGTTGTTACCACGATTGTTGTTCAAGTCAGGCACTTTCCTGTTTCGGTGCAACCTTGACCCGGCTCTTTTCAACCTGGGTCAGACGTGGCGCAACTTCTGGGTCCGGACTGCATGACCCCGCTGCCGCGCATCCTCCACCGCGAATGCGAACATTCGTGGTGTCCAGCATCTGCGCGTTGCCAGCTTGCCTTGCCGGCCATCGATGCAAATGGTGGAGTAAGCCGGGACGGGAAGCCTTCATCCGTCGCCCTGCCTGAGGCCCTGATTAGTGAGCCGCCGCCGCCTTGCCAAGCGAAATGTTTGCCGAAATCACGCCATTTCGACGCAGCGTGGCCGGCCAGCGAGGTCTTTGTGGATCCGGGCGCCGAACCCGGTGGCCTCTGCGAGCGCTTTGACGGCCTCGCCCTGCGCGGCGCCGATCTCGAACAAGGCCGTCCCTCCAGGGGTCAGAAGGGCGGGCAGGGCGGGGATCAAACGGCGATAATCATCGAGGCCGTCGAGACCGGCAAAAAGCGCTTCGGCAGGTTCATGCGCGCTGACGGACAAGGCGAGTGCGGCTCCTTCCTCGACATACGGCGGGTTGGCGAGAACGAGGTCGAAAGTGCCCAAACCACCCGTCCAGCCGGGCTGTGTCCAGTCTCCGGCGATGATCCGTGCACGGTCCGCAAGGCCATTGCGGGCGGCATTGCGGGCGGCAACTTCGCGCGCCGCGGCGGAGCGTTCGAGCCCGGTCCCTTGCGCGTCCGGCCAGAGCGTCAGCGCCGCCAGCAGCAGCGCGCCCGATCCCGTGCCAAGATCAAGAATGCGCGCAGGCGGCCTGCCTTCGCGCGTGAAGCGGGCTGCTTCTACGACGGTTTCGCTGTCACCGCGCGGAATGAGAACGGCGGGGCCGACTTCGAGATCAAGTCCGTAGAACGGTTGCGTGCCAAGAATATAGGCGATCGGTTCGTGGTTCAGGCGGCGGTCCAGAATGGCCGTGAAGCCTGCTGGAGGTCCGGAATGGAGGTGCCGCAGCAACAGTTCGGTGCGGGAAACGCCAAGCACATGGGCCATGAGCAGTTCGGCATCGAGCCGCGCAGTATCGCTGGTGGCGGCGAGACGCTCGGCCGCCTCGCGCAGCGCGGTGCGGACGTCAGGCATAGGCTTCAGGCATCGAGCGCGGCGAGGCGCTTGACCTGATCTTCGGCGGAGAGCGCGTCGATGAGCTCGCCAAGGCCGGGGCCTTCGAGAATCTCGGGCAGGCGGTGCAGCGTCAGGTTGATGCGGTGATCGGTAACGCGGCCTTGCGGGAAATTGTAGGTGCGGATGCGCTCGGAGCGGTCCCCCGAACCGACCATCGCCTTGCGCGCCTCGGCCTCCGCGCCGTGGGCTTCGGCACGCCGCAGGTCATAGAGCCGCGTGCGCAGCACCTGCATCGCCTTGTCCTTGTTCTTGTGCTGGCTGCGCTGGTCCTGCTGGATCACCACGAGGCCGGTGGGCAGGTGGGTGAGCCGCACGGCGGAATCGGTGGTGTTCACATGCTGCCCGCCCGCGCCGGACGCGCGATAGATATCGATCTTGATATCGCCCGGCTCGATCTGGACATCGACTTCATCGGGCTCGGGCAGCACGGCCACGGTCGCCGCGCTGGTGTGGATGCGCCCGCCGCTTTCCGTCACCGGCACGCGCTGCACACGGTGGACACCGCTTTCGTACTTGAGCCGCGCGAACACGCCCGTGCCCGCGACATTCGCAACGACTTCCTTGAAGCCCCCCAGTTCGTTGGCGTTGGCGGAGACCATCTCAACCTTCCAGCCCTGCTCGGCGGCGAAGCGTTCGTACATGCGGTAGAGGTCTGCGGCGAACAGCGCGGCTTCGTCGCCCCCCGTCCCGGCGCGGATTTCGAGCATGGCGGGGCGGCTGTCGGCCACGTCACGCGGCAGCATGGCAATGGCGAGCGCGCGCTCTGCTTCGGGCAGTTCGGCCCGCAAGTGCGCGATTTCCTCCTCGGCGAGCGCGCGCATCTCGGGATCGGGATCGGTGCTGGCGTTGAGCGCGGCCAGTTCGCCCCGCATCGCGCTGACGTGCGCAGCGGCGCGGGCGACCGGTTCAAGCTCGGCATAGTCCCGGCTCGCGGCGACAAAGGCCGGGCCTTCAAGCGTGCCCGATGCCAGCCGCGCTTCGAGTTCGGCGAAGCGGGCAGCGATCTGGGCAAGGCGCTGGTCGGAGACGCTCACGGCAGCTTGGGAATCAGCGGAACGGTGCCGCCGGTAACCAATGTGTTTTCGGTGACTGAATTTGGCAGTTCAAATCTGCTCTCGAGTGCATGCCAGATTCGGAAGCCGAGCGCTCCAAAAACACCATTTCCCTTGAAGCGAAGGTTTGCGATTGCTCTGCCTTCGACAACATCATCCAGGACCAGAATTGTGTTCGCTCTGGCTTTCATCGCCTTGTCGAATCGCTTCTTGCGCGAACCTTCCGCGTAGATTTCGACAGCAAACCCCTGCTCGTTGGCGCTCACGGATTGCCTAAGCGCGGCAGCCAGCCAAATTGCGATGTCGATTGCGCCGTCATCTTCGACGACAATGGCCGTATGGGTTGTTCTGTAGGCTGCTCGATCAGCAAAAGATGGTGAAGACTGAACCAGCATCGCCAGCCGCTCGATGCCCGCCGCCCAGCCAACGGCTGGCGTGTGCGGGCCGCCCAGCGCTTCGATCAGCCCGTCATAGCGCCCGCCGCCGAGCACGGTGCCTTGTGCGCCGAGGCGGTCCGTCACGAACTCGAACGCGGTGTGGCGGTAGTAGTCGAGCCCGCGCACCAGCGCCGGGGCGCGGGTCCAGGCGACGCCGGCGGCATCAAGGCCGCCGGTTACCTTGGCGAAGAACTCCTGCGCCTCATCCGAAAGAAACGCATCGATCATCGGCGCATCGGCGGTGAACACCTTGTCGCGCGGGTCCTTGCTGTCGAGGATGCGCAGCGGGTTCTTTTCGAGGCGTTCCTGCGAATCCTCACTGAGCTCATCCTTCACCGCGCGGAAATAGTCGATCAGCGCGGTGCGCCAGGCTTCGCGGCTGGGGGCATCGCCCAGCGTGTTGAGCTGGAGCGTGACGCCATCGGAAATGCCCAGTTCGCGCAGGATCTGATCGGCCATCACCAGCAGTTCGACATCGGCCTGCGGTTCGCCCGCGCCAAGTATCTCAGCGTCGATCTGGTGGAACTGGCGGTAGCGGCCCTTCTGCGGGCGTTCATAGCGGAACAGCGGCCCATGTGTGGCGAGCTTCAGCGGCGCGTGCTGCTGCCAGCCGTTGGTCAGGTAGGCGCGCGCGATGCCGGCGGTGAACTCCGGGCGCAGCGTCAGCGATTCGCCGCCGCGGTCCTCGAAGCTGTACATTTCCTTGGAAACGACGTCGGTCGTCTCGCCCAGGCTGCGGCTGAACACGGCGGTCTTCTCGAACACCGGCAGTTCGGCGCGGCGGAAGCGGTAGAGCCGGCGCACGCGCTCGAAGGTCTCCACCACGAAGGCGAAAGCCTCGGCGTCGGGGCCGAAGATGTCCTGCGTGCCGCGAATGGCTTGCGGCGTTGCGGGGGCGGATCTGTTCTTGTCGCTGCTCATGTCAGTGCGCGCGATTAGCGGGAATGTCGGCGCGGGGGAAGGGGCGCGCCCTCCATGCCTGGCCCAATGGCTTGCACTGCCCGATGGTTGGCCGATGGTCGGGCCCGGTTGCAGTCGCGCAAGCTTCGCGCCATGAAGCGGTGATGATCACGACCCCGCCGCGCGCCTTGCGCTCCGCCGCCCTGCTGACGTTCTCCGCAGTTCTGCTTTCCACCACCGGTCCGGTTTGCGCGCAGGTTCAGCCGCCGACGAACACCCGTCCGATGGCCGCGCCGATCACGCCGGCCATCCCCGACCCCGAAGACAAGCCCTATCCCGGCACGATCCAGCTTGCCATCGATGCCAGCGACACGACCACCGGCGCCTACCGCGTGACCGAAACGATCCCGGTGCCCGCCGGCCATTCGAAGCTCACGCTGCTCTATCCCCGCTGGCTTCCCGGCAACCACGGCCCGGAAGGCCCGATCGCCGAGCTTGTCGACGTGCGCTTCTTCGCGGGTGGCCAGCCGCTGAACTGGACGCGCGATCCGGTTGATGTGACTGCCTTCCATGTCGATCTGCCCGCCGGCACGAGCGAACTGACCGCGAAGTTCATCCACACCTCGCCGCTGCGCGAAAGCGAGGGGCGGATCACCGTGACGCGCGAGATGCTTAACCTGCAATGGGAGAAGATGAGCCTCTATCCTGCCGGATATTACGTCCGGCAGATCAAGGTGAAACCCACGGTCACCTTCCCGGCGAACTGGCAGGCATTCACCGCGCTCGATGGCAAGTCCGTGAGCGGCAATGTCGTGAGCTGGAGCGAGACCGACTACGAGACGCTGGTGGATTCGCCGATTTTCGCAGGCATTTATGCGGATCGCCATGACCTTGGCAAAGGCGTCTTCCTCGATCTCGTGGCCGACAAGCCCGAACAGCTCAAGATCGCGCCCGAGAACCTCGCGACCTATCGCAATCTCGTGGACGAGGCGCTGCTGACTTATGGCGCGAAGCACTTCGATCACTACGATCTGCTGCTCGCACTGACCGACCGGATGGGCGGCATCGGTCTTGAGCATCACCGGTCGAGCGAAAACCAGTACGAGCCGCGCACGCTGGTCGATTGGACGGCGGGCGACTGGGATCGCAACGTCATCGCGCACGAGTTCTCGCACTCATGGGACGGCAAGTTCCGCCGCCCGGCCAAGCTGTGGACGCCCGATTACCGCGTGCCGATGCAGGACAACCTGCTGTGGGTCTACGAAGGACAGAACCAGTTCTGGGGCCTCGTTCTCGCTGCCCGCTCGGGCGTGCAGAGCAAGGACATCGTGCTCGGCCAGTTCGCCAACTACGCGGGCTCCTTCACGCAGTATCCGGGGCGCGAGTGGCGTTCAGTCGAGGATACCACACACGATCCGATCATGGCCAACCGCAAGCCCAAGCCATTCTCCTCGCTTGCACGCAACGAGGAATACTACACCGAGGGTGCGCTGATCTGGCTCGAAGCCGAAGCGATCATCCGCGAGGGCACCGGGGGCAAGAAGGGCTTGGACGATTTCGCCAAGGCCTTCTTCGGGATCCAGGACGGCGATTGGGGCGTGGTGACTTACGACCTGCCTGACGTCATCCAGACGCTGAACGCGGTCTATCCCTATGATTGGGCGCGCTTTATCAAGACCCGGATCCAGACCCCGGGGCAGCCTGCCCCGCTCGGCGGGATCGAGCGCGGCGGTTACCGGCTGGCGTGGAAGGAAGAGCCCAACCCCTATGACAAGGCGCGCATGGCGGCGGCGAAGTACCTCTCGCTCAACCACTCGATCGGCCTCGCCATCGACAACGACGGCAAGGTGACCGGCAGCCGCTGGGATAGCCCGGGCTTCAAGGCCGGGATCGTCACGGGGATGCAGATCATTTCGGTGAACGGGAAGGCTTACGATCAGGAAACGATCAAGGCGGCAATTGCGGCCGCCAAGGGCACGAATGCGCCGATCGATCTGATCGTGAAGCGCGATGACGTGGTGCGCACGGTGCAGGTATCCTACCATGACGGGTTGCGCTGGCCCTGGCTGGAGCGTGCCGCGCCGGGCACCGCGCCCACCGGGATCGACAAGCTGCTGGCGCCGCGTGCGCTGGCGGCCAAGAAGCCGGCGGCGAAGTAAGGTGGAAAGCGGCGGCGCCAGCGCGGATCGGGCCAGCTTGCGGTTCGGCCAGCGCTACGCGCCGCCGCGCTTCGTGCTGTTTCTGGCTTTGCTGATCGCGGGTGCGGCTGCGCGCGGCTCGATGACCGGCTATGCCGATCACGCCGACGTGCTGGTGGTAGGCTTCGATTTCGCGGTCGCCGGTTTCCTCCTCTCGCTGATCCCGCTGCTGCGCGAATGCGACATGGCGACGATGCGGCGGCATTCGGAGGAAAACGACGCCAACCGCACGATCGTGCTCGGTGTCAGCACGCTGATCACGCTGGTGGTAATGGCGGCGATTGCGGGTGAATTGCCTGCCGCCAAGCATGGCGAACCGGGCGCCCTGCTGCGGCTGATCGTGACACTGCTGCTGACCTGGCTCTTCGCCAACGTGGTTTATGCGCTGCACTATGCGCACGAATACTATCGGGCGAGCGGGGTTCCCGGCGAAGATGCGGGTGGCCTCGAGTTTCCGGGCAGCGGGCATCCCGATTATCTCGACTTCGCCTATTTCTCGCTCACGCTGGGCATGACCTTCCAGACATCGGACGTCGAGATTTCCTCGCGCCCGATCCGCCGGATCGTGACGCTGCATTCCTTTGCCGCCTTCATTTTCAACATCGGGGTGATCGCGTTTACCATCAACGGCATCGGCGGAATCTGAAGCGCGATATCGCGCGCCCAGCCCTCACGTTCATGTTGCGGCGCACAACGCGCGGCGCTAGAGGCCGCTCACGTGTTTCACGCCACTCTGGCCCAACGAAGGCATCCCATGCGCATCGACATGATCCCCATCGGCGAAAATCCGCCCGAGACGCTCAACGTGATCATCGAAGTGCCGGTGGGCGGCGAGCCGGTGAAGTACGAGTTCGACAAGGCTTCGGGCGCGCTGTTCGTCGATCGCATCCTGCACACGCCGATGCGCTATCCCGCCAACTACGGCTTCGTGCCGCACACGCTTTCGCCCGATGGCGATCCGCTTGACGCGCTGGTGATCGCGCGCTCGCCCTTCGTGCCCGGCTCGGTCGTGCGCGTGCGGCCGATCGCGGTGCTCAACCTCGAGGACGAGCACGGCGGCGACGAGAAGCTCGTCTGCGTGCCCGACGACAAGACCTTCCCCTACTACCGCGAGGTTGCCGAGCAGAGCGACCTGCCCGAAATCGTGCTCCAGCAGATCGAGCACTTCTTCACCCACTACAAGGATCTGGAGAAGGAAAAGTGGGTCCGCGTCGGCAAGTGGGGCGGCGCCGAGGATGCCAAGCGCATCACGATCGAAGCGATCGAGCGCGCCAAGGCCGCGAAGTAAGCCTGGCTCTTAGGGCGCTGCGGCGCCCTAAGAGCCAGATAACATTAGGTTGCATCGCCGGGACGGAGCCGATTTTGGTCCAGCGCAAGGCGAGAGAAGGGAGCTATGTTTACGCATAGTGACCGACGATCCACGCTCCGATGGGCCAAAATCGGCCCGCTGCTTCGCGGTTGCCGCAGGAAACCTCTCGGATAGCGCCGCGCCGCTGGCACGGGCTACACCAGCCCGCACTGTGCGGCGCTCTTTGCCGAGAAGCTTCCTGATCCAATCACGGCAGTGCAATCTAACGTCATCTGGCTCTAATCCCCCGCGACGCTGAGCCCGTCGATGCGCAGCGTTGGCACATCGATGCCGCGCCATGTCTCGAGGTCGTCTGCAGCGATGAGCCGGGCGAACATGTCGATCAGATTGCCCGCCACGGTGAACTCGGCAACCGGTCCGGCAATTTCGCCCTTCACGATGCGATAGCCCGAAGCGCCCCGGCTGTAGTCACCAGTCACACCGTTGACGCCGTGGCCGATCAGTTCGGTCACGTAGATCCCGTCGGCGATATCGGCCATCAGCGTGGTGCGGCTCACCGATCCGGGCTGCAGCACGAGATTGCCCGCCGTGACATGCGGCGCGCCCGATCCCCCGCGCGAGGCATGGCCGGTGGGCACCGCGCCCAACTGGCGTGCGGCCGCGGAGTCCATCAGCCATCCGGTCAGATGGCCCTTCTCAACGAGATTGCGCGGGGCCGTCGGCAGCCCCTCGCCGTCGAACGGGCGCGAGCGTGGGCCGCGCGGCCGCAGCGGGTCTTCGCTGACGGTAATGCCTGTGTCGAAGATCTGCGCGCCATCCTTGTCGAGCAGGAAGCTTGCGCGGCGGGCGATGGCGGGGCCGGACATCGCGCCGAGCAAGTGGCCGATCAGCGAACTGCCCACGCGCGGATCGAACACGATCGGATATGTGCCGCTCTTTACCCTGCCGGGATTGAGGCGAGCTACCGTGCGCTCGCCCGCCTCGCGGCCGATCTCGGCTGGGGAGAGCAAGTCGGCGGCGTGGCGCGCGCTGCGCCAGGAATAGTCGCGCTGCATGCCGCTATCCGTCCCCGCGAGCACGCTGGCCGAGCGGCCGTGGCTTGTTGCGGCATAGGCGCCGCCAAAGCCGTGGCTGGTGGCGAGCGCGACGACCCCGCGCCCCGCGCTGGCGCTGCCGCCTTCGCTGTTGGTGACGCCTGGCACCGCACGCGCGGCATCCTCGGCCTCTTCGGCCCAGCGGCGCAGCGTCTGTGGATCGGGTTCGTCCGCATCGACGAGGTCGAGATCGGGCACCCTCGTGCGCAGCAGCAGCTCTTCAGGGGCGAGGCCGGCGAACTTGTCGGCAGGGGCGGCGCGGGCCATGTCGACCGCGCGACTGGCCAGCGCATCGAGCGCGCCGTCACCCAAGTCGGTCGAGCCGATTGAGGCAGAGGCACCGCCCACGAACACGCGCAGGCCGATATGTTCGGATTCGGAGCGCTCGACATCCTCAAGCGCGCCAAGGCGGACCGAGACGGCTTCTGACGAATCGGCGATATAGACCGCATCGCCGGCTTCGGCTCCGGCCTTCAGCGCGCGTCCGATCAGCGCGTGGCAGCGCTCCTGCGCCTCATGGGGGGAAAGCATCGGGGAAACGGGCCTTTCAAGCGTGCGGTCGTGTGGCCCTGCCTATAGTCGCCGCCGCGCGGCCGGCAATCACAACAGCGTAACGAGTGCCCGGAACACAGCGGCGAGCAGAAACGGCAGCCCGATCGCGACTGCCCAGGTCGCCAGCTGATCGCGGCGAAAATCGGCACGCCTTGCTGGATCGGCGGCCTCGGCAGCGCTGAGCGCTTCCCAGCGGCGCTCAAAATGGCGGAACATCGGGATGATGCCAGCCACCAGCACGACCAGCGCGATCATCGGCAGCATCGAGCCGCCTTCGCCTTCCAGCGTGCGCAAGGTCACGAAGATCTGGAGGCTGGTATAGACGAGCAGGCTGTAGGCGACCGTGTCGCTCATCCGCTTGCGCCAATCAAGTGCGTGGCCGTGCATGGCAGTGCCTTCGTTTCCCGGATCCGCCGCAATTCCCTTGCGCATCGGTCGTGCCCCCATCCTGTCCCTCTCCCTGGGAGTAGACCACGCATTTCGCCATGTTTCAAGCATTGCAATATTACCGAGCGCGGATCGCCGCGCATCATGCGGCAGGGCATGCATAAATCCTGCCAGATTCGCGCAGACAGGCTTTGCCCGCGCGGCGGACCGGGCTATGGACCATCACGATTATGGATGAAACGCCCGCCACAGCGACCAACCATACCGCTCTCGAGCAGGGCGGGCTGGAAGTTGTCTCGATCGCCAAGAGCTACGACAAGCGCGCCGTGCTCACCGATATCTCGCTATCGGTGGGCAAGGGCGAAGTCCTGGGGCTGCTCGGCCCCAACGGCGCGGGCAAGACGACCTGCTTCTACTCGATCATGGGGCTGGTGCGGCCGGATTCGGGCCGCATCCTGCTCGACGGGGTCGATATCACGCGCCTCCCGATGTATCGCCGCGCGATCCTCGGGCTGGGCTATCTACCGCAGGAAACCTCGATCTTCCGGGGCATGACGGTTGAGCAGAACATCATGACCGTGCTCGAACTGGTCGAGCCCGACAAGGAAACCCGCGCGGCGGAGCTGGATCGGCTGCTCGGCGAGTTTGGCCTCACCCGGCTGCGCACTTCACCCGCCATGGCGCTTTCAGGCGGTGAGCGGCGGCGCTGCGAGATTGCCCGCGCACTGGCGGCGAACCCCTCGATCATCCTGCTCGATGAACCTTTCGCGGGCATCGATCCGCTTTCGATCAGCGATATCCGCCATCTCGTGATCGATCTCAAGAATCGCGGGATCGGCGTGCTGATCACCGATCACAACGTGCGCGAGACGCTCGATATCGTTGACCGCGCCTGCATCATCTATGGCGGGCAAGTGCTGTTTGCCGGTAGCCCGGAGGCGCTGGTGGCCGATCCCAACGTGCGCCGGCTCTATCTGGGCGAGGGCTTCACGCTGTGAGATTGCAGGCTGGCATGAGCGCAGCGCCCGGGCCGGGAGGCTAGAGCAGCATGGCGCTGGGTCCGCGGCTCGACCTCCGCCAGAGCCAGTCACTGGTCATGACCCCGCAGCTCCAGCAGGCAATCAAGCTGCTGGCACTGTCGAATCTCGAGATCGAGGCGTTCATCGGCGAGGCGCTCGATGCCAATCCATTGCTCGAACTGGGCGAAGCCGCGCCTGAAGGCAGCGGTGATGGCGCGTTCGAAGGCGAGCCGGAGGCGCTGCGGCGCACGACCCTCGAATCCTCCCCGGTCGACCAGCTGGTCAGCGAGGGGCGTGCGGCAGATGATCGGCCGCTGGATATCGACGCCAGCACGATCGACCGTGACCGTGATACCGGCGATGGGGCGAAAAGCGATTTCACCGATAGCCTTGGCGATTTTGGGGCCAGCGGCAGCGGCGGCGAAGCGCCCGATATCAACGAGCGGGGCGGGGCCAGCGAAACCTTGGCCGAGCACCTCCACGCCCAGATCGGCGCGGTAGCATCTGATCCGGTGTTGCTGTTCGCCGCGCGCTGGCTGATCGACCATATCGACGAGGCCGGCTACCTTGCCACCACGCTCGAAGATGCGCGCGAGGCACTTGGCTTGCCGCAAGCCGCGATGCAGGCGGCTCTCGCCCTTGTCCATTCGCTCGATCCGACCGGGGTCGGCGCGCGCAACCTGGCCGAATGCATTGCGCTGCAGGCGCGCGAGGCAGACCGCTATGATCCCTGCATGGCGCGGCTGATCGACAATTTCGACCTTCTCGCGCGCGGCGAGATCGCCCGCCTCAAGCGGCTGTGTCAGGTCGATGACGAGGACTTTGCCGACATGCTGCGCGAATTGCGCAGCTACGATCCCAAGCCCGGGCTGCGCTTCGGTTCGGGACCGGCCGAAGCGGTGGTGCCTGATATCCTGGTACAGGCGGTGACCGGCGATGATGGTGTCACCGGCTGGGATATTGCGCTCAATCCGGCGACATTACCCCGGCTGGTCGTCAACCGGCGCTACTATGTCGAGATGCGGCATGCCTGCGTGGCCAAGGATGCCAAGGCCTGGCTGGGCGAGCGGCTCGCCGATGCAAACTGGCTGATGAAAGCGCTCGACCAGCGGCAGAAGACGATTCTCAAGGTGGCGGCGGAGATCGTGAAGCAGCAGGAAGGCTTTTTCCGGCTGGGGGTCGCGCATCTCAAGCCGCTTACGCTGCGCACCGTCGCCGAAGCGATTTCGATGCATGAATCGACTGTCAGCCGCGTGACCTCGAACAAATACCTCCACTGCGCGCGAGGTACATTCGAGCTCAAATACTTCTTCACTTCGGGCGTTGCCTCCTCCGATGGCGAGAGCTCGGTTTCGGCTGAAGCGGTCAAGGCCGCGATCCGCCAGCTTATCGATGCCGAAGATCCCAAGGCCGTGCTGTCTGACGATGCGCTGGTCGAACTGCTCAAGGCTCGCGGTTTCGATCTCGCGCGGCGGACGGTGGCGAAGTACCGTGAGGCGATCGGCCTCGGCAGTTCGGTGCAGCGACGGCGGCAGAAGACGCTGGCTGGAGTGCGCTAGATGTGAGCTTTCAGGAGGTTGTTCATCCGGCGTGACCGGACCAGACTGAGGTTGCGACACTTCAGTGTGGAGGAACGCCCGGATGAACAACCTCCTGAAAGCTCACATCTAGCTTAGGAAAAGCGCGCCAGAGTAGCGCTTATAACATGGTATAGACCGACTTGGTCTCGAGAAACGGCCGCATCCCTTCAAAGCCGGATTCGCGGCCCCAGCCCGATTGCTTCATGCCGCCAAACGGCAGCGCCTTATCCAGGATGCCATAGCAGTTGATCCACACGTTGCCGGCGCGAATAGCCTTGGCGGCACGATGCGCCGTGGACAGGTCGCGGGTGAACACGCCGGCCGCCAGGCCATATTCGGTCGCGTTGGCCAACAACGGCACCTCATCGGCATCATCGAACGGCATGGCGGTGATCACCGGCCCGAAAATCTCCTCACGCCCGATGGTGAAGTCGGCCCGGTGGCGATTGGCGAATATGGTGGGTCGCACGAAATAGCCCGTGTCGCCGTGTCGCACGCCGCCATCGACAAGCTCGGCCCCCTCACTGATCCCGCTTTCGATATAGCCCAGCACGCGCGTCATCTGCTGCTCGGACACCAGCGGCCCCATCTGTGTGTCCGCTGCCATGCCGCTACCCAGCCGCAGTGCCGCTGCGATCCTGCCGATCCCCTGCACAACCTGATCAAAGACGCTGCGCTGAACATAGAGCCGCGATCCTGCGACGCACAGCTGGCCTGCATTGGCGAAGACCGCCATCGCCGCTGCCGGAATGGCCTTGTCGAGGTCCGCGTCAGCGAAGACGAACAGCGGCGACTTGCCGCCCAACTCCAAAGTCAGCCGCTTGAAATTGCCACCTGCGGCCTCCACCAGCTTGCGGCCGGTGACAGTCGAGCCGGTAAAGCTCAGCTTGTCGACGTCGCTATGCGCCGCCAACGCGGCGCCGGCGACATGACCAAAGCCGTTGACGATGTTGACCTGCCCGTTTGGAAACAGCCGCCATTGCTGGAGCAACTCACCCAGTCGGATCGCCGTGAGCGGCGTTTGTTCGGCCGGCTTGCAGACTACGCTGCATCCGGCAGCCAGCGCGGGCGCGAGCTTGCTGATCAGGATCGAGAAAGGCGCATTCCACGGTGTGATCGCAGCCACTACCCCGACGGGCTCGGGCCGGGTATAGCCGTGCAGTTCGCGACCGTTGCCGGACACGTCCGCGGCGATCCCGTGCAGCTTGCCAACCATCCCGGCATGATAGCGAACACATTCGATCGCCGAATCGATCGACATGCGCGCAGACGCCAATGGCCGCCCGTTGTCGTGTACCTCCAATTCGGCAAGCTCATCACGATGCTCCGCGATCCTGTCTGCCAGCGTCCACAGCGCCACGCCGCGATCATTGGCCGACCGGCCCTGCCATTCGCCGCGATTGAACGCCTGTTTCGCCGCAGCGACGGCGGCATCGATCTCTGCGCATCCGCCCGCATTCACTTGCGCGATGCGAAGGCCGGTCGCCGGATCGAAGACGTCGATCGCGTCGCTGGAACTGCCGGCTACCGCCTCGCCGCCGATGAAGTGGCTATGCCGTACGTCCAAGGCCGTGTTCCTTTGATCAGCGTGCGCGTGAGGCGTCGCTTCAGAATTGCGCTTCGGGAAGATGGATGACGATGCCGTCCAGCCGGTCATCGAGCACGACCTGACATGCCAGGCGACTGTTCGGCTGAGCATCCTGGATCAATTCGAGCATCGCTTCCTCATGCTCGTTCTTGTCCGTGCCGAGCACCTTCAGCCAGTCCTGATCGATCAGGATATGGCAGGTTCCGCATGCCGCGTTGCCGCCGCAATCGCCGTCGATCCCGGGCACACCGTTCTGGATCGCCACTTCCATCGCGTTCAGCCCGGCATCGGCCTGAACCGGATGCTGCGCGCCGTTCGACTCGACAAACCTGATTTCCATCGTCATTGCCCTCTAGTTTACCGGTCGCTCAGCGATGCAGCCGGACCGGCAGCGCCTCATAGCCGTTGAACATATTGTGATTGAGCCGGGCCGGATCGCCGACAATCTCGATCCGGCTGAAACGCGGCAGGATCTCTTCCCACAGGATGCGCAGTTGCAGCTCGGCGAGACGATTGCCCAGACAGCGATGAATGCCGAACCCGAACGAAACGTGTTTGCGCGGATTTGGCCGGTCGATTATGAAGTCGTCGGGCCGCTCATAGACATCCTCGTCGCGATTGCCCGAGATGTACCACATGACGACCCGCTCGCCCTCGCGGATCTTCTTGCCACCGATTTCGCAATCGGCGGTGGCGGTGCGCCGCATATAGGCCACCGGCGTCTGCCAGCGGATCACCTCGGACACCATCGTGGGTATCAGGCTGGGATTGGCCTTCAGCCGGGCGAGTTCGGCGGGAAACCGCTCCATTGCCAGGACCGATCCAGACATCGAATTGCGCGTCGTGTCGTTGCCGCCGGTCAGCAGGATGGTCATGGTGCCGAGGAACTCCTCGGCCGACAGGTTGCTCATCGCCGGCGACCGCGCCAGCATGGTGATGAGGTCAGGGCCGACCGGATTGGCGCGGCGCTCTTCGAACACCTTGGTGAAATGTTCGCTGATCTCACGCAGGACATTGCTGCGATGTTCCCAGGATTCGACGACGCCGTCGCCTGGAAAACCGACGACCACATTCGACCAGTAGAGCAGCTGGTTGCGCATCTCGAACGGGTGGTCGAACAGGATGGCGAGCATACGCATCGTGAGATCGATCGAAACCTTGTCGACCCAGTCGAACGTCTCACCCACCGGCAGGCTGTCCAACAGGTTCTGCGTCCGCTCGCGGATGCCCTGTTCCAGCTTCAGCAGGTTTGCCGGCGAAAGCGCCGGGCTGATCGCGTTGCGCCGCTCGGTATGGTCCGGCGGATCCATGACGATCAGACTGCTGCGCTTCGTCTCGTTCTTGATGTGCCCGCCCGTGAAGAACTGGTCGTCGATGACGACCGTTCCGTTGGAAGAGAACAGCTTGTGATTCATTTCGGTCTGCATGATGTGATCGAACTTGGTAAGCGACCAGTAGGGACCGAACTTGCTGTTCGCGCAATAATGGACCGGATCCTCGTTGCGGAGGCGGCGCAGATATTCCCCCACGACGCCGCGCTTGTGCAGATCCGGATTGCTCACGTCGATCTCGGCCAATGGAACCTGTCCCGCCTCAGCCGCAGCTAGAGCGTCCATCATCATCCTCCTTGCGCCCTGCCGGAAATTCGGCCGGATACGATCTTTCGCTGTCTTGGCACCTATCGGCAGAGGGCACTGCAAAGCTGCCAGGTATGGCGCTATACTTGTTCGGGCGTATGTTCAAGATATTTTCACGGATCCCATTGCCAGCGGCCGCCGTCCCCGCTCTGTATAATTGGTTGGTCGTACAAATTTCTTGCGGCTGCCTTGCGCATTGCATAAGTCCATCCGCCTGGGGCACAGGATGCCCGATCAAGGAGAGGTTTGATGGGCGCGGATATCCAGCACATGCGTGCTGACTTCATCGTCGTCGGCGGTGGCAGTGCCGGGTTGGTCCTGGCCAATCGGCTTTCGGAAGATGGCGTCACGCAGGTCATCCTAGTCGAAGCCGGGATCGAATCGAACTCCTTGATCGTGCAGCTGCCGGCCGGCTTTGGGAAGATGGTGGGTCGCCCGCGGCGGGACTGGCTCTATCACCATTCGCCGGATCCCACGATAAACGGCCGACAGCTGGTCTGGTCGGCCGGGCGCATGCTGGGCGGCGGCAGTTCGATCAACGGTCAAGTCTATATCCGCGGCACACGCCGCGACTATGACCATTGGGCCGAGATCGGCTCGACGGGATGGGGCCATGACGACGTTCAGCCCATTTTCCGGAAGCTGGAGGGGTGGCAGGACGAACCCGATCAGATTCATGGCGAGTCCGGCCCATTGTCAATCACGCAAATCCGCGATCCGCATCCGTTAGGAGACTATTTCCTAGACAGTTGCGAGGCGGTGGGCCTGCCCAAGCTGCCACGCTGCAACGACGGGCGGATGGAAGGGGCCTTCCGGACGATTGCATCGCAGCGGGACGGCTGGCGATGCAGCACCGAGAAGGCGTATCTGCGACCTGCGCGAGGCCGCCCGAACCTGACCGTGTTGACTGAAGCGACGGTCGACACGATCCGGATCGTGGACCGTCGCGCCATCGGCATTCGCGTGCGGCGCGGCGAACGCACCATCGACATCGATGCGGGACGGGAAGTGGTGGCCTGCGCCGGCACGATGGGCAGCCCCGCGCTGCTGCTGCGCTCCGGGATCGGCGATGCGCGCTATCTGCAGCAGATCGGTCGCCCGGTCGTGCATGACCTGCCCGGCGTCGGACGCAATCTTCAGGAACATGCCAATATCCGCATTTCGAAGTTCGTCAGTCAGCGCACGCTGAACAGCGATCTGGGTACGATACGATTGTTGCGGCACGTCGCCCAGTTCGGCCTGTTTCGCAAAGGCATCCTGGGCGCGCCGGTCGTGCAGGCCATGGCGCTGGCAAGGACCCGGCCGGATCTGTCCGAGCCCGATGTGCAGCTGCATTTTGTCCCCTTCTGCATGGATGTCGATCCGCAGAATGGCGGGGTTTCGAAAGACTGGGCGATCACCATGGCCTCGACGATCTGCCATCCGCATAGCCGCGGACGAGTGGAAATCGATGCGGATGGGCAGCCGGTGGTACATCATCACTTCTTCAGCGATGAGCGCGACCTGGATACGCTGACCGGCGGATGCGAACTGATCGAGCGGATTGCCGCCGCCGCGCCGTTCCAGCAGGTGCTGCGCGGGCCGCGCAAGCCGCTCCCCGTGCCGCAGACGCGCGACGAGTGGCGGAGCTTCCTTCGCGCCACCGCCAACGCGGCCTATCACCCGGTGGGAACCTGCCGCATGGGCAGCGATCCCGACGCGGTGGTCGATCCGAAGTTGCGCGTGAACGGCATACAAGGGCTGCGTATTGCCGATGCCTCGGTCATGCCGCGCATCACCAGCACCAATACCAATGCGACCACGATCATGATCGGCGAAAAAGCGGCCGAAACGATCCTGCGCGGCTGATCGGACGCGCCTGAGCCTCAGCCAGACGCGACGGAAGGCCGGATCAGTCGATCACGCCCTGCTCACGCAGGCGCGTGCGCACGTCCGCCGGCATGCCGATGATGTCGAGCACCGCCTCGCTATGTTCGCCGACCTGCGGCGCGCGAGTCGCATCGGGCCGATCGCGGCCGACGATGCGGACGGGCGACTTGATATAGGCGCCGGTCGCCCCGCGGCTTGTCGGCAGATGCTCGACCGACTTGGCCTCGCGGACCTGATCCGATGCCAGAACCTCGGCATGGGTGCGTACCTCACCCGCCATCGATCCCCGCGCCTCCAGCCCCTCGACCCATTGCTGGCGCGGGCGGGTCGCGAGCAGTTCGCGCACCAGGGCCAGCAGCTCGTCATAATTGGCCGTGCGCTCGGCCCCTGTCGCGAAGCGCGGGTCGGTGGCGAGATCCGGGCGCTCGGCGATCGCGCAAAGGGCGGCCCAGTCATTGTCCCAGTAGAGTCCGAGATAGATGGGGCCGTCAGCCGCCTCGAATATGCCCGAAAGCGGATAGCGGGTGAGATGCCGGGTCTGGTTCAGCATCTGTCCCGTGACGCTCGCCTCCAGGATCGGCGCCGTCTGTAGATAGAGACCGACGTCGAACAGGTTCATCTCGATATGGTCGATCTCGCCTGTCCGTTCGCGCTTGAACAGGCTGGCAACGATCGCACCTGACATCGCGAGGCCGGCCGACGCATCGATGAAGCTGAGGCTGCCGATCAGCCCGCCCTGAGCCAACACCATGCCGGTTTCGGCCTGGATCAGCGGATCGACACCCTTGCGCTCGGCAGCCAGGCCGGTCTGTCCAAAGCCGGAAAAGGAGACATAGATCAACCGCGGATTGATCGCTGTCAGATCTTCGCGCCCCAGCCCCATCGACTCGATCACGCCAGGGCGGAAGGATTGGACCACCACATCGCTGACCCGGGCAAGGTCGCGCACGAGCTGCTGCCCCTCTGCCGATTTCAGATCGACTGCGATCGACTTCTTGTTGCGATTGAACGAATCGAACACCCACGGCACCAACGTGCGGGTGAAGTCACCCTTGCGCGGTGCCTCCACCTTGATGACCTCGGCGCCGTAATCGCCAAGCAGCTTGGTTGCCGAAGGCGCTGCCAGCGCATGGCTGAGATCGAGGATGCGGATGCCCTCTAACGCTGCGGTCATGAACTTTCCCTTCGATCAGTGAGCGCGCCCGGTGTCGCGCGGATAATCGCCAAGCGAGGCGATCAGCAGCGAGCAGAGCAGGAAGGTCGGAATGGTGGCGATGATGAACAGCTGGTACGATCCCGTGACATCGTAGACCCAGCCAGCGATCGTCGGACCCGCGCCGTTGCCGACCATCAGGAAGCCGACGACGGTGCCGACCAGCGTGCCATAGTTCTTCAGCCCGAAATAACGGCTGACGAGATAGGTCATCACGTCCAGCTCGGCGCCGAGCGCCAGACCCTGCGTGAAGGCGATCGCGCAACCGAGCGCGAAGTTGCCGTCATAGCCGAGCAGCACGATGGACGAGAGTGCGGGCAACGCAAAGAACACTGCGCCGACGAGTTGCCCGCGCGTTCGATCCATCAGGAACCCGCACGCCAGCCGGCCGGTGATCGAACCGACCCCGATCATCCCAGCCATTACCGCGGCCGTCGTCCGATCGACCCCCTTGCCGCCCAGTATGGGGATAAAGTGCACCTGAAGGCCGATGATCGCGACGGTCACCAGCACGGCGACGACGAGCAGGCGTATGAAGCGCCCCGACAGCAGCGAAGCCCATATTTCTGCGCGACGGGCGACTCGATCGGCAGCTGCTTCGACCTCCTTGTGCTCAGCCTGCGACGGGAGCGGCTTGAGGTCGCGCAGGAACAGGATCATCAGCGGCAAGGTCAGCAACGCCGAACCGCAACCCAGGATCAGATAGCTCGTCCGCCAGCCATGATTGCCGATCAGCGTGGTGACGACGGTCGGCATGAAGATCAGCAGCACGCCGGATCCCGACATCGTCACCGCCAGCGCCAAGCCGCGATGCACGTCGAACCGCTGCGACACCGCCACCGCCCACAGGGTGGGCTTTACCAGCACATAGCCGAGCGCCAGGATCAGCCACAGTCCCCACCATTGCCAAAGCTGCGTGCCGGTCGTGCCCAACAGCGCGAAGGCCAGGCAATAGAAGGTCATGCCGGTCAGCCCGACCTTTCGCACGCCAATGCGGTCTATCAAGCGGCCGACCAGCGGCGCGGCGCAAAAGCCTACGATGCTCATCATGATCAGCCCCGCGCTGATCTGTGCCCGTCCCCAACCGGTTTCCTGCTGGATCGGCTCCATGAACAGGCCGATGCTCCAGCTAGAGAGCACCGCGATCGCCAAACCGAAGAAGCTGGTGATGACGACGGGATAGCCCGCCTTCCACTCGGCCCCAGCCGATCGTGCCGCGGGTTGGTGGGTGAGCGGCGCCGCGCCGCCTTGTATGCTAAGCTCAGCCATGCGGCCGGCTCCCGAAATGGTCAGGTGCTAGCCTACGCATGACACCGCGTGGCGCCGTCGAGTGATGGAAACGCGTCACAACCTCTCCTCCTGACACGGCCGCCGCGACTCTTCGCGTACGCTCCTTGTTCCGCAAAGCCGGGGATCATCGCAGCCGGCCCGATCGCCCAGATCGAACCGAACGTTACATCCGCTCTACCGAACCGACCTTGCCAAGCCGTGGGTCGCTCGGGCCATCCCAATAATCGATCGACGCCGGTTCGGGCGGCAGGATACGGTGCTTGCGTGCATCCTGCTCCGGAAACTCTTCCATCCCGCAGCTATATTCGACTGTGATGCCATCGGGATCCAGAACATACAGGAACACACTGCCCGATGGCGGATGACGGCCAGGCCCGCGCACCACCGGTACGTCGTTCTTGTTGAAGCGCCACAGGGCGCGACCGATATCGTCGATTTCCTTGACCATGAAGTTCACATGATGCAGGCCATATGCCGCGCCATTGCTCAGCCCGATCGAATGATGGAAGCGATTGGGGAAGCAGCGCAGGAAGCTGACCAGTTCGCCGATCGAATCGGAGGTGCGGAAGTTCAACACTTCGTCGTAGAATTTCAGGGCCTCATGATAGCGCGGCGTCTTGAGCACGATGTGCCCGATCCGCTCGATCGCGGCCACGGTCGGCGTCGAGGGCGTTTCCGCCTGCGCCATCGTCACGAAATATTCGTGCGTCGCTCCCGTATAGGGATCCGAGAAACGCAGCGCCCGACCTAGTCGCAAGTCGTCGGCTTCGGCATCGTCGACGGCAACCACCTCTTGACCGGCGGCTTGCAGCGCCTGCGCCAACAGATCGAGATCGCGCTCGCTCTCCATCCGCCAGGACACTCGCTTGAGGCCTGGCTCACCCTGGCACAGCATCAGGTCGTGATGGTCGGCGCCGCAGCGCAAGAATAGCGACCCATCCCGAGCGCTGCCATTTGGCTGGAGACCCCAAAGCCGCTGATAAAAATCCGCGGATCGTTCGAGATCCGATACGTTGATTGCTACATAACCGAGCCCGGCATAGCGGTGCTGCATATCCTGCTCTTTTTCCCTGACGAGCCACCCCGCTTCACTTCGATCGGCGTGACGCCAAGGTATAGCTTGAAACAACGATGCAAGGCAAGTTTATTGTACGTTCGACCAATTAAATTTGACTGTTCGTACCACTGACGGCACATTGATCGGCAATGCCGGATTGATCCTCACGCAGCCTGGCGACCAGCTGATCCGCGGTGATTCGATAGCTCTCATGCCCCTCGCGCGTTGTCGCCTGCGACGTCACGAGTTGCAGCCTGTCGATGCCAAGCGCCACGATCTCGCGCAGCCGGTCCAGGCCTCGCTCGACCGAACCGATGATGCCGAAGTCATCGACCAGTTCGGCATCCAGCGCCTTTGCCTGCGCGCTGCCAGCCATGCCGTGATTCTGCATGTCGTAGCTGCCGGCCAGCCGGTCAAGCGATCGGCGTTGCCGGTCGCTCATGGGGCCGACCGCCTTGCGGTTCATCACGCTGAACCGGGCCTGCGCGGCAATATAGCCTTCACCCAATTTGCGCGATACCGCCACGTCCGGATGGGGGAAGGTTGGCACATGCGCCCCGAAGCTGACACTCGCGGGATCGCGTCCGGCGCGAACCAACTCTTCCCGGGCAATGCCGATCGCCCATTTGAGCCGCTCGGCATCGGCGCCCAGTGCGAAGGTGATATGATCGGCGTGACGCGCGGCGATGCCGATCACCTTGGGTCCGGTGCAAAAAACTTCCAGTGGCGGGCGCGAATGGCCTGGCGTCAACCACTGGAAGGCGCTGGCTTCCGGCGCATGGTTGATCGCCACACTCCCGAATCCCGCTTCGACATTGCGCGCCAGCGCGGTGGCTGCCGTCTCGAGCGGCACGGGCTCTCCCCGCAGATAGGACCGGATCATCTCGAGCGCCTGCTCGAACGCCTTGAGCGAAACGGGCGAACCGCCCATTCCGGCCAGCGGCGAATCGCCGCGTCCGATGCCGAATACCATGCGACCGCCCGACAGCGCATCGAGGGTCAGCATGCTTGCGCAGACGACCGAGGGATGACGTGTCGCGGGATTGGTCACGCCGGTCCCCAGCCGCAAGCGACGGGTGGCCTGGGTACAGGCGGCCAGCGTCGCAAACACCTCGGGATTGATGAAGTGCGAATCGGGCATGGTTGCGCCATCCCACCCATCCGATTCCAGCAGCTTCGCGCGCTCGACAAACGCCATCGGATCGCCGCGATCGAGCGCGGTGAGGTTGGTCCACATCTGCAGCTTGCGCGCCATTGCTTCCATCCTCTCGCTGGCGGCGACCCCATGTGCTGCACGCCTCGTTCCGATCAGCCTAACCCTGGCTCCGCCCGACATCAATCTATTTGTACGACCAAGCAATACGTGGGGCCGGACGCGTGGTGATCAGTATCAAACATGCCGGTCGCCACTAATTTGTTTGGTCGTACAAATTGCTTGATCGGGAGACCGGCGCCGTATAGCTCAGCCTATGGCGCAAAGACGCTAGCACGACAGCTGACGGGAGCACGTGCGGGCGAGCCGCTGGAGAGGGACTGGAATGCCGATGGCACAGCAATCGCACTGCCGGCTGCCGGCGCCGCTTTACCTATGTAAGTCAACGCTGACCCCACAGGCTGGTGCTGCGCCGGAGGTGACTGAATGATCGGCAAGGACGAATCGCTGGCATTGGCGCGGCTGCCGCTGGAGACGCTGCTTGCACGGGCCGTCGCGATTCGTGATGGCGCATTTGGGGAGGCGCAGACGTGGTCCCCCAAAGTCTTTATACCGCTCGCCCAATTGTGTCGCGATTTGTGTCATTATTGCACCTTTTCGCGGCCGCGGGCGGGGCAACGTCCTTATATGAGCTCGGCGGAGGTCCTTGACGTCGCGAAGGCGGGGGCGGCGGCGGGTTGTACCGAGGCGCTGTTCACCCTGGGCGACAAGCCTGAGTTGCGCTTCCCATCGGCGCGCCGCGAACTCGATGCGCTGGGCCATGCCACGACGATCGACTACCTTGAGGCGATGTGTCGGCTGGTGATCGAGGAGACCGGCCTGATCCCGCACGTCAATGCCGGCGTGCTGACGCGGGGTGAGCTGGCGCGGCTGCGCGCTGTGTCCGGATCGCAGGGACTGATGCTGGAGACGACCGCCGACCGGCTGGGCGAGCGCGGCGGACCGCATTACCGATCGCCCGACAAGGTGCCCGCTGCGCGAATTGAGACGATCCGGCTGGCGGGCGAGCTTGCCATCCCCTTTACCACCGGCCTGCTCGTTGGCATCGGCGAAACGCGCGAGGAACGGATCGACACGCTGCTGGCGATCGCCGACCTGCACGCACGATACGGGCATATCCAGGAAGTCATCGTCCAGAACTTCCGCGCCAAGCCCCGCACGCCGATGGCCGACGCGCCAGAGCCGGACATCGACGAGCTACTGTGGTCGATTGCGATGGCGCGGCTCGTCCTGCCGACCGATATCTCGATCCAGGCTCCGCCCAACCTGGCCGATGCTGCATTTCCCCGCCTGATGGAAGCAGGCATCAACGACTGGGGCGGCGTCTCTCCGGTGACGCCCGATCACGTGAACCCCGAACGACCCTGGCCCGCTGTCGAACGGCTGAGCGTCGCGACCGAAGCGGCCGGCCGCCGCCTGATCGCACGGCTTCCCGCCTACCCCGCCTATCTGGGCGAACGATGGCAGGCGGAACTGCCGCGTCGCACGTTGCTCGCCGCGTCCGATGCGCTGGGCTTTGCGCGCCGCGATCCCTGGTCGCCCGGGCAACCGCTGCGGCCGCGTCGCGCACCGGCGCACGGCGCAGCACCCTTGCCGGAAATCTCGCGCATCGTCGGCCGCGCGATTGTCGGCAAAGGAATTTGCGAGCAGGAAATCGCCACGTTGTTCGCCGCGCAGGGGCCGGATGTCGAGCATATCTGCAGCAGCGCCGACCTGCTGCGGCATCAGGTCAATGGCGACACGGTGACCTTCGTCGTCAACCGGAACATCAACTACACCAACATCTGCGCGCATAAATGCAGCTTCTGCGCCTTTTCGAAGGGCCGCACGGCCGAGACGCTGCGCGGCGCCCCCTATGATCTGGACCTGACCGAAGTCGCCAGGCGCACCCAGGAGGCGGCGGCGCGCGGGGCGAGCGAAGTGTGCATGCAGGGGGGCATCCATCCATCCTATACTGGTGACACCTATCTCTCGCTGCTGCGTACGGCCAAGTCGGCCCAACCCGACATGCATGTCCACGCTTTTTCGCCGCTGGAAGTCTGTCATGGCGCTCGGACACTCGGCCTCAGCACCAAGGCCTATCTGGAGCGGTTGAGATCGTCGGGCCTCGGCTCGCTACCCGGCACGGCGGCCGAGATCCTGCACGACGAGGTGCGAGCGATCATCTGTCCGGACAAGCTCGACAGCGCGCAATGGCTCGACACGATCGAGGCCGCTCACCAGGTCGGGCTGCGCACCACCGCGACGATCATGTTCGGACATGTCGATACGCCGCAGCACTGGGCGCATCATCTGGTGCGGATTCGCGAGCTTCAGCAGCGCACCGGCGGGTTCACCGAATTCGTCCCGCTGCCGTTCGTCCCGATGGAGGCGCCGATGGGGCTGCGTGGCGAATGTCGGCGCGGCCCGACCTTTCGCGAGGTGCGGCTGATGCATGCGATCGCGCGGCTGGCGCTTCATCCGCATCTGACGTCGATCCAGGTCAGTTGGGTCAAATTGGGGGCCGAAGGCGTAAAGGCCTGTCTGCAAGGCGGAGCGAATGATCTTGGCGGAACGCTGATGGACGAAAGCATCTCGCGCGCGGCCGGCGCGGCGCATGGCCAGGAGATGCCGCCGGCCGAGATGGAGCGGCTGATCCGCTCCATCGGGCGCGCGCCGCGTCAACGCACGACACTTTATGGCGAAGTGCCGGCGACGGTGATCGAGGCGGGGCGGAACGCCGCGCCGCTCACGCCGATCGTGCTGACCCCCGCACGCAAGCGCAAGCGCAAGCAAGAGGAACCGGTTCATGGATGAGGGCAAGAAGACGATCGCCGTACTTGGCGGCACGGGCAAGGAGGGCGGCGGGCTGGCGTTGCGCTGGGCCCATGCCGGCCACCCGGTGATCCTGGGCAGCCGCACGGCCGAGCGCGCGCAGGAAGCGGCGCAAGCCATGCGCGAGACGCTGGGCGGCGGCGATGTGCGCGGCGCGGCGAATGCCGACGCCGCGCGAGCGGCCGAGATCGTCGTGCTTTCCGTTCCGTTCGCGGCGCAACAGGGCACGGTGGACGAGGTGGCGAGCGCGCTGGACGGCAAGATCCTGATCGATGTCACCGTGCCGCTGGTGCCGCCCAAGGTCGGCCATGTGCAGATGCCAGAAGGCGGCAGCGCGGTCGCGGCCGTCCAGCGCCGGCTGGGCGACGGCGTGCGGGTCGTGTCTGCCTTCCAGAACATCTCCGCTCATCATCTGACCAAGCTGGACGAGGCGGTCGAGTGCGACGTGCTCGTCTGCGCCGACGATCCCGCCGCGGCGGAGGAGGTCGTCGCCCTGGCCAAGAGCATCGGCCTTGCCGCCTGGAATGCGGGGCCGCTGTGCAATTCGGTCGTGGCGGAGGCGCTGACCAGCGTGCTGATCTCGCTCAACCGGCGCTACAAGGTGCCGGGGTCGGGCATCCGCATCACCGGCGTCCCGCGCGAGCCAGGCTGAGTGCCCTACCCGCCAAGGATTTTGGCATAGGTGGGATTGCGCGCGGCGATCGCCTCGGTCGCCGCGCGCTTCTCTTCAGGCGTCGCCATCGTCATATGCGTCGCCCGTTCGAGGTTCAGCCCGTCCTCAAGCTTCATGTCATAGCTTGCGTGGATCAGCCGGCGTGCAGCAGCCAGGGCATAGGCCGGGCGCAGCGCCAGCTCTCGCGCCAGCGCGACACAGGTCGGCATCAGCTCGTCCGGCGCCACGACCTTGTTGACCAGGCCGATCTTCAGCGCCTCATCCGCCGTCTTGTCCAGGCCGAGGAAGATCATCTCCTTGGCCGCGGCGATCCCAACCACGCGGGGCAGCCGTTGCGTTCCCCCGGCCCCGGGCAGACCGCCAAATTGCAGTTCGGGCATGCCGATCCTGGCGGTTTGCGACATGATTCGGAAATCGCATGCCAGGGCCAGCTCGCAACCCCCACCCTTGGCCGCGCCGTTGATCGCGGCGATGATCGGCATGCGTGAGGATTCGAGCGCCGCCATGAACGGCAGCTGCGTGGCATGACCAAACACGTCGGCAAAGGGCGGCCTACTGGCGGTCAAGTCGCCGCCCGCGCAGAAATGCCGGCCTGCGCCGGTGATGATGACGACGCGGCACGTCGGATCCACTTCGGCCACTTCCATCGCCGAACGAATATCGGCTTTCAGCTGGTCATTGAAGGTATTCGCCCGATCGGGCCGATTGAGGGTGAGCGTGACGATCCCCTCTTGCACGTCGAGCAGAACAGTCTCGAACTTCATCCGGGCTTCCTCTCCCGTACAGCTTGTCCGCGAACGCGCGTCCTGACAAGGGCGAAAAGTAGTAAAATCATTGAACGGACGTACAGATAGTTTATAGTTGTGAAAGCCGCCGCACGATCAATGCCGGCAGCATAGGAGACATGGGAATGGCAAACGCCGCGGCCATCGACGCAAGTTCGGTTCCACTCGAATCAATCGACCTCAGCGACACCAAGCTGCACCAAGGCAACGTCGCGCTCGACCTGCTCCGGCGTCTGCGTCACGAGGACCCGGTCCACTATTGCCCAAGCAGCCCCACGGGTCCCTATTGGTCGATCACCCGGTTCAAGGACATCCTGCACGTCGACAGCAATCACCGGCTGTATTCCTCGGCCGGATCGGTGGTGTTCGACGATCATCACTTCTCCGGCGGTCATTTCGAGAACGAGATCAAGAAGCCCAGCTTCATCGTGGCCGATCCGCCATTCCACACGCAGCAGCGCAGCGCGGTGAGCCCGGCGCTGGCCCCGGCCAATATCCTGAAGCTCGAGGCGGGCATTCGCGAACGCGCGCAGGCGACGCTGGACGCATTGCCGATCGGCGAGACGTTCGACTGGGTAGAAACGGTGGCGATCGAACTGACCACCCAGCTACTTGCGATCCTGTTCGACTTTCCGTTCGAGGAACGTCGCAAGCTGCTGTTCTGGTCGCATGTCTCGGTCGGCTCCCCCGGCGATGGCGTGGTCGAATCCTGGCAGCACCGCAGCGAGGTGCTGAACGAAGCCGGAGCGCGCTTCGTGGAATTGTGGCAGGAACGCAGCGGCGGCCTGGCGGGCCCCGACCTCATCTCGATGCTGGTGAACTCGCCATCCAGCCACGACATGACCCGCGAGCAGTTCGTCGGCAACATGATGCTGCTGATGGTCGGCGGCAACGACACCACGCGCAATTCGATGACAGCGTCGGTGCTGGCGATGCACCGCCATCCCGAGGAACTCGCCAAGCTGAAGGCCAATCCCGCCCTGTTGTCCTCGATGGTGCCCGAGGTGATCCGCTGGCAAACGCCGGTCGCCTATCAGCGGCGCACGGCGACCGAGGACACGATCATCGGCGGCAAGGCGATTGGCAAGGGCGAGAAGGTCATCATGTGGTATCTCTCGGGCAATCGCGACGAAACGATGTTCGAGCGCCCCGACGACTTCGTCATCGATCGCCCGAATCCGCGGCAGCACCTTTCCTTCGGGTTCGGCATCCACCGGTGCCTGGGAAATCGATTGGCCGAATTGCAGTTGCGGGTGCTGTGGGAAGAAATGCTGACGCGGTTCGACCGCATCGAGGTGATGGGCAAGCCGCAGCGCATCTATTCCAACGTGCTGCGCGGCTATACCGCGCTGCCGGTGCGGATCCACCGATAGGCCGGCGCTAGGGTCGGCGGGTGATGCCAAGGTCGGCGATGAGCGTCGTGCCGGTGATCAGCCGCGCGGCGGGCGAGACGAGGAAGGCGACGATCTCGGCCAGGTCTTCGGGCTTCGCGCCGACGGGCATCGCCTGAAGCGACATCAGCCGCTGCCTGGCCGCTTCATCAAGGCCGGCCAGCACCAGGTCGGTCGCGATGAAGCCCGGCGCGAGGCCGACGACGCGCACGCCATGTTCGCCCACCTCTTGAGAAAGCGCCATCGTCAGCCCGTTCACCGCAGCCTTGGACACGGCATAGGGGCTGCTTGGGCCATGGCCATAGCCGACCATCGACGAGATATTCACCACCACGCCCCGGGATTGCGCCAGTGCGGGCAGCGCGCTGCGCACCAGCATGGGGATGGCAAGCACGTTGACCGCGAACAACCGCTGCCACGCCTCAAGATCGTATTCGAGGCAGGGTCGACCCCAGGCCGCGCCATGGAGCGCCGCATTGTTCACCAGCGCATCGATCCGGCCAAAATGCGAGATCGTCGCCGCCACGGCCTGCTCCACCTGATCGGGCCGCGCGATATCGGTGACGAGGGGCAGTACCAGGTCCGTTCCGATGTCGGCAAAGGCGCGATCGAGCGCACCGGCATCGAGATCGAGCGCGGCCACCCGGTGACCGCGCCCGACGAGATGGTGCGTGACCGACAGTCCTATCCCTGCCGCGGCACCCGTGATCAGGACGACGGGCGCCGGCCGTTCCGCCTTGCCGAGATCGTCTGCATGTTCGCCGAAGTCCATATCCGTTACCCTTCCCGCCAGATGATCTATTGAATAGTCGTCCAACTAATCATAAGGTGATTCGGCCAAGGAGCCAAGGACGTATTGCGTTGGGTGCAGGTCGGGCGTGATCAGCCCCGAGAACGCTCGCCGAGCAGCAATCACGTACGCGGTTGCGAGGTCAATAATCCATATCGGAGAGTGATCATGACCGTTGGCATCGTCGAGCTTGCGAAGTTCGACCCCGCGCATCCCCAGCTTCTCGTCGACCCCTATGACATCTATGCCAGCTATCGCGCCGCCGATCCGGTGCATTGGGGCGTGGCGAGCATGCGCGACCTGGAAGGATCGTGGTACCTCTTTCGCTTCGAGGAAAATGCCGAAGTGCTGAGCAATGCCGAAGCTTTTGCCAGCAACCCGGCGAGTGTCGGTCGCGAACTGTCGTTGCCCGAGGCGTTCCGGCCAGTTTCCCATATCTTCCAGCGCTGGCTGGGCGGCATGGACGCGCCGGACCACCGGCACCTGCGCGCCGTGCTGGCCAAGGCGTTCACGCCGCGTCGCGTCGCCGCGCTGCGCCCACGGATCGAGGCGATCACCGAGATGCTGATCACCGACGCCGCGGCAAACGCCGGCGGCACGTTCGACGTGGTGAAGGACATCTCGTTCCCGCTGCCGATGGCGATCGTCGGCGATGCGCTGGGCGTGAAGGAGGCCGACTGGCACTTGTTCCAGGAGTGGGCGCGCGACGTCACCAATGCGGTAGACAAAGCGGGCGATCCGGCCGCAGGGGCCGCCGGCAGCGCCGCGATTGCGGGCATGGTCGAATATTTCGCCGAGCTGGTCGCGCGCCGCCGGGCCGAGCCGATCGACGACCTGCTGAGCGCGATGGTGTCCGAGGCGGACGATCAGGGCAAGCCGATGAACGAGTTCGATGCGATCGCGATCGCCACCGAGCTGGGCGTTGCGGGTCATGAGACCGCGTCCAACGCCATCGGCAAGGCCGTGCTGGGCATGATGGACCAGCGCGCGCGCTGGGCAGAGCTGGGCATGCTGGAAGATGCCGCGCTGGACCAGGCGATCGACGAGCTGCTGCGCTGGACTTGCCCGGTCCAGCGGCAGCGTTGGCGTTGGGCGACCAGGGACACGGTGCTGGGCGACAAGCGGATCGAGCGCGGACAGTCGATCGTGTCCATCCTGGGCGCCGCGAATCGCGATTCCAACCACTTCCCCGATCCCGACCGGATCGATTTTCACCGCACGAGCGGCCGACACATGACGTTTGGCCTGGGCAACCACTTCTGCATCGGGTCGCACCTCGCACGGCTGGAGCTTCGCTCGGCGTTGGGCTCATTGGCGCGTCGTTTCCCCGATCTGCAGCTCGCCGTCGCCGAAGCCGATATCCACTGGAGCAGCAACTCGCTCCTTCCCGGGCCTGAGTCGGTGCCGGTCCGCGCATGATGGCAAGCGGCTGGGCAACCCCATGGATGCGCTGACCGGAACGCGCATCATCGACCTCACAAACGCGATCGCGGGATCGTCGGCGACGAAGCTGCTGACCGACCTGGGCGCGGAAGTGATCAAGGTCGAAAGCCCGGCGGGCGGCGATTTCACCCGCGCGCTGATGCCGTTCATCTATCAGGCGCACAACCGCAACAAACGGTCGCTGGCCATCGACCTGCGCAGCGATGCGGGCGTCGAGCTGATGCATCGACTGGTGCGCAGTGCCGATGTATTCGTGCAATCGCTGCGTCCGGGCGCCGCTGCGCAGCTTGGGCTTGACCGGGAGACGCTGAGGCAGATCAATCCGCGCCTTGTCCATGCCTCGTTCTCGGCGTTCAATCCGCGCGGCCGCGCTGCAACACGGCGCGGCGTGGACGCCGTCGTGCAGGCCGAGGCCGGCATGGTCAGCATGCAGGGCGGCTTGCTCGGCAACCTGTCCTACATCGATACGACGGCCGGACTCGCGCTGTCGCACGCAATCCTGGCCGCGTTGCTGAAACGCGACCGCACCGGGCAGGCCGACAGCATCGAGGTGAATTTGTTCGACACGGCGCTGTACATGCAGTCGGCGCCGCTTGCGGAATATAGCGCGACCGGCCAGATTCCCGATCAAGCGAGCTACCTCACACGCTATCCGGTCGTGGGGTTGTTCGAGGCAAGCGATGGACAGCTTCAGGTCGCGGCTTATTACGAGCATGACTGGGAGGCATTGTGCGAGATCGTCGGGCGGCCCGAGCTGATCCGCGATGCACGGTTCGCCGATCCCGCGCGGCGGCGGCAACACATCCCCGAACTTCGCGCGAACCTGGCAGCCGCCTTCGCGCGCGCGCCGCGGCGGCACTGGGTCGAGGCGCTGAGCGCCAAAGGCATCCTGTGCGGCGAAGTGCGCAGCTATGACGAAGTGTTGGCCGAGTTGGCAGCAGGCGACAGCCCACCTGATTCAGTTGAGATCGCGCCGGGCCGACCGGCAAGCTTCGTCCGCGCGCCGTTCAGCTTCAACGAGGCCCCCCCCGTCCCCACCCGCCCGGCGCCGCAGCTGGGCGCGGACACCGAGGCGGTGCTTCGCGACATCGGCCTGAGCGATCGCGACATCGCCAGCCTGGTGCAGCGCGGCCTCGTCGCCAAGCTGGCCTGAAGCAGGCAGCCAGCAGCAGGTCACTCGTTCACCACACGGGATTCAGTACGCGCGACGGCGTGCCGGTCGCCTATCATTTTATACGGTCGTACAACCAATATGCAGCCATATTCCCGTTGCGGATGCGGCGTGGATATGCAATGGCTGCTTGCAGTTTCGCAGGAGAGGTTGATCGTGCCCTATGTGGTGACCAGCGGATGCATTGGCGTGCTGGATCGCGCATGTACCAAGGTGTGTCCGGTTGATTGCATCTATGAAGGCGGCAAGATGATGTACATCAATGCCGAGGAATGCGTCGATTGCGGTGCATGCGAGCCGGCCTGTCCGATGGAAGCAATCTATTTCGAGGACGACCTGCCCGACGAATTGCGCGTGTTCCAGCAAGCCAGCGCAAGCTTTTTCGAGGTGGTCGGGTCGCCTGGCGGCGCGAAGAAGGTTGGCAAGGTAGCGCTCGACGCCGGTCCGGCGCTGGACGTGGCGTGACCGGGAAGAGCAAGGCGCGATACCGCGTCGCGGTGATCGGCGCGGGCCCGGCCGGGTTCTTTGCAGCGCAGCATCTGCTCGCATCGGAGGCGCCCGTGGTATCGGTCGACATGTTCGACCGGCTCCCGACGCCGTGGGGCCTGGTGCGCGCAGGGGTGGCGCCCGACCATCCCAGGATCAAGTCGGTCAGTGCGCAGTTCGCGCAGATCGCCTGCCATGCGCGCTATCGCTTCTTTGGTAACGTCGAGATCGGGCGCGAGGTGACACGCGACGAGCTGCTCGCACGTTATGACGCGGTGCTCTATTCGGTCGGCGCGCGTTCGGAACGCCGTCTGGGCATCCCGGGCGAGGACCTGCCCGGCAGCCTTGCTGCATCGGACTTCGTCGCCTGGTACAATGGGCATCCCGATCATGCAGGGCTTGCGCCGGACCTGTCGGGCAGCCGCGCCGTGGTGATCGGCAACGGCAATGTCGCGCTGGACGTCGCGCGCATGCTACTGCTGCCGCCCGGCGAGTTGGGCGCGACCGACACCGCCGACCATGCCATTGCCGCGCTAGCGAACAGCAACATCCGCGAAGTGACGATCATCGGCCGCCGCGGCCCGGCACAGGCGGCGTTCACCACGCCGGAACTGCGCGAGCTGGCTGATATCGCCGAGCTGGACGTCGGTGTCGATAATCTCGACCTGCTGGATCTGCCGGTCGCGGAGGGCACGCCCGACATCAAGCGCATCCAGCGCAACCTCACCGCCCTTGGTAAATATGGCGCTGGCGCCAGCACCGGTGAGCGACGCATGCGGTTCCGCTTCCTGCGCTCACCGACCGAGATCCTCGGAACTGATCGGGTCGAAGGCATGGTCGTGGGCATCAACGCGCTTGCCGAAGCCGATGGTCAGGTGCGCGCGGTAGAGACCGGCGAGCGCGAGACGCTGCCCGCCGACCTGGTTGTCCGCGCGGTGGGCTATCGCGGCCTTCCCGTCCCGGGCGTGCCGTTCGACGAGCGATCGGCCACGATCCCCAATGATCGCGGCAAGGTGACCGGCGGCGAGCGCGAATATGTCGCAGGTTGGATCAAGCGCGGCCCGTCCGGCGTGATCGGCACCAATCGCGGCGATGCCGAGGAAAGCGCGGAGCAGCTGCTTGGCGACCTGCAAGGCGACAGCGTTGCCGCAGCGCCGGACGATATCGTCGCCTGGCTGGGCCGCAGTTGTGCCGGGTTGGTCGATCAGGCCGGCTGGCTTGCCATCGACCGGCACGAGACCGATCGCGGGAGTTCGGCCGGGCGACCCCGCGTCAAGCTGACGACGGTTGCGGAGATGCTGACCACTGCCCGTCCGCAGACCGCAGACCAGCCCGTCTGAGCGACACCGCTCCGCCTGCCATCAAGGGACCGACATGAGCCCACAGCATCTCACCCGCACCACCGGCTATGTTCGTTCGGAGGGCGAGGATATCTATTATGAGCGGACGGGCGAAGGTTCGCCCGTGCTGTTGTGCCACGGCCTGGGCGGCAACCATGCGATCTGGTGGCGCCAGGTCGAGGCATTTGCCGGTCGGCATAGCCTGATCACCTGGGACCAGCGCGGCTTCGGCAACTCGACCGCGCGATCGGGCGAAGTCGGCCCGCCCGCGGCGCGTCGCGATCTGCATGCGCTGCTCGATCATCTCGAACTGTCGTCGGTATCGCTGGTCGGTCAGTCGATGGGGGGGTGGACGGCGCTGGGCTATGCCCAGGCCAACCCAGAACGGATTCGGTCGCTGGTACTATCGACGACGGTCGCGGGATCGGACCGCAAGCATGTCGATGCACTGGTGAATGCCGAGCCTGGTCGCGACCGGATGAACCGGCGCGAGCACCCGGTGCTGTCAGCCGAATTCTGTCGCGAGCATCCCGATTTCGGCGTGCTGTACAATCAGATCGCAAGTTTCGGCGCACGGCCCAACCCGGCAATCGTGCTCGGCGCAATGGCGGAGGATCGGCTCGACCTTTTGCCGATCGAGACCATGACGGTACCGACACTGGTGTTGATGGCGGCCGAGGACGAACTGTGCCCGCCCGCCGCAATGGAAAGCTTTGTCGCGCGGCTGCCGAATGGTCGGCTACAAGTCATTCCAGGCAGCCATTCGGCCTATTACGAGCGGCCGACTGCATGGAACGAGGCCGTTCTGGACTTCCTCGCCGCGCATTGATCGCGCGGCGCCGTACCCGGCTCAATTATCGGCCGGGTTCAGCATCTGCAATGCGAGCGTGAGCGGTTCCTCAAGGTTCAGCGCCGCCTGCTGGGTAATGCGCAGCGGCAAGCCGGCATCCTGCGCCACCTTGAGCGCCAGCGTCAGATCCTTGTTCGTCAAGGCCGCCAGTCCCCTGGCACCATCCGGATAGCCCGCAGCCATGCGGCCGATCGCATCCCAATTGCGCGCCAGCCAACTGTCGGCCGACCCGCTTCGCAGCACCGCCAGCATCGCCTGGCCGTCAAGGCCGGCGGACTCGCCCAGCCGAATCGCTTCGTGAATGGCATGGACGGTGATGCCGATCACAAGATTGTTGCCAAGCTTGGCAAGCTCCCCCGCACCGAGGCCGCCCAGATGCGTGATCGTTCCTTCCCGCTCCAGCACCGGCCGTACGGCCTGCACGGCCCAATTCTCGCCGCCGACAAGCAGCGACAGCGAGCCTGCCGCCGCCGCCGCCGCCCCGCCGGTGAACGGCGCATCGACCAGTCCGACCCCGCGTTCCGCGAGGCTCGCGGCAAGGCGCTTGCAGGTGTCCGGGTGGATGGTGCTGTGAATCACGACGACATCACCGTCGGATAAGCCGTTCAACAAACCGGTCTCGGGCGCGCCGACGACCTCCTGAACCTGGGCATCGTTGACGACATTGACCAGCACGATGCGACACTGCTCCGCCATCGTCCGCAAGGAAGATGCGGCGGTTGCGCCAGCATCGACCAGGCGTGCAACGGCGGCTTCGTTAAGGTCGTAGGCGAAGGTCTGAAAACCAGCAGCCACGATGTTGCGCGCCATTGGCTCACCCATCGTTCCGAGCCCGACATAGCCAATCGCCTCACCCATCATCCATCTCCCGATCGTCAGCCGCTGCGGCATAGGCCGGAACCATAGATTATTTGTACGATCACACAAGAGTATGGGGCGGCGGATGACCGTCCGAGCCGCCGCGCGGTCCAGGTCGGCGCAGGTGCCCGGCGTTTGCGGGTGCCGATCCCCGCCGTCTCGCGGCATGGGCCGATCAGTTTATCGATATATCTTTGTACGTTTGTTCAACTGACTTGCGCAGGACCACCGCACGCGATAGGTGGGATGAAACTATCGTGACCGAAAGAGTTATCCATGCGATCAACTAATGGCTCGGCTTCAGCTCCGCGCTATGCACGGCTGGGTTATGTCGCGATCAACGTTCGCGACCTGGACGAGTCGACCGACTTCTATGAGCGGATGTGGGGTCTGCAGCGGAATGGCGGCGACGATCACATGCGCTTCTTCCGCTGTAGCGACAATCATCACGACCTGATCCTGTTTCGGGGCGAGCCGGGCCTCAAGCGTGTGGGCTGGCAGATGGAATCCGAAGCCGATGTCGATCGCATCGCCGAGCGCCTGGCGCGGCACGGTCATGCGATGGTCGAGCTCGATCCGGCGGAGGCGGCGCTGTTGCGCCAGAGCCGTTCGCTGCGCTTTGCATGCCCCTATACCGGCGCCACGCACGAATTCTTCCATTCGATCGAGCAGGAAGCCAAGCCGTGGGTACCTACGCACGCGCAGATCCAGCGAATCGGCCATCTGGTGCTGAAAACACCGACGTTCCACGAAGCGGTTGCCTTCTACAACGACGTACTCAATTTCCGCACGTCCGACGCGATCGGCGATGTCGTCTGCTTCATGCGGTGCTTCCCGAACCCGCTGCACCATTCGATCGGCCTCAGCAACTCGGCGACGACCGGGCTTCATCATGTGAATTTCATGGTGAGCGAGATTGACGACATCGGTCGGGCGCTGTGGCGCTTCAAGAAGCATGACGTGCCCGTGGTGCGCGGTCCGGGCCGCCATCCGCCGTCCGGCAGCGTGTTCCTCTATGCGCTCGACCCCAACGGGATCACGGTCGAATATAGTTTCGGCATGGAGGAGTTTCCGGAGCAGGACGCGCGCGATTATCGCGTGCTGCCGGTGGCACCCGAATCGATCGACTATTGGGGCGCGCCGACCGACCAGCGGCTGGGCAAGATCGGTCAGGTGGAGTCGCTGGAATGACGGACGAGCGCACGCGCGAACTGGGCGGGGTGCTCTATGCCGCGCTGCGGGAATGCCGCACCATCGCCCCGCTGACGACCAGCGATCCGGATATCACGATCGACGACGCCTATCGCATCTCGCTCGACCTGCTCGAGCGGCGGCAGCGGGACGGCGAGCGGCTGATCGGCAAGAAGATCGGAGTGACCAGTCGAGTGGTCATGGACATGCTGGACGTGCGCCAGCCGGATTTCGGTTTTCTGACTGATGCGATGGAAGTCGCCGAGGGGATGACGGTCGAGTTGAAGGGGCACCTGATCCAGCCGCGCGCCGAAGGTGAGATCGCGTTCCGGCTCAAAAAGGATCTGAAGGGGCCGGGCGTCGATGCGACGGCCGTGATCGATGCGACCGCCAGCATCCATCCCTGTTTCGAGATCGTCGATTCGCGCATCGCCGACTGGAAGATCCGGATCCAGGACACGGTCGCCGACAATGCTTCGTGCGGGGTGTTCGTGATCGGCACGGCCATGGCCCCGCCACAGGGGTTCGATTTCGAGTCATGCGGCGTGGTCGTGTGGAAGAATGACGAGATCATCAGCACCGGCGCGGGGGCGGCGGCGCTGGGCTCGCCGCTCAACGCCGTAGCCTGGCTGGCTAACACGCTGGGCGCGTACGGCATCACCTTGTCGGCGGGCGACGTCATCCTGTCAGGCTCGCTCGTGCCGCTCGAACCCGCGCGTCCGGGCGACCGGTTCCGCATGCGCATCGCGGGCCTGGGTGAAGTGGGGATCAGTTTCGCCTGAACGGCGATCGAAGGGGACAGTATGTCGAAGGGGTCGTTGCAGGGTTCGGATTTTACCGAGATCCGCGAAGAGGTCGTGAAGCTGTGCGCACAGTTTCCGGACGAATATTGGCGCAAGCTGGATCGCGAAATGGCGTATCCAACGGAATTCGTCGCGGCGCTGGGCGAGGCGGGTTATCTGTCGGCGCTGATTCCCGAAGCCCTTGGCGGATCCGGACTGCCGCTGTCGGCCGCCGCCGCCATCCTGGAGGAAGTCCAGCGCGCCGGCTGCAACGGTTCGGCCTGCCATGCGCAGATGTACATCATGGGCGCGCTGCTGCGCCACGGCAGCGAAGCGCAAAAGCAGGAATATCTGCCGCGGATCGCCAGCGGCGAATTGCGCCTGCAGGCGTTCGGCGTGACTGAGCCGAGCAGCGGCACCGACACAGGTGCGCTCAAGACGGTCGCGGTGCGCCAGGGCGACAAATATATCGTCAACGGCCAGAAGATTTGGACGAGCCGTGCGGAACATTCCGACCTGATGCTGCTGCTCGCGCGCACCACGCCGCGCGAGCAGGTACAGCGCGGGATCGACGGGCTGTCGATCTTCATTCTGGACATGAATGCCGCGCGCGCAGCCGGCGGACTGACCATTCGCCCGATCCGCACGATGATGAACCACGCGACGACCGAAGTGTTCTTCGACAATGTCGAGGTGCCGGCCGAGAATCTGATCGGCGAGGAGGGCAAGGGCTTCCGCTATGTCCTGTCGGGCATGAACGCGGAGCGCATCCTGATCGCGGCCGAATGCATCGGCGACGCCAAATGGTTCATCGAGCGATCGCGTAACTATGCCAATGAACGCCATCTGTTCGGCCGCCCGATCGGCCAGAACCAGGGCGTGCAGTTCCCCATCGCCCGCGCCTATGCCCAGATGCGCGCCGCCGAACTGATGGTGCAGGAGGCCGCGCGGTTGTTCGAGGCCGGCGAGCAGTGCGGCGAACAGGCGAACATGGCGAAGATGCTCGCGGCCGAAGCGTCCTGGGCGGCGGCGGAAGCGGCGGTACAGACGCATGGCGGCTTCGGCTTTGCCGAGGAGTATGATGTCGAGCGCAAGTTCCGCGAGACCCGGCTGTACCAGGTCGCGCCGATCTCGACCAACATGATCCTCAGCTACCTGTCCGAGCATGTGCTCGGCCTGCCCCGATCCTATTGATGCGCACCGCCGCGCCCACGCTTGCCCAGCCGCTCGCCGGCTTGCAGGTCGTCTCGATCGAACAGGCGGTCGCGGCGCCGTTCTGTACGTCGCGACTGGCCGATGCCGGCGCTCGGGTAGTCAAGGTCGAGCGTCCCGAAGGCGATTTCGCGCGCGGTTACGACGAAGTGGCGGCCGGGCAGAGCAGCTATTTCGTCTGGCTCAATCGCGGCAAGGAATCGCTAGTCCTCGACCTTGCTTCGGCAGCGGGCAAGGCGGCGCTGACCCAGCTGATCGCGGACGCCGACGTGCTGGTGCAGAATCTGAAGGCCGGTGCGCTGGCGCGGCTCGGCTTCGCGCCCGAAGCACTGCGCGAGCGGCATCCCCGACTGATCGTCTGTTCGATCAGCGGCTATGGCGATACCGGCGCGATGGCCGACCGCAAGGCATATGATCTGCTGATTCAGGCGGAATCGGGCCTCGCCTCCGTGACCGGCGGTCCGGAGGCGGCATCGCGGGTTGGCATTTCGATCGTCGATATCGCGACCGGCGCCACCGCCCACAGCGCCATCCTGGAGGCGCTGATCGGCCGGGGCATCCACGGTCAGGGCGCCGACATCCGCGTGTCGATGTTCGACGTCATGGCCGACTGGCTCGCCGTGCCGCTGTTGCACGAAGAAGGCGGTTGCTCACCGCGCCGAATGGGCCTCGCCCACCCGTCGATCGCGCCCTATGGCGTATTCACCTGCCGCGACGGCGGACAGTTGCTGATCGCCATTCAGAGTGATCGCGAATGGCGCGGCTTCGCGTCCGGCTTCATTGGCGAACCGGCGCTGTCGGACGCGCCGGACTTCGCAACCAACGTCGCACGCGTCCGCAATCGCGCGGCCGTCGATGCGCGCGTGGCGCACGCGTTCGCCACGGTGGACATGGAGGATGCGGCCGTGCAACTCCATGCCGCCGACATCGCCTTTGCGCGGCTCAACGACATGGCCGGCCTGCTGCGCCACCCCAGCCTGCGCCGCATCAACGTGGCGACCCCCGGCGGCGACGTCGCCCTGCCCGCACCTGCGCCGATCGTGGTCGGCGCGCCGCGCAGCTATGGCGCGGTTCCGGCCCTGGGGTCGATGCAGGGAGCCGACGCATGACCATAGCAACCCTGGAAGCGCCGGATTTCCGCGAATGGATCGGCCGCGAAGATCGTGCGCAGGAGGATCTCACCGCCGCGCTGGTCGAGCGGTTTCATCGCACGCTCGACCTGCCGGGGGAGCCGGGCGGTGAAGGCACGCGCGCGCCGCGGCTCATCCATTTATGCCTGTGCCAGCCGGCGGCGGCGACTGCCACGCTCAATATCGACGGTCATGTCGCGCGCGGTCAGTTCCTGCCGCCGGTGCCGTTGCCGCGTCGCATGTGGGCGGCGGGCGAGATCGAGTTCCACGGCGACCTGACCATCGGCGGCACGGTGCAGCGCATTTCGCGCGTCGCGGATATCAGCTTCAAGAATGGTCAGAGCGGCCAGCTGTGCTTCGTCACGGTCGATCATCGGATCGAACAGGACGGCGTGCTGAAGATCACCGATCGTCAGACGATCGTCTTTCGCGACGATCCGCGGCCGGTGGACGGTGCCGCCCCGTCATCACCCGTCCCGGCGCCCGACGACATTGTCGGGCGACCCGTTCGATGCGGGCCGGAGCTGCTGTTCCGCTATTCCGCGCTGACCTTCAATACGCATCGCATCCATTACGATCGTCCCTATGCGATCGAGGAGGAGGGCTATGGCGGCCTTGTCGTTCAGGGGCCGTTGCAGGCGACGCTGCTGCTGCATTTCGCGGCGCAGACGGCAGGCGGCGTGCCGCCGGACACATTCGCATTCCGCAGCCTGGCGCCGGTGTTCGACATCGACGAGATCCGGCTGGTCGCCGGCGTTCGCGAGGCGAACGGGCGTGATCTGTGGACCGCCTGCGCCCGCGGTCCCGTGGCGATGAAGGCGCGCGCGACATGGTCGTGAGCGGCGAGACAAGGCCGGCAGGCAAGGAGATGCAGCGATGAGTCGAGTGAAAGCGGCAATCATCGGATCGGGCAACATCGGCACCGACCTGATGATCAAGATGATCAAATATCCCCGGAATATGGAGCTGGTCGCGGTCGCCGGGATCGATCCCGCCTCAGAAGGGCTGGCAATGGCGCGCGAGCGCGGCGTCGCGACGACGCACGAGGGGCTGGACGGCCTTAAGCGCCTGGACGTCTATCCCCAGATCGACATCGTATTCGATGCGACCTCCGCCTATGCGCACAAGGTGCATGACGAGGCGTTGCGCGCCGACGGCAAGCAGCTGGTTGATCTCACGCCGGCCGCGATCGGCCCGTTCACGATCCCGCCGGTGAACATGGAGGCGCATCTCGACCAGCCGAACGTCAATATGGTGACCTGCGGCGGCCAGGCGACGATCCCGATCGTCGCCGCGATTTCGCAGGTCGCAAAGGTCCATTATGCCGAGATCGTCGCATCGGTCTCGTCCAAGTCGGCCGGACCGGGGACGCGCGCGAATATCGACGAGTTCACGCGCACCACCTCGCGGGCGATCGAAAAGGTCGGCGGCGCGACGCGCGGCAAGGCGATCATCATCCTCAACCCCGCCGAACCGCCGATGATCATGCGCGACACGGTCTTTACCCTATCGGAAGGCGCCGACGAGGATGCCATCCGCGCATCGGTTGAGGCGATGGTTGCCAAAGTGCAGACCTACGTCCCCGGATATCGCCTGAAACAGCAGGTGCAGTTCGAACGATATGGCGATAACAACAAGCTGAAGATCCCCGGTCAGGGCAACTTCACCGGCATCAAGACGTCGGTGTTCCTCGAGGTCGAGGGCGCCGGCGATTACCTGCCGAGCTATTCCGGCAATCTCGACATCATGACCGCGGCCGCAAAGGCCACCGGCGAACTGATCGCCGAGAAGATCATGGCACGAAAGGCAGCAGCATGAAGTTCGACGTCACGCGCGACAAGCTCTACATTCAGGACGTGACGCTGCGCGACGGCATGCACGCGATCCGGCACATGTACAGCGTCGATCATGTCCGCACGATTGCCAAAGCGCTGGACGATGCCGGTGTCGATGCGATCGAGGTGGCGCATGGCGACGGTCTGAACGGCGCCAGCTTCAACTATGGGTTCGGTGCGCATACCGACTGGGAGTGGCTGGAAGCGGTTGCCGAGGTGCTGGAGCGTTCCGTGCTGACCACGCTGATCCTGCCGGGTGTCGGCACGGTCGAGGAACTGCGGCGCGCCTATGACATCGGCGTGCGTTCGGTGCGTGTCGCGACGCACTGCACCGAAGCCGATGTCAGCAAGCAGCATATCGGCATCGCGCGGGATCTGGGCATGGACGTGGCGGGCTTTCTGATGATGAGCCACATGATCGATCCCGAAGCGCTCGCCGCCCAGGCGCTTCTGATGGAAAGCTATGGCGCGCAGTGCATCTATGTCACCGACAGCGGTGGCGCGCTGGATATGGACGGCGTGCGCGCACGGCTTGAAGCCTATGATCGCGTCCTCAAGCCCGAGACGCAGCGCGGGATGCACGCCCATCACAATTTGTCGCTCGGCGTCGCGAACTCGATCGTCGCCGCACAGGGCGGCGCTGTGCGGATCGACGCCAGCCTGGCCGGCATGGGTGCGGGCGCGGGCAATGCGCCGCTGGAAGTGTTCGTCGCGGCCGCCGATCGCAAGGGATGGAACCATGGCTGCGACGTGATGGCGCTGATGGATGCGGCCGAGGATCTGGTCCGCCCGCTTCAGGACCGCCCGGTGCGCGTCGATCGCGAGACGCTGGCGCTCGGCTATGCCGGTGTCTATTCCAGCTTCCTGCGCCATGCTGAAAAGGCCAGCGAAACCTATGGGCTCGACACGCGCGCGATCCTGGTCGAGCTTGGCCGCCGCAAGATGGTGGGCGGGCAGGAAGACATGATCGTCGATGTCGCGCTCGACATGGTCAAGGCCGCGAACGCAAACTGAGCCGACGATGGTGACGCCTTCCCGCCTGGCGACGGACATCCACACCCATGTGGTGCCGTCCGCTTTTCCAGCCAGCCTGGCGGGCGCGGCATCGCCGATCGAGATCAGGCCCGGCTGCGATTGCGGCCGCGCCGAAGTGTTCGTCGATGGGCGGCAATTCCGCACGATCACCGACGAATGTTGGGAGGTGGAGCGCCGGATCGAGCGGATGGACCGCATCGGCATCGGGCGACAGGTGCTCTCGCCCATGCCGGAGCTGTTGAGCTTCTGGCGACCCGCGGCGGAAGCGGCTGCGATCGCCGAACATGTCAACGCCAGCATGGCGGCGATGGTGGCGCGCGCGCCGGATCGTTTCGCGGCGCTCGGCATGGTGCCGCTGCAGGACCCGGACCGCGCGATCGCGATGCTCGAGACGCTGATGGCCGATCCCGCATTTCGCGGCGTCCAGATCGGCACCAACATTGCGGGCACGGCATTGGGCGATCGCAGCCTGTACCCCTTTTTCGCTGCCGCCGAACGGCTCGGCGCCGCGGTCTTCATACATCCGGTCAAGCCGCTGGTGCGATATCCGATCGTCGGTCCCAGCTCGCTCGACGCGCTTGCGCTGTTCCCGTGCGAGACGGCGTTGGCGGCGGTGTCGCTGATCGCCAGCAATCTGATCGTGGCGCATCCGAAGCTGAGGCTGGCGTTCAGCCATGGCGGCGGTGCGCTGGCGCTATTGCTGGCGCGGCTCGATCATGGCTGGCGTTCGACGGGTGGGCTTCGCGACGCCATCGCTCAGGCGCCGTCCGATCAGGCGCGGCGCTTCTTCTTCGATACGCTGGTCTATGACGACGCGGTCCTGCGCTTCCTGCTGAGCTCGTTCGGTGTGCGGCAGCTATGCATCGGGACCGACCTGCCCTTTCCCATCGGCGAGCAGGCTCCGGTCGGGCGGATCGAGGCGTTGGGTCTGTCGAACGACGACATGGCGCTGCTGCTGCGCGACAATGCCGCGCGTTTTCTTGGCGATCAGCTATCGTGACGCGATCGGGCTGGCTGCCGCCGCCTGCATGGTAACAATGACTTCACAACCATCCCGCAGGTGAGCCTTATGCAGCCAGCAGACATCGCGCGTGCCGGTGCGCACCGCCCGATGATGGAGCGCGAGTGGAATTGATGAGAAAAACGGTCTGGCCGAAACTGCTTTGCCTGCTTGCGGCGATTGCCAGCACTCCAGGGGCCAGCATGCTCGACGCGCGCCTGGCGGTCTTCCAGGACGTATTGCCGAGACCCTGCTGCGTCCGGTAGCGGTCGCGCATGTAGTTGCGGTCATCGAGACGCATGTTGGCCTCGCTGCGCTGGTTGCGTGGCCGCAGGCGGAACGAAGGTGCCGCCGTCGGTATGCAGAATGGCCCCGATGAGGCTAGCAGGGCATGCTTGGCGCTCATCGGGGCACGTCAACTGCGGCATGATGACGTCGTTGCCCCGACACCGTCCTCCAGCTTGACGTGAACACGTTATTACTTGTACGTCTGTATAAATAAGGAGACATCGATGCAGTATGACATCGTTATCGTGGGAGCGGGTCACGGGGGCGCTCAGGCGGCGATCGCGCTGCGCCAGAACAAGTTCGAAGGCTCGATCGCGGTGATCGGCGACGAGCCTGAGCTGCCATACGAGCGTCCGCCGCTGTCGAAGGAGTATTTTTCGGGCGAGAAGGCGTTCGAGCGGATCCTGATCCGCCCCGCCGCCTTCTGGGCAGAGCGCCGCGTGGACATGCTGCTTGGCTGCCGCATCGTGTCGGTCGATGCCGAGGCGCATGCGCTGACCACGGCGGAAGGTGCGAGCATCGGCTATGGTCAGCTGATCTGGGCGACGGGCGGCAGCCCGCGGCGGATCGGCTGCGCGGGCAACGATCTGGCCGGTGTGCATACCGTGCGCACCCGTGCCGATGCCGATCGCATGCTGGCCGAGCTGGATGGCGTGAGCCAGGCGGTGGTGATCGGCGGCGGCTATATCGGGCTTGAGGCAGCGGCGGTGCTGGCCAAGTTCGGCAAGAAGGTCGTGCTGCTCGAAGCGCTCGACCGCGTGCTGGCGCGTGTGGCGGGTGAGGCCCTGTCGCGCTTCTACGAGGCCGAGCATCGCGCGCATGGCGTGGATGCACGGCTGGGCGCGGCGGTCGAGTGTATCGAGGGAACCGACAAGGTCACCGGCGTGCGGATGAAGGATGGCGAGGTGATCGCGGCGCAGATGGTGATCGTGGGCATCGGCATCATCCCCGCGGTCGAGCCGCTGATCGCAGCGGGCGCGGAGGGCGGCAACGGCGTTGCGGTGGACGACCAGTGCCGCACGTCGCTGCCCGACATCTTCGCGATCGGCGACTGCGCGCTGCACGCCAACGGCTTTGCCGACGGCCTGCCGATCAGGCTGGAGTCGGTGCAGAACGCCAATGATCAGGCGATGCTGGTGGCCAGGACGATCATGGGGCAGGACCTGGCCTACGACGCGGTGCCATGGTTCTGGTCGAACCAGTATGACCTGCGGCTGCAGACCGTCGGCCTGTCGACCGGCCATGACGCGACGGTCACGCGCGGCGATCCGGCGAGCCGCAGTTTCTCGGTGATCTATTTGAAGGAAGGCCGCGTGATCGCGCTCGACTGCGTCAACGCGACCAAGGACTATGTTCAGGGGCGCAAATTGGTGGTGGAGCGGGCGGTGATCGAAGCGGCCAAGCTGGCCGACGCTGCAACGCCGCTCAAGGAACTGGTGTAGCCCCCTCTCCCGGCGGGAGAGGGGCAAGCAAAGACGCCCGGACTTGATCCGGGCGCCTCTCCACCAGCACGCCAGCGACGCGTGCCGCTCGCCTGCGCTTATGCGACCGCGCGATGCTCGATGGCGATGGTCGAACGCCGCAGCACGTTCCAACCGTCGCGCGCAGCGATCACGGCCAGTCGCGCGTTTCGCTGAAGTCCGTTCCGCCGCGGCTACCGCGCGCCAAATTGGGTGCCGCATCGTAAAAGCTGTGATCGGCAGGTTCGCTTCGCACCCAGTCGGTCAGGATCTTGCGTTTGGTGATCCGCCAATCGCCGTCGCGGCAGGCATATTCGTCAACATAGCGACCGGCAACGAACAGATCGACCGGCTTGCCGTGCTCGTCGCGGCTGTCGTGCCACGCCTGGAAATAACACTCCCCAGAAGCGTCCTCCCCCGTCACCGCAATTCGCACCTGTCCAAGAATGTGCTGCGTTGCCGAGAACCCGGAGACCATGCCCTGGGCGAACTGGATGAATTCGTCGACTCCGCCTGCCATCAGCCCGCAATCGATAAAAGCATCAGGATGGAATGCGCTCCGCTGAAGGTCGGCGTCCAACCGATCGGCGCCACGCATATAGCGGTGCACCGCATCCGTAATGTCGCGCCGCGCCGCAAGATCGCGAACTTCGCTTTGCAGATCGAACGACCTATCGGATCCTTCTGGCATTTCCCGTTCCTTGTCTTCCCCGGCCATGCGGCAGGGACAGTTGTATCGATCCGACGCGCCATCGACCGGTCATGCGCCCTATGATGAGCGCTGACGGAAGCCCGCCGACTTCCAGCACCCCGCAATGCTAGCTGGCCGCCGCCCGTTCCGCATAGCGTTCGCGCTCGGCATTCAACTTGCGCTGCATCCCACGCCGGAACCGCACTGAACCCGTGTCCGACTTCACGATCAGTTCGCGTCGCGGGTCGCCATATTCGTCCAGGAACGGTTCCAGCGCCTCGACGCCTTCAACGTCTTCCTGCCGCACGAGGGCATCCGATTCCTCCCATCGCCGGTCAAACTCCGGATCGTTGAACCGATAGTTGCGCGACAGGCAGCCGAAATAGTGGCAGCTGTTCTTCCGAGCCGGCGTGATGAAATGATGGTGAAAGTTGAGGCCATATTCTGCCGGGACGGAGTCCTGTCCTGCGATACTGTCGATTATGAACCCGCTCGTGCGGATATAGGTATGGCTGTAGATGTCGGACTGGGTGTGCATTTCCAGCTGTCCGTCCAGCGCCATTTCCGGGCCATATTGATGCTCGAGGAACCCGTTCCATGGACCGGACGTCGCGCGAACGATGCGCATCGCACCGCCTTCCTCGCTGATCGACAGCGGCGTCGTGATCCAGTGATCCGCCGCCGGTGCCGATCGCGCATGCAGCGCTCCGATGTGTGAAAGGTCCGTGAGGTTCTCGCACAGCGCCATGTAACGCCCTTCGATGGGCAACCAGGAATAGCGGAACACCCAAAAACCAGGCGCGGTTATTCCGCTTTCCTCAAGGTCGGGCATCAGTGCCTCGTCCGCCTCTTCCGCAATGCCGGTCCACACCCAGATGAGTCCGCCCCGCTCGATACAGGGATAAGTCCTGATGCGGACATCCGGCAGTGCCAGCGAGGCCTGCGTCGGCACGCGCACGCAACGCCCGTCCGCGCCGAACGCTATGCCATGATAGGCGCAGACAATTGCGTCGCCCTCCACGCTCCCCTTTGACAAAGGAAAAAAGCGGTGCGGGCACAAGCCCGTCGTGGCCACTGCCTCACCCTGCTCGGTGCGATAGAAAACCAGCGGCTCGTCGAGTATGTAGCGCCCGAGCGGTGTGCTACTGACTTCACTCGACAGGGCACCTACGTACCAGCAGTCGCGCAGGAGCGTGTAGTCATCTTTGAAAGGATACATGATCCGTACCTCCACCCGATTCTAGTCTGATGTACGCAAAGCGATGCAGAGCCCCCGCGTACGACGTGGGGCGCCCGGCTTTCTTCACCCAAGCACCGCAGCAACACGTTCGCGCATGTACGCGCCGCCGCCCTCGATCGTGGCGCCGCCGTCGATGACGTGGACCTGCCCGGTCGTGAACGTGGACTCGTCACTGGCGAGGTAGGCCACCAGCATGGCGACATCGCGGGAACGTCCCAGGCGGCCGACCGGTAGCGTGGCTGCGGCCGCGTTGATGGCCGCCTCGGTAGACAGCACGGCCTCCACCATCGGGGTGCGGATGATGCCGGGGCAGATGCAATTCACGCGGATGTTCGCGCTGGCTAGTTCGACCGCGGCCGCACGGGTCATTGCGTTGATCGCGCCCTTGCTAGCCGTGTAGGCGCTGAAGCCGCCCGTGGCCGACAAGGCGGAAGTGGAAGAAATGTTGATGATCGAACCGCCGCCGGCCGCCCGCATGCCGGGGACGACCGCCTGAATGCCGGCGAACACGCTCCACGCATTCACGTTCATGATTCGCTGCCACTGCTCGAGCCTTACGGTCTCGAACGGATCATGGGTCAGCACGCCGGCGTTGTTGACCAGCACCGTTACCGGCCCGAACGCCGCGGCAGCTGCCTCGATCACCTTGGCCCAGGCGTCGCTGCAGGCGACATCGTGGGTCATGGCGACGGCCCTTCCCGTGCCTTCCCGCTCGATGCCCGCGACCACCGCTTCGACCGCGGCTCCGTTGACATCCGTCGCCACAACCTTTGCGCCAAGGTCGGTCATGGCGCGGACATGCTCGGCTCCCTGCCCCGACCCCGCGCCGGTGACGATCGCAACCTTACCTTCAAGCCGGCTCAAGCAATCGTCTCCATCGTGACCGCAGCATTCTTCTGCGCTGCGCGGAGTAGATCACGAACGCGCGATCTGTGTCAAATTATTACTTGTACGAACAAGCAATTTAGCCAATCCGCCAGCGAAGCGGTCGCGCGCAGCCACATTCCAATTTTTTGGTTGGTTGGATGTTCAAATCCTGTTGTAATCGGGAATAGGGAATCGCGTCCTTCTTGCGGTTACTCCCACGGATCGTCACCCGGGGTTCGGCTCGGCTGACCTGCGACAAGGGTTGAAGCGTTATGACAGCGAAATATCCGTTCTCCGTCGATCCGACCGAATTTTCCGGCAAGCGCGTGCTCGTGACGGGCGGGACCAAGGGGCTGGGCGCAGCCACGGTTCTGCGCTTTGTGGAAGCGGGCGCAAGCGTGGCGACCACTGCACGCTCGCCTGCCGCATCATTGCCCGCATCAGTCAAGTTCATCGCGGCCGATGTCGCCACTGCTGAAGGCGCGCGGATCGTGGAACGGACTATCCAGCAAGCCTGGGGCGGCCTCGACATTCTGGTCAACAATGTGGGCGGCAGCGAGTCCGTTCAGGGCGGGTTCGAAGCGCTCACCGACGAATATTGGCAGAGAATGCTGGATTGGAACCTCCTGAGCGCCATTCGGCTGGATCGTGCGTTTCTGCCGGGGATGGTGGAGCGGAAGGCCGGTGCGATCATCCATATCAGCTCGGTCTGGCACAAGCTGGCCCAGGCCAACAGCTTTCTGGCGTATTCGACGGTGAAAGGCGCGATCGCTTCCTACAGCAAAGGTCTGTCCAAGGCCGTTGCGCCGTCGGGGGTGCGGGTGAACATGGTCTCGCCCGGCTTCATGGGCACCGAATCCGCCCTCGACCTGATCCGCCAGGTCGCGGAGGAGAATATGGGGGGCGACCTTGAGGCAGCAAAGCAGCAGATCATCGCGATGAGTGGCGGAATTCCCATGGGCAGGCTTGGCCGGCCCGAGGAAATCTCCGAAGTCGTGGCGTTCCTCGCATCGGATCGTGCCGGGTTCACCAGTGGCGTGGACTACATCGTCGATGGCGGCGCCTGCCCCACGCTGTAGGACAAGCGGCCATCACCGAACGACCATATCGGGTATGCCCGTGGCGGAGCGACGGGTCTCCTGACGCTCAGGCCAGTCGCGGAGCTGGTTTGAACGACAGGACCATCGCATTGTTGCCGCGCAACATCACGCTTGGCGGTCGGCCAAGGTCGCACTCGCCTTCCACAAATTGCACGTCCTCAAACCGGCCGAGAAGCTTCTCCAACGAGATAGTCAGTTCGCGGCGGGCCAGCATGTTGCCAATGCAGTAATGCACGCCGTGGCTGAAGCTGAGGTGCATGTGACGGTTGCGGCGAGTCAGGTCGATGGTATTGGGGTCGGGAAACTGCTCCGGATCGCGGTTTGCCGCTTCCATCCGCACCATCACCGGCGAGCCTGCCGGGACCTCGATATCGCCCAGCACGACATCCCTCGTCGCCACCCGCCACGTTCCCGTCACCGGCGAGAACAGTCTGAGCAGCTCCTCGACTGCTGCCGGGATCAGTTTGGGGTTCTCACGAAGCGCATTGAGGGCCGCCGGCTCGCGCAGCAGGATACCCATGCCACCCACCAGCGTGTTACGCGTCGTCTCGTTGCCCGCCACGCAAAGTTCCTGGACCGACATTAGCAGCTCGCGATCGCTCAGCGGCGTTTCGCCGTTGACTCGTACCGCGAGGATCTCGGTCAGAAGATCATCGCGCGGCTCCACTCGCCGCGCATCCAGTTCGGACTGGATGAAGGCATGGAACTCGGCAATTTCCTTCATCGTCGCGACATATGCGTCGCCGGTTTCCTGCTGACCGCCCAACCGTACGATGGCATCGGTCCAGCGGCGCACATCGCGATAAAGTGACCGATCGAAACCCATCATGTCGCAGATGACATAGAGGGTGAACGGCACGGCGACATCGTCGATGAAATTGCATCGTCCCGTTTCGATCACTGAATCGATCAGCAGGTCCATGATCTCGGCGATCTTTGGAGCCAGGCGATTGGCCTGGCGCGGCGAGAACATGGGATTGAACATCGCCCGATACCGCGCGTGCGCGGGCTCATCCATGTTCAGCAGCAGCGGACCGGCACCGGTATCGTCGTCGAGAACCGCGCCGCCTTCGTCCTGGCGTCCGGCGCCCAGCATGATCGGAGCGACATCCGACGAAAAAATGTCGTTATCCTCGAGCACCTGACGCACCAGTTCATAGGAGATCACGACGAACACCTCGCCCGTCTGACCCGGCAGCATCGTCCTGAGCACGGGCTGGCTCGCACGCATATTATCGTAGAAGCCATGCGGATCACCCAGGATTGCCGGGGTGAAGAAATCAAGGCTGCTCAGCATCGTCTTGCTCCCTGTGAGTCATCGCGAGAAGTGGTTTACCGGTTCAGTTCGTCGGCCCCTTGCGGATGACGGTGACGCCCTTGTCGGGCGACTTGCGTCAGGCGCCAGCTGCACTTCGGATATTTGGGCGCAGATCCGCCAGATCGGCGTCGGTGAGTTCCTCGTATCGCGGCATGCCGGCAGACAGCAGCGCGCCGCCGCGCACCACCGCGGCAAAGGCGTTTGCATCGAGCGGTACGGATGAGGCCTGCAAGTCAGGCGTGCTGCCCCACACCTGCCGCGGCTTGCGGCCCGAGACCTCCGCCACGCCGGGGTCAAAGGTCCACATGACTTTGCCGGTCACTGCGTCGAAGGCATGGACCACGCTGTACCCGGTCGAGGTATAGAGCACACCATCGACGGCCACCGGGTGGCTCATCGGATTGCCCGCAGACAGATCATAGGACCTTGCCAGGCCAAGTCGTGCGACTGGGTCGCCGCTGGTCTGCGTCAACGAGCTGAAGTGCAGTTCCTTGGCATTTTGGCCATAATTCGGCCAGTTGGTGCGAGCATCTGCCTTGGCCGCAATGTCACTCGACTGGGGCGAGCAGGCGGCGAGCAGAAGCGTCGCTCTGCAAAGGACGAAGCCGGCGATGGAGAGGTTCCTCATTTGGCGTCCTCTGGGCTTGCTCATGCTTTGCTCCTGCCTCCTTGGTCGGTCTTCTGCCGTGTAGTTCTGTCCGCCGGCAGGTGACGGTCGCGCGCCCGGGTGTGTTCGCGTCGGGACGCCGGTCCGCAGCATGGCCGCTCCGTCTGCCGTGATGCCGTGGTGACGAATGGCGGCGCGTGACGCACAGGCGCTCAGCGCACCTGTGCGTCACCTGTCGTCAGTATTTCACGGACAGGGTCAGGCCATATGTCGCCGGCATGCCCACGAACCGGTCGCGTCCGTCAGTATTGTTGAGGATGTTGGTAATATAATATTTGTTCGTGACGTTCTTGCCCCACGCATAGAGTTTCCAGCCACCTTCCGGTGCTTCGAAGCCGAACTGGAGGTCGACGAGGGCGTACTGGGGGATGTCGTACTCAGCCGAACCGCCGATGGAAGAATTCGTACGGCTGCGAAAGTTCACCTGTGCGCCGATGAACGTATCGACCTTGTCGGTGACCGGGAACTTGTAGTCCACGCTGCCGCCGAACTGCCATTTCGGCGTGTAGGGGATACGCGTGCCGTCGAATACACCCGACTGGCCGGCATTGTTCAGCCCGGTGAAGCGGTCGACCTTGGCGTCGAGATAGGTGCCGTTGGCAGCAAGCGTCAGGCCATCGACCGGCGCGACGCCCAGATCGAATTCCACGCCGAAGACCGACGACACCGGCACATTGACGAGCGCGTCGAGCGGGCCGAAAAACGCATCGGCATATTTCGACTTAAGCTGCTTGTCCTTGTAGTCATAGTAGAACGCGGCCGCGTTGAGCGTCATGCGCTTGTCGAACAGCTTGAGCTTGAAGCCACCTTCGTAGTCGAGCACGGATTCCTGCTTGACCGGTCCCACCGATGTCAGTGTCGAGCCGGAGATGGTCGGCACACTGCCAGCCTTATACCCCTTCGAGACGTTGAAGTAGAGCAGGACGTCCGACGTCGGCTTGTAGTCCACACCGACTCGCCATGACACGTTGTCTTCGTTCAGCGTCCGGCGTGCCGGGGTCAGGCCATAGAAGTTCGGATCGGTCGTGGGCACCTGATCGTTGAGGATGAAATTCTGGAACGGCCCAGGGACGGCGAGCGCCGGCAGACCGAACGCGGCGCGGATCGGATTCGCCACCGAATTGATGATGAACTCAGCAGCCTGTTTGGTGCCATTGTCCAGTGCGTCGCCACGGCTGAACACCCGGTTTTCAGCGTCACGGTGCGCTTCGGAATAGCGGACACCAGCCTTCACCGTGAAGTCGCCGACATCATATTCGCCGCTGACGAACGCGGCATAGTTGTTCATCTTCTGGTAGCTGTCGAAGCCGTTTCCGGCAACGCCGCCGAACGCGATGCTCGCGGTGGCGCCCGAATAGTTCACGAACTCGTTCTGATAGACCGTATCATGGCTGTAATTGGCGCCGACCACCCAGCGGAACCGCGCGCTGCCGCCATTGGTGATGCGGACTTCCTGCGCGAAGCTCCTGATATAGCCTTGATCCAGGGTCAGCGCGACGCGCGGCGCGGCCGTGCCGCCGCCCAGCGGCACGTTGTCCTGATCATAGTCCGTATAGGACGTCAGCATCGTCAACTGGATGTTGCTGGTCAGGTCGACATCGGTGCGCACCGCGGCCTGCAGCAAGCGCTTGTCCGCAGAGGGCGACACGGATGCGGCCCAGTCAGCGGCACGGTTGCTGGCCGTGGAGACGGGCGGCAGCGGGGCGGCGGCGATCGGTGCAAGCGGGCCCAGCGTCGGGAACAGCGGGTTGTAGAACAGGAACTGCGACTGAATCGGTTCCGAACGATCGCGCCAGCCGTTCAGGTTGATCTGGAAACGCACGCCGCTCGTCGGCTCCCAATCGGCGAGGAAGCGCCCGGCCAGCGTGTCGTTCGCGCCATTCCTGTCGCCCGGACGAGTAACGCTGTACTGCCACCCTTCGCCCCGCGATCCCGCCACCGCTAAACGCAGCTTGAGGGTGTCGCTGACAGGGCCGCTGACGAAGCCTTCGCCCGACACCGTGTTGAAACGCCCGAACGAAAGCTTGGCCCCCGCCTGCAACTCGCTGGTCGGCTTGGACGCGATGTAGTTGATCGCACCGCCGGTCGCATTGTTACCGAAAAGCGTTCCCTGCGGTCCCTTCAGCGCTTCGACGCGATCCAGGTCGAACAGCGTCAGCGTCGTCATCACCGGCATCGACAGTGGCACTTCGTCGATATAGACGCTGACATCGGGATACGCTGCCAGCGAGGTCTCGTAAAAGCCGACGCCGCGCAGCGTGTAGACTGGTGTGCCGGATTCGGTCGGCGTGAAGGTTAGGCCGGGAACGACCTTCGCCAGATCCGCCAGGCTGACGATATTTTGAGTTTGCAGCGCCTTGCCGCCCACCGCGGTGATCGTCAGGCCGACATCGTTGATCGACTGCTCGCGCTTGTTGGCCGTTACCACGATCTCGCCAAGCGGACTTTCCTGCTCAGCCGAACTGTCGGCGCTTGCACCGGCCTGCTGGACGGTGACGGTCTCGTCGGCGGCATGGGCGACGCCGGGCAGCAAAGCCGCCAAGCTGGCAACCGCAATGGCGACGCAAGAACCGGAAAACTTCAAGGACGCGTGAGGCGCCACCTTATTCAAAGCAATCATTAAATCCTCCCCAGGATGATGTCGAGACATGTTAATCGAAAGCGGCATTGAGCTCTGTGTCTTGACGCAGCATTGCGAGGCCCGACCGGATTGACTTCATCGAAACTGCGGCACCGGCTTGGCTCATCTCGATGCGTGAGCCACTTCCCTCTCGGCTATGATCACCTCACTCCGACGCGTCGAACTTCCACATAAACCCTTATGCGTTGCCACCCTTAGAGTATATTTAGTCGAACGCTCAACGTTTTTTTGCAGCGGCGCATGATGGCGATCGCTGCGGCGAAGGGGGCGATCACCTATCAGCCGCGGGCTGTTGCGCGAGTGACACGGCTATTGCGCATCGGAAGCGATGCAGCGATTTCTGGCGTTACCAGGGGGATAGACCGGGCGGAGCATAGGAATGGGCATCGCTCACGATACACGTTGTGCCTGGGCGAACGGCGATCCACTGATGCGTCAATATCGCGACCAGGCATGGGGTGTTCCGCACCATGATTCGCGGATGCTTTGGGAAATGCTGATGCTCGAGGGCTTTCAAGCTGGCCTTGCCTGGATAATCGTCCTGCGCAAGCGAGCGGCGTTTCGCGCCGCGTTTGCAGGCTTCGACCCCTTCAAGGTCGCGGCGTTCGATGAGAGCGACGTGGCGCGTCTGCGAGCCGACCCGGGCATCATCCGTTCCGAGGCGAAGATCCGAGCCACGATCGGAGGCGCGCGCATCTACTGCGACATGAGCGAGCGCGGCGAGGACTTCGCAGCGTTCTGCTGGGACTTCACCGACGGCAAGGTGGTGAAGAATGCCGGCCGCGAGCGGGTTGCCGGTTCACCGCTGTCCGCGGCCATCGCGAAGGAATTGAAGCGGCGCGGATTTAAGTTCGTCGGCCCGACCATCGTTTATGCATGGTTGCAGGCAGAGGGGATCGTGAACGACCATGAGGTCGGATGCTTCCGCCGGAACGCGGCTTGACCGCTGCGCCCGGGCACACTCGCATACTGCAAGTCGGGCCGTGGGCGATGTATGGCCAATGCTGTCGATAACGAGCAGCAGCTACGCCCGACCAACTTGACATGAGTTGTGCGTACACTCAAATAACTCAATCGGCCGACTCCATCGGTCCTGGCTCAATCGAGGGTATCGTGACACTGACATCTACTGCGCCAGGGCCTGCGCCCAAACCGGCCCAGGTCAAAGGCGGCCGGGGCAACGTGCTTCGCGCGCAACCGGAGGGGTCCGATGTCTAAGATCGACAGGTTGTTCATCGGGAACGAGTGGGTAAAGCCATCGGGCGCTGGCCTCATTGACGTCATATCGCCCACCACCGAAGAACTCGTCGCACGGGTAGCCGACAGCACGCCCGAGGACATGGATCGAGCCGTAAAGGGAGCGCGCGCCGCGTTCGATGGCGACTGGCCCGCAATGTCCGTGGACGAGCGGGGCGCTTATCTCTTGCGGCTAGCTGATTTGTTCGAGTCTCGCCTTGCGCAGGCCGTCGATGCCCAGATCGAGGAAATGGGTGGAACGAAGACCTTCCTGTCCAACTGGACGTTCGGCGCGGCCGCAATGATCCGGCACGATGTGGAACTGGCCAAGACTCTCGCGATCGAAGAGCATCGTAAGGGAATGATGGGCAACATCCTGGTTCGCCGCGAGCCGGTGGGCGTTGTAGGCGCGATCATTCCGTGGAATTGCCCTGTTCTGTTCCTGATCACCAAGATGCTGCCGGCGTTGCTGTCGGGCTGCCCCATCATCATCAAGCCGGCGCAGGATTCGCCCTATAGCGCCTATGTCGTCGCGGAGGCGATCGAGGCTGCCGGATTCCCGCGCGGGTTGATCAGCATCGTCGCCGGCGGCCGCGAGGTGGGCGAATATCTGGTTTCCCATCCCGGCATCGACAAGGTCAGCTTCACCGGAAGCACAGCGGCAGGCCGTCGGATCGGCGCGATCTGTGGCGAGCAGATCAAGCCCTGCACGCTCGAGCTTGGCGGCAAGTCGGCCGCGATCATCCTGGACGATGCCGATCTGGATGCGCTGCTTCCCAGCATCATCCACTCGTCGATGCTGAATACGGGCCAAGCATGTGTCTCCACCACCCGGGTTCTCGCCCCCGCCGCGCGTTATGACGAAGTCGTTGAGCGGCTTGCCGCGGCGGTGGGCGAGCTGAAGCTTGGCGACCCACATGAAGACGATACGTTTTTTGGCCCGCTCGCCGGCGCCCGGCATCGTGATCGCGTCGAACAATATCTGCGCCTGGGCGTCGAGGAAGGTGCGATAGCGGTGCAAGGGGGCGGAAGGCCGGCGAACTTGCCCAAGGGATGGTATGTCGAACCGACCATCTTTGCGAATGTGACCAACGATATGCGCATCGCACGGGAGGAGATTTTCGGCCCGGTCGTCAGTGTGATCAAACATGAAGGTGACGAGGATGCGATCCGCATCGCGAACGATTCGCCCTACGGTCTGGGCGGCGGCGTCTATACCGCCGATATCGAGCGCGGGCTGGGCATCGCGCGACGCGTGAGGACGGGTACGTTCTCGATCAATGATGGCCCGATCGGCGGGGGCGGCGGTCCGACAGGCGGATACAAACAGTCGGGCTTGGGCCGTGAGTTCAACATCGAGGGTCTGGCGCATCACTATCAACTGAAGTCCGTGACCTTCCCGCAAGGGTTGGGCGAACTGCCAGCGCTTGCGGTCTGAGATTGGCCGATGCGCTCGGCATTCCACACCGCCAGCGCAAGCACTAGCTTCCCGTCGAACCCGACTGCGCGCAGTTGGGCGACACATCAATGCGCGAGGCCATAATAATGTCGCAACTCGAACAATGGTTTGCGAACAAGAGCGTGCTCGTAACAGGCGGCGCGGATGGCATCGGCCGCTCCAGTGCGATCCTGTTCGCCCGCCGCGGTGCCTGCGTCACCGTCGTCGATGTCGATGTCGAACGCGGCGAGGAGACGGTCGAGCTGATCCGCGCGGAAGGGCATATCGCCCGCTTCCACTATGGTGATGTGGCCGACCCGCACTCAGTCCAGGCGTTCGTCGCATCCTCGGTCGAGGCCTATGGCCGGCTCGACAGCGCCTTCAACAACGCCGGCGTCAGCCTTCCCGGAGATGTCGATTGGGACGACGAGACATTCGAGCGGACGTTGCGCGTCAACACGCATGGCGTGAACAACTGCATGAAGGCCGAAGTGGCCGAAATGCTCAAGACCGGCGGCGGTACGATCACCAACACAGCCTCGATCAGCAGCTTCGTCGCCTCGGCGCAGACCCCGCTGCCGGCCTATACCGCCAGCAAGCATGCAGTGATCGGGTTGACCAAGGTCGCGGCGCTGCAATTCGCCCGGAAGAATATCCGCGTGAACGCAATCTGCCCGGGCGTCACGCTGACCCGCATGATCCGCAACGTAATGGAATATTCCCCGGAAACGCGGGCCGAACTGGAAAACCTGTCGCCGATCGGACGCATTGCGGAGCCTGAAGAGATGGCCGAGGCAGCGATCTGGCTCTGCTCGGAGAAATCAAGCTTCGTGAATGGCCATGCGCTGGTGATCGACGGCGGAACATTGGCGGCGTGACCGACGGCGCATGCTCGCGCTGTTGGACGCCATGCCCATGCACAGCCTTCACGCGCTTATCGAACGGCGCGTGAGGCTTCGCGAGCGTTTGCCGCTTCGCAGCGGCGCTTAGCTCCACAATTGCGATGTGCTCGCCATCGCTGCCGCCGCATAGGTCGCGATGGGCCAGGCCCGCAGCGTGCGCGATAGGATTTCAGGCCCGACCGGTCCGGCATAACCGATTTCGCGCATCGTCCTTGCGAACCTGGCCAGATCCAGGCTGCCTTCGCCCGGCAACAAACGCCGGTTGAGTGTTTCCTCGAACAGGTCGTCGCTCATCACCGCGGCGTGATCGCTGAACTGGACATAGCCGACCTGATCAGGCGAGAGTGCCGACAGGGCCTTCCAGTCATTGTCGCCGGCAAAGAACTGCCATGCATCGAGCACCATGGGCGTGTCGGGTATGCCCGCCCGCCTCAGCAACTCCAGCGTGGCGACGATCGTCGGCAATGCCGAGAAGCTAAGCGGCTCGATCGCCATTCGAACGCCATGGTCCCTGCAGGCTTGCGCAAGCTGACCGGCGCTTGCCGCGACCGCATCGTCGATCGGTGCCATGATCGCGCTATTCACGAAACGCCCGCCAAGCGCTCCGCAACGCTCGGCTGAGGTCGATGCCGCTTCCTGAACCTGCTGGATGTCGTCGGAAATCAGGAAAGAATGCAGCGCCAGCAACTTGATCTGGTGATCGTCGAGCGTTCGTCGCAAGCCTTCGATCGTGCCGCCGCCAGCCAGATGCGCATCGATGAGCGGCGAGTCGAACGAGATCCAGCGAAAGCCAGCTTGTGCCGCGCTTGCCGACAGCAAATCGAGATCGACTGGCGGATGACCGGTGATCGGAGACCAGTTGATCGTCTCAAAACAATATTCTTGCGTCATGCTTCACCAGGTAACTTTAGGTTAGATCATCTGGACCGCGTCGCCCGCTGATACTCGTCGGGACCGAGCGCTTCAGCGTTGACAGGCAGAGCGGACCCCCGGCAGCAATACCTCTGCAGCCAGGCGATAGCTTTCGCGACCCTCTTGCGTAACCGCTTGCGACGTCACCAGCTGCAAACGGTCAAAGCCAAGCTCGACGATTTCGCGCAGCCTGTCTACCGCTGGCTCAGGGTCGCCGATCACGCCAAAGGTGTCGATGAAGCTGTCGTCCAGTGCTCGCGCCTGAGCGCTGTCCGCACTCCCATGGCTTTGCATGTCATAGTTGCTCGCCAGCCGCTCAAGATTCTCGCGCTGCTGCTCAGTTGCAGGTCCAACCACCTTGTTGGTCATGACACCGAAGCGCGCCTGGGCTGTGATATAGCCTTCGGCCAGCTTGCGCGAAATCTGCGGATCGCGGTGGGGGTAGGTCGGAATGTGCGCGCCGAACGAAACGTCCTTGGGGTCTTGCCCGATGCGTTTCAGTTCAGCTTTCGCAAGGTCGATCGCCCATTTCAGACGTGAGACGTCAGCACCAAGCGCGAAGGTGATCTGATCGCCACGCCGGGCGGCCATCTCGATAACCTTGGGTCCCGACGCAAATACGTCGATCGGCGGGCGGGCATGATCCTCCGTCACCCATTTCAGCAGGCTACCCTCGGGTGCGTGATGCATTGCCAGATCGTCGCCGAAGCCCTGTTTGGAATTGCGCGCCAGTGCGCCCCCCGCGACGTCCATCGGCACGACGCCACCCCGCATGTAGGTATCGATCATCTCCAGCGACGCCTCGAACGCAGCCAGGCCGACCGGAGAGCCGCCGATATAGGCGAGCGATGCGTCGCCGCGACCGATCCCCAGCACGATACGCTCGCCGCTGAGCTTGTGCAGCGTGAGCATCGCAGCCGCAGTGACCGCCGGATGCCGGGTGGACGGATTGGTGACGCCTGTTCCTAGGCGCAGCCGCGTTGTTGCCATCGCCACAGCGGTCAGCGTTACATACGCCTCTGCGTTGAGCGCATGCGAGTCCGGGAGGGTCGCTCCGTCCCAGCCATCCGCCTCAAGCATCTTTGCACGATCGACAAAGGCCTGTGGGTCCCCGCGGTCCATCACCGCAAGGTTGGTCCAGATTTCCAGCGAGCGGCCCATCATCTCTCCTGACTGCGTCTATGGGTTCATTCGATCGACGTGCGGCGCCGCAACAGCGATCGCAGGACGTCAATCCGCGCCTTAGCGACTGTATATTGGTTACGGCGCGGAATGGCAAACAAGATTGAACGATAGACCAAATCTAATAAGCTTGTACGTACGACTAAATATCTTGCTGCGCCCGATCGTGTCGCGCTATGCAGTGCAATATCTGAGACTGCGCATGAAACCAGATCGGACGCGTTGCAGGCCGCGCGTGCGCCTCGCCGATCCGATGCAGTCCGGCAGGAGAGACTGATGAACCTGGTCTACACACCCGAGCAAGCGCAATATCGTGAAGGCGTGCAGCGCTTCGTCACGCGCGTGCTTGCACCGCTGATCGAGAAGTACGATTTCGACAGGCCATTGACTCGTGAAGAGGTGCGCGCCCTGCGCAAGGAGGTGGAGCACCATCCCATCGCGACAGAGGCACCCATCGACGAGCAAGGCCAGCTGGACCTCATCTGCCTTGGCATCTTTATCGAGGAGTTGTCGAAGCTGCGCATCGCCCTCGCCTCACTGGCAACCGCGCTGTTCTTTCCGGTATGGGACCTGGGCAGCCTGCTGCAGGGCGAACAGAAAGCAGCCTATGCCCACATGTTTGCGCCGGGCGAGCTTGTGGCGATGGGGATGAGCGAACCGGAAGCTGGTTCGAACGCGGGCAGCGTTCGAACCACCGCGCGGCGGACCGCCAATGGTTGGGTGCTCAATGGCGCCAAGCTGTGGACCTCGCATGCGCTCATCGCTTCGGGCATCATCGTGCTCGCGCGCAATCTGGAGACGGACCGGCTCTCGCTGTTCATCGTCGATCGGGCGCGGCGGGACTATGATGCACGGCGCGTCCCGATGATGGGCTGGGGCGGCGTCGCGACGTGCGAAGTCAATTTCGCCGATTACCCGCTGCCCGCCGACGCTGAGCTTACGCCGGGCGTAGGCGGGCTGCGCACCGCGCTCAGCTTTGTCGAGCAGGCGCGGATCAAGATCATGTTCATGGCGGTTGGCCTCGCCCAAGCCTCGCTCGACCTCGCGGTGGACCATGCGAAGGTTCGCACGCAATTCGGCAAGCCGATCGGATCGTTTCAGCTGGTGCAGGCGATGCTGGCCGACATGGCGATGCAGATCGAGGCGTCCCGGATGCTCGCCTATCGTGTCGCCTCGCAGTTCATGGCGGGCGAGCCGTGCCGCAAGACCGTGTCGATCGGCAAGGCTTTCACGACCGAAGCGGCCGTGCGGGTTACCTCGCTTGGCGTCCAGGTCCACGGCGCCATGGGCCTGAGCACGGAATGCGCCGCAGAGCGCTACTTCCGCGATGCCCGCATGCTGACCGTTCCCGACGGCACGACCGAGATCCACAAGCTGACGATTGGACGTGAACTCACCGGACACGACGCGCTGCACTGAGGTATCGGGGATCAGCGCGCGACCGCCGCATCGCGCAACGCTCCGCCTGTCAGGTCGGGCACGAGCCAGGGCGGCAATGCGCCAGCCTGCAGTGCATTGTCGACATCGCGTGGAAAGTCCACGTCGCAGGCCAGGCCCGTCCGGCGGACGATCGTCGCGGCGGGATAGCGCCGCCGGTGCCGGCTGAAGCTCCCCGAACCGAAGGCGAACGTCGCTTCGCGGGCATCGGCAAGGGCCAGCGCGTTGGTGCCCTGTCCCGCGCAGTCGGGTGCGATCGCAACGCCGCCCTGCGCGCGCTCGATCAAGATCTCGACATCTTCCACGCAAAGCTGAGGCAGATCGGCATGCAGCACGACCAGCCGCTGGGTCCTGGCGGCAGCGAGCGAGCGCAGCGCGGCGTTCATCGGCGCACCATGATCGGGCCACCATCGATCGCGCCATGGCTCCGGCGCATGCTGGCTCAGCACCAGCACCTCGCAGACACCTGGCGCCCGATCCAGTACGGCCATGACATGCGCCAGCATCCACTCGGTCAGGAACACGATGTCGTCCGCCGCGAACGCGCCGCTCAGCCGCGTCTTTCGCAGCGCCGGCGGCTTGATCGGCACCACCGCTGTCCACCCGCCGCTCATGGCCGCATCGCCAGGTCGAGTGCCGCCTGCGCCACGCGAGCGCGATCCTGCAACGTGAGCATCAGCGTGTCGCACGCGTGATGGGCGACCGGCAGCGCCACGGGCGCATCGCGATAGTCCACCAACATCGCATCGAGAAAATCGCCATAGTGCGCCGCGACCGCAGCCGGCGTGACATCCAGGCCGAGTTCACGCATCAGCTTGGCAGTAGGCCCCTTCACCGCATTGCCAGCCACGATGGGCGAGACGGCAACCACGCGTGCGCCGGCCTCACGCAGCGCATCCCGGATACCGGGCACCGCAAGCAGCGGGTCGATGCTGAGAAACGGGTTGGACGGTGCGATCAGGATCGCGGCGGCCGACTGGATCGCATCGACGATGCCTGGCGCGGGGCGCGTCTGCGCCGCGCCATGGAACCGCACGCGTCGCACCGCCGGCTCGCACCGCCGCGCCACGAAATAGCGCTGGAACGGCAACAGTCCTTCATCCGTATCCAGCTGGGTCTCGATCGGCTGATCACTCATCGGCAGGATCGTCGCCATGATGCCGAACTGACGCGCAAAGTCGGCAGTGATCGCCGACAGCGTTTCGCCCGTCTTGCGCCGGCTGGTCCGCAGCACATGGAGTGCAAGGTCGCCATCGCCCAACTGGAACCAGTCCGGCCCGCCCAGCGTGCGCAGCGACTGCATGAAAGTCCAGCTTTCGCCCTCCCGTCCCCAGCCCTGCGCCACATTCGCTCGGCCGCTCAGCGTATAGAGCAGCGTGTCGATATCCGGCGAGATCCAAAGGCCAAGATGCTCGAAATCGTCGCCGGTGTTGACGATCGCACATATCCGCGTAGGGTCGATCACCTGTTGAAGGCCGAGCACCAGCTTCGCGCCACCAACTCCGCCGGTCAGCACCACGACATCGCCGTTCATCGGAACAGATCATGCTCGATCGGCCGCACCAATGCCGCTGCGGGGGCGCCGGGCGCGGCCCAGCGCAGGCCGGTGACGAGCGCCGCCGGCACGCCCTCCGCCCCCTCCCCGCAGACAAGGCCGGCGGCCGATGCCACCGCGTCGGCAAGCGCGATCTGCGTAACTTCAAGCACGCGCCCGTCGCGGTCGGTATCGCCGCGACGATCAATCATCGAGGGCAAGCCGCTCGCCCCGATCGCGACGTTGACAACGCCATGCCGCCAAGGCCGGCCGAAACTGTCGGAAATCACGATCGCCGGCGTGGCGCCCAGCCGGTCGGCGATGCCCGCTCGCAGCGCCGCCGCGGTCGCGTCCGGGTCGCGGGGGAGCAACAGCACGCGATCCTCGGTGCCCGGTCCGATATTGGACTGATCGATGCCGGCATTGGCCATGACGAAGCCCAGCCGGTGTCGCGTGATCAGCACCTGCGGCGCCGCCCGCACCACCGCCACGGATTCGGCCAGCACCAGTTCGACCAGCTTGGGATCCTTTCGGGTGAGTGCCGCGAGACGCAGCGCTTCGGCACCTGGCTCGACCTCGCCAAGGCGCATGAAGCGCCCCTCGGATTTCGATACGACCTTTGAAGTGACGATCAGCACATCGTCGGAGCGCAGGGCTCGCCCAAGCGCAGCAAGGCCTCCTGACAGCATATCGACTAGGTCCGCGCCCGGCTGGACCTCTGCGATACCAGTGAGCGGGCTGATCTCGATCGTGCCGGGTGACATTGTGGCTGTCCCGTTCATGCTGCCCGCCCCTTCATGAATCGATCAGCATGATCGTGTCAATCCGAAGGCGGCGCGATGCCGAGCGTACGCTCGCGCTCGGCATAGAGGTCGGGGCTGACCTGAAGGCCCAGCGCAGTGAGCGGCAGCAAAGCCGGCGTGCCCCGCGACAGCAACACCGCATTCCACATCTCCTTGACCATCATGCCATAGATGCCGGGCGTCCCCGCCTGCGGATGATCGCGGAACATGTCGTCGATCAGTCCCCAGGTTTCGGTGACCCATGATCGGCCCGAGCTGGCGTTCACCACCTCGATCAGCTTGTCCTCGGCAATGCCCTGCGCACGTGCGAACCGCACGGCTTCCAGCGTCACGAGGTGGTTCATGTGAAGAATCAGGTTGTTGGCGATCTTCATCGCCTGCCCCGATCCCAGCGCACCGGTATGGAAGATCTTGGCGGAAAAGCTTTCGAGCACCGGTCGAACCCGGTCGATCACCGGCCCCTCGCCGCCGACGATCAGCGTCAGCGTACCGGCGTTCGCCGCCGGGCGGGAGCCCGAAACCGGCGCATCGAGCAGTTCGACGCCCTCGCGCAGCAATGCCGCGGCGGTCTGTACCGTCTCCGGCAGGACGCTGCTGAGCAGGATCAGTACCGATCCTGCCCGCATCGCTGACGCCAGGTGATCGCGCGTGAGCGACAGGACCTGCGCATCGTTTACGACGCACAGGAACACGACATCGCATGCCGCCGCCAAGGCCGCGGGCGTCGCGGTTGTCGCACCGAGTGCGGTCAGTCGCTCGACCGCATCGGCGCGCAGGTCGCTGACGGTGAGCGGGAAGCCGGCCTCGCGGATCCGCTCGGCGATCGGCGCGCCCATGTCGCCCAGGCCGATGAAGCCGATCTGCATGCTGCTCGCCATCCGGTTCACCCTCCTCCCACTCGCGCCCGCCGCGCCTTGCCCATCAGGCCGCGCGATTGAGGAAATCGATCATCAGCGAATTCACGCGTTCCGGTTGCTCGAATTGCGGCCAGTGTGCCGCATTCTCGATGATATGGACTTGCGCATCGGGGATCAGATCGATCGCGGGCTTGATCACATCGAACGGCTTGCCGGGATTGTGGTCGCTCCACAAGACCAACGTCGGCCGGGTGATCCTCGCCATCAGCTCGCGGTTCAGATAGTCGACGCCGTGATAAAGGCCGCGGTTCATCGACAGCACCGCCATCATCACCCGGATGACCGAATCCACCATCCCGGGCTGATTGTAGATGCGGTGACGGATGCGGACCATCTCCTCGGTCATCACATCCTTGTCGAGGACCAGCCATTCGAGCCGCCTGCGAACCGTGTCGAGCGAACAGTCCTGCGCCAATGCCTTGGTTCGTTGTTCAAGATCGTCGAGCTGAAGCAACCCCTTCGCATCCGGCCGGTCGAGGATTCCGGTGTTCAGCACCAGTCGCTCGACTCGCTCGGGCCGGTTGATCGTCATCCACGCTGCGATGCATCCGCCGACCGATTCGCCCGACAGATAGGCGCGCTCGACGCCCAATGTATCGAGCAGCCCGAACAGGTGGTTCGCGAAATCGTCGAGCGTGTAGTCGACATCGGGACGATCGGTGAAGCCGTGGCCGATCATGTCGGGTACGATGACCCGGAAGTGCCGCGACAGCGGGCCGATATTGCGCTGATAGGTTTCGGCATGTCCACCGGTGCCGTGCAAGATAAGCAGTGCCGGTCCCGAGCCAGCCTCCAGCACGCGAGTGCGCACGCCAGCCACGGTATGGAAATTCTCCTTGAGCCCGGTGCTCACCAGATCCAGCCAGAAGCTACCTGCCTGCGCCACGTCGCTGCTCATATCGGTCCTCTCCCGTGCCCCGTCCAATGCCGACAGGTAAAAACAACACGTCCCGTGCCATAAACTTGTACAGTCGCTCAATCAATGTGAATCTGCCGCTGCGGGCGCCGGTCGCGCCCCGATCAACGTCGCGGCAATCGTGCAGGGTTGCGCGGAACGGTTGGCCCATGCGTGGCGCGTGCCGTTCTGTACCACCGCGTCGCCGGCGACCAGCCGCGTCTCGCTGCCATCTTCCATCACCAGCCACAATTCCCCTGCCACGACGGCCACATAATCCACGGTCGGGGTCGCATGGACCGGCGTGGCGGCGTTCGGCGCGAAGGTGACGAACAGGAAGCGCGTCTCGCCCGGCACTGGCATCGACATGGCGCCGTCCGCAACCGAATCGCCGCCGTCGGCCGGAAGCTGGAGATGGACGGGCGAGGCCCAGTAAACCCGCGTCTGGTTGGTGCTGCCCGCCATGCCCGCCACGGGCGTCACCGCATCGTCGATCACGATGGTGTCGCGACCATCGTTACCCTGTCCCGTGACGATCCGCCTCATCCCGCACTCCTCACCTGTTCAGCACGCCCGAAGCGGTTGCCTGCTGGTTGCATCAGCTCGCATCATTCTGTATAATGAGTTAGACGTCCAATCAAATATATTAAAAAGGGGTATCGATCGACATGGCCATCATCAGCGTTACCACACGCTCCGGAGAAACGCGGCAGGTTGCGATCGAAACGGGCATATCGGTGATGGAAGCGATCCGCGACGCCGGTATCGACGAGTTGCTGGCGCTGTGCGGCGGATGCTGCAGCTGCGCCACCTGCCACATACATGTCGATCCCGGCTTCGTCGGCGCGCTGCCGCCGATGAGCGAGGATGAAAACGATCTGCTCGATTCAGGCGAGCATCGCGATGCGACGTCGCGCCTCGCGTGCCAGGTGAAGTTCACGCCCGAACTGGACGGACTGGCCGTGCGGATCGCTGAAGAGGACTGATCTCTATTGGCGGGCGGCCTGTCAGCTGCCCGCCAGACCGATCAGCAAACGTCCGCCTCATTCACCACAGGCCGGCTTTCGCGCGTCGCGGGCATCCGGCTGGCAGGATCGTTGGGGTCCGCACTGACGATCACATGATCCTCATGTACTTCCATCAAGGTTCCGACGAACGGGAAGTCGGCAAGGCTGCCGGTCACGCGATAGCTTACCACGTCGCCGGACTTGAACGTCTTCTCGTCGAAGTTGAACTCGAACGGACAATCCTCGCCCATGCCCTGCATGTCAGCTCCCCTTGCCGCCTTCTCCCGGCGGCGCGGCGAACGTCTGCGCCGAGCGGAAGGTGTCGGCGATCTCATGGCCTTCATAGATCAGGCCATTCTTCACGCGGAACAGGAAATGATAGAGATTCTCGTAAGTTCCGCCGGCTACCAGCGGAACATATGAGCCTGCGAACAAGGCGACTCGATCATCCTGCGCGGTGATCGTGCCGAGCGACCAGGTGATCGGGCGGGTGAAGGTCGTGCCGACGAGTCCGTCCATGATCTTGCTGAAATCCTCGAGCGAGATCGTCTTGCGCTGCCGCAAGAGAAAATAGGAGCCAGCAGGATCCATCATCGCCCAGGCTTCGGCCGTACGCCCCTCAGACAAGGTCGCAAACCACCGGACGACCAGCAGCGTGGCGGGCGTAGCATCATCGCCGAGCCTGGCCAGCACTGCCTCTGCCGGCTCGAGCACCGGCGTGATATCGCGGGCCTCCCTCACCAGGCGCTCCGGTGCATGCCGCCATCGACATTGATGAACTCGCCATTCACATAGCCGCCCGGTTCCGAGCAGAGAAACGCGACGGTCGCGGAAATCTCGTCCACCCGGCCCACGCGGCCAGCAGGGATTTCTTCGAGAAGTCCCTTCATCAGTTCATCGACCGGTTGCCCGGTCTTGTCGGACATTCGCTTCCAATAATTCATCATGCGATCAGTGCCGATATAACCGGTGCCGATCGAATTGACGGTGATGCCGGAGCTGGCGAACTCGTCCGACAGCGACTTGGCGAGCGCCACGGCGGCGGCGCGGCCGGTGTTGACCAGGATATGACCGGGGAAACGCGTCGGCTCCTTGGCGCCGATGGAGTTCATGTTGACGATACGGCCCCAACCTTGCGCCTTCATGTGCGGCAGCGTCTTGCGCAGGAGGTAGACGATTGACAGCGTCATGCTGCGCACCGCTTCCTCGAACTGCACGTCCGTGACTTCGTCGAAAAAGCCGGGCGGCGGGCCGTTGACGTTGGCCACCACGATGTCCGGTGACCCGAATGCCGCCACGCACTCCGCAACGGCGCGCTCGACCTCGGCCTGCTGAGTCATGTCGGCGCCGATGCCGATCGCGCGACCGCCCGCGGCAGTGATGCCCGACACCGTGTCCTCGATCAGCGCTGGGTCGCTCGCCAAGCCAATTACCGCGACCGCGCAGCCGTCAGCGGCCAGCAGCTCCGCGGTGCGACGGCCGATCCCGCTCGATCCGCCGGCGATCAATGCGGTTTTGCCGTTGATTTCCAAGTCCACCTTGTTTCCCCTTGCTATGCAGGCTGCTTGAGCAATGCTTCGACCAGCGGAGACCAGCTCTCGCCATCCGCCTCGCCCTGACCCGGATCGAGCGGCACATCGACCGTCGCCGTAAGCTTGCCCAGCATGCTGTAGAACCCGACGAGCATGACGAACTTCACCATTCCATCGTGGCTCCGCCCCTCACTAACGCGCGCCCAGATCGCGTCGGTCATTTCTTGCTCGATCGCCGCGGTCGCAAAGTCGATCAGCGCCTTGTCCTTGGCTGCGAACATGGAATGATCGCCGGCCAGAATGCCGCGGATCTCCGCCTCGCTGATACCCGCACGGATGCTGGGCCGTACGTGGAAGCCCCAGCAATAGGCATTATTGGTCAGCAGGGCGATCTGCATGATCACGATTTCTTTCTCGCGCAGCGACATCCCCTCCGAAATCGCTCGCAGCAGCTCCAGCTGCTTCTGCGCGACCAGCGGCGCGTGCGCCAGCGCGAGTTGGATGTTCGGCGACACCGTGCCTTCGCGTGCGCGGATGGCCAGTTCTTCGGTGCTTGGGTGGGCTGGAGGCAGTCGCTGCATGTCAGGCCTCTACCGGCGGGTTGACCGAGCGGAACTTGCGAACGCGGAATTCATTGAATTCCTGCGTCGTGCGCGGCGACACATAGGGCTCGTAGCTGAGCGCGACTTCGCGATTGTCGCGGATCCGCTCCATCGAAAAATCATCGGGAACGTCCTGGAACCCTTCGGCCACGCCGACGAAGACCCGGCTGAGCCGCCCCGAGCTGCTGTGGAAAAACGCGCCGTTCTCGTCGAATGCATCGTGCACCAGCCAGCATGCCGCCGGCGCCACCAGTTCCGGCCGCATGTCGATGAGCTTGACCGGGCTCAGCGATTGATCGACCGATTTCTGGCCGCGCGTATAGGCGCCTGGCAGCAATCCGTTCACCTTGATGCCGAGCGCCTCACCCTCAATCGCCATGCCGCGCGTCAGTCCTGCCAGCCCGCCCTTGGCCGAATCGTAAGCCGAATGATTGACGTTGCCGAACACGACGCCATCGACCGAGCAGATGTTGAGGATGCGACCGCCGCCCTGCGCCCGCATGTGCGGCCATGCGCGTTGCGAGACGTAGAATGGACCCTTCACGTTGACGTCGAAGCTGGTGATCAGCGTGTCGACGCTCATTTCCTCGAACGGAGCGGTCAGCACCACCGTCGCATTGTTAATCACGATGTCGATGCGGCCGAATGCGCCGATCGCATCGTCGACGATCGATGCCGCGCCAGCGGCCTCGGCGACCGAGTTGGTGTTGGCCAATGCCCTGCCGCCAGCCGCAACGATCTCGGCCACGACATCGGCTGCGGGGTTGGAAGCGACTTCGCCACCGCCATAGCGCTGGGCATCGATCGACGATCCGATGTCGTTGACGATCACCGCGGCGCCGCGAGCGGCCAGTGCCAGCGCGAATTCGCGTCCCAAGCCGCGGCCGGCACCGGTTACCACGGCGACCTTGCCGTCGAAACGAAGTTCTTCACCCATGATCACGCTGCCTCCCAGGCGACCGGCAACGAAGTTAGCCCTCGCCACCGATCATATTCATGTTGGACCGGAGCCCCGACCTGCCGCAGCTTCGGCAGGCGCCGAACCAGCGCCTCGACCGCGACCCGCATTTCGGACTGGGCCAGCTGAGCGCCCAGACACCGATGGATGCCCATGCCGAACGTCAGATGCTGCGCCGCGTTATCACGGCGGATGTCGAACTTTTCGGGGTTGGGAAATTGCAGCGGATCATGGTTCGCCGCGCCGATTGCGACGATGATATGCTGCCCCTGCTTGACCGGGACACCGTTTACTTCCGCATCCATCCGCGCGACGCGATATTCGGCCTGAAGCGAACCGTCATAGCGCAGCCCCTCCTCGACCGCGCCGTTCACCAGACCAGGGTCGGCCTCCAGCGCGGCGAGTTGGTCGGGATGCGCGAACAACGCACGGAAGGTGTTGCCGAGCTGGCTCGCCGTAGTGTGAAGGCTGCCGCCCAGGATCAGCACCAGACTGTAGAGCACCTCTTCCTCGGTCAGCCGATCCTCGCCCTCGCGAGCGCGGAGTAGCGCGCTCACCATGTCGATCCCGCTGACCGACTGACGTTCGGCGATGAGGTGCCGGAAATAATCGGCAGCGGCAGCCGCGGCCTCGGTCGCCGCCTTCTTCCCTTCGGCCGTGCCCTCGTTAAGATAGTGGGTCTTGCCGCGGAATTGCCCGATCGCCCATAGCCAATCGTTCCAGAGCGGAATATCCTGGTAAGGCACGTCCAGCAACGATGCCCCGACCCGGCCGGGCAGCTCCAGCGCGAAGCGGTTCATGAAGTCCATTTCGCCGTCCGCGATGAAGCTATCGACCAGCTCGTCCACGAACGCCACGATCTGCCCATGCCGTTCGTTCACCGCGCGCTGCGTGAACGCTTTGGCCACCAGCTTGCGCAGCCTTGTATGCTCGGGCGGGTTGAGGACGTGGAAATTGGGGTAAGGGATGCCTTCCTGCCCGAACGCGGTCGCGTCGCGCAGGATATCCTGCACGTCCTTGTAGCGGGAAAATACGCGATAGCCCGACGGTGTCTCCCAGCCAGGCGCGGCCAGGAAGGCGCGATAGGCGGGATATGGATCGACATGAAAGCTCGGATCGCCGACCAGGGTCGCCATACGCGCATTGACCGCCGGGTCGTTGCCGCCGTTCGCGATTGGCGTGCCGTCGGGATGGGCTTCCATGTCAACTCTCCATCAATGCCTGAACATGCCGGAACCCGGCCGCTCGCAAGCTTAGCTCAGTGGAGTTGCTAGTCCCACCGCATCACCCAAGTCAATGTTTTTGTACGGCCGTACAACTAATATGCAAGACGGTCTGTCTGATGACGGGGCCACCCCACATTCTCGAACCGGCGATCACATGCAGTCGCAGGCAATCGCCGTTCGTTCAGGCCGCAACGTCGATCTTCGAGATCTTGCGGCCGCCGGCCTGCTGACTGCCACCCGACTCGGCAGCGAAGTAATTGGCGAGGATGCGGCGCCACTTGATGATCCCGCTGTCCGGCGCGGAAAGCTGCTCGGGCGCATCATAGTCCTGCGCCTTGAACACGACCGTGTCCTGCCCGATGAACAGGTTCAGAAGGCTCCACGAGGCCCAGAGGTGATAATAGGCGCGATAGGCCAGTGCGCGCACGCCGCTGACCTTCCGGGTCGAAAACAGGAAGGCGCGACAGCTCTTCTCGTCGATCGGGACCATGTAGCGGATGAACATCAGTGACGTGAAACCAACTTGCGTGATGCCCGGCAGCCGCAGCTGAGCCGTCAGATACTCACCCTCCGGCGCCCCGATCTTGAACCGGCGCCACCACACACGTTTCGGCCACTTGCCGAGATTGGGATAGCTTTCCTGGAGCGGCCCAATCTTGGAATAGCGATAGGATACGCCGCGGCCATCCTCCATCGTCTCGGACGCCACATCGGCCCAAGCCGGGATCTTGGTGAACAGATAGAAGGGCGAGTTGCGGTGCACGAACAGGTCATGCGTATCCATCAGGTTCTCGAGCCCCGGCAGCCAGTTGAAATCCCAGTTCTCGACGTGGAAGTAGGTGATCGCCTGCTCGTCGAGCAGCTCGGCCGGCACATCCTCCTCGATCGGCCGGTCGACGCGTTCGCCCATATAGACCCAGATCACGCCGTTGCGTTCCTCGACGGGGTAGGTGCGCAGATGGACTCGCCCGGGCAGGCGCGAACACGGTCCTTCGTTCAGGGCGGCCACGCAATTGCCCTGCGTATCGAACGTCCAGCCGTGGTAACCGCAGGAAATCGTGCCCGGGAAGTGACGCTTGCCCATCGACAGCGGCAGGCCACGGTGCGGGCAGCGATTGTGCACCGCATGGACCTTGCCGGCATCGCGAAACAGCGCGATCTCGTCGCCCAGCAGCTTGACCGCTATCGGCTTCTCGCCCACCGCTTTGGAGCGTTCTGCCGGGTACCAGAATTCCTTGAGACCTGCCTTGGGCAGCTTGTCCTTCAGGAACTGGCGCGACCCCTTCTGCTTCGTGACGCCACCAACCTCCGGCTCGCTTTGCGCTTGGCCTTCCACAACCCGTCTCCTCATATCGCCCGAAACCGTCCGGGACGACTCCAGTCACAGAGGGGCATTAGCATCAGTTTTATTGTACGACCATATAAATGTTGCGAGTTGCCCTGTAGGTCGACCGACGTGGCCGATCGATTGAGTCACAGCTACAGCGCCAGGAATCCAGCATGCGTGAAGCGCAGGAAATTCTCGACCGCGGCGTCGATGTCCTCCTTGGCGGACAGGTGCCTGGCCTTCTGCTTGTCGAACCGATTGGTGTAGGAGCAGACGTACAGCATGGTGCAGATCATGAACGAGAAATAGTCGAGCAGGCGATCGTGATCGGCTTCGGGCAATATCTGTTTCAGCCGCTCAATGAAGCGCTGGCCGCCAGCGTCATAATATTTCCTGATCAGCGGGACCCAGCGTTTGACGCTGATCAGCTGGGACAGCAGCCTGACGTGCGCTTGCCACTGCCTTGAGGAGCCGTAACGAGCGCGGAACATCGGCAGGGCGTAAGCCTCGATCAGGGCCCTCACCGCAGCTTCGCGGGAAAGCTCGGGCTGATCGCGCTTTTCCAATTCCGCCAGACGCAGCGCCTGAATCTCGCTCGCGCGGCGTTGGATCACCTCCTCGAACAACCGCTCCTTGGTGCCGAAATGGTAGGTGGAAAGCGCCAGGTGCAGGTTGGCGCGTGTGGCGATGTCGCGCAGCGACGTGCCGTCATAGCCATGGTCGGCGAACAAGCGCTCCGCCGCATCGAGCAACTTGACGCGTGTATCGGCGCCCGCCTTGGATTTCTTGCGCGGGCTCGGCGCCGACCCTTCCAAATCGTCCCTGACCTCGGATGACGACACCTTGACCGTACGCCTCGCGGCGGGCTTGCTCTTCACGGTGGTGGTCGCCAAATTCCGGTCCTCGCCTGTTAGCCGCACTTCCAATGCCTGCACGGCGGTCGCACCAGCACACTTACGTGCCAAGCACGGCATCCTGGCCGGCAAAGGGTGTCCTGCCAGGACACCGCAGCGTCGATTTATTCCGACGACCAACTCTAGAGCAAGCTTAATATACGCCGCCTGACGAGCCAGCGCAAATGCCGGCCACCCGCTGTCAGGCTCATCAAGCGGATGGCTTTGCGCTGCGCCCGGGCCGGACTAGTTGTACGACCGACTAATGGCAAATATTTTTATTGTTCGGGCGTACAGCTAGTTTATACTGCTTGTCGTCGTGCCGAGTCCCCGCCGATGGGGCGAGGCGCGTCGACGAGTGATCTGCCTTGGCGGCCTCAACCCCATGGCGAGCAAGACGTAAATCCCGAGACGGAAAACCCGCCGGGCAAACAGACCAGACGATATGTCGATATGGGGAGGATTACTGAGATGATCAAAGTGGATGATTTGGCTCGTTGGAACCGCATCGCCCTTTTCGGCGGCACGTCAGCGTATGCCCTGCTCCTTGCCGTGCCCGCCGCTGCGCAGACCGCCACTGCGCAGACCGCCACTGCGCAGACCGCTACCGCACAGAGCGACGTCGCGTCGACGGCCGCGCAGCAAGGCAATGACGGCGCGCTGGAGGAGATCGTAGTCACCGCTCAGCGCTTCAACGAAAACCTGCAAAAGGTCCCCATCGCGGTCTCGGCAATCACCGCCGATACCCTTGAGTCGAGGGGCATCCGTTCGACAGACGACCTCAACATCATAGTTCCTTCCCTGAATACGCAGCGTATCAGCGGCGTGGGTGCAATCTTCATTCGCGGCGTGGGCTCGAACAGTCGCGCCCCGGGGCTCGAGCCGCCGGTCGCCTTCTATGTCGATGGCGTTTACCTCCCCGGCGCGCTTTCGAGCTCTTCATCCTTCAATTCCATCGAACGGGTCGAGGTTCTGAAGGGGCCACAGGGCACGCTGTTCGGTCGCAACAGCATGGGCGGGCTGGTCAACGTGATCACCGCCGATCCCTCCGAGACCCTGCAGGGCCATATCAAGGGTGGCTATGGCAGTTATGATACGGTCGAGGGAGACCTCTACATCTCGGGCCCGATCACCGGGAACCTGGCAGCTGACTTTTCGGCGTATGGCTATCACCAGGGCGAGGGCTGGGGTCGCAACCTGACCTTGGGCGGTGATGCCAATTATCGCAAGGAATATCAGTTCCGATCGAAATGGCAGTGGAAGCCGGGTGCGGATACGGTCATTACGCTGGCCGGCGACTATGCATGGAACAGCACTGATCTCGGCGCGACCGCCATGACGTTGCCCAACCTGCCGCCGCCGCCCGCCAGCCTGGCGCTCGCCCGTTTCCGGGGCTCAATCTACGACACGATCGCCAATCTTCGAAATACCGGCATCCTGAAAAATTACGGCGGGTACTTCCGCGTTTCGCACGATCTTGGCGGTATACGCCTGGTCAACACGTCCGCTTATCGGATGGTCACGCGTAAAGATCAGCTGGACAATGATGCCACCCCGTACACGGCGTCACACGCGTTCTTCACCGACAATACCGAGTCATTCTCCAACGAATTGCAGATCCTGGGGGCGCCGGACAGCTCGGTGCAGTGGCAGGCCGGCTTGTTCTACTTCCATTCACGCGCCGGCTATCAGCCCCAGACCATCTTTGCGCCCGCGTTCGGGGCCGCACTGTTTCGTCGCAACGACAGCGAGCAGGTGAACAACAGCTACTCAGGCTACGCTCAGGCGACCTTCCCGCTCTTCAGCGACGCGACCAAGCTCACGCTAGGTGGTCGCTACACCACCGATCGCAAGAAATTTACCGGCACGGTGAGCTCTGCCGCAGGGCTTATCGCCAACGTGAACGATCGCAAGAACGAAAGCAGGTTCACCTATCGTGCCGCTCTCTCGCACCAGTTCACTCCCACGATCCTGGGCTATGCCAGCATCAGTTCGGGCTTCAGAAGTGGCTATTGGAACGCGTCCAATCCCCTTCAGCCGCCCGTCGATCCGGAGGAGCTCACCAGCTATGAAGTGGGCGTCAAGAGCGAGCTGTTTGACCGCCGTGTCCGCATTAACCTGTCCGGCTTCTACTATGATTACAAAAACCTGCAGCTAATCCAGACGCGGGTCGAGGGCGCTTTGACGGCGAATGCCGCCCAGGCGACCGTTTACGGCATCGAACTGGAGGGTCAGGCGAAAGTCACGCGCCACTTCTCGCTGACCTATGGCCTGTCGCTGATCAAATCGAAATATGACAGCTATCCCAACGCCACCTCGTTCGTGACAAGCCCGACTACCGGCGTGGGCGTCGGCCGGCCGGTTGATAATTCGGGCAATGACCTTCAGCGTACGCCCAAGGCCACGGGCAATATCGGCTTCGACTGGAAGATCCCGACTGAGAAGTCGGGCGAATTCGGCCTCAGCGGCAACTATGCCTATAATGACGGCTTCTTCTTCGAACCCGACAATCAATATCGCGAGCCGGCATACAGCCTGGTGAACATGGAGCTGCGCTGGACCGCGCCCGAGGAGCATTTCACCGTCCGGGCCTGGGTCAAGAACCTGCTCGACAAGCAATATTACACGCTGATCCGCACCGCGTCGGGACTGCCGCCCTATGGCTCGCCCGGTTCACCGCGTACTTATGGCGCCACCGTTCAGTTCGATTTCTAGGGCCGCGCGCATGAATATGCCGGCGCCGGGTTGCAAGATCCGGCGCCGGTTTTTTGTTGCGCGGCACAGTCATACGGAGAACATGGCCAGGCACGGTCATCATGACGGGCGAGCGGTACAGATCGCCAGAACAGGCCCAAACGAAGGCCCGATCCATCTGCGGCGGCTGTCAACCCATCGGCGAGCGCCGACCGGAATAGCCGCTAGAGGGTGATCATCTTGGCTTGAAGCAGATCCGCTGTTCCTGAGGTAGTCTGCGCACTCGTCGGGTGAGAACGCGTTGAGCAGTGAGCCGAAGCGTTTCCAGGTGGCTTCGGCGGATCGTTCGCTGGATTTTCGCAGGAGCGTCTTGAGCTTGGCGAAGACCTGTTCGATCGGGTTGAGGTCGAGGCTGTAGGGCGGAAGGAACGGGAGTCTGGCACCGTGATCGCGGATGGCCTGACGCACGGCGCGGCCGTGCGTGCGGGTCATGTGGGTCTTGGCCCAGGTCTCGTCGATGAAGTCGAGGCGCGTCGGATCAACCCGGTTCTGGTACTTGCGCCACTGTGTCCGTCGCCGCGCGATGACGGGACGGTCCTGCTCGCTGGCGAACAGGCGTTCTTTGAACGACAGTCCCTCGCGTTCGAGGAACAGCGCGCAACGCGCCACAGCTCGCCTTCACTCCGCGGTCAGCCAGATCGGCCATGCCGAAACAAAAAACGATCAGCCCGGCCGTTCGGCCAGCATATGCTGGATCATGCCCTGCAGGTTGGCGTCATAGCGGGCGAGCACCGTGTGGTCCTCCGCCGTCTGCCAGTGCGTTACCAGTTCGCGGCCGTTCCACCAGTGCAGCGCATAGGCGGGCGGATCGGCCACGATCAGTGGCCGCTGATCCGGCACGTCGGGATCGATGGGCCTGAGGTCCAGCGCGACTTGCGGCGCGGTTGAGGGGCAGGTGGCGACGACAAGGTCTTCCCAATGCGTGGTCACCGCGCGGTGGATGTGGCCGCAGATGAGGCCGATCACATTGGCGCGCCCGCGCAGACACTCTGCCAGCCGGATGGTCCAGGGCTCGGCGGGGTCGGTGTTCATCCACGCAATGCCGACCTCGATCGGCGGATGGTGCTGGACGATCAGCGTCTTGCGTTCGGGCTCGGCATCGAGCTGTGCCGTGAGCCATGCGGCGCGCTCTTCGCAGAAAGCGCCGCCGTGGCGACCTTCCTCCAGCGTATCGAGCACCAGAATGCGCATCGCCGGGGTATCGATGGCATATTGCAGGAAGCCGCCGGAGAACGTCGCTTCGGGGAACACGTCCGCGAAATTGGTGCGCTCGTCATGGTTGCCGAGCGCGTAGTAGACCGGAAAAGGCAGGTCCGAGAGCGCATCGCCCAGCCGTTCGTAGCTCGCGCGGTCACCGCGGTCGATCAGGTCGCCGGTTGCGAGCAGCATGTCCGGGCGCGGCACCATTGCGGCCAGTTCCGCCACCACCCGGTCGAGCCGCTGGCGATTGAATTCGCCGGGGCTGTCAGGCTCGAAGCCAAGGTGGATATCGGTGATCTGGGCGATCAGCATCCGGCGGTCCCAAGGGCCTCTATCGCAGTGTCGGCGGATGGCGCGGCCGATCCCAGGCTGCGGTCAGCAGGGCGGGGCCCTTGCGCTTGTCTGCCGGTTTCCACGGGGCGCCGTTATCCATGTGGTACTCGTGGCACATCGCACAGCTCGATGCGACCGGTTCCTTTACGTGCGCCGTCGCCAGCTTCGCCCCGCCTTCGCCGACATGGCACGAGCGGCAACCGCCCTGGCCATCGATCCCGGGAACGAGCACGGCATCGGCATCATTGGATGTGTTCGCCTTCACATGGCAGGCCACGCATTCGGACTTGGTGTGGTCCTTATGATCGAACCAGCCCTTGTTGTAGTAGCGCCCGTTCTGCGCGACCTTCTGCACGGTGAAGCCCGCCGTTGCCGCGCTGCCGCCACGCGTGATCGTATGGCAATCATAGCACATGCCGCCCTTGCTGAAGACTTGTGCCACGGCTTCGTCAGCCTGCATCGGGTAGAAGTGAACCGCGCGGGCATAGTCGGCGGCGGTCGATTGCAGCGCCGCTGCGCCAGGAATGCGCCGCGCAAGGCCCGATAGGCTGGCAGGGCGCGGGGGCATGCCGCCCCGGAACGCCGCGCGCAGATCGGCAACGACTTGATCGGGCTGGCCGTGGCGCAGCGTGCGGAAGGTGCCCCCGATCTCGTCGAAGGTCAGCGCGTGGCAGGATTGGCAGGCCTTCTCCATCTCGACCGGCTTGAACCGCGCGCCGCCGCTGTCGGTCTGGTGGCAGTCCTTGCAGCCAAGCGCGTAGTTCGAGGCGAACTGGCCCGGACGGCGGCGCACCATCTGCGCGATGCCGTTGGTTTTCGAGAGGTGCTGGGCATGGGTGAACTTGAGCCCGGAGTTCTCCTTGATGCCGTCCTGCCACACCGCGCGCTGGAACAGCGGCTTGCCGTCGCCGCCGATCCCGGCCACGAGCATGGGCCGGAACTGGGGATGGGCCACACCGAAATCGGCGGCATCGGCGATCTTCGTGTCGGGCAAGCGCGTTTTCAATCCATCGTGGCAGGTGGTGCAGAATTGCTGCTGAGTCGCAGGCATAGCACCCGCACCTTCATGCTCGGTGTGACAATCGACACACCTGCCGGCCGGTTTGTTGAAGGCATTGGCCACCGCGCGCTGGAATCCGGCGAACCCGGCTGGCTCCCCGCGCGCTTTGCGGAGCCGCGCGCCATCGGCGATATGCTGGTGTGCGTCCTGCGTGTGGCAGGTCATGCAGGCATTGTCGCGCACAGCCACGAACGGCTTCACGTGGCAGGCCTGGCAATCGCCATTGAGGTTCTTGTGCGCAAGGCTGAGATTGCCAGAGGACCACGCCGTATCGCCGTGAATGCCGGCAGGCCGCCGCGCATCCTTGTGCAGCGCGAGCGGCTGATAGGTTGCCCAAGACCAGATCGGCACCGCGAGGAACGCTAGCAGCATCAGCGCAGCAAAGCCCCATGCGGAGAGGCGTTTGCCCGGCAGCAGCTTCTGCAAGGTATAGGCGCTGCCGATGTCGATGGCTTCGGCGCTTTCCGAAACGGCCTCGACCCGGCGCACGGTGAAGGCGGGCAGGCCGCTCTCCGCCTCGCGCGCCAGCGTGATGCGGTGGCCACCAAAGGCAAGCTCGGCGCCGGTCCCGATCTCCAGCTCGCTCGACGTGGTGGAGCGCCCATTGACGGTGAAGGGCTGCTCGCCGATCGATTCGATCAGCAGGATATCGGCATTGACCGCGCTGATCCGCGCGTGGCGGGGATCGACGGCAAGGTCAGGCAGGTGAATGCCGGACGACCCGTCGCGGCCGATCACGAGGGCATCGCTTTCAACGACCGAGCGGCGGACGATTTCCTCCCCGCTGGATTTTAGGGCGATCTGGCGGACGACATAGCTCATGGGCGCGCTCACCAGTAAAAGAAGACGCTGACGATATGCGCGGAAAGCGCAGCGATCAGCGCGAAGGTCATGGGCACATGGACATAGAGCCAGGTCTGAAGCCAGCCCTTGATCCTCAGGTGGCGGCGCAGGCGCGCCAGCATCGCTTCCTTGCGGGTGAGCAGCGCGTCCACCTTGTCGAGCGGATCATCGGCAATGCGCGGCCGGTGCGCGCGCAGCCGCCTGAGCTCGCCCGCCGCCTCGCGCGTCGCATCGCCGGGATAGCGCCCGGTCAGCCGGCTGATGATCGAGCCGGTGAAAGGATCCTGCTCGAGGCTGCGGCCCACCAGCATGGCGCATTCGGGATCGAGCGGTTGCGCGGCATCGTGCAGCTGCCGGTCGAGCGAGCGTAGCGCTTCGACCATCTGCTTCTCGGTGATCGCACCTTCCGCATCATAGCGGTTGGCCGAAAGCGCGCGCGGGAGTGTGGCATAGGCCGTCACCCCGAAAATGCCCGAGACGATCACGATCATCATCAGCGCCCAGGCTAGCGTGTGGACGTTCCAGCCGAAGGCGAAGCCCGAATGCAGCGTGCCGATCGCGATGAGCAGCACGCCGAGCCAGACGTGCGTCGAAGTCCATGCCTTCAAGGACCAGCGCCCCGGCGTGATCGCGCGCTTGCGCATGCCGAGTGCGGTGAGCCACAGGATCAGCAGCGCGCCAATCGTGCCGAGCGTGTAGCCCAGCCAGCTCGAGCCGAAGTGATGGGGGGGCAGCGGCACGAAGATGTAGAGCACGATCAGGGCCAGCGCGAGCGCGGCGGAAATCTTGATCCACTTGCCGTTCTTGTGGACGAGGAAGCCCTCGTGCGTGCTCTGTCGTTCGCGCGTGGCGCCGGTGCGGCGGCGGGGCGCGGGGCCGGTTGCGGGTGTTGTCGCCATGGCTCAGGCCCCTTCGTTTTCGAGGCGGGCGACGGTCAGGAACTCGTCGGGCGAGACGCGAATGGCCGCGCCCGTCGGGCAGGCGCGTACGCAGCTCGGGCCACCTTCGATTCCGGCGCACATATCGCACTTGATCGCCTTCTTGCGGTCGAGCTTGTCGTCCGCCACCGGATCGCCGGTATATTTGGTGTTCTTCTTCGACCACTTGTAGGGCGGCTCGCCCGGCCCCGGCCCGCTGCCGAACAGCAGCCATGAAAGCAGCGAAGGCTTCTTGGGCGGCACCTTGTCCATGCGGATCACGCCATAGGGGCAATTGCGCTGGCAATTGCCGCAGCCGATGCAGGTATCGTCGATGAACACTTCGCCGTCCGGCCCGCGGTGGATCGCGTTGGGCGGGCAATCGGCCATGCAATGCGGATGCTCGCAGTGGCGGCAGGACGTCGGCACGTGAAGGTGCGCGAAGCTCTTGCCCGCCTCGCGGTCAAGCCGCGAAAGGCCATCGTGGCTGTCGGCGCAGGCTTTCTCGCAATTGTCGCAGCCCACGCAGAGCCGCTCGTCGATAAGGAGCACGTCGGTCGCCTCGCCCAGCCCCTGTGAAACGAGGAACTTGGCCTGCTCGGAATAGAGATCGACGACGCCGGAGAAGCCGTCCTTCTTCGATTCGACGAAGGCATTGGTGGCGCGGCGCGTTTCCATGTCGGCGCGCGCGCGGGCGAGCAGGGCGGGCTTGGCCGCCAGCACGCGGGCAAAGGCCTCGCCGTCGATCTTGATCACCTCGCTCTTGATCGCCGCGCGCACCGTGGCGGTGCGTTGCCCGCCATCGATCAGCGCCATTTCACCGACGTAGGAGCCGGCCGGCAGGTAGGACAGGAACACGGGTTTTCCGCCAACGATCTTTTCCACGATCATCGAGCCGACGCGGATGACGTAGATGTCCTTGTCGTCCGCACCTTCGGTGATGATCGCATCGCCTGCGCGGACGGACATGATCTTCGCGGTCTCGACCACTTCGCGCACGTCATCGCTCGTGAGGCCCGAGCCGAACATCTGCAGCAATTGCCGCTCGGTCGAGATGCGCTCGATCGCGCGCCGCGCGCTGGGCACCTGGCTCTGCAGCTTGAGCGCGGCGTTACGGCTGATTTCGACGCAGATGCAGTCGCTCGCCGCCACCACGGTCGCGCCGCGCCGCCGCCCGGAAATGAGGCCAACCTCGCCGAAGATCGAACCTTGCTGGATCGGCACGACTTTGCTCGGGTCATTCACGTCGATCCGCACGTTGACCGATCCATCGGCAATGGCGAAGAGCGAGGAGCCGGGATCGTTTTTCTCGAAGATCGTCTCACCCGCCTTGGTGAAGCGCGCATCCGAATCGAGCATGAACTCGCGCAGCTGCAGCGTCGTCATGCCGTTCAGGATGGCGATATTGGTGCGCAGCAGTTCGAGCCATTCGGCCACGCTGCGCTTGCCCGGCAGGCCGGCGAACTTGGCTTCGAGCAGCGGCTCGTCCGCCGGCTTGAGATCGCTGTTGCCGTTGATGAACTCGATGACATCGTAGCCCTGGTTCATGCAGTGCTTGATCAGCGGATAGCCCGCGAGCGCACCGATCACGAAAATGCCGGGGGCCGTCGATTCAAACTGCGGCGAAAGTGTCGGGAAGGCGAGGCGGTCATTGCTCGCGAACTCGATCCCGCAGCCTTCGACGAAGCCACGCGGCGGGGCCGAGCCGATGCGCGCGATGATCCGGTCGCAACGGATGCGCTCCTCGCCGTCGCGCGTATTGAGCGTGATCCAGCCCGGCTCGACCGCCTTGGTCTCGGTCTCGTACCGGATCGTCAGCTTGCCCGCAGCGTCGTCTTCCACAAGCGCCTTGGCGTTGGGTTCCTTGGCGGTGGCGAAGCTTTCGCGCACGTTCGCTGATTTGGGCGAGCGGTTGAGCACGGTGACGACGTTGCCCTGCGCCGGATCCTCGGCAAGGCCGCGCGCGTTCTCGATTCCCGCGTCGCCGGTGCCGACGACGACGATGTGCTGATCGAGCACGGCGTAGGGATCGTCGAGTTGGTACGTCACGTGCGGCAAGTCGCCGCCGGGACAGCGCATCAGGTTGGGGTTGCCCTGCGTGCCGATGGCAAGCACGACCGCCTCGGCCATGACGACTTCGCCGCTCGTCAGCGTGATCGCATAAGGCGGGGCATGGCGCTGCACTTCGGTCGTGGTCGTCGAGCCATCGCGCGCGCGGGTCACGATCTTCTGGATCGAACCTTCGATCGCGGGGCCGGTCCCTTTGATCGACTTCACTTCGGCGTTGTACTTCACATTGACGCCGAGTTCTTCGGTGCGATTGTTCCAGCGGCCGAGGATATCCTCGCGCTTGCCCGCATCGAATTCCTGATCGGAGCGGAGGACGAGCTGCGATGGCGTTGCCATCACGTGCTTGCCCTTCTGGTATTTGTAGATCGTATCGGAGAGATGGCCGGTCTTTTCGAGCAGCACATGCGGAAGCCGCAGCTGCGCCGCCCGGCTTGCGGCGCTCATCCCAGCCGGGCCGGATCCGATGATCGCAACCTTATAGACTTCGCTCACCGGTGCAGGCCCCCCGCCATCCGTGCGCGGGCCCTTCTTGGTTGGCCCTGCGCCTTGTTTCCCCGACTTGCGATCCCGTTTGCGCAGGACTTTAACCGATGCGCTGCGCTTTGCCAGTCGCAATTTGGCGGCAGGCCTGCCGCTGTTCGTGCCGCTTTGGTGCGACGGGCAAAGCTGCCACCACGGCTTGCAAGGTGCAGGGGGCAGAGGATATGCCCGGCATCAGGGCAGCGCCGATCACGGCGCACATGGGAGCATGCGATGACCGAGGCCGAACCGACGCCGACCGCTGAACCTGCCCCCGCTACCGCCTCTTCTTCCGCTCCGGTCCCGACTGCGCCCAGCTCATCAGGACGGGGCGGCCGCATTGCGCTCCTGCTGGCGGCGGTCGTCGCGCTCACTGCTGGCGGCATTGCGGTATGGCGCGGGCAGCGCGATGCCGAAATCATCGCAATGCCGCCGGCACCGACCGAGAGCCAGGCCCCTTCGGTCGACGATGTGATCACCCGGCTCGAAGCGCGGCTCAAGGCCAAGCCCGATGATGCCGAGGGCTGGCGCATGCTCGGCTGGTCGTACTTCCAGATGCAGCGCTATGCCGAGGCGGCAACCGCGCTGAAGGAAGCGACCAAGCTCGATGACACGCATGCCGAGACGTTTTCGTTTCTCGGAGAATCGCTGGTGCTCGCCAGCAAGACGGAAGGGAAGATCCCGGCGGATGCGCAGGCCGCCTTCCGCAAGGCGCTCAAGCTTGATCCCAAGGATGCGCGGGCGCGCTATTTCCGCGCCGTGGCAATGGACCTGGCCGGGCAGCATCGCAAGGCGGTCGATGCCTGGTTCGCGCTCCTCAAGGATACGCCCGCCGATGCGCCCTATGCGGAGGACATCCGGGCGGTGATCAAGAACGTGGGCGATCGCTACAAGATCCCATACGAGGAGCGCCTCGCCGCAGCGCAATTCGCGGCTCCGGCAGGCGGCATGGCGACCAACGGCGCGGCAGTCGCTGCCGGTGCGATCCCGGGGCCCAGCTCGGCCGAGATCAAGGCCGCGACCGCGCTGCCCAAGGGCCAGCAGGAAGCGATGATCCGCGGCATGGTCGATGGGCTGGAAGCCAGGCTCGCGAAGAACCCGGGCAACGCGGGTGGCTGGATCATGCTGATGCGCAGCCGCATGCAACTGGGCGAGCCGGCCAAGGCGGCCAAGGCGCTTGAGAGCGGACTTGCCGCCTTTCGCAATGATCTTGGCACCACGCGCAAGCTGCGGGAAGCGGCCACGGCGATCGGCGTTCCGGGCACCGCGACCGGCCGATAGCGCGCTACTTCTTAAAAAAGGTTTCTCCCGTAACTAAGCGAAGTGGCTCGATCTTAAGGCTTTGTAAGAAACTCTAACCATTGATGCACAAAGGAAAGTTTTCCAAACGGACCGGGCTTGGCGGCGAGCCCTGATGCGAACGGAGCCGGGTGCGCCGCTTACGATAAATTAACCTTTCATGTTCATTGGTCATATGGTTAATGACGGTGAAGGCCCTGCCAGTGGGGCTGTCGCCATCGGGGAATGGCAATAAGGGGCTGATCCATGCGCGTGCTGCTGATCGAGGACGAGCCGACCACGGCCAAGGCGATTGAGCTGATGCTCACGACCGAAGGTTTCAATGTCTATGCAACCGATCTCGGGGAAGAAGGCCTCGATCTCGGCAAGCTCTATGATTATGACATCATCCTGCTCGACCTCAACCTGCCCGACATGCACGGGTACGATGTGCTCAAGAAGCTGCGCGTCGCCAAGGTGCAGACGCCGGTGCTGATCCTCTCCGGCATTGCCGAGATGGACTCGAAGGTCCGCTCGTTCGGATTCGGCGCGGACGACTACGTCACCAAGCCGTTCCACCGCGAAGAACTGATCGCCCGCATCCACGCCGTGGTGCGCCGCTCGAAGGGTCACTCGCAGTCGGTCATCCGCACCGGCAAGCTTTCGGTCAATCTCGATGCCAAGACGGTCGAGGTCGATAGCGCCCGTGTCCACCTGACGGGCAAGGAATACGCGATGCTCGAGCTGCTTTCGCTGCGCAAGGGCACCACGCTGACCAAGGAAATGTTCCTCAACCACCTCTACGGCGGGATGGACGAGCCGGAACTCAAGATCATCGACGTGTTCATCTGCAAGCTGCGCAAGAAGCTTGCCCATGCCTGCGATGGCGAAAACTACATCGAGACCGTCTGGGGCCGCGGCTACGTGCTGCGTGATCCGGATGACAAGCTGGACGTCGAAGCGGCCTGACCGGTCGCAGCATCCCCCCGGCAATCGACTTCCGTGCGCAGCGGCCCGTCAGCAATGGCGGGCCGCTTGCGTTCCGGGGTCAGCCGATGCGGTGGAAGGTGTTGGTTTCGAGCTTGGGCATGCTGCTGCCAGCCCAGATGATCGTCTCGGTCATCGACTTCCGGTCGCGCGAAACGGTGTAGACCCGCGTTGAAACCGGCGCGCCATCCTTGCCCAGTGTCATCACCAGCGTGCCCGGCGCAGGCTGGCGCAGCGAGGCGCTGTCGATGAAGCCCATGTTGCCCCCGATCGGCACGGGCGCTGCATCGAGCGCCGCGGTCGATTCCGCATGGAGCGCCGCGCCATCGGGGTTCACGATCTCGACATGTGTGGTCCAGCGCTGATCGGGCGCCAGGCTGAAACTCATGGTAACGCTGCGCGGGCGTTCTTCTGCCGGCACGCGGGCCGTATCGAGCGCCCAGCGGCCGACCAGCGGCGAG
>CAZQEH010000005.1:0-90739 GCA_964592205.1 uncultured Novosphingobium sp.
GCGGGAGGGCCCGGCGCATGACACACTTTGTCACGAACCAGACGATTGGAGGCAATCAAACGTCACCATTGGAGCGGCAGTCGCACATGCCAAGGAGTCCCTCATGTTGCTTGCCTCGCTTCTTCTCGTCTCGGCCCAGCCCCTGCCTGCTCCCGCTACGGTCCATGCCGCACCCGTGCCTTGCAATCCCGATGCCATGAAGAGCATCGCCTGCACCGCCCGCCGCCACGCCCCGTCGCCCCGCACGGCAGCGGCGCTGCCGATCGTCTGCAATTCCGATCCGCTCAAGGGTGCCGCCTGCCATGCCCACCAGGCGCATGCGCGGGCCGAAACGCGCAACAACGGCGCGCGCGGCGAGGAACTCGCGGCAGCAGACTGAGCTGCCCTTGCTCAGGCGGGGGGGGCTTGCCGCCTCCCCTGCCCCCCTTTACGTTCGGACCCCGGCCATGACTGCACCTTCCATTCTTCTGGTTGAAGACGACGTTTCGCTGCGCATGCTCACCGCGCGGGCGCTGCGCGAAAACGGCTATGCCGTGCGCACCGCCGCCACCGGCGCCGAAATGTGGGTGATGCTCGAAGCCGAGCCGGCCGAGCTGGTCGTGCTCGATATCATGCTGCCCGGCGCCAGCGGGATCGAACTGTTCCGCAAGCTGCGCCGCCAGAGCGACGTGCCGATCATCTTCGCGTCCGCGCGCGGCAGCGAAGAGGACCGCGTGCTCGGGCTTGAACTGGGCGCGGATGATTATATCGCCAAGCCCTATAGCGCGCGCGAGCTCATCGCCCGCATCGGTGCGGTGCTGCGGCGCGGCGGCGGCGACGGCGTGAACGGGGGGCTCGCCAAGGGCGACGAGCGCACCAGCGAGGTCCATTTCGAAGGCTGGACGCTTTCGCTTTCGCGCCGCGAGCTGCGCTCGCCCAGCGGAGCGATGGTCGATCTGACCGGCGCCGAGTTTGATCTGCTTGCCACCTTCGTCAGCCACCGCCAGCGCGTGCTTGGCCGCGAACGGCTGATCGAGCTTTCCCGCACGCGGCTGGGAGACAGTTCGGACCGCAGCATCGACGTGCTGGTCAGCCGCCTGCGCCGCAAGCTTTCCGCCGGCGGCGGCGAACCGCCAATCGTGACGGTGCGCGGGGTGGGCTACATGTTCAAGGCAGAAGTCCGGCGCGGTTGAAGCACCCCCAGCGCCTCGGCTTGCGACGCCCTGGCCTGCGCCGCCTTGGCCTGACCGAGCGGCTGCTCGCGATCCTGCTGCTTGTGGCGGGGGTCGATTTCCTTGCCAACACGTTCCTGTTCGATTCCGCCACGACGAGCGCCGTCCAGCGTGACGACGCCGCGCGCATTGGCGAACACCTTACGCTTGCGGCCCGGGCCATCGCGCGCGAACAACCCGAACATCGCGCCGAAGCCGTCAGCGCGCTCTCCACGCCGCGCTTCGAGCTCGCGTGGCAGGCACGGGGCCCGCAAGCCGCGACAACAGCGCAAGACGCCGCACTGGCGGCGCGGATCCTGGCCGCCGGTCCCGCGCACGCCGCAGGAAGCCAGCGGTTGTTCGTGGAGCACACGCACGGCAGCCGCGATGTCTCGGGCACGCTCGTCCTCGCCGATGGCAGCGCGCTGCGCTTCCGGACGTATGCCGGCGAAGTGCGGCTGCAGCTTTCGCTGTGGCAGATCCTGCCGATGCTGCTGCCCACGCTGCTGCTTGGCGCGCTGGCCTGGCTGATGTTCCGCGCCACGATGCGCTCGCTCCAGCGCCTCGTCAGCGCGCTGCGGCACATCGAGGCGCCCAGCCCCGCGGGTCTCCCTGAGCAGGGCCCCGACGAAGTGCGCCGCCTGATCCGCGCCTTCAACCAGATGCAGCGCCGCATCCAGCGTCAGCAGGCCGAACGGACCCGGTCCATGCTTGCCATCGGCCACGATTTGCGCACGCCATTGGCGCGGCTCCAGCTCCGGCTCGATGGGGCAAGGCTGGAAGAGGAGACCCGCGCCGAACTCGAACGCGATATCGGCGAGATGCGCCACTTGCTCGAATCGCTTCAGGCTTTCGTGGAGGCCGGCGGCTCGCAGATCCCGCCGCAGCGCATCGATATCGCGATCATGGCCACCACGCTGATCGACAGCGCCGCCGATCAGGGCCTGCATGCGCACTATGATGGGCCGGAGAGTCTCGAGATCATGGCCCGCGCGGTCTCGATCCGGCGCGCACTGGCAAACCTCATCGACAATGCACTGCACTATGCCGGCAACGTGCGCGTCTCACTCTCGCGTGAGCCCGATGCCGTGGTCATCCGCATCGAGGACGATGGCCCCGGCATTCCCGAGGACCGCATCGAGGATGTGTTCCAGCCCTTCTTCCGGCTCGATACGGCCCGCACGCGCGATACACCGGGGATGGGGCTTGGCCTTTCGATCGTGAAAGCGGCGGTGCGGCTCGAGGGCGGCACGCTGGCCCTTGTCAACAAGCGCCGGCAGGACGACGAAGGCTCCGGCCTCGCCGCCGTGATCCGCCTGCCGCTGCCGGAAGAAGCCCACTCCGCCTGACACGGCAGCTGTTGCAAAAACACCGCAGCACAGCTTTTTTGCACTGCAGCAAGCTCAGCAACACTAAGACACCCCGCAGCAATCGGACAGCAAACCGGTGACCCTACGAATTATGCCACCGCACCGGACGTGGCACCAATTGACGAGAGGCCACGCGGGCTGCGGTCGCAGGCAGGAACGGTATCCATAATCTCGGGCTCGGTCCCAGGGAGGTCGTTCCACATGAAGTTCCGTCTTGCCACCATGGCGCTTATGACCGCCGTTTCTTCGCTGGCAGCCACTGCGGCCCGCGCCGAGGAAACCGCGCCTCCCCCACCCCTGACCGTTTCGGGCAGCGTCGCTCTGGTTTCCGATTACCGCTTCCGCGGCGTCTCGCAGTCGAACGGCGGCGTGGCCGTTCAGGGTGGTATCACCGTGAGCCATGAAAGCGGCGCCTATGCGGGCTTCTGGTCGTCGAACCTTGCCGGTTGGGGTACCTTCGGCGGTCCGAACCTCGAACTTGATCTCATCGCCGGCTACAAGGTGCCCGTGACCAAGTCCGTGGCGCTCGATCTTGGGCTGACGTTCTACACCTACCCCGGCGGCGCCAGCAAAACCGCATTCGCCGAGCCTTACGCCAAGCTTTCCGGCACGCTCGGTCCGGCCAACCTGACCGTCGGCGTTGCCTATGCGCCCAAGCAGGAAGCGCTGGGCAAGTGGTACAATTCGGGCGCTTCGGCCGTCGCCGGGGTCTACGACAATCCGGGTGACAAGAAGGACAATCTCTACGTGTGGACCGATGCCGCGGCCGGGATCCCTTCCACCCCGGTCACACTCAAGGCCCACATCGGTTATTCGAAGGGCAACTCCGGCCTCGGCCCCAACGGCACCAGCGTCGCGCCGACCGGCAAATACGTCGATTGGCTGCTCGGCGCGGATATCGCGGTCGGCAAGCTCACCCTCGGCGTGGCCTATGTCGATACCGACATCAGCGATGCAGAGGCCGCCTACCTGCAGCCCAACTTCTCCTCGACCAAGAACGGCAAGACGATCGCCGGATCGAAGGTGGTGGTTTCGCTCAGCGCCGCATTCTGATCGTTTTCACGAGGTACGCAGCCTGCCCCCGGTTCCCAGCGGGCCGGGGGTCTTTTTGCGCATGCAGATCAAGCTGCGGCACCGAATTTGCGGATCAGGGGGTGCAAGGAAAGGTGCGAGCCTCCCGGTGAAGCGGGGGGACCGGAAGGCTCGCACCCGGTTGCGACCGCGAAGAGGAGCTTTGCGCCATCGACCGGATGCTGCGAAAGGTGGGCTTCGACCTGCTGGTTTTCAACCTGTCCCGGAGAGCAAATGGCTCCGCAGTGGCGGCATTTTCAGAGCCCCGCTTCGATTGCCATGCGGATGACATCGGCACTGGTGCGCACGCCCAGCGCCCGCAGTACAGCGGCGCGGTGCAGCTTCACGGTCCGCTCGCTCAGGCCCAGTTCGTAGGCGATCTGCTTGTTGAGCCGCCCTGCCGCGATGCATTCGAGGATCTCGCGCTGGCGGCGCGAAAGCGCGGCGACCTTTTTGCGCGCTTCCACCGCGCGCGCGCTCGGCACCGCATCGGCGGCGCCGGCGATTTCCACCTGACTGCCCAGGAACCATTCAAGCTCGCCCGCCGCATCGAAAATCGGCGCGATCATCACCGCGTTGCGAAACGGCGTTCCATCGCGCTTGTAGTTGAGCAGTTCGACCATCACCGGCACGCGCGCCGCGATGCCTTCGCGCAATTGCCCTTAGGTCCATGTTCCCAAAAACCGGCCCCGTCCCGATCCTTAAGGCCCGGATTGCTGCTTCGGTAAAACGATTTGCGACGGCGCGACAAGTTGTGCCACGCGGATTTCCGCGCGCATTCAGCAGCCGATGCGCTGTCCAACTTTGAGCGCAATCATCCTTGCGCCACGGAGCGCACGCATGAACTACGCCAATCACGAATTCGAAGCGTGCGATGAAGATCCCGGCATCCACCTGCGCCGCACGTTCAGCGAAGTGGCAGGATATGATGACGTGGTTTTGCTGCGCGATATCCCCTTCCAGTCACACTGCGGACACCATTTCGCCTCGATCACCGGCACGGCTTCGATCACCTATTTGCCGCGCAATTGCATCGTCGGCATTTCCAAGTTCGCCCGTGTGCTGCACGGCTCTGCCCGGCGTCTCCAGATTCAGGACCGCCTGACCAGCGAAGTCGCAAGTTGCATCTGGGAAAATCTAAAGCCGCATGCTCGGTTGCTTCCGCGAGGATGACAGAAGCTCGCCCATATTCTTGCCACAAGGCCGCGCCATGCAGCAGCGGCAGGAGCACCGGGCATGACACATAGCAGCACAAGCGGCGAGCTTTCCCTACGGACGGCGATTGCCTCCGATGCCGCGGAGATCGCCGCGCTCCACTGCGCAAGCTGGCGCGATGCCTATCGCGGCGTGCTGGATCCGGCCTATCTTGCCGGACCGATCGAAGCCGATCGCCGCGCGGTCTGGACCGAACGCCTCGCGCGGCCTGGTGCCGCGCAGCGGGTGCTGCTGGCGCAAACCCCGGAGCACGCCGTTGCCGGGTTCGTCTGTTTCTACCGTGAGAGTGATCCGCGCTGGGGCGGCCTGATCGACAATCTCCACGTGCGCCCCGCGCTGCGCGGCCAGCATATCGGAGAGCGACTTTTGCGCGCCGCGGTGGCGGAATTCGAACCGGATCAGCCGTTCCACCTTTGGGTGTTTGAAGCAAACGCGGGCGGCATCCGCTTCTATCAGCGTCTCGGCGGCGTAGCGGCCGAACGGATTCTCGACGACATGCCAGCAGCACGCGGCGCCCAGATCGTGCGCATGGCCTGGCCGAACGCGGCCAGTCTGCTTGCGCGGGATTGAGCGCATCGCCACGCAGGGGTAGACTTGGCCGCATGTCCGATGCGCCAACCACCCTCAAGCTCAAGCTCCAGATCCTGTGCGGCGATGCCATCGCCATGGGACCGGGCAAGGCGGACCTGCTGGATGCCATCAGCGCCGAAGGTTCGATCTCCGGCGCGGGACGGCGGCTCGGCATGAGCTACCGGCGCGCGTGGCAACTGGTGGATCTGATGAATCGCTGCTGGTCCTCTCCGCTGGTGGAAACCTCTCCCGGCAGCGCCCGAGGCGGGGGCGCGCGGCTGACCGCGCTGGGCATCGACGTTCTTGCCACCTACCGCACCCTGCAAGCCGCGCTCGAAGCGCGCGGTGCGGCGCCTGAGCTCCCGGCGCTGCAAGCCAAGCTCAGGGCAAGGCCGCTCCGCAGCCAGGCCGACCGTGGGGACATGGCGGGCGAGGACTAGGCGCCCGACGCGGCCGCTTCACCCTCTGGTTTGGTCGGCGCGAGGATCATTCATACAGATCCTCAGCGCCGGATTCGTTCCCGCGACCCGCCCGGCACTACCGCTATGCCTGGCGCTTCAGACCAAAGTCGCCGCCGCAGCGCCAAACTCTGCGAAGTAGCGCGCCATGGCATCGGCGGCCTTGTCGGTCAGCGTAATGAAGGCGCGGCGGCGATCGGTCTCATCGTCGACGCGCTGGAGCAGGCAGGCATCGGTCATCTGGCCGATCCAGCGCAGCGCAGTTGTCGGCGGCACGCCCGAGGCGATGCAGAGCGAGGTAACCGATACGCGGACATGTTCGGCACGCGCGGCAGTGAGATCAAGCAGCATGTCCCACGCGGGATCAGCGAAGAGATCGCCTTCGAAGAACCGGGCACGCAGCTGGCGCTGGCGGATGATCTTGCGCACGAGGCGCGGATCGGGAAGCGGCGGGCGCGCGGCGCGGACCAGCCGGTCAGTACCATCATCAAGCCGCGCTTCATCATTCGCCCCATCGAAACGGAACGCCGAAGGCTGCGCTGCGGCGGAGCCCGATCCAGACGAGAGCGCTTCAAGCTTCAGGGCGATATGGCCGACCTGCTCGGTCAGGCGGAGCAGGGCCAGCCGATCCTCTTCCGAAAGTTCGCGCACGCGGTTGCCGGCGCGGGCCAGCGTGCGGCCGAGCGCAATCACCCGGTCAGCACGGCTCGGCATGACGAGGATTTGCGCGTCGCTCTGGTCAAGGCAGCCGAACACATCATCGAGCGAGCCAATGCTGGTGGAGACGACGAGTTGCGATCCGCTCTTGGCCGCGCGCAGATCGAGCCGTGCCAGCGCCGCAAGTTCCGCCCCGTCGATCACCGGGCAATCGACCAGCACCAGATCGCCAAGCGCCGGCCCGCCTTCGGCCCCAAGCAGATTGCCGAGATCGGCGGTCTGCGCGATGCGCAGGCCGGCCGCGACCGCATCCTCTTCCATTTCGGCGCGCAAGTAGCTGCGATCGGCAAAGATCGAGACGGCCAGCGCCGACGTGCCACGATCCTGCACCCGCCCCACGGGACGGTCATGGCGACGATCGCGCATCTCCGTCATGCGAGGGGCCTGCGCATCGCCATTGCCGTAGTCGAAATGCCTGGCAGCCTGTCCCATTGAAACCGCACTCCGTGATAATCCTTATGCGAACAAGAGTGGAACAAAACAGGCTCAGGTCAAGATCATATTCCTCCAAACTGGATGAAGGTCTCTGGTGGAATTGCTCAGAATTCACTGCAAGCCGGGCGAATCCAACAACTTATGCGGCATCGCGTGGTTCAATTCCGCGCCGCTGCAAATCAATGGGAAGGCACCGGACGCACCCCTTCCACCCCCGGCCTGGCCAGCCGGGAAGCCAATCGCTGCCGATTCGGCGGGCGGTGATTTCAGTCGATGAAGGGATCGCGCACGAGGATCGTGTCCTCGCGCTCGGGGCTGGTCGAAACCAGCGCGACCGGCGTTTCGATCAGTTCCTGCACGCGCTGGATATACTTGATCGCCTGCGCCGGGAGATCGGCCCAGGAACGCGCACCCGCGGTCGTGCCCTGCCAGCCGTCCATTTCCTCGTAGATCGGCTCGACTTCGGCCTGATCGGCGGCGTGGCTCGGGAAATAGTCGAGCACCTTTCCGCGCAGCCGGTAGCCGGTGCAGATCCTCACCTTGTCGAACCCGTCAAGCACATCGAGCTTGGTGAGCGCGATGCCGGTGACGCCCGAAATCGCGCAGGACTGGCGCACCAGCACGGCATCGAACCAGCCGCAGCGGCGCTTGCGGCCCGTGACGGTGCCGAATTCATGGCCGCGTTCACCCAAGCGCTGGCCAACTTCGTCTTCCAGCTCGGTCGGGAATGGGCCCGAACCGACGCGGGTGGTGTAGGCCTTGACGATGCCCAGCACGAAGCCGGTCGAATTGGGGCCAAGGCCCGAACCCGAGGCCGCCGTACCCGAAACCGTGTTGGACGAGGTGACGAACGGATAGGTGCCGTGATCGACATCGAGCAGCACGCCCTGCGCGCCTTCAAACAGGATTCGCGCGCCCGCCTTGCGCACCTTTTTCAGGCGCTTCCACACCGGCTGCGCGTATTGCAGCACGAAGGGCGCGATCTCACGCAATTCATCGAGCAGCGCGGCACGGTCTACCGGCGGCTGGCCGAAACCGGCGCGCAAGGCATCATGATGGGCGTAGAGCCGGTCGAGCTGCGAATCGAGTGCATCGAGGTGCGCAAGATCGCAGACGCGGATCGCGCGGCGGCCGACCTTGTCCTCATAGGCCGGGCCAATGCCGCGCCCGGTGGTGCCGATCTTGCCCGAACCGGCGGCGGTTTCGCGCAGGCCATCGAGATCGCGATGCAGCGGCAGGATCAGCGGGCAATTATCGGCAATCGCGAAGTTTTCGGCATGGATGGTCACGCCTTGCGCGGTCAGCTTCTCGATCTCCGCCTTCAAGGCCCAGGGATCGAGCACCACGCCATTGCCGATGATCGAGAGCGTGCCCCGGACAATGCCGGACGGCAACAGCGAGAGCTTGTAGACCGAACCATCCACCACAAGCGTATGGCCGGCATTGTGGCCGCCCTGGAAGCGCACCACGGCATCGGCGCGGCTTGCCAGCCAGTCGACGATCTTGCCCTTGCCCTCATCGCCCCACTGGGCGCCGATCACGGTGACGTTGGCCATGTGCCTGCTTTTTCCATCCTGCCCCGAAAGGGCCTTTGCACGGTGCAACCGAAAGCGCCCCGGGCCTGGAGCGTGGCGAAACGGAGGAGCGCGTCCGGGCGGCGGGAAGCCCCAATCGGAGCGCGCGTTAGGGGCTTAAGCGCTCGCAAGTCAAGGGCGCGCGCCGCGTGGGGCGCCAATTCATCCGCCGCTAAGCTGATGGCGCGCATTGCTGCCCCCCGGCAAGGCAGACGTGGAGGTTCCATCATGCGCGGGAAGTGGATGGCAGGCGTGCTGGCAGCTGCGGTTCTGTGGGCCGGGATCGCCGAAGCGCAGATCGGCATGCGCTGGCGCGAACGCATCCCGCAGCGCCTCGAACAGCGCAGCGTTTCCGGAGAAGCCGCCGCCGCACCTGCGCCTTCGCAAACCATCGCCTATGGCCCCGATCCGTTGCAGCAACTCGATCTCTGGCTCCCGGCAAGGCACGGCGGCGCAGCGCCGCTGGTGATCTTCGTCCATGGCGGCGGATGGAAGCGCGGCAGCAAGGAGAGCGCCGCCAGCCACAATGCCCCCGCTCATTTCACCGGGCTTGGCTATGCCTTTGCCTCGATCAACTACCGCCTCGTTCCCGCCGCCACGGTGGAACAGCAGGCTGCCGATGTTGCCGCTGCGCTCGCCGCGCTGTGGGCGCGGGCAGATGCGCTGGGGATTGATCCGGGCCGCGTGGTCCTGATGGGCCACAGCGCCGGCGCACATCTGGTGGCGCTGGTCGGCACGGATGAACGCTATCTGCGCGGGGCCGGCCTCAGCTTTGCCGATCTTGCGGGCGTGATCCCCAACGACGGTGCGGCGTATGATGTTCCGGCGCAGATGCGGGATGGCGGGCGCTTCATGCAGGACACTTACGAGCAGGCATTCGGCACTGATCCGGCACGGCAGCGCGCGCTATCGCCCACGCTGCAAGCCGCCGCGCCCAATGCGCCGCGCTTCCTGCTGCTGCATGTGCAGCGGCCCGACGGGGTGCGGCAGGCAGACGAGCTTGCCGCCGCGCTGCGCAAGGCTGGCACGCCGGTCGAAGTCGCCGGTTTCCCGGGCGAAGGCCTGCAAGGCCATGCTGCAATCAATCGCCGGCTGGGCGAGCCGGATTATCCCGCCACCGTGGTGGTCGATCGCTGGCTCAAGGCCACATTCGCAAAATAGCGACCGCGCCGTGGCCGGCGAGGGTAGCATACCGGTATTATTTCAATTATTCCCGAATTATGGAAATGGAGATTCGCACATGATTCCCTTGCCGCAGGCGGTAGACCTGCTTTCGGCGCTGGCCCAAGGGCACCGGCTCGCCGTGTTTCGCCTGCTGGTAAAGGCCGGACCCGAGGGCCTGCCCGCCGGCGTGATCGCACGCGAAGTGGGTGTACGCCCGAGCACGCTTTCGACGCACCTTGCGATCCTCGATCATGCCGGGTTGGTCAGCGCGCGGCGCGCGGGGCGCTCGGTGATCTATGCCGCAGACTATGCCGCAATGCGTGCCCTGCTGGGGTTTCTGGTGGACGACTGCTGCGGCGGCAATCCGGAGATCTGCGCTCCGCTTGCGGAATTGGTGTCCGATTGCGGAGCCTGTGCTTGAACCTTGCGCGGCGGATCGTGGCGGAGGGGCTCGGCACTTTGCTGCTGCTGACGGTGGTGGTCGGCTCGGGCGTGATGGGTGCGCGGCTGGCGGGCGGCAACGATGCCATTGCGCTTCTGGGCAACACGCTTGCGACCGGCGCGGCGCTTGTGGTGCTGATCCATGTGTTCGGGCCGATCTCGGGTGCGCATTTCAATCCGGTGGTGACGCTGGTGACGGTTCTGCGGCGTGAACTGGGCGCGGCGAATGCGCTGGGATACGTGATCGCGCAAGTGATCGGCGCAGTGCTGGGCGTGTGGTTGGCGCATGCCATGTTTGCAGAAAACGTGCTCCAGATCTCGACCCACGCGCGCAGTGGCTGGAGCCAGGGCTTAGCCGAACTGGTCGCAACCTTCGGGCTGCTTGGCACGATCCTCGCCATCTGGAAGCACCGCCGCGAATTCACGCCTGCAGCGGTGGGGCTCTACATTACGTCGGCGTACTGGTTCACCGCCTCGACCTCGTTCGCCAATCCCGCGGTCACGCTGGCGCGCGGGCTGACCGATACTTTCGCGGGCATTGCTCCCGCTTCGATCCCCTTGTTCATTGCCGGGCAGTTGGCCGGGGCAATCGCGGCCCTTGCGGTGTTCGGCTGGCTTCTGGCAGAGGACCCGGCATGACAGCCCCATTCCCGATCACGATCTACCACAACCCCAAGTGCGGCACCTCGCGCAACACCCTCGCGATGATCGAGGCGGCGGGCTATGCGCCCACGGTCGTCGAGTATCTCAAGGCCGGGTGGGCGCGCCCGCAGCTGAATGCGATCCTTGCCGCGATGGGCGCATCCCCGCGCGACATCCTGCGCGTCATGGGCGGCCCGGCGGAGGAGCTTGGCCTCACTGATCCCGCCGCCAGCGATGAGGCGATCCTCTCAGCGATGGTGGAGCACCCCATCCTCGTCAACCGGCCCATCGTCGTCACGCCGAAAGGCGTCCGGCTGTGCCGCCCGGCCGATCTGGTGAACGACCTGCTCTAGAGTTTCACCGGCTCGCTGCCGCTGAGTTCGTGCGTGCAGCCGAGCGTAGCCGCGCTGTGTGCTTCGCTCAGCGCGGCCACGGTGCGCCAGCCGATGCTGCGCAGGCGCGCGGCGACATCGCGGTCATGCCCCAGCGGCAGGAACACGCTGTCCGCGCCGCGTTCGGCATCGGCGACTTGCGCGATCAGGCCATCGGGATAGAGCGAGAAGCCGGTGGCCGCCTCGCCCGATCCGCTCCCGGCGATCCGGTAGGTGCCGCCCCGGCCCAATGCGCCGCGCACGCCATCGGCATAGAGCGTGAAGCCCAGCCACGACTGGTAATCAAAGCCGTGCCGCTCCGAAGGATCGAGCGTAAGCCGCGCCGCGCCGCCCAGCGCAGCGGCAATCTCGCGCAGCGCAGCGATGCGGCTGGCGAGCGCGCCGCCGGCGTCAATCGCGGCGAGCTTTTCGATCGCCGTCTCGAAATCGCCGGTGGCGTAGAGCAGCGGGACATAGGCCTTGCCGCCTGCATCGACGAGCCCGCCGGCATCCTTGGTATCAAGCTCGCGCCGCACCGCCTCGATCTGCTGCGGCTCCAGCGGGAACGCCTTCTCGGCGAGGGTATCGACCAGATCGGGCAGTGTGAAATCGACGCTGACGCCCTGCGCGCCCGCCGCCTGCAACGCCTCGATGGCAACGGCGACGACTTCGCAGGCCGCCACCACATTGTCCGCACCGATCAGCTCCGCACCGCACTGCAGCCGCTCACGCGCGGGATCGAGCGCATCGCCCTTGATGGTGAGCACCTGCCCCGCATAGCACAGCCGCAAGGGCCGCGCCGCGGCGGCGAGGCGGGTGCCAGCGATGCGGCCGATCTGCGGCGTGTGATCGCTGCGCAGGGCCATCATCCGCAAGCTCGCCGGATCGACGAAGCGGAACATGCGGCGCTGGTTGATCCCGTCCATCCGCGCAGCGAGGCTGCGCTCGAACTCGATCATCGGCGGCAGGACGCGGTCATAGCCATGGCCGTGCATGACATCCTGAATCGCGCGCATGATGCGCGTGGTAGCGGCCGCTTCGCGCGGCAGGCGGTCTTCAAGGCCCTCGGGCAGCAGATCAGCGTTCGTATCAGTCATGGCAGAGCGGCCCTAGACCAGCCCGCGCGAAATTCGAACCCCAATTGCGCGAGGTGGTCGAGGCTGCCGGGGACGGTCGCGTGCGGGGATTGTGGCACCTGTCGCCGCAATCTGCCAGCGGAGCAGACTCAGCCGGGCACGGGCATCCGATCACGCAGATCAGCGGGCAGCAGCGGCAGCACGGTGCGACGCATTGCCTGCCAGTACGCTGAAAGCATGAGCAGGCTCGATCCGATGATGACGATCGCAACGGCATACGTGACGCCGCCAGTGCCGATCTGCGCCGCAAGATAGATCGACGCCACAACTACATAGGCGAGCCCCGAAACGAGAATCGCGCGCCGATCAATGATCAACGCGATCACGCCAAGCGCCAGGTAGATCAGGATCGCCGCCACCGCGATGATCACGGTGTTTTCGCCCTTCAGCCCGATATTGATCCCCATCAGCATGAAAAGCGGATGGACGATCATCGGCGAGGCCGCAAGGTGCAGCCAGAACGCAACATCAGACTTGCGCGTCTTGCGCGCGCGGTCCTGCATATCCCAGCGCATGGCATAGGCGAACACGGCCGCTCCCCCCGCCAGCACCAGCACCAGCAGCCATTGCCCCACATTGGGCCAGACAGCGGCAGCGATCACGGTGAACCCAAAGCGCGCGACAGCAGCCACGCCGGCCGCCACCGCGATCGGCACCATGAAGCGCCGCCAGTGCAGCCAGCTGGCGCCGACGACGAGCGCGGCACCGGCTGCCTGCGACACCAGGAACAGGCGCGAGCCCCCGCTCATCAGCCAGGCGTTCTGCCAATCGACGCCAAGCAGCGATTTGAGCAGGCCGAACGTGACAAAGGCATAGGTCCCGCCAACAAACGCGAGGAAGAATACGATGCTGGGAAATGCCATGCGGCGGACTCGCGTGAAGTATTCGGCCATGCCCCAAGCGGCAGCCGCCACCGCAGCCCCGGCAAGGGGGCCCCAGATCGTCGCGCCGATCCAACCTGCGCCAACCAGCACAAGCAATCCGGCGATGGCAACGAAGATATCATTGAAGCTGGTGACGAGCCGGAACTGTTCCTCATCGGCCAGCGGACCCTGCCGCTGCAGGGCGACATGGGCACGCAGGCCATCGGCCGCCTCCCGCGTCAACGTGCCGGCAGCAACTGCCGATTCGATCTCGCCCTCGCTGTACATGCCATACCTCCACATCAACGGCCTGAATTACTGCAGCGAGAATACCAGCGCCGCTCTTAACAAACCGGGAACGGGCGATTTTGGCGACATTCCCCCAATCCCCGAACCTCACCCCCGCGCCGCGTGTTCATGGATATTGCGGCGCAAGACACGGTTGATCTCAGTCTGGTAGCCGCCCGATTGCGCGTGGTCCTTGAACCAGGTCACGATATCGGCATCGAGGCGCAACGTGACGGGTTGCTTGCGCGGCTTGTAGAGGGCCGGGCGCGTGGCGAGGGGCCAGTTTTCAGCCGGGGCTTCGGGGATGTCTGCCGTATCGATGGCGCTGTCCGGCATGGCTGCCAGATGGGACGGCATGGACCACCGTCAGGAACGATCCCGCACACCATCCCAATGGCATGCCAACGCTCTTCGCCAAGCTTAGGACGGTGGTCCCCCTCCCCGTACCGGGGAGGAACTTTGGGATGCAAGGGCCATGGCCCTTGCCCGCCGGAGGCATCCCCTCCCCTTACCCGAGCACTGAAAAGCTGCTCGCGCGGTTGATGGGGCGGAGGCGGGAGAAGGCGGCGAGGTCTATGGCGCGGCCGGTGGCGGGGAGGTGGAACTGGAGGGGGGCGCGATCGTGGTCGGCGCCGTTTGTCACGCTTTCGATGAGGTGGCCCATAAGCTGGCCGACGAGGGGCGCGTTCTTGAACTGGTTGCCGCTGGTGCCGATGGCAGTGAAGAAGCCTGCGATGTCGCTGCGGTCGTAGACCGGGATCCAGTATTCGCTGACGTCGTAGAGCGCGGCGAAGCCTTGCGCGGTGTTGGGGATGCCGAGGTGGGGAAAGCGCAGGGCGGCGCGCCAGACCTGGTTGGTCCATTGCTCGGTGAGGCTGGTCTCGTAGTCTTCGCTATCGAGGTATTCGAGGTGGTCGCAGGCCGGTTCGAGCGAGCCGATCAGGAGGTGGCCGGATTGCTCCGGGCGCATGTAGATGCCGCAGTCCGCGTCGGTGAGGACGAAGCGGAGGCTGGGGCCGGATACGGTTTGCGGCATGGGAACGTGGGCGACTTCCTGCCGCAGCGGGCGGGTGCTGATGTGCTCGCCCTGGTGTGCGCCGGGGACGAGGGCGTTCACCCAGCGGGAGGCGGGGCCGGCGGCGTTGATGACGATGGGCGCGTGGATCAGGCCGCTCTTGGCTGAGGTGAGGCCGGTGATCCTGCCCCCGGACTGGTGGATGGCACGGACGGCATCGTGGAAGCGAAACTGGCCGCCGGCGCGCTCCACGGCCCCGGCGATCTGGGCGGTGGCAAGCTGGGGATCGCTGACATAGCCGCCGGTGGGGCAGAACATCGCGCCGGAGATGGGATCGCCGGCGGCTTCGCCGAACCGGGGATCATCGATGCGGCGGGCGGGGCTGAATTGGCGCAGGTCCGCGCCGGGGAGCCACCCGGGGAGCTCGCCTTGCGCCACATCGGTGAAGGGGACGCCGACTTCGCGCATGATGGCGCGCGTGCCGGCGAGCTGGCGGTTGTCAGCCGCCTCAAGGACAAGGCAGCCGCATTCATTGTAGTGCAGCGCGGTTTCGGGGCGGTAGCCGAGGTAATCCGTCCAGTTCTGCCACGCGAAGTGCGCTTCATACGCCAGCGCGGTGCCGTCGGTGGTCGAATAGTAGGGCCGGATGATCGCGGCGGACCACGAGGTGGAACCGTGGCCCGGGGCGGCGCCGCGATCGACATTGAGCGTGCGGTAGCCGCGCCGCGCGAGATCAAGCGCGATGGCGCAGCCGATGACGCCGGCACCGATGATGACCGCGTCGTATGTGGTACTTTCGGCCATTGAAGACTGAACCCTCTCGTGCGCCCCCTCCCCTGTCCTTCGACAATGGGGAGAGGACCGCACCGATCAATGGAAGATATCGGTCCAGAGCAACCACTTGCCGTCGACTAGCTTGTAGACGACGACGGCGGTGACGTTGGCATGGACGGGCTTGTCACCCCTGGTGTCGTATTCGACGCGCGAGATTTCGCGGATGTACATCGGCGAAAGGCGCTCGGTTTCGAGGACCGTCAGCTTGAGGTTGGTGAGCGCGCCGGCCGCCCCGACCCAGAAGGCGGTGATACCGGTGCCCTTGTAGAGCTTGTTGTCGCCGGGGAGCATCGTGGCGTCGGGCGCATACATCGCGCCGACGGCAGCGCCGTCGCCCTTGTTGAACGCGGCGGCGAGCGCGTCATCCGCGGCCTGGATCATCGCGTTGTCATTGGCGAGCGCGGGTGTTGCCGTGAAAGCGAGTGTGACTGCGGCGAGAAGTGTCTTGCGCATCGAATAAGCCCCCTTGGGATTGGTCCCCGGGCATGGAGGCTATGGGGCTTTGCGGGCAGGGTCAAATGGCGCGCGGGGGTGTCGCCCTTTGGGGCTGGTGCTGCGCGGTGTGCTTCGACAAGCTCAGCACGAGCAGTTGCAGTTGGTTTCTGACCAACCCCTGCTCATCCTGAGCCTGTCGAAGGATGCTGGCGTTACGCCGTTTGTCAGAACTTCAGCGCGCGCACGGTGCGCACGCCCGGCACGGTGCGGGCTTCGGCGAGCACCGCCTCGGTAACGGGGCTATCGACCGAGAGCAGCAGCACCGCTTCCCCGCCCGCTTCGCGGCGGCCGAGGTGGAAGGTGCCGATGTTGATCCCGGCCTTGCCGAGCAGCGTACCAATCGAGCCGATGAAGCCCGGTGCGTCGGTGTTGACGATGTAGAGCATGTCGCCCGCAAGGTCGGCCTCGATGCCGATGCCGAAGATCTCGACGAGGCGCGGATCGCCATTGCCGAACAGCGTGCCCGCGACCGACCGATCGCCCTGCGCGGTGCCGACGGTGACGCGCACGAGCGTGTGGTAGATGCCTTCGCGGTCATGCCGTACTTCGCGCACGTCGAGCCCGCGCTCCTTGGCGAGGAACGGCGCGTTGACCATGTTCACGGTCTGCGAATACTGCTTCATCAGACCGGCCAGAACGGCGCCGGTGATCGGCTTCTGGTTGAGCTGTGCGGCGGCACCTTCGACCTCGATGGCGATCTTGGTGAGGTTGTCATGCGCCAGCTGGCCGACGAGCGAGCCCAGACGTTCCGCCAGCGCCATGTAGGGCTTGAGCTTGGGCGCTTCCTCGGCCGAGAGGCTGGGCATGTTGAGCGCGTTAGTGACGCCGCCAGTCGTCAGGAATTCACCCATCTGCTCGGCGACCTGGAGGGCGACGTTGACCTGCGCTTCAGTCGTGCTCGCGCCGAGATGCGGGGTGCAGATGAAATTCGGCGTGCCGAACAGCCGCGATTCCTTGGCAGGTTCGGCCTCGAACACATCGAGCGCGGCGCCGGCCACGTGGCCCGCATCCAACAGATCCTTGAGCGCGGCTTCATCGATCAGCCCGCCGCGCGCGCAGTTGATGATGCGCACGCCCTTCTTCGTCTTGCCAAGGTTTTCGCGGCTGAGGATGTTCTTCGTCTCGCTGGTGAGCGGGGTGTGCAGCGTGATGAAGTCCGCCTTGGCGAGGAGCGTTTCGAGATCGGCCTTTTCGACGCCCATTTCGATGGCGCGTTCGGGCGTGAGGAAGGGATCGTAGGCGACGACCTTCATCCGGAGGCCGAGCGCGCGGCTGGCGACGATCGAGCCGATATTGCCCGCGCCGATCAGGCCGAGCGTCTTGCCGGTGACTTCGACGCCCATGAAGCCGTTCTTCGGCCACAGGCCCGCCTGCGTCTGCGCGTTGGCTTCGGGGATCTGCCGGGCGAGCGCGAACATCAGCGCGATGGCATGTTCGGCGGTGGTGATCGAATTGCCGAACGGGGTGTTCATCACCACCACGCCCTTGGTCGAGGCGTAGGGGATATCGACGTTATCGACGCCGATGCCGGCGCGGCCGATGACCTTGAGGTTCGTCGCGGCGTCGAGGATCGCCTTGGTCACCTTGGTCGAGGAGCGGATGGCGAGGCCATCATAATCGCCGATGCGGGCGATCAGCTGCTCGGGGGTTTCGCCGGTGATGACATCGACCTGGCAACCCTTTTCTTCGAAAATGCGGGCGGCGTTGGGGTCCATCTTGTCGGAAATGAGTACGCGTGGCTTGGTCATGTTTAACTCCCTCTCCCCTTCAGGGGAGAGGGCCGGCGAGAGGGGGATGAGTCTCGACCGGCCCTGTCGTTGATGAGGTGATTGGAATGGTGGAGCTTGTGCCCCTCTCCCAACCCTCTCCCCTGAGGGGGAGAGGACTATAGGTGATCAGGCAGTGGCCTTGACTTCGGCCCATGCCCAATCGAGCCAGGGGCCGAGCGCAGCGATGTCTGCCGCGTCAACGGTGGCGCCGCACCAGATGCGCAGGCCCGGAGGCGCGTCGCGGTAACCGGCGATGTCATAGGCCGCGCCCGCCTTTTCGAGGAGGCCGGCGAAGGCCTTGATCAGGGCCTCGTCTGCGCCTTCAACGGTGAGGCACACCGAAGTCATCGAGCGCGAGGCGGGATCGGCGGCGAGGTGGCCGAGCCAGTCGCGTTCCTGCACCAGCGCATCGAGCGCGGCGGCATTGGCAGCGCAGCGCGCCTTGAGGCCTTCGAGCCCGCCGACCGACTTGGCCCACTCCAGCGCAAAGATCGCGTCTTCGACCGCGAGCATCGAGGGGGTGTTGATCGTTTCACCCTTGAACACGCCTTCGGTGAGCTTGCCCCCGCCGGTGCCGTCCACGACACCCGGATTCTTCGAACCACTGACGAGGCGAAACACCTTGGGAAGCGGCCAGGCCGGCGTATAGGTTTCAAGGCGTTCGACGGCGCGGGGGCCGAGGATGAGGACGCCGTGGCCGCCTTCACCGCCCAGCACCTTCTGCCAGGAGAAAGTGGCGACGTCGATCTTGTCCCACGGAATGTCGTAGGCGAAGACCGCGCTGGTGGCGTCTGCAAAGGTCAGGCCTTCGCGGTCGTCCGGGATCCAGTCACCACCCGGAACGCGCACGCCCGAGGTGGTGCCGTTCCAGGTGAAGAGCAAGTCGGTCGAGAAATCGACGGCGGAAAGATCGGGAAGCTGGCCGTAATCGGCGCGGATCACCGTCGGATCGAGCTTGAGCTGCTTGGCGGCGTCGGCCACCCAGCCCTCACCGAAGCTTTCCCAGGCCAGCGTGGTCACGCCGCGGGCGCCCAGCATCGTCCACATCGCCATTTCGAAAGCGCCGGTATCCGAACCCGGGACCACGCCGATACGGTGCGTATCGGGCAGGCCCAGCACATCGCGCATCAGGTCGATGCAGAACTGCAGGCGTACCTTGCCGATCTTCGAGCGGTGCGAACGCCCGAGCACTTCTGTGGCGAGTTTGGCGGGATCGTATCCGGGCGGCTTGGCGCAGGGGCCGGACGAGAAGTAAGGACGCGCAGGTTTGCGCGCGGGAAGCGAAGCAGTCATGTAGTCTCTCCTTGCAGAGAGCACGCGCGGCGTTGGGACCGCGTGGCCCGGCGTCGCTCATAAAGACAGGGGGCCAAGTGTCAACCCGCGCCGCTGGGCGGTTTCTTCTTAAGGTCTGCGCTAAGCCCAAATTAACCATGGCTGCCGCACACTCGCCGCATGGTATTCAGTCGTACCTTCGCCCGTTTCATGTTGCTGGCGCTGACCCTGTCGGCGATGCTGACGGGCTGCGTCGGTGCTCCGGAACCGGCGCGCAGCCCGGTGCGCACGGCCACGACTTGGAACCCGCCGATCGCGCCCGAAGGCCGCATGTGCCTTGCCAATTTGAGCAAGACTTACGCGAACTTCACCCCCTTGCCCGATCAGTATTACGGCGCGGGCTGCTCTGCGGTAGGCGCGGTGCGACTCGCTTCGCTGCGCAGTGATGGGGGCATACTGCAAGTCTCGAACCTTGGCCCGGTGACCTGCCCGCTGGCGAACACGCTGTCCGGCTGGGCGCGCTTCGGCGTGGACCGCGCGGCGAGGTCCATCCTCGGCAGCCCATTGGTGCGGATCGAGACGATGGGCAGCTATTCCTGCCGCAATGTGGCAGGCACTTCGCGCCTCTCCGCCCATGCCAGCGCCAATGCCGTGGATGTGAGCGGCTTCGTGCTGGCGGACGGACGGCGGATCACCGTGCTCCATGATTGGGATAGTGAAAGCCCGCAAATCCGGGCGTTCGTCGAGACCATCCGCGATAGCGCCTGCAAGCGCTTCGGCACCGTGCTCACCCCGGCCTACAATGAGGCGCACCGCGATCATTTCCATCTGGAAGTGGGCGGCGGACGGCCCTTCTGCCACTAGAAAGCCCGATTGCCCCCTCAGCACCACCGTTAGCAGCGGCGCCCCTCCTCTTTTGCACTGCGCGGAAGCACGGCGGTTCGGGAGCGGATCAGGCCGCGATTTCGCCGAGGCCGGTGGCTTCGATGCGCAGGCGGACGGCTTCGGCGGCGTGGCGGGCGCCCAGTTTGCCCATCATCTTCATGCGGTGGATTTCCACAGTGCGCGGGCTGATTTCGAGTTCGCGCGCGATGGCCTTGTTGCTGCAGCCTTCGGCGAGCCGATCGAGCACTTCACGTTCGCGCATCGAGAGGCGGGAAATGCGCTGACGGGCTTCGGCGGCGCGGGCGCGCTGCTGGCGCTGGGCATCTGCCTCCCGCGCACAGCGGGCCACGGCTTCGTTGAGCGGAGCAATCTGCTCGGGAACGGTAAGATAGTCCAGCGCGCCGGCCTTGATCGCGGAGACCACCGCGTTGATCGTCGGCGCCTCGGCAATCGCAATGATCGGCAGCCATTGCCCGGCGCGCATCATCGCGGAAACGAGGCTGGCCACACCCTCCCCCACCGGCTCATCCTGCGCAAGGACAAGGCCGCCAGACGGCGCATGGCTGAGCAGCTCATCCGCGCTGGCGTAGATTTCCGCGTGATGCCCTGCAGCAAAAGCGAGACGAGCGAGCTGCGCACGGCGGGCAGAGTCGCTATCGAGGATGTGGAGGGTGGCTCTTTCGTTCATGGGTTAACCAAACCACAAGAGCCCGTACGTACGCCAACGGGGTTAGTTTCGTTCTCGACCCACAAGCGCCGCTTTCCCAGCTCAATTGGCCCGACACCTAAGGGAATTATACTCGGGAATGGACTTTACTGCCCCGCATTGCCGCTAAGTACGGTCCCTTGGGTGCATTCCGCAGCACGAACCGATATGGATAAGTATTTATCCTTAAGCGCAACTGCGTTAGCGAAACCGAGTGGTATGGGCGTCAGGTGTCCCCATCGTCGAAGCTGTAATCGGGAAGCGAGTAGAACGCGGACCGCAGCGCCTCGCCCCAACTTGACGAGATCAGCTTGAAGAACGGATCCTCGGCGGTGATGCGCTTCTGGTGGAGCGGCTCGAACAGGTCGCGCTCGATCACCATGAGATCGAAGGGCAGGCCGACCGAGAGATTGGCGGCGAGCGTCGAGTCAAACGAGACCATGAGCAGCTTGACCGCGTCCTCGAAGCTCATGCCCTTGTCATAACCGCGCACGAGGATCGGTCGGCCGTACTTGGTCTCACCGATCTGGAAGAAGGGCGTATCGAACGAGGCCTCGATGAAATTGCCTTCGGGATAGATCAGGAAGAGGCGCGGCTCCATGTCCCTGATCTGGCCGGCCACAATCATCGAGGCGGTAAAGCGGGGGCCTTCGGTCTGGCCGCCCGCGCCCTGCATGCCCGCGTCCTGCCGGCCCTCGATCACGTCGCTCAGCAAACGGCCGACGATCGTCGCGATCTGGAACATCGTGGGCGCTTCGAGGATCGAGGGCCGCCGATCGCCCGGCGCCTTGGTGCGTTCCTCCAGTTGGCTGATAACCGCCTGCGTGGTGGCGAGATTGCCCGCGGTCATGATCGAGATGATCCGTTCACCCGGCACCGACCAGGTGAACATCTTGCGGAACACCGAGATGTTGTCGACGCCCGAATTGGTGCGGGTATCGCTCATCAGCACGAGGCCCTTGTCGAGCACCATCCCCACGCAATAGGTCATCGGTCCTGGCCCTTCATCCGTACGCGCGCGCGGGTTCACTGTTCCACACGCTGCTGAGCGACGGCAAGCTTCACATGCAAGGTTTCGTCATAGGCGCCGTAGCGGATGCCGGTGACGGGGGCGGCATCGCGGTAATCCCGGCCGGTTGCGACGCGGACGTAATGCGGATCGGGCGAGATGCCATTGGAGATATCGAAACCCACCCAGCCGAGCCCTTCGACCATGGCTTCGGCCCAGGCATGGCCAGCATCCTGCTCGACCCGGTCCTTCATCATCAGGTAGCCGCTGACATAGCGCGCCGGCACCCCCAGCGCGCGGGCTGCTGCGATGAACACGTGGGCATGATCCTGGCACACGCCATGCCCCGCAGCGAGCACTGCTTCGGCGTTGCTCGCGGTATCGGTATGGCCCGAGGCATAGTCCACCGAGCCGCGTACGAGCGAGGAGAGCGTGTGCAGCTTTTCCAGCGTATCCTGCTTGCCCGAGAGGCCCGCAATCAGCGCGCGCAGGCGCGGCCCGCCGGTGGTGAGTTCGGTCGGCTGGCGGAAATGCCAGATCGGCAGATAGCCGGCGTGGCCGCCGACGATGCCCGCCTTGTCGTTGGTATCGACCACGCCTTCGCAGCGGATCGTCACTCCGGTCACGCCCGGCTCGAACGCGATCAGCGTCACGTGGTTGGCGTTCTCGTCGTCATACTCGACTTCCTGCCGCGCGCCTTCGAGCCCGATCTTCCACGAAACGATCGACTGGCCCGCGCTCGTCTTGGGCGTGAGGCGCAGGCGCTGCAGCCCCCGCGCGGCGGGGGCCGAGAAGGTGTAATGTGTGGTGTGATCGACCCAGAGCCGCACTTGTCCGATATCCTTAGTCGATGAAGCGATAGTCGTGCTGGATCTGGTTGGCGAGCCGCGTGTTGCGGTTGATGAACTTCGCGATGTATTCGTGCAGGCCCTGCTCGAAGATCCCGTCGATCGTGACCGTGTGCAGATCGCAATCCGCCTCGCGCAGGATTGCATGCGCATCGGTTTCGCAACCATATTCGCGCGCGAGATGCGCAAGGTTCGAGCGCAGCTTGCCGTAGCAGAACGCGAGGCTGCGCGGGAACCGGCTATCGAGGATGAGGAATTCGGCGATCCCGCGCGCTTCCATGCGACCGGCATTGAGCCAGCGGTAGGCGCGCTCCCCAGCGAGGCTGCGCAGCACATTTTCCCACTGCACGTTGTCGAGACTGGAGCCGACGTAGGAAATCGAGGGCAGCAACACGTAGTATTTCACATCGAGGATGCGCGCCGTGTTGTCCGCCCGTTCGATGAAACTGCCGATGCGCGCGAAATTGTAGATCTCGTTGCGCAGCATGGTGCCTTCCATCGCGCCGCGCACCTGGGTCGATTGGCGGCGGATGGTATCAAGCACGGCGCCCAGCCGCGTTTCGGTGACCGGGCGGGCCAGCAACTCGCGCATCTTGAGCCAGCTGTCGTTGACCGATTCCCACACCTCGCGCGTGATCCCGGCGCGGACCATGCGCGCGTTGGTGCGCGCGAGTTCGCACATGGTGAGGACGTTGCCGGGGTTATCCTTGTCGCGCAGGATGAAGTTGATCACGTTCGGCCCGGCGTAATCGCTGCCGAACTTTGCCTCATAGGCGGCGCGCAGGCCGAGTGTGACAATGACCGAGCGCCACTCGTCGCTGGCATCGCGCGCATCGCGGGTGAGCGCCATGCGGAAGCCGGCCTCGATCAGGCGCGAAGTGTTCTCCGCCCGTTCGAGATTGCGGAACAGCCAGAAGATACCGTTTGCGCTTCTGCCCAGCATCAGTCGTCCAGCACCCAGCTGTCCTTGGTGCCCCCGCCCTGTGACGAGTTCACCACGAGCGAGCCCTTCTGGAGCGCAACGCGGGTGAGGCCGCCGGGAGTGATGTCGATCCCGCCGGGGGATACGAGCACGAAGGGCCGAAGATCGACATGGCGCGGAGTGAGCCCCGCGCGGCCGAGGATCGGCACAGTGGAAAGCGAAAGCGTGGGCTGCGCGATGTAGTTGTGCGGGCGCGCGGCGAGCTTGGCGGCGAAGGCGGCGATTTCCTTCCTCGACGAGGTCGGCCCGATCAGCATGCCATAGCCGCCCGAGCCGTGGACTTCCTTCACCACGAGCTCGGCAAGATGCTCAAGCACATACTTGAGCGCGTCCGGCTCCGAGCAGCGCCAGGTCGGCACGTTCGGCAGGATCGGCTTTTCGCCGGTATAGAACTCGACGATTTCGGGCATGAACGAATAGATCGCCTTGTCATCGGCGATGCCGGTGCCCGGCGCATTGGCAATGGTGATCCCGCCCGCGCGGTAGACGTCCATGATGCCCGAGACGCCGAGCTGGCTTTCAGGCTTGAACGTGAGCGGATCGAGATAATCATCGTCCACTCGGCGGTAGAGCACGTCAATCGGCGTGTAGCCCTGCGTCGTGCGCATGGCGATGCGGCCGTTCTCGATGCGCAGGTCGCTGCCCTCGACCAGTTCGGCGCCCATCTGGTCTGCCAGAAAGGCATGTTCGAAATAGGCGGAGTTGTAGATGCCCGGGGTGAGCACCGCGACGACCGGCTGGTGCCCCCGCGCGGCGGGGGGCAGGCAGGCGGCGAGGCTGCGGGCGAGGCGGCGCGGATAGTCAGACACTTCGCGCACGCGCACCCGCGTGAACAGTTCCGGGAACATCGCCATCATCGTCTCGCGGTTCTCCAGCATGTAGGAGACGCCGCTGGGCGTGCGGGCGTTGTCTTCGAGCACCATGAATTCGTCCTCGCCGGTGCGGACGAGATCGATGCCGACGATATGCGTATAGACCCCGCCCGGCGGCGTGAAGCCGACCATCTGGGGCAAGAACGCCGGGTTCTTTTCGAGCAGGCGCGCGGGCAGGCGGCCCGAGCGGACGATTTCCTGCCGATGGTAAAGATCATGCAAGAACGCATTGAGCGCGCGCACCCGCTGCTCGATCCCGCGCGAGAGCCGCCGCCACTGGTGCGCGGTGATGATGCGCGGCACCATGTCGAAGGGGATCAGACGCTCTTCCGCGTCCTCGCTCCCGTAGACGTTGAAGGTGATCCCGGTGCGGCGGAAGAAAGCCTCCGCCTCCGTTCCCTTGCGGCGGAGCAGATCGGCGGGCTGATCGGCATACCATTCCTCGTAGCCGCGATAGGCTGGTCGCACCGAGCCATCGGCGGCAAACATCTCGTCATAAGACGAGGGCGAGGCGTTGGTCATGCGATCATCCCGATGCGCACAAAGCTTGCACAGCCCGCAGCCTTTGCCAAGCGCCATGCTGCACTTGCGAGACAAATTTGTAACCGAAATGCGGCGCCCAAGTGTTTCACGGCTTCGCACTTGCCTTGACGGCATGCGAGTGACACCTTTGTTGGCCGTGACAAGCTCCGCACCTGTTGGATCAGTGCGACAAGAGACTGGCGGTGAGAGGCGCTCGGCAAGATGATCTGGCATATCTCAGTGACGGGGCCAGCGGCTTGAGGCGGCCTACTATAGCAGTCGCAGCATCTATGCTGGCGCTTGCCGCCTGCGGCGCCGGCCGAGGCAAGTCCGCGGAAGGCGATGCGGTGCAATTGCCTGAGGCAGTTCAGCAATTGTTAGCTGCGACGTTTTCGGCCGATGGGAAGATCCATACGCAGAGCCGAGGCACTTTCAAGATCAAACCGAACACGCTTTTCTGCGAAATAGATGCATCTATCGCTCCCAGAATCGCAAAAATGGGTGTTCCGGGCATTGGGATCGATGGCGTGAAACTGGGCGCAATGCTCGAGGGATTTGGCCAAACTTACTATATAGATGGTGGTTTGCGACAGCAATCAATCCACACCAAGCAGTGCCCCAACGATGGATCGAACATCATCTACCAGGGGCACGCCCTGCTCAATCGCGCAGGCACCCCCTACAAGCTCATCCTTGCCGTATGGCAGGGCGATCCGGCGAAAGGCGGCGCGGTATGGATTGGAGGCGTCGAGCGATTGAATGGACGCAGGCCCCATGTTGCCCCTCCTCCACCCATCGACATGATGGGCGTTTACCAAGTTACGAGCCCGGAGGAGATTGCTCGCTTCATGGCAGAGAGATCAATCCGCCGCGATTTGAACGAATTGACCGACCTGTTATTGAGCGACGCCTTGCGAAATGCGGGCGTTAAATGACCATAGCGCAGACGAGGAAAACCATGGGCGAGATCCATCACCGCACCTGCCATATCTGCGAGGCCAATTGCGGCGTGCTGGTGGAGGTGGAAGGCGGCCCAGGAAACAGGCGCGTCCTCTCGATCAAGGGCGATCCGGACAACCCGCTTTCGCGCGGGCACATCTGCCCCAAGGCGACCGCGCTGGAAGATCTGCAGAACGATCCGGACCGGCTGCGCGCGCCGCAAAAGCGCGTGGGCGACGCCTGGCACGACATCAGCTGGGAGCAGGCCTTCCGCGAGATCGGCGAGAAGACGCGCGCCATCCTCGCGCGCGATCCTGCCTCGACCGCGACCTATATCGGCAACCCCAACGCGCACTCCTATGGCAATGCGCTCAATGCGCATCACCTCACCAAGGCGCTGGGGACGAAGAACCAGTTTTCCGCCAGCACAGTGGACCAGATGCCGCATCAGGTGGCGAACCTGCTGCTCTATGGTCACGCCAGCATGTTCGGCATTCCGGATATCGACCGCACCGAAACGCTGATCGTGATTGGCGGCAATCCTATGGCGTCCAACGGTTCGGTGTGGACGGTGCCCGATTTCCGCAATCGGGTGCGGGCACTGAAAGCCCGCGGCGGGCAGCTTGTGGTGATCGACCCGCGACGCACCGAGACCGCGAAGATCGCCGACCGGCATCTGTTCGTGAAACCTGCCAGCGATGTGTTCCTGCTGGTGGCACTGCTGAAAGCGGTCATGGCGCGGCGGCCCTTCCAGCCGGTGCAGGACTTCGTGGGCGGGCTGGATGAAGTGGCCGACCTGCTTGCCCGCTTCGACGATGCGGCATGCCTTGCCGCATCGGGCGTTGCGGCGGACGACGTGGCGTGGCTGGCTGACCGGCTGACCGCCGGACCCGCCGCGCTCTATGGCCGCCTTGGCATTGCGACGCAGCGTCACGGCACGCTCAACGCCTGGCTGATCGCATTGATCAACATTGCCGCCGGCCAACTGGACCGCGTGGGCGGGACGGTGTTTCCCATACCCGCGCTCGATACACTGGCGATGTTCCCGCGCGGATCGCTGGGCAAGTTCGCCTCGCGTGTTTCGGGGCACAAGTCGGTGCTCGGCGAATTTCCCGCCGCCGCGCTCGCCGAGGAAATCGAGACGCCGGGCGATGGGCAGATCAAGGCGCTGTTCGTGGTGGCAGGCAATCCGGTGCTCTCGACGCCCAACGGCCCCCGGCTCGACAAGGCGCTCGAAAGCCTTGAACTGATGGTTTCGGTCGACATGTACCGCAACGCGACGAGCCGCCGTGCGCACTATATCCTGCCACCGACGGGGCCGTTGGAGCGCGAACATTACGGCCTGTTCCTGCTGCCGTTGGCAGTGCGCAATATCGCCGCTTATTCCAAGCCGACGCTGGAGCGCGAGAGGCCCGATAGTCTCCATGACTGGGAAATCCTGCGCGGCCTGGCCCAAGCGATCAGCGGCAAGCCGGTGCAGGAACCGACCCCGCGCGAGGTGCTTGATCACCTGCTGCAGAACGGACCCTACAAGGTCTCACTCGCCGAAGTGGAAGCGGCGCCCTCGGGCCTCGATTTCGGACCGCCGAGAGCGGGGGTTCTGCCCGAACGGCTGCGCAGCGATGACCAGACCGTGACCTGCGCCGTTCCCCCCTTCATGGAAGCCCTCAGCACGCTGGAAGTGGACGCGCCCGATAGCGGCAAGCTCACCCTGATCGGGCGGCGGCATTTGCGGACGAACAATTCGTGGCTCGCCAACAGCCACCGCCTCACCAAAGGCCCGAACCGCTGCACCATGATGATCCACCCGGACGATGCGGCGGCATTGGGGCTGACCGATGGCGCCATGGCCACCGTGCGCTCGGCTTCGGGCGAAGTGACCATCCCCGCCGAAGTGACGGACGACATGATGCCCGGTACCGTTTCCATCCCCCATGGCTGGGGGCACGATCTACCTGGCATGGCGATGCAAGTCGCCCGCAGCCGCGCCGGGGTGAGTGCCAATGCGTTGACCGAATCCGGCGCGCTCGATCCGCTTTCGGGGAACGCCGCGCTTTCGGGCGTGCAGGTGGAAGTGGAAGCGGCGGCGGCCTAGCTCGCCCCGCCGGCCTTCGCTTCTTCCTTGCCGGTGCACTCGCCGTTGTGCTTGGCGCTGAGCTCCATCTGCATCGACATGGCCTTGCCTTGCGGCCCCATGCCATTGATCGACATCGTCATCTGGTAGGTATCGGCAGTGTAGTTGCCGACCATGGTCATGGTCTGGGGGCCCTGCTCGGCCTTGCAGCTCATCTTCGCGTCGATCTTGCCGCCGCCCATGCTGAAGCTGTCATACTTGCAGCGTTCATCGGCCTGACCGAAGAACTTGGCATCGGGCTTTTCGGCTTCTTCCTTGGTCAGGCAGCTGGCAAAGGTGCGGCCCTTGCCGAGCATCTTGCCCATCATTTCCTTCGCCTCGGGCGGCATGCCTTCCATGTCGAGCTTGACGAATTTCATCGTCGATTCCCACCGGCCCGGATTGAAGTGCAGCCCGGCGTCCGAGACCTTCTTGGCCACGTCCGAGACGCTCTCATTGGTCGCGGTCACGGTCTTGCCGCTGCCGCACCCGGCCAGCGCCAGTGCAGTCGAAAGGGCCATCAGGGGAAGAAGGGGCAGGCGCATGGGCTGGGATCCTCTCGTTCGTGTTGCTGGAGGGCTAACACCCCCTTCGCGGTTTTCCAATGATGCGCATCGCAGGGCTAAAAGCCGTAGAGCAGGGTGAGCCGGCTGGTGGTGTCCGTCAGCGTGCGCGCGACGCCCGTGCCGGCCTCATGCTGCAGCGTGTAGGAAAACCGCGCCTTGAGCTTGCTGCTGAGGCGCGAATCCAGCGCGGCCAGCGTGTAGTAGGTGCGGCGTACCGCATCGAAATAGGTGCTGACTTCCTGGCTGTAGTTCAGCGTGGGGGTGAGCCTGACCTTGAGATCGGCCAGCGCGACCGCTGAGAGTGTCTGCTCCTGCTGCCCTTCAACCGGCCTGGTCACGCGCATGGCGGGGCCTGCCTTGATGCTGAGCTTGCGGCCATCCCCCTCCAGCAGATTGTAGCCGAGCCCGACCGACACGCTGTAGCGGTCCGTGAAGCCCTGGAAGCGGTCGCGCTCATACTGGCCGAGGCCGAACACGTAGCCGTGGTCATCCAGCTTGTAGTTGGGCTCGAGCGTCAGCCTGATCTGGTTTCGCGTCACCGCCGCCGCGGTCTTCTGGTAGTCGATCCGGCCCGATGTAGCGACGCGCCAGCGTCCCCGCTCCGCGATCACGGAGAGGCGACCGACAAAGCCCGAACCCGGCGCGCTGCCGGTGCTGATGAAGGCACCGAGTTCGCCTTCGCCGCTCCATTTCATGGGCGTTCCGAGGAGGGCGAGCTGGAACGGTTCGACATCCTGCGAGGGAATTTCGAGCTTGACGCCCCTTCTCGCCACCGGGACAGGCTCGGCCAGCCACGCCGCCACGCTGCGGCGCGCGGCCCACGCCGAAAGGGCGCCCTGCGCCTGCGGATTCGCCTGTTGCAGATACTGCACCAGCGCATCAAGCGCGCGAGGATCATGCGTGGCTTCGACCGCTGCCAGCACGTCTGCCATGGCCGGGGGCAATGCCCCGGCGTCCTGCTGCGGCGGCAACTGCGGCTGGGCATCCTGCGCCTCCGCCTGCGCTGCTGGCAGCAGGATGGCAAGGGCCACCGAATCGATGACGCGCCGACGAACTCGCACCGGTTTGCTCCTTCACCTTCCGCCCGCAGGCCCCAAGCGATCACGCTATCGCCGCCCTGCGATAAATCAAACAGGCATCCGTGCCTATCCGTTGCCTGCCGCTTGCCTGTTTGCGGTTTGTTCCCCATATTCGCGCCATGGCCGAACTCGTTATCCGCAGAGGGCTGGAAGAGCCCGATACGTCCGCAAACTTTGTGCCGCACAAGCCGGCGCGGCCCGAGAAATCGGAAGGCGGGAAGCCGTTCAAGGTCGTCTCCGAATACCAGCCGGCGGGTGACCAGCCGACCGCGATCGCCGATCTCGTCACCGCCGCGCTCGATGGAGAGGCGACGCAGGTGCTGCTGGGCGTAACGGGCAGCGGCAAGACCTTCACGATGGCCAAAGTGATCGAGCAGTTGCAGCGCCCCGCGCTGATCCTTGCGCCCAACAAGATCCTCGCCGCGCAGCTTTATGGCGAGATGAAGAGCTTCTTTCCGGAGAACGCGGTCGAGTATTTCGTATCCTACTACGACTACTACCAGCCCGAAGCCTATGTGCCGCGGTCCGACACCTACATCGAGAAGGAAAGCTCGGTGAACGAGGCGATCGACCGGATGCGCCATTCGGCCACGCGCGCGCTGCTGGAGCGCGATGACGTGATCATCGTTGCTTCGGTCTCGTGCCTCTACGGCATCGGCTCGGTCGAAACTTATTCGGCGATGGTGTTCGACCTCAAGGTGGGGGATACGGTCGATAACCACGAGATCATCCGCAAGCTGGTGGCGCTGCAATACAAGCGCAACGATGCGGCCTTCCAGCGCGGCAATTTCCGCGTGCGGGGGGACAATCTGGAGATCTACCCCTCCCACTACGAGGACATGGCCTGGCGGGTGTCGTTCTTCGGTGACGAGATCGAGGCGATTAGCGAGTTCGATCCGCTGACGGGCAAGGCCGGCACCAAGCTTTCCAAGGTCCGCGTCTACGCCAATTCGCACTATGTGACACCGGGGCCGACGATGAAGCAGGCGGCGGATGCGATCCGCTTTGAACTGACCGAGCGGCTCAAGGAGCTGGAAGCGGAAGGCAAGCTGCTGGAAGCACAGCGACTGGAGCAGCGCACCAATTTCGATCTCGAAATGATCCACGCCACCGGCAGCTGCGCGGGGATCGAGAACTATTCGCGGTTCCTGACCGGCCGCCTGCCGGGCGAGCCGCCGCCAACGCTGTTCGAATACCTGCCGGACAATGCGCTGCTGTTCGTCGACGAAAGCCACCAGACGGTGCCGCAGATCGGCGCGATGTCCAAGGGCGACCACCGCCGCAAGATCACGCTGGCGGAATATGGCTTCCGCCTGCCGAGCTGCATCGACAACCGCCCGCTGCGCTTCAACGAGTGGGACGCGATGCGCCCGCAGACCGTGGCGGTTTCGGCGACGCCCGGCGGGTGGGAAATGGAGCAGGCGGGCGGCGTGTTTGCCGAGCAGGTGATCCGCCCCACAGGCCTGATCGATCCGCCGGTCGATATCCGCCCGGTCGAAGATCAGGTGCAGGACTGCATCAACGAATGCCGCAAGACCGCCGAGAACGGCTACCGCACGCTGGTGACCACGCTCACCAAGCGCATGGCCGAGGACCTGACCGAGTTCATGCACGAGGCGGGCCTCAGGGTGCGCTACATGCATTCGGACGTCGAGACGCTGGAGCGCATCGAGCTGATCCGCGATCTTCGGCTCGGCGTTTATGACGTGCTCGTCGGCATCAATCTGCTGCGCGAGGGGCTCGATATTCCCGAATGCGGGCTGGTGTGCATTCTGGACGCGGACAAGGAAGGCTTCCTGCGCAGCGAGACCTCGCTGATCCAGACGATCGGGCGCGCGGCGCGTAACGTGGATGGCCGGGTGATCCTCTACGCCGACCGCATGACGGGCAGCATGGAGCGCGCCATCGCCGAAACCGACCGCCGCCGCGAGAAGCAGCGCGCCTATAACGAGCTCCACGGGATCACGCCAGAATCGATCAAGCGCGACATTCACGACATTGTGGCCGACACCGCGAGCCGCGATGGCGTGCTGGTCGAGATCGAGACGGAAGGCGGGGCCAACAACCTCGTCGGCCACAATTTGCGCGCCTATATCGAGGAACTGGAACGCAAGATGCGCGCCGCCGCCGCCGATCTCGAATTCGAGACCGCAGGCCGCCTGCGCGACGAAATCCGCGCGCTGGAGGCAAGCGAACTGGGCCTCCCCGATGGCGAAAAGAAGGCACCTATTGTGGGGCGGAGCAACGAAGGCAAACCGGGGACGCGCAAGACGCGGTTCGGGAAGAGCCAGCGGAAATGGGGGAAGTAAGGCACTCACCTCGCGCGGAAATCTATCCACCGCGCTGCGCCTCTCCCTATCTTGCGCAGAGATCGAAATTCGGCTGCTTGGGGCTGATCTCACCGTCGCGGCGGTGATCGGGCGCAAAAAGGATGAAGCCGTGATTTCGCGTGTCGTGCCTCCCCTGCTGGTGCTGCTGTTGGCTGGCTGCTCCTCGTCTTCCGCCACTACGACGAACAAGGATGCACCAGTGGGCGCGGTGCGCGTCGCCATGCCGGCAGACAACGCAGCCCCGGCGCAAACGCGCGCGGAGGATGCGAAGGGCGTGTGGGCTTCCGCGCCGGACGCGGCCCGTTTTGGCTATCCCGGCGAGGCTCCGCTGCTCAGCCTAGAATGCCGCAATGGCGCGCTGGTCGTGACGCGCAATGTCGCCGCGCCGATCGGTGCGGCGGCGCTCTTTGCGCTGCAGGGGAGCGGCTACATCCTGCGCCTGCCCGTCGATGCGACTGCGCTGCCCGGCCAGCAGGGCTATGTGTGGCAGGGCGCGATCCCGGCCGACGACAAGCGCTTGACACTGTTCAAGGCAAAGTTCGTCGGCACGCTTCCGGGGGGCGGGCATATCGAGGTGCCCGCGAGCGACGTGCCGGGTGCACTGATCCGGCGCTGCGCCGGAAGCTAGAGCTTCCCGAACTTCGCTTCATAGGCTGCGGTATCCCCGCTCGACAGCAGCTTGGCCTGCTCGATCCAGTTGTCCCGTGTGGCGCGGCCCGCAAAGGCGCCCAATTGTGCGTCGATCCGCGCCACATCGGCCTCGCTCCACGCCGCGATTTCGGCATAGCGCGTGATGCCGAGCGCCTTGAGCGCAGTGCTGATCTTGGGGCCGAGGCCCTTGATGCGGGTCAGATCATCGCCGTCGTCCGCAACAGCCGGGGGTGCATCGGCAAGGACCGGCGGGGGCACGATCGCGGCGGCGGGCGGCGCATCGATCAGCGCCGCATTGCGCGCGGCGGGCGCGGCGCCTTCGGAGAGGACATCGCGGTACTCGCGCTTTTCCGGCAGCGCCTTGCCGCGCCGCAGCAGGAAGACCAGCGCGAGCACCAGCACGACGGCGATGGCACCTGCCAATACCGCGTTTGCCTGAATCCATTCCATCATTGTCCACCCTCAACTTTGCCGGACCTGCACCGGCCTTTCCCACGCGCGGTAGCGAAAGCCAAGGGGGTGCAGCCCCCGCCCGGCTGGTTCAGAGCGCCTGCTTGCGGAACAGGATGCGATCTTCGGGACCAAACCCGCGCCGCCAGATCACCACTCCGTAAACACCCAAAATGGCGGGGATACCCAAGGCAAGCTCGATCCATTCGGGCATGAACTTCATCAGTACGCCGACGAGCACGGCCGGAGCGGCGGCCCAGATCAGCGGCCAGCGCCAGCTGCTGATTCGCTCGTCCAGCAGGCTGCCCAGCAGCCACGACTTGGCAAGTGATGCGCAGCCCAGCGCAATCGCCAACGCGGCAGCTGCCCCGGCTGCCTGCATCAGCGGATCAAGCTCCGCCCGCCGCGCCGCGAACATGAATCCGACCGTCAACGTCGCCTGCAGCGCGATGGTGCCGAGGCTGATCCACAGGTTGCGCACCCGCGCGATGTAGATCAGCGCCGCCTCGCTCACCACGGCCGTGGCGGCCGCCACTTCGGCAGCGAGCAGCAGCCCGAGTGCCGCCGTGCCCGCCACGAAGCCCGGGCCGACCAGCCCCATCACGGCCGCCCCGGGAATGCCGAGCGCCAGCGCCACTCCGGCCTGCGCCGCGATGATCCAGAAACCGACCTGGCACACCTGCCGCGCGACAGCGGGGAAATTCCCGCTCCGCACGTTGCGCGTGATCACCGGGCCAAGGATCGGCTCGAAACTTGTCTTGAGCTTCTGCGGCAAGGTCGCGACCTGCTGCGCGACGTAGTAGACGCCCACGACCGCAGGGGGTGATTGGAACATGCCGAGCAGGAACAGATCGAGCTTGCGCGTGCCCCATTCGATGGCGTCCGCACCGGCCAGCGGCAGGTTGCTGCCCGCCAGCCGCAGCAGATAAATCGGGCGCGGCGACCACTGGCGCGGCAGGCCATAGCTCCTGAGCAGGGGCACGAAGGCCGTGAGCGTCGCGGCAAAGATCGAGGTCACGTAGGCCAGGATCAGCCCGGATTCGCGGATCGGCAGGAAGGAGAAACCGGCCAGCCAGACCAGCCCCGCCACGATGGACAGCGTCCACGGCTCTACCACAGAGCGCGCCCGCACCGTTGCCCCCACATCGAAGCGATAGGCGAGCGCTGCCAGCGCGATATCACCGAGTGCGATGGGCAGCACCGTCAGCGGAAGGAGGCGCTGGAGCGGAGTAAAATGCCCGCTCGGGAACATCGGCGCCGGGAATGCGTAGAGGAGCGCCGCGAGCACAGCGGCCACGAAGCCCGAAAGCAGGAGCGCATCGGCCACCACTTCCGCCCCATCGCGATCATCGCGCGCGAGCTGCTGGGCAAGGCCGCGCTTCTGGCCCAGCGTGGAAAGCTGCGCGGCAAGTTCGACCGCAATCGTGGCCGAAGCGAAGCGCCCCAGATCCTCCGCGCCATAGAGCCGCCCGGCGATAAACAGGAACGGGATGCGCGCCGCGAGCCGCAGCAGGAAGCCGAGGAAATTGGTCCGCCCGCCCTTGGCGAGCGCGGCGATGTCCTGCTGTTCGGCGGAAATGGGCGAGCCTTCAGTCACGCGGAGCCTCCCCGCGCACGATCTCGGCACGAAGAGGCCGCGCGAGGAGCTGGGCCACAAGGGCACGCGGCGAAATCCGTCCATCGAGCAGCGCGGCGACGCCTTCGGCAATCGGCATCCCGATCCCGCGCGCTTCGGCAACGCGCACCAGCACCGGCGCGGTGAAGGCGCCCTCAGCCACCGTGCTGCGCTCAGCCAGCAAGGCCGCTGCGCCGCCGGTCTCGTCACCGTTTGCGCCCAGCGCCATGCCAAGCGCAAAGTTGCGGCTTTCCGAGGAAGAGCAGGTGAGTACGAGATCGCCGAGGCCCGAAAGCCCGGCCAGCGTCTCCGCCTCCGCGCCCATCGCGAGGCCAAGACGCTGCATCTCGGCAAAACCACGGCTGATGAGCGCGGCGCGGGCATTGGCGCCCAGCCCCAGCCCCTCGACCACGCCGCACGCAATCGCGAGCACGTTCTTCACCGCGCCGCCGATCGAAGCACCGATCACGTCAGCGGAGTAATAGGGCCGGAACGCGGGGCGCGCGATGACGGGTGCGAGCCGCGCCCATTGCGCTTCGCCGCCGGCACAGGCGAGCGTGACGGCGGTGGGAAGGCCATCTGCCACTTCATGCGCGAACGTCGGCCCGGAGAGCACCGCCAGCGCCGCGCCGGGAGCGGCGGCGGAAGCGACTTCGCTCATCAGGCGGCCAGAGCCCTGCTCGATGCCCTTGGCGCACAGCACCACGTCCGCACCCTGCGGGGCCAGCATGCTGAGCACGGCCCCCAGATGCTGCGCCGGGGTCACCATCAGCAGCACCGGCAGCGCGGCGAGATCGGCAAGCTCGCCCGTGGCGCTGATCGAGGGGTGCAGCTCAGCCCCCGGCAGAAAGCGCGGATTGCGGTGCGCGGTGTTCACCGCCTCGACAACATCGGCCTCGCGTGCCCAGAGCAGCACTTCCCGGCCATCACTGGCGAGGACTTGCGCCAGCGCGGTGCCCCATGCGCCGCCGCCAACAACGCCGACCTTTGCGCCGACCTTTGCGCCGACGGCGCTCATGCCTTCACCCCCGCGCCGCGCACCGGCGCCGCATCGGGATCGAGCGGCCAGCGCGGGCGCGCCAGAACGTCGAGCGGATCGGTTAGCCCTGCGGCAAAGCGCTCGGCACCGGCCCAACCGATCATCGCGGCGTTATCGGTGCAGAGCTTCGGCGGCGGGGCGACCAGTGGCAGGCCCGCTTCCTCCGCCAGCGCGGTCAAGGCCGCGCGCAGGCTGGCATTGGCCGCAACACCGCCGGCGACGACCAGCGCCGTCACCGGCCCGGATGCCGCCATCGCCCGCCGCACCCGGTCGATCACGCAATCGATCGCGGCTTGCTGGAACGAGGCGGCAATGTTCGCTGCTTGGTGGATACCGGCATCGCGCGCGCGCATCACCGCGCTCTTGAGGCCAGCGAAAGAGAAATGCGGCTCCGCGCTGCCCAGAAGCGGGCGCGGGAGCGGGACGGCCCTGGCATCGCCCTCGCGTGCCAGACGCTCGACAGCAGGGCCGCCGGGGAAACCGAGACCGAGGATCTTGGCAGTCTTGTCGAACGCTTCGCCCAGCGCGTCGTCGATGGTTGTCGCGAGGCGGCGATACTGGCCGAGCCCGCGCACTTCGAGGATCTGGCAATGCCCGCCCGACGCGAGCAGCAGCAGATAGGGAAAGGCAAGGCGTGGCTCCGCCAGCCGCGCGGAGAGTGCATGGCCTTCGAGGTGATTGACCGCAAGCAAGGGCTTGTCTGCCGCCATCGCCAGCGCCTTGGCCGTCACCAGCCCGACCATCACGCCGCCGATCAGGCCCGGTCCGGCGGTGGCGGCAATCGCATCCATGTCCGCCAGCGTCAGCCCCGCATCGTCGAGCACCGCGCCGACCATGGGCGCAAGGGTTTCGGCATGGGCCCGCGCGGCGATTTCGGGCACGACCCCGCCATAGGGGCGGTGTGCGTCATCCTGCGAGGCAACGCGCTGCGCGACAATGCGTGCGGCGAGCGTGGAGCCCGCCCCGTCGATCACGGCGACGGCGGTTTCGTCGCAAGAGGATTCGATGCCGAGGATCAAGGCCATGGGAGACTTTCCCTTAGAGACATTCGCAGGTACGGCAAGTGACGCATGCACACACCCATCCAACCTTCCGTCGCCAACCCGCTCAAGCTGGGTACGCGCCGCTCCCCGCTCGCCATGGCTCAGGCCGAGGAAACCCGCACCCGGCTCTGCGCCGCGTATGGCTGGGATGAGGCCGCTGTGGAACTCGTGACCGTCGTCGCCAGCGGCGATCAGGTGCTCGATCGCCCGCTCGCCGAGATCGGCGGCAAGGCGCTGTGGACCAAGGAACTCGATGCCTGGCTCGCCGATGGCAGCATCGACTTTGCCGTGCACTCGATGAAGGACGTCGAGACCGAACGGCCAGAAGCGCTGATGATCGCCGCCGTGCTGCCACGCGAGGATGTGCGCGATGTGCTGGTCGGCGCGGAGAGCGTGGCCACCATTCCGGCAGGCGCGCGCGTTGGCACCAGCGCCCCGCGCCGCGCGGCGCAAATGCTCCACGCCCGGCCCGATCTCACCGTCGTGGGCTTTCGCGGCAATGTCGCCACGCGCCTCGGCAAGCTGGAGGCAGGCGAAGCGGACGTGACGCTGCTGGCCGCCGCCGGGCTCAACCGGCTGGGCCAGAGCGGGATCGGCAGCCCGCTTCCCGCCGACGCATGGCTGCCTGCCCCGGCGCAAGGCGCCATCGGCGTCGAATGCCTTGCCGCACGCACCGATCTCGTCGCGCTGCTCAATGCCATCGATGACAAGCCAAGCCACGCCGCCGTGATGGCCGAACGCGCACTGCTGCGCGGGCTTGGCGGCACGTGCCACAGCCCCATCGCACTGCTGACCACGGCGGACGGCGCGAACCTTACCCTGCGCGCCGCGCTGTTCAGCCCGGATGGTGCCGAGCGGATCGAAGCCAGCGCGACGTTCCCTGCAGGCGACGGCGAAGGCCCGGCTGCGCTCGCCAGCACGCTGCTCGCCCGCGCCCCGGACGCGATCCGCCGCCACTTCACCGGCAGCTGAGGCCGCCGGCCATGCTCCCGGTTCTGGTGATCCGCCCCGAGCCGGGCAATGCCGCCACCGTGGCCGCCGCGCAGGCGCGTGGCCTCGATGCGCGTGGCTATCCCTTGTTTGACATGGCCGCCGCGCCGTGGACCGTGCCCGAACCTGCACACTTTTGCGCACTCCTTGCAGGCAGTGCCAATGTTTTCCGCCTGGGCGGTGACGGCCTTGCCCGACTTTTGCACCTGCCCGTTCATGCTGTCGGCGCGGTAACGGCGGACGCGGCGCGCGTGGCAGGATTTGCGGTTGCGGCGATTGGCGAAGGGGGATTGCAGCCGATGGCCTCAGCCTTGCCGCCGGGGCGCTACTTGCGGCTCGCCGGCGAAAAGCGTGCGCCGCTCGCGCTGCCTGAACGCGTCTCGGTCGATGATGTCGTGGTCTATGCCGCCGCCGGGCTGCCGATGCCGCCTGCCCTTGCCAGCGCGCTTGCCGGACCTGCCGTGGTCCTGCTGCACTCGGGAGAAGCGGCGGTCCATTTCGCCGCAGAATCGGCCCGCCTCGGCGTCAACCGCAGCCAGATCGCACTGGCCTGCCTCGCCCCGCGAATCGGGCAAATGGCTGGTCATGGCTGGCAACATATTGAAATTGCAGAGACACGTAGTGATAACGCAGTGCTGGCACTCGCCGTGCAAATGTGCAAGAAAGTGTCACCAAGAGGACACTAACAACTGAAAAATGATCCTATGCAGGACATGGCCTTTGGCTCGCCACTGGCCCTCCAGCGCTCCCGAACTGGTCGCGGTCGGGTCGTGTTGGTGGTCCTTCTCATTCTGGCAGCCCTTGCTGGCGGCGCCTGGTACGGCTGGGAATCCGGCTGGCTGGAGGTGCACGTCTCGGGCATAGCCGATGCGCCGGTGCCGTCACCCTCGGCATCGATGTCGCAGGCGGCTGCGCAGACCACCGCCAATCTTGCCGCAACTGATGCGGCGCTCACCGCTACGGCCGCGAAAGTCTCCGCGCTCGAGCAGCGCCTAGCCGAACTCAACCAGCAGGCCGCCAGTGCCGCCGGGCAAGCAAGCCAGGCCGAAGCCCTGCTGGTCGCCTTCGCCGCCCGCCGCGCGATCGAGCGCGGCCAGCCGCTCGGCTACCTTGAAACGCAGCTGCGTGTCCGTTTCGGCGCGACCCAGCAGGCTGCGGTCGACCGCGTGATCGCCGCCGGCCAGAAGCCGATGACACTGCCGATGCTGAGCGAAACGTTCGAGAAGCTGAGCCCGCAACTGATCGGCGGCGCGCGAAGCGAAGGCACGTGGGACTGGATGGCCCGCCAGATGAGCGAGCTTTTCATCATTCGCCATGCCGACAGCCCCTCCCCCACCGATGAAAGCCGCGCGACGCGCGTGCGCGAAGCCTTGGTCGGCAATCGCATCGACGCCGCCATCGCCGAAGTGGAGCACATGCCGGGCAAGGAAGCCGCGATCGAATGGCTTGCTCACGCCCGCGATCTCGCCAGCGTCGAACACGCGCTCGACCAGCTGGAAACTGCCGCGCTTTCGTTCCCGCCAACGCCGCCGGTCGCCAAGCCCGCGGATGCTCCTGCGGCCGGCGCCTCGCCGGTGGCAAGTGCTTCGCCGGTGGCAGACGCCTCCGACGCGGCTAACTAACGGGTTCGCGCAATCAGGCCGGTTGCAGCAGACTTGGCAATGCGCCGCTCATGCCGCGGGCTTCGTCCATGAAAAAGCGCTTGAGCGCGGGGATCCGCTGGACACCCGCCATGCCCAGCCGCCGGATCGCGGACGGGATGCGGCCTGGCACGCCGAACAGGCGCGTCAACATGTCAGTCGCCGCCGAGACCATGAAGGTATCCGCCGCGCGCCAGCGTTCATAGCGCGCGAGAAGCTGCGCATCGCCCGGATCGAGGCCAAGGCGCATGCCATCGGTCAGCACTTCCACGAGCGCTGCCACATCGCGCAGGCCGAGGTTCAGCCCTTGGCCGGCAATCGGGTGCATCCCGTGGGCGGCATCGCCGACGAGCGCGAGGCGGTTCGAGACCATCTTCGCGGTGTGGTGGAAATTGAGCGGCCAGGACGAGCGCGGCCCCATCAGCCGCACCGTGCCCAGCACATCGCCCATGCGTTCCTGCACCGCGCTCTGGAACGCACCATCGGGCAGCGCCATCGCGCCCGGCGCATCCTTCTCGCTCACCGTCCAGACCAGCGCCGAGCGGTGATTGCCCTCAGCATCATCGCGCAGCGGCAGCAGCGCGAAGGGACCGGCGGGATAGAAGATTTCCCACGCAACATTGCCGTGCGGCTTGCTGTGCGCGAGGCCGACGATCATCGCGCGGTGGCCATAGCTCCAGCGCGCGGGGGTAAACCCTGCCTCGTCGCGCGTTGGCGAAGCGCGGCCCTCGGCGCCAACCATCAAGCGCCCCTTGATGATGCGTCCGTCGGCCAGCGTGACGGTCACCCCGTGGTCGTCTCGCTCGCGCTCGGTCACGCGGGCGTTGGGCATGAAGGTGATGAGGTCTTCCTTCGCGGCCGCATCGTACATCGCGACCCGCAAATCGCGATTGGCGAACATGCGCCCCAGCGAGCCATCACCGGGGGCGGGCTGGAAATCAATCCGGCCGGGTTTCATCCCATCCGTCACCGCGATTGAATCGATCGGGCAGCCGAGCGGCTCCAGCGCTTCGGCAAGACCGAGATGGCTGTAGAGATTCCAGCTCGCGGTCGAGATCGCCGAGGCGCGGCCGTCGAACCCTTCTGCCGTTTGCGCGGAGGGATCAGAGCTGTCGATCACACAGCTGGGGATGCCCGCTTTGGCGAGCCCGATGGCGAGTGTCATGCCGACGAGCCCGCCGCCGATGATCACGATGTCTGACGTGAGGGTCTCGCTCATGGCTTCGCTCCGCAAGTATCGCCGGTGCCCGCATCGAGATCGAGGCAGCGCCCGTCGAACGCGCCGGCCGGAACCGGCAGACCGATCAGTGCCGCAAGCGTGGGGGCGATGTCCACCGTTTCGACCGGGCTGGGCTGCTCGAACCCGGTCATCCCCTTGCGCCAGAACAGGATCGGCACCCGCCGGTCATAGTCCCACGGCGAGCCATGCGTGGCGACATAGCCAGGGCCGGGCGTGGGGATCGGCACGACACCACGCTTCAGCATCAGCACGAGATCGCCTGAACGCGGCGCATAGAACGAAGCCTTGGCGCGCGCGATCAGCGGCCAAGTTTCGGGCGAGCCGGTGGGCGCAGGCGCGGCGGCGATTTCATCGGCGGTGAAGGCTGCGGCCACATCCGGATTGGCGAGGAGCTCGGCCTTCAGTGCCTCCAGCGCGCGGACCTTGTCCGCCGGGGCGAGATCGCGCCGCAGCCAGATATCACCTGATGCGCCATCCGCCAGAACGAGATCCTTGGCATCGAGCCCGGTTTTCGCCGCCACGGCCGCGCTCAGCGCATCGGGCAGCAGGCTCTTGTTCACGCGGTGCGCGGCGGGCAGCGCCTGCTCACCCAGCCGCTCAGGCAGATCGAACCCGCCGTGGTCGGCGGTCAGCACCACTGCATAATCGATCTTGCGCTGATCGAGCGCGATGAAGAAATCGCCGAGCGCCAGATCGAGCTGCTGCAGCTGGATGCACATCTCGCTGCCTTCGGTGCCATAGCCGTGACCGACATAGTCCGTGGCGGACAGGCTGACCGAAAGCACATCGGGCGTCTTGCCCCTGCCGAGATTGTCTTCGTCGAGCAGTTCGGTCGCCAGATCGAGCGTGGCGCGGTCGATGCGCGGCGAGGCGCGAAAGCCGGTCTTGTCGCCTGGTGCCAGCGCGAAGCGGCCCGTGCCGACCGTGAAGGCCCCGGCGCTGCCGCCGAGGCTCGCGGCCAGGCTCCCGAGTCCGGCGGTGCTGCCCGCGCTGTTCAGCGGCACGGCGCTGTCCTTGCCCTTGCACCAGTCCGGCAGCGGGAGGCCGGGGGCGCCCGCGCTCAGCACATCAGCGAGCGACTTGTTTTCGTTCACCGCCGCCGGGGTGAGCGTGCGCCCATCGAGCGAGGTGAAACCCGCGCCCTTCCACCAGTAGACGGCATCGATCACGTGGCCGCCCATCATCAGCGCGGCACGATCCTTGCCGGAGACGGCGACATTGCGGCTCGTCGGCCAGAGCGCCTTCACGCGTTCGCCCAGCGTTGGCACCAGCAGATGGCCGACCGAGGCGACGTAATCCTTGGGGTCAGCCGCCGCCTTGGTCTCGTCCTCGGCGCAGTAGACCGTCTTCTTGCCGCGCGCCACGGACTGATCGAACCAGGTATTGGCGATGATCCCGGTGCGCGCCGGGTGGACGCCCGTCAGGATCGTCGAGTGGCCGGGGCAGGTCTCGGTCGCGGCGTGGCTCTGGTAGCCCGCCGGAAAGACCGCGCCCGATGCGAGGCGGGCCAGGCCGCCGGTGAAGTGCGAGCGGTACTGCGCGAAGAGATCGGCGGAGAACTGGTCGATCGAGATGGCCACGATCAGCTTCGGCGCATTGGGTGCGGGCTGGGCCACAGGCGCTGGCAAGGGCACCGGCTTGGCGGCGGGGCGAGCGATCCCGCCTGCGGGAAGCACCATTATTGCGGCGCAGGCGGCTGCTCCCAAAGCGGCGGACCGGAACTTGCGAAGCGACATATGGGTAACCTTTCTCGGTACTTGGCCGAACCGGACTCGCCCGCGCCCCCGTGCGAGCCGCTGCGTGATGGCCCCGGCAGCGCAGACGCGCAAGGGGCCTCGAAGCGGGTCGTGCCCGCGGGGGCAAGGCGCAAGCCATGCCCGGCAGGCAGGTGGTCAAAGCGATCGGGTTGGGATAGACGCGCGATATGGCATTCCTGCGAAACCTCGTCCTCCTGCTTGCGGCCTGCTGGCTGACTCTGGCCGGAACCCCCGCTGCGGCTGAAGGTCCGCATATCCGCGCCTCGCTCCTCGCCGAGCGGCCAGCACAGCCCGGCGAGACGATTTCGCTCGCGGTGCTGATGCAGCCCGACAAGGGCTGGCACGGTTACTGGACCAATCCGGGCGATGCGGGCTTGCCGATCACGCTTGAATGGACGCTGCCCTCCGGTGCGGGGACGGGGCCGCTCCAGTTTCCTGTCCCGCAGACGCTGCTGGTGCAGGGACTGATGAACCACGTTTACGAGCATGACTATGCCGTGCTCGTGCCCTTCACCGTGCCCAAGGAGGCAGCGCCCGGCACCACCCTGCCGATCACCGCCAAGGCCAATTGGCTCGCCTGCACCGAAGCGATCTGCGTGCCTGAAAGCGCCACCTTGCAGGGCACGGTCACTGTCGGCAGCGGCCCTGCCGATGCGCGCTTCGATGCCTGGCGCGCCGCGCTCCCCGCCCCGCTTGACCGGCAGGGGACTTTCGCTGCCTCGCCCGCCGGCTGGCGCATTGCCGTGCCCTTCCCGGCTGGTGCGGCGATCGGCGAGCCACACTTCTTCATCCAGTCCGAAGGCGTGGCCGACTACGCCAAACCCCAGGCCTTCAGCCGCGTTGGCGATACGCTGGTGATCGAACTTGCCAAGGCCGCTTTCCCGGCGCCCGAGCCGCCTGCGACGCTTTCCGGCGTCCTCTCGCTGGGCACGGGCGCGAAGGGCGAATCGCTGGGCGGCATCGCCTTCACCGCCGCGCCCGGCGCGGTGCCGACTGGCGGGACACCGCTCGGCAAGGGGAGCGCACCGGCGCCCTTCTCCGCCGTGACGTTGGTGCTGGCGATCCTTGGGGCTCTGGCGGGCGGGCTGATCCTCAATGTCATGCCCTGCGTGTTTCCGATCCTCAGCCTCAAGGCGATGGCACTGGCCCGTGCCGGGAGTCACGACGCGCATGTCGAGGGCCTTGCCTATACTGCGGGCGTGATGCTGGCTTGCATGGGCCTTGGCGCGGCGATGCTCGCCTTGCGCGCGGCGGGGACGCAGGTTGGCTGGGCGTTCCAGTTGCAGGATCCGGGCGTGGTGGCGTTGCTGCTGCTGCTCGCCGTGGCGATCACCGCGAACTTTGGCGGGCTTTATGAACTGCCGGGGCTTTCGATCGAAAGCGGCGCGAGCGGGGACAAGAGCGGCTGGGCGGGAGCATTCGGCACGGGCCTGCTGGCGGCATTTGTCGCGACCCCTTGCACCGGGCCGTTCATGGCTGCCGCTGTTGGCGCGGCGCTGGTGCTGCCGGCTTGGGCGGCGATGGCAGTGTTTGCCGCGCTGGGCTTCGGCCTTGCGCTTCCGTTCCTGCTGCTGGGCTTCGTTCCCGCGCTGCGGCGCCTGCTGCCCAAGCCCGGCGCATGGATGGAGCGCTTCCGCCGCGCCATGGCGGTGCCGATGGGGCTGACGGTGCTGGCGCTGTGCTGGCTGGCATGGCGGCTGGGTGGCCCTGTCTATGCGGCGGGTGCCATTGCGCTGGCGGTATTGGTCGTCGCGCTGCTCGTGATGATCGGGCGGACGCAGCGGCAGGGGCTTTCAACCGCGATGTTTGCCCTCCCTGGCAGCGTCATCCTTGCAGCGCTCGCTCTCGCCGTTACCCCGCGCCTTGCGACCGCAGGCCCCGGCGGGCCGGTAGAAGCCGGTCTGCTCGATGCCAAACCCTTCAGCGAAGCCGCGCTGGCCGAAGCGCGGGCTGAGGGCAAGCCGGTGTTTGCCTATTTTACGGCGGACTGGTGCCTTTCCTGCAAGGTCAACGAAGCCGCCGCGATCGAGCGCGAGAGCACCCGCGATGCCTTCCGCAAGGCTGGCGTGGTGGTGCTGGTGGGCGACTGGACGCGGCGCGATCCGAAGATCACGAGCTTCCTTTCAGCGCAGGGCGCGGCGGGTGTACCGCTTTATCTGTGGTATCCGGCAAAGGCCGCCGAGCCGCAGAAGCTGCCGCAAGTGCTGAGCGCAGACCTGATGGCAGGGCTGCCGAAGGGGTAAACAGGCTCCACAACACCTCCGTTCGACACGAACGGGAGGAGGTGGAAATCCTTGCCCTACAAGCTTTGCCCGTCGTCCACTGTGATGTGCGAGCCGGTCACCTGCCGCGAAGCGTCGCTCGCGAAGAACACCATCGGTTCATCGAGCGCGGTGATATCCGTCAGGCGGCGGCGGGGCCAGGTGTTGATCTGCGCCTTGCCGCCTTCGGTATCAAACCAGTCTCCGGCAATTTCGGTGCTGATGTAGCCCGGCTGGATCGTGTTGACGCTGATCCCCAGCCGCGCCCATTCCTGTGCGAACTGGCGGCCGAGGTGCTGCACGGCGAGCTTGGTGGCAGCGTAGGACGCATCGCCCTGCCCGGTCATGTGCGAGGTGATCGAGCCGATCAGGATGACGCGGCCCTTCTCGCTCCGCTTCGATCCCGCCTTGATCATCCGCCGGGCACCTTCGCGCGCGGTAAGATAGACGCCGGTGAAGTTGGTATCGACCACGCTGCGGATTCCTTCCGCCGCAACATCGACCGCCCGACCCGGCACGACGATCCCGGCATTGGCGACGACCACATCGGGCACGCCGATCTGGGCCTCAGCCGCATCGAAGGCCGCGATGATCGAGGCTTCGTCCGTCACATCGAGCGCCACGGCCAGCGCCTTGCCGCCCGCGGCATTGATCTCGTCCGTCAGTGCCGCGATACGATCGACGCGCCTTGCACCGATGACGACGACGGCGCCCTCGCTCGCATAGAGCCGCGCGAAATGTTCGCCGAGGCCCGAAGAAGCGCCAGTGATCAGCGCGATGCGTCCGGCAAGTCGTTTACCCGTCATACGAACCTGTTGTCCCTCGGAAAGCCGGTGGGCGGCAAGCGCCCAGCCGCGCCGCGCGCGACCTTCCACGGCAGAAGATCCTTCTCGGTGCGCGTGCGTCCGCTTTCTCCGCCCATCGTCCACGAAAGGCCATCCGCAAAAGTGAGCGTGATCGCATCGGCCAGCCCGCCATCCTTGTAGCGCTGCAGGGTGACACCCTGCCCCTTGGCGAGCACCGGCACTTCGCTCAGCGGAAAGATCACCAGCTTGCGGTTCTCACCCACCACGGCAACATGATCGTGCTCGGCGGCAATCTCGCGCACCACGGTGAGCTTGACACCGGGCTTGGTGGTGACGACCCCGCGGCCCTTGCGGGTTTCCGCCAGCAATTCGTCCATCTCCGCCGCGAAGCCGCGCCCGCTGCTCGCCGCAAGCAGCAGCTGCCCCTTCGGTTTATGCACCACCAGCGCGGCGATCTGCGCTTCGGGATCGATATCGAGCATCGTGCGCACCGGTTCGCCAAAGCCGCGCGCGCCGGGGAGCTTGTCCGCGCCGAGCGTATAGAACCGCCCGTTATCGATGGCGAACAGCAGCTTGTCCGTCGTCTGGCAGTGGAGCGCGAAGGCGGGGCCATCGCCTTCCTTGAACTTGAAGTCTGTATCCAGCGCGAGATGGCCCTTGGCCGCCCTGATCCACCCGCGCGCGGAAAGGATCACCGTGACGGGCTCCTTCTCGATCATCGCGTCCAAGCTGAATTCGCGCGTGGGCGCGGCTTCCAGCAGCGTGGTGCGGCGCGCGCCAAGCGCGGTGGTTTCGGCATATTCCTTGCGCAGCGCGGTGAGATCGCGCTTGAGCCGGGTGCGCTGGCGCGCGGGGCTGTCGAGCAGCGCCTGCAGTTCGGTCTGCTCGGCAATCAGGCCATCACGCTCCTTGCGCAGTTCCATTTCCTCGAGCTTGCGCAAAGACCGCAGCCGCATGTTGAGGATCGCCTCGGCCTGCCGGTCGGTCAGGCCGAACTCGGCCATCATGATCGGCTTGGGCTCGTCCTCGGTGCGGATGATTTCGATCACGCGGTCGAGATTGAGGTAGGCGATGATATAGCCATCGAGCAGCTCGAGCCGGCCCGCGATCTTCTCCAGCCGATGGCGCGAGCGGCGCAGCAGGATGTCGATCTGCGCGATCACCCATTCCTGCAGCAGCAGCTTGAGCCCGAGCACGCCGGGGGTGCGGTGCGCATCGAGCACATTGAGGTTGAGCCCGAAGCGCACTTCGAGATCAGTCAGCCGGTAGAGCGATTCCTTGAGCAGATCGGGATCGACATTGCGGCTCTTGGGCACGAGCACGATGCGGATCGCGGCATCGCTTTCATCACGCACGTCTTCCAGAATCGGCAGCTTCTTGTCCGCGATCAGGGCGGCGATCTGCTCGATCAGCTTGCCCTTCTGCACCTGATAGGGGATCTCGGTGAGGACGAGCTGCCACTGCCCGCCGCCGAGCTTCTCGATGCCGGTCTCTTCCCAGCTGCCATCTTCCTGCCGCCCGGTGGAGAAGCGCCCGCGCACGCGGATCGCACCCTTGCCGCTTTCATAGGCCGCGCTGATCGCGGCCTTGCTATCCACCACGAGGCCGCCGGTCGGGAAATCGGGGCCGTGGAACACCTCCATCAGCTGCTCGTGGCTCGCCGCCGGGTTGTCGATCAGCATGAGCGTGGCATCGACGATCTCGGCCACGTTGTGGCTCGGGATATTGGTCGCCATGCCAACGGCGATGCCGCTGGACCCGTTGGCGAGGAGATTGGGGAACAGGCCGGGGAAAATCTCCGGTTCTTCTTCCTCGCCGTTGTAGGTCGGGTGGAAGGTGACGGTGCCTTCTTCCAGCCCCGCCATGAGGCGCATCGCCGTGCGCGTCAGTCTCGCTTCGGTGTAGCGGTAGGCGGCAGCGTTATCGCCGTCGATATTGCCGAAATTGCCTTGGCCTTCGACCAAGGGATAGCGCAGCGCGAAATCCTGAGCGAGGCGGACCATCGCATCGTAGACTGAGGCATCGCCGTGCGGGTGATACTTGCCGATGACGTCGCCCACCACGCGCGCCGATTTCTTGAACGCGCCGGTGGGATCAAGCCGCAACTGCTGCATCGCCCAGAGCAGGCGGCGGTGGACGGGTTTCAACCCGTCGCGCAGATCGGGCAGCGAGCGCGCGGTAATCGTGGAGAGCGCATAGACAAGGTAGCGCTCGGAAAGCGCGGCATCGAAGGGCGCATCGACGATGGCATCGAAGGGATCGGGTTCGGCGTCGGTGGTGGTCTTGGTCATGCCGGGCGACCCATAGCAAGCGCGCCCCGCTTCCGGAACCGCCCGGAACCCCGGCATCCCCCGATCATTGCCCCATACGGAATGATCGGGCGATGCCGGATACGCCTTATGCCGCGATCTGACGCGCCGCCGCGGTGCGGGCTTTGGCTTCGCGCGCGGGCATGATCTGGGCAAAGCGCGCGGTGCAGGCCGAGGTGACATAGCGAGCCCCAAGCGCGAGGCGGCGCACTTCGCCGACGAAGACTTCATCGAGCGCTGCCGTGGTTGCCGGGACGCCGCCGGGCATGTGCGAGAGAAACTGGTGCGGGCCCGTGAAATCAAGCTGGGTCATGCCGGGGAACACGGCAAAGACGATGCGGAACGGCGGCTGGACGGTTGCGGCTCGAAGTGGCCCGCGAACGCGTCGAAAACAGCGCCGCCCCGATCGAACAGATCGCCGCCTGGCCCGCAGGGATTGAGCGCCGCCCTCAGCGGCCCTGCATATCGCGCGCTTCTTCGGGCACGCGCACTTCCAGTCCGTCCAGCGCATCGGTGAGGACGATCTGGCAGGAAAGCCGGCTGGTCCGCGTGACCCCGGCGGCGAGATCGAGCATGTCCTCCTCGTCCTCGCTCGCGGGATCGAGCCGATCGAACCATTCGGCAGCGACGACGACATGGCAGGTCGAGCAGGCCATCTGCCCCTCGCACGTGCCTTCGAGCGGCATCCCGGCGTTCTGGCCCAGTTCGAGCAGGCGCGTGCCGGCGGCCGCCTCGGCGCTGATCCGCTGGTCCTGCGCTGTAATGAAGGTGACCTTGACCATGGCTTACGTCGCTCCCTGCAGCCCGGCGCACACAGCGCGCCACGCGCTCACTGACCGTTCGCCGCCGCGTTGATCGCGGCGGCGGCCCGTTCAAGCTCCTCAACCCTGGTATAGCGTCCGAAGCCGATCCGGATCGCGGTTTTTGCTTCCCTGTCCGAAAGTCCGAGCGCGCGCAAGACATGGCTCGGCCGGCCCGAGCCGCTGGCGCAGGCCGAGCCTGCAGAAAATGCCAGAGAGCGGCAATCCGACATCAGCCGCGCCACATCGAGGCCATCGCGGCGCAAATTGAGATTGCCGTGCCAGCGCTGATCGGCACTGCCATTCAAGGTCCAGCCGGTAAACAGCGCGCGGGCCGTCTGCCACAGGCTTTCCACGTGCTGTCCATCGCTTTCCCGCAGCCTTGTGCACAAGGCGGCGGCGGCACCGAACCCGGCGCAGAGCGCAGGGGAAAGCGTGCCCGAGCGCAAGCCCTGCTCCTGCCCGCCGCCGTGGATCAGCGGCGTGAGCGCCAGCCCATCGCGCACCCACAGCGCGCCGATGCCCTTGGGGCCGTGCAGCTTGTGCGAGGATAGCGCGATCATGTCGGCATTGGCGGGCGGCGCGAACTTGCCCGCCGCCTGCACCGCATCGCACAGGAACACGGCGCCTGCCGCATGCGCCGCAGCGGCCAGCACTTCCACCGGTTGCAGCGTGCCGATCTCGTTGTTGACCTGCATGACCGCCACGAGGCCGGTGCCCTCTGGAATGAGCGTCTGCGGATCGACGAGGCCGGCGGCGCTGACGGGCAGAATGGCGCAATCGGCATCGGCAAAGCGCGCGGTATCGAGCACGGCGGCATGTTCGATCGCGGAGACGGCCAGCTTCTTCGCGTCGCAGCCGAGGATGGCAAGATTGAGCGCCTCGGTCGCGCCCGAGGTGAAGATCACGCGCCCGCCCGGCGGCAACAGCGCCGCCACCTGCGCGCGCGCGACTTCCACGGCGGCTGCGGCCGCGCGGCCCGGGCGGTGCGGGCTGTGGGGGTTGGCAAAGGTGTCGTCCCCCAGCCAACGCAGCATCGCCTCACGCACTTCGGGGGCGAGCGGGGTGGTCGCCTGATAATCGAGGTAGATCATGCGTTCACCTCGGCCCAAGCCTGCGCGAAGGCATCGAGATCCGCAGGCGTGGTGTTCCAGCCGAGGCTCACACGGATCGTCCGGCGCGCCACATCTGGATCGATGCCAAACCCCTGCAACACGCGGCTGGGCTTCAGTGTACCGGACGAGCAAGCGCTCCCGGCGGAAATCGCGAACCCCAGCGAATCCATGCGAATAAGCATGGCCGTGGCCGCCATACGCGGAGAAGCGACGGCAAAGATATGCGAGCACTGTACGCCGGGCGTCAGGACTTCACCGTGGCGGAAGAGGGCATTCTTGAAATCGAAGCGCTGCTCTGTGGTGGTCTGCCACGTTTCATGATCACCCGCTTCCAGCGCGGCGGCTAGAGCCATGACACCGGGGAGGTTTTCCGTGCCGGCACGATAGCCGCGCTCCTGTCCGCCACTTGGGGCCAGCATGGCCCAATCGCGCACCAGCAGCGCCCCAACCCCAATGGGAGCGCCAAGCTTGTGTCCGGAAACAACGATCATGTCGGCGTCTGGCAGCGGGAACTTGCCCGCCGATTGAGAGCAATCCGCGAGTAATAGGCCACCTGCTGCTCGGACCTGCTCAGCAAGCGCATTGCGCACCATGGGCATTAGAACCGTCCCGGTCTCAGAGTTGACTGACTGCACCGCAACGACCGCTCGCCCCGGCTGCGCCAGCATGGCGGCAAGTGCCCCTGCATCCGCCTCGCCCTCGCGGATCGGCAGCAGTTCTGCATCCGGCGCAGCACGGAACACGGCGTCATGCTCAACTGCCGTTACGATCCGTCGCCCCATTTGTGCCCGGCCCAAGCCAATCGCCAGCGCCTCGCTCGCGCCCGAGGTAAAGATCACCTCGCCCTGCCAGCCTAGCGCCGCCTTCACCTGCGCCCGCGCATCCTCCAGCGCCGCCCGCGCGGCGCGGCCGGCCTTGTGCGGGCTCGAGGGATTGGCCCAGAGCGCAAAGCCTTCGAGCATGGCCTCGCGCGCTGCGGGCAGCAGCGGTGTGGTAGCGGCATGATCGAGGTAGATCGCGGGCATCGACTGCGGAAATCCATACTCTGGCGGGAATGATTGCTTTTGAGGCAACCGTTTCTATATAGCGGCTTCTCGCTTTTCCCAGCCCCGGCGTGCCGAGCGGCCCTACGGCCCCATACCGGGCTCGGTAAATCAGGACAGTCCATGCCCGCAGTCATCTTTCCCGGTCCCGATGGTCGCCTTGAAGGCCGCTTCCAGCCCGCCTCGCGCCCGCGCGCGCCCGTCGCCATGATCCTCCATCCGCACCCGCAGGCCGGGGGCACGATGAACGATCGCATCACGCAGGCGATGTACAAGACCTTCGTGGCGCGCGGCTTTGCGACCTTGCGCTTCAACTTCCGCGGCGTGGGTCGCAGCCAGGGCTCGTTCGACAACGGCATCGGCGAACTGTCTGACGCGGCAGCCGCGCTCGATTGGGTGCAGTCGATCCACCCCGAAGCCAGCACGACGTGGATCGCGGGCTATTCGTTCGGCGCCCTCATCGGCATGCAGCTCTTGATGCGCCGCCCGGAAATCCGCGGCTTCATCTCGGTCGCGCCGCCCGCCAACATGTATGATTTCAGCTTCCTCGCCCCCTGCCCCGCCAGCGGCATCATCGTGCAGGGCGCGGCGGATACGGTGGTTACGCCGAACGCGGTGCAGAAGCTTGTCGACAAGCTGCGCACCCAGAAGCACATCACCATCCACCACGACGAGATCCCGCGCGCCAACCACTTCTTCGAGAGCGAACTCGACGAAATGATGCGCGCGGTGGACACCTACCTCGACATGCGCCTCTCGCCGGATTGCCCGATCCGCTGAGGGCGCGAAATGTTCTCTCCCCGGCGGGGAGAGAGCACTCCAATCAGAACTGCACGCGCTTGGTATAGCCGCCGTCGACGACGATGTTGGCGCCCGTCATCGCCATGCAGGCGGGCGAGGCGACGAAGACGATCGCCTTGGCCAGCTCCTCGCCCGTGGCCATGCGGCCGATCGGAATCTTGGCGAGCGTGGCATCGTAGAAGGGCGTCATGTTGTTCTTGATGTAGGTCCAGGGGCCATCCTCGGTCATGATCGGACCGGGGGTGATGCAATTGACGCGCACGCCCTCGCCCGCCAGCGCCTGCGACAGGTCTGACGAATAGACCATCACCGCCGCCTTCAGCGCATTGTAGGGCTGCACACCCATGAATTCCTCGACCGCGCCGGTCGAGCTCATGCAGATGATCGAGCCGGCATCGGATTTGAGCAGATAGGGCTTCGCCGCTGCGACGCCGCGTCGCATGGGCAGGATATCGGCCTGCATGACGGCATCCCAGCCGGCATCGCTGTCTTCACCCAGATTGGCCGAGGTGAAGCTGATGAAGATGTCACAACCGCCGAGCGCTGCGGCCGCCTTGTCGATGAAGGCCGGAACCGCTTCGGCATCGGTAACGTTGAGCGCTTCGGCGTAGACGGTCACTCTGCTCGGCGCGAGTTCGGCCACGATCTTGTCGACCTTGACCTGCGTGCGGCCGCAGACCGCGACGTGGCAGCCCTCCGCCGCGAGCGCGAGCGCCACCTGGCGCCCGATGCCGCCATTGGCGCCAACGAGAATCGCCTTCCTGTCCTTGAGCCCCAGATCCATTGCCCGTTCCTTCTATGCGTGTTGCAATGCGCGACCATGGGCAGGGCGCAGGGCTGCGGCCACTCATTTTTTGGGCAGGGGTGATGCCCCGGCGGATTACCCTTCCGAACCGCCGGCAGCCGGCCACCGCCCTTGTTGAGCAAGTCGCGCGCGGCGGCGAACAGCGGCAGGGCGACGCCGGGCGCGACCGGGATCGGCGGGGTAGCGGTTGCGGTTGAAGCTGTCGCTCTTGCGCAGGTGACCGAACAGTTTGACCGAGGCGATATCGCCGATCTTGGGCAGGCTCACCACGGCATCGAGATCGCAGGTGTTGTAGCTGCAGTAGTGGCCATGGAGCGTCGCGCCGAGTTCGCCGGTGGGCCGGGTGTGGCGCATGCTGATCGTGCCGCCGATCATGTTGCGACCATAGGGGATGCCCTGCGGCCCGCGCAGCACTTCAACTGATTACAGATCGAAGAAATCGACGTTCGCGCCGGTATTGGGGCCGAGGAACACGCCGTCGATCGAATTGCCGATGGCCGGATCGAAGGTCTTTTCAAGGCCCTCAAAGCTCACCCCGCGGATCGAAGCGGAAAGCGCGTTACCGGCAAACGAAATGCGCGCGAGGTGCGCGTCGGGCAGGAACTTCTGGATGTTCTGCTCATCGATCAGAACCGAGTTCTGGATGATGTTCGAATTGAGCGCGCTGACCGAGAGCGGCGTATCCTGACGCTTCTCGTTCCGGAAGCGTGCGGTTACGACGATGTTGTCAATTCCGGTCGAACCGGGCTGGCCATCGCCTGCGCCTTGTTCGTCTGCCGGCTGAGCCTGTGCCATGGCGGTGGCCGGAATGAACGCGCCCCCGATCATCATGAGCCTGAAAAAGTGCGCACCTTTGGCGCCTGCCGAATGCTTCATACCGCCTCTCCCCAGGTTTGCTTATCTCGGCGTACTGCCGCAGGGGCGCACGCCGTGGGGCGCAGCTGAACCGGATCGAACCTCATGGGCACTGAGGGTTTGAGGAGGGGGCTGCCGGGCGAAACCAGCAGTCGGCCACCCTCTCAAAGCACGAAGTGATCGCCCGCCGCGCGCACAGTCACTTCGGAGATCGAGACGCCCCACGGTTGGTTGATCGCATGGATGATCGCATCGGCAATGTGATCCGGGGCGAGGCTGGCGTAGTCCATGGCCTCAGGATCGAGGCGCTCCGGCGGGAACGTTCCGGCACCCATCTGGCCCACCATGTCCGTGAAATCGGGCGTGTTGTGCGCGAGAATGCCGATGGCGGCGGTCTGGTTGACGACCGAATTGCCGAGGCCGGTTGCAGGAACCCCGGTGGGCTTGATCGTCGTCACCTTGATCTTGCCCCGGCTTTCCACGCGCAGCGATTCGGAAAGGAAGTTCACGGCCGACTTGGACGCGCCATAGACCGCCGCGCCGATCACCGGGAAGTTGCCGTAGATCGAGGAGAGGTTGACGATCTGCCCTCGTCCGGCCGCGATCATCGGATCATAGGCGGCAACCATGCCGTTGAGCACGCCCTTGATGTTGATATCGATGCAGCGCTCCCACGCGTCATAAGCCGCCTCGTGATCGGAAAAGAACGCCAGCGGCATGATGCCCGCGTTGTTGATCATCACATCGATGCCCCCATGCGCGGCGATGGCGGCGACGACCAGCGCCTTGACCGCGGCAAGGCTGCGCACGTCGGTCTGGACCGCCAACGCGGTGCCGCCAGCGCTGGTGACGGCCGCGACAGTGGCCTCAGCCGCCGCCAGATCGATGTCACCGCACGCGATTTTCGCACCTCGCGCAGCGGCCTTCAAGGCGACGAGGCGGCCAAACCCGCCGCCCGCGCCGGTGATGACGATGGACTTGCCCGCGATGTGATTGGTCATTTCTGGCTTTCGCGGAGGGGTGCCGCAGTGGTCAGCGTCTGGCCGCCGGTCGTGGGAAGCGACCAGATCACGACATTGGTGATCAGGACGGCAGCAAGAACGGCCATCAGCCCGGGACGTTGGCGTTCACCCTTTCGCCACAGGAACACCGCACCCGCCAGCAAGGCAAGCGCGGTGAGCATGGCGAGCGAGAGGGCCGCGTCCGTCATTGATCAAATCAGGCGGAAGGACGGGTCAGGACTTAAACAGCCCTGAAGCGAGATCGCCAAGCCCGCCAAGCGGATTTTCGCCACCCTTTCCGCCAAGCAGGCCACCGAGCATCCCGGCCGCATCAGGGTGCTGGCCGAGCATCGAGGCAAAATTGCCCAGCGCGCCTTCGCCGCCGATGTGGCCAACGATCTGCTGGAGAATGCCGGCATCGATGCCGGTGTTGGCGGCGGCGGTTTCGACCGTGTCGGCGGGCGCGGCATGGCCTGCGGCGAGACCTGCGATGGCGGTCTCGACCATGGACGGATCGATCCCGACCTTGGCGGCAAGGTTCTTCACATCGACGTTGCTGCTGACCTGGCCGAGGATCTGATCGAAAATGCTCATGCGCCGTCTCCCATGTCTGGTGCGTGGGACGGAACCTAGCGCGGGTGGACGCCGGATACCACCCTGAGAGAATGCCCCGCCGGAGCAAGGCTCTGGCGGGGCACTGCATAGCGAGACGCCTTGCGCCAGAAATCGGTCATGTGGCCCGATCCCGGCGCAAGGCGCACTGGCAAGTTGGTCAGCCCAGAAGCACCGTTTCGGGATGGATCCCGAGTAGCTGGAGCACCTGGGTGTGGCCCAAGCCATCGTTGAGCAGGAAGGTGGTGCCATCCTTGTCGGTGCCGAAGGTTTCCTTGACGCTGCCCTGCGAGGGATTGGCCTTGAGGAACTCGGCCATGCGGTTGACGTCACCCTGATCGTCGATGAAGTACGAGCCGCCCTTGAACATACCCAGCGAGCCGAACACGTTGGCAAAGCCGGTGATGCGAACGTTGTCGCCCTCGCTGAAGTTGAGGTCGGTGACGATCACCCACTGATAGACGTCGGTCGGCGGCACGCCGGGACCATTGTAAGTGAGCGGAGCCCAGCCTTCCGACGAACGGAACACGAACTGGTCCGCACCGGCACCGCCAGTCAGCGAATCCTGGCCGCCGCCGCCCTTGAGGACGTCGTTGCCATCGCCGCCATAAAGCCAGTCCTTGCCACGACCGCCCCAGAGCTGATCATCGCCAGCCCCGCCGTTGATGATGTCACTGCCGTCACCGCCCTTGATGATATCGGCACCTGCGGTTCCGCTAACCATGTTTGCCACGTCCTGATCTCCTGATTGAAAACTGCGCCCACCACTCGAAATCCGGGAATAGATTCCGAGCAATTCCCTAAGAAAAAATACCTGTATTTTCAGGAATGGCGTCGAAGATGGTTACTATCGAAGCCATAATTCGCGCGACCACTGGTTGGGGAGGATGATATAGCCACTGCGCAATTTTCGTCTTGTGTGAATCATTTGATTTGGGGGCAAATGGACTATCCTCCTCCCGCCTTGTTCTTTCTCAAGAGAATTCCGCATTGCGAAATCCGGCAGCGAGGACTGCAAGGGTTGAGCCAGTTTCGCGCAAGATGCGTTGACGACTCGGGAGTTGTTGCACGGCGCAACCCGGGAAATGCCTTATTCCGGAAGGTTTCGGGCCACGTCTGCGCATGCGCAAACCAGTCCGATCCCGACTTTTTTGCATCGCCGCAGTTGCTCCATTTCGAAGCATTCATCCCGCAAGCGGGCCACGCGCGGCGATTTTGACATGGGCCTGCCGCGGGGGCAGTGTCCCGCGCATGACACAGACCCCGCAAGAGCCTTCCGCCCCCATCCTTTCCCTCACCCGGCGCGAGGCGCTGGCCGGCCTTGCTGCGGGCACCGCCGCGCTGGCGCTGCACGCGCAGGCCCAGACGGCAGCAGCGCCCTCCCCGGCGGCTGCGCTGCTCGATGATGCCGCGTGGCGAATGCTGGCATTGAAGCCCGAAAGCGCGACTTCGCTCGGCCTCGACACCGGCGCCCATGTCGCGCTGAGGGGCGTTCTGGAGGACCGTTCGGCAGCGGGGCAGGCCGCCGTGGCGGCACTGGTGCGCGCCGATCTCGCGCGGGTTGAGGCCATGCCGGATACCGGGCTCGATCCCGTCACGCGCACCAGCCTTGCGGTGGTGAAGAGCGCCTATCATACCGCGCTTGACGGCTTTGCACTGCCCTATGGCGACGTGACCGTCGGCGGCTGGCGCAACACGCCCTATGTCGTGATCCAGAACGTGGGCGCCTACATTGATGTGCCGCGCTTCCTCGATTCGGATCATCCGATCAATAGCTCGGCCGATGCCGAAGCCTATCTCGCGCGGCTGGCGCAGTTCCCGGCGGTGCTGGAAGGCGAGACGGCGCGGCTGAAGGCCACCGCGGCGCAGGGCGTGATCGCGCCATCGTTCCTGCTCGACAAGGCGATCCGGCAGATGGGCGCGAGCCTTTCGGCGATGGGGTCTGGCGGCGGGCTTGTCGATTCGATCGAGAAGCGGACGCGCGAGAAGGGCATTGCCGGCGACTGGGGCGCACGTGCGCGCGAGATCGTGACGAAGCAGGTCGCCCCGACACTGGAACGGCAGCTTGCCGAGCTCATCGCCCAGCGCAAGCTGGCTGTGCCGGCGGCCGGCATGCACACGCGCCCCGGCGGCGACGCGTTCTACGCCTGGGCCCTGCGCGCCAGCACGACGACGCGCATGACGCCGGATGAAATCCACAAGCTGGGACTCGAATCGCTGGCCGACCTGCAGGGGCGGATGGACCCCATTCTGCGCAAGCTGGGCTACACCAGCGGCACGGTGGGCGAGCGGATGACTGCGTTGGGCAAGGATCCGCGCTTCCAGTTCCCCGACAACGACGAAGGCCGCGCACAGATCATCGCGTTCATCCAGAAGCGGCTGACCTATATCCGCGCGCAGATGCCGCGCGCGTTTTCGAAACTGGTGCGCGGAAATCTCGAAGTGCGGCGCCTGCCCCCGGCGGAAGAGCCGGGCGCACCCGGCGCTTATGGCGGGCCGGGTTCGATTGACGGCACGATCCCGGGCAAGATGTGGATCAACCTTGGCACCACGCGGCTCCACAGCACCTTCAGCCTGCCGACGCTGGTGCACCACGAGGCGATTCCCGGACACGTGTGGCAGGGCGAATATTCGAACCAGCTGCCGACCATCCGCGCGATGCTGGCGTTCAACGCCTATTCCGAAGGCTGGGCGCTCTATTCGGAAACGCTGGGCGACGAGCTTGGCGCCTATGACGACGATCCGGTGGGCAAGCTGGGCTACCTGCAGTCCATCGCGTTCCGCGCCTGCCGCCTGGTGGTCGATACCGGCCTCCACGCGCGCGAATGGAGCCGCGAGCAGGCCATCGACTGGTTTGCCAGTACCAACGGTTCGGGCCGCGACGAAGTGACCAGCGAGGTCGAGCGCTATTGCAGTTGGCCGGGGCAGGCCTGCGGCTATTTCATCGGCCGCAGCGAGATCCTGCGCCAGCGCGCGCGGGCGCAAGCGGCCCTCGGCAAGGCCTATGACCTGCGCGATTATGACAACGCGGTGGTCGAGGGCGGCAACGTGCCGCTCGATGTTCTGGTGGCCAATATCGACCGGTATATCGCGGGCAAACAGGCCGACTGAAGGGCTCGGTGCCCCTTGCCGTCAATCCCGGTCCGGCGCGCCGAGCGGGAAGAACGGACGGTAGGGGCGCGCGTCCTCCACGCAGCGCGCGACAGGCGGCAGCGCAAGAAGGTAGGCGCGGTAGGCGGCAAGGCGCGGGCATGATGCAGGGACCGGCAGCACCCAATCGGCATAAAACAGGGATGGCGCCGCAGCGCATTCGATCAGACTGATCGCCTCGCCCGGTGTGTATTGCTCCAGCCAGCGCTCCAGCCAGCCGTAGGTCCGCTCCAGATTGGCGCGCGCCTTGGCGATGCGCGCCGGATCCATCCCGCCGCCGGGCAGGTGCTCATCGACGACCGCCTGCATCGGACCCATCACGTAGTTGTCGAACACCCGGTCAATCATCCGCACATGCGCGGCCTCGACGGGATCGGCCGGAAGCAAGCGCGCTGCGCCGGGATGGCGAAGCCAGAGATGCTCGATGATCGAGGTCGCCTCGAATACTTCGGCATCACGATCAACCAGCAGCGGGAACTTGCCGAGCGGGCTGGCCGCGGCAACGCGTGCGCCGTTTTCCGGGTAATCCGGGCCGAGCATGCGAAAGTCGAACGGCGTCTCGCTGGCGTAGAGCGCAATCAGCGCTTTCCACGTGTAGGACGAGAACGGGTGGCCATAGAGTTCGAGCATCACGCGGCTCCGGCCCGCGCGGCCTCGATGGCGGCGATGTCGATCTTGCCCATGGTCATCATCGCCTCGAACACGCGCTTGCGCGCGGCGGGATCGGGATCGGCCATGCCGCGCGTTAGGGCGCGCGGGGTGATCTGCCACGAGAGGCCCCACTTGTCCTTGCACCAGCCACAGCGGCTTTCGCTCCCGCCGTCCGAGACGATCGCGTTCCACAAGCGGTCGGTCTCTTCCTGCGTATCGGTCGGCACCTGAAACGAGAACGCCTCGCTGTGCTTGAAGTAGGGCCCGCCGTTGAGTCCGATGCAGCGGAAGCCGAGCACGGTGAATTCAACCGTGAGGACAGCGCCCTCTCTGCCATCGGGATAGTCCCCCGGCGCGCGGTGAAGGCCGGTGATGCGGCTGTCCGGAAAGGTCCGGGCATAGAAAGCGGCGGCTTCTTCCGCCGCGCCTTCGTACCAGAGGCAGAGGACAGCGCCCGTCACCCTTTCGCCGCCTTGATCAGCTCGCGGTCGATGGCCTTGGCCGATTGGTAGCCCGCGCGGGTGCGGATCCGTTCGGCATAGGCGGCGAAACTGGGCAGCGGCGGGATCGAGCCGAAGTTGAGGCCCCAATCGATCTGGCTGCCAACGTAAACGTCTGCCATGGTGAAGCGCGCGCCGCAGACCCAGTCACGCCCCGCAAGCAGGTCGTCCATCACCGCGATCGTGCGTTCGTAAGTGCCGAAGCCCGCCATGCCCGATTTGCCTTCGGGCACTTCCCAGCCCATCGCGCGGCTCACCACCGCCTGTTCGAGCGGGCCGGCAGCAAAGAACAGCCAGCGGTAGTAATCGGCCTTCTCGGCATCGTGGGGAAGCAGGTCCGCCTCCGGATGGACGTCCGCCAGATAGGCGCAGATGCCCGCGCATTCGGTGATCACCCGGACCCCTTCCGGCGCATGGTGGATCAAGACCGGCACCTTGTTCATCGGATTGGCGGCGGCGAGTTCGGGCGGGCGATTGGTCCAGTCGACCAGCACCTGCTCATACTCCGCACCCGCTTCGTGCAGCGCCCAGCGCGCGATCTGTCCGCGCGACATGGGGACGGTGAAGAAGGTGTAGTCTGCCATCAAGCTGCTGCTCTGGGCCCGACGACACCGAATACGGCGCCCTGCGGATCGGCGGCAACGGCGCTGAACTCGCCGCCGGGGATCGGATGGGGCCCGCGCATCATCGTGCCGCCACCAGCGGTGATCGCGGCGCAGGCCATATCGATATCGGGTACGCCGAAATACATCGTCCACAGCGGCGGCATCGCCGGATCAGGGCGCTGCATGATCGCGCCAAGGCCGATCTCGCCGTGATCCATGAAGCAGTAATCGCCAAGCTCGCCCATCGGCATCGACCGCGTGAACGTCATGCCGAAATGCCGCGCGTAGAATGCCTTGGCCGCTTCGAGATCGGGGCTGGCAAGCTCGTTCCAGCGCACGTGCTGGGGCTTAGCCACATCGAACACATCGCTGCCCGCGTTCGGGCGGTCTGCCGGGGGATTGGGCTTCATCAGATAGACCGGCGTGCCAAGCGGATCGGTCACCATGGCAAAGCTGCCCTCGGCGATGTCCATCCGCGGCGCGAGCTGACGGCCGCCATCGGCAAGGATCGTGGTGATCGCACCATCGATATCGGCCACGTGGAGATAGGGCACCCAAGCCGGATGCGCGCCTTCCGCCTGCATTTCCGGCGTAAGCTGCAGCACGCCGCCCTGCCCGCCGCCATCGCTGCGGGTGATCATGCGGTACTCGACCGGCGAACCCGGTTCTGGCGAATGGATCGTCCAGCCGACGACCGCGCCATAAAATGCGGTGGCAGCGGCCCCATCGCTGGTCATCAGTTCGTACCAGATAAAGGGCACGTTCGGACTGGTCATGCGTATTCTCCCATCCAGAGCAGCTGTTCGAAGCCGCCCATGATCATGCGCCGCGAATTGAACATTGTCATGTCACCCGCATCGGCCATGCGCGGATCGGCGAACACGGCCTTGTGCGCCGCCACGGCAACCTCGCGGCTGGGCCAGACGATCAGCGAGAACACCATGGCTTCGCCCGGTTCGGCGGCAACCGCGCGGTAGAAATCGGTCACTTCGCCATGCGGCACATCCGCGCCCCGGTTTTCGACGACCTGGATCGCGCCGTGATCGAGGAAGATCCGGCCACCTTCTCGGCATAATCGGCGCGGCGCGCCTCGGGCACGGGGCTCACGAAACCGTCGATCCAGGTCATGCGCAGTCTCCCGTCCGCCGATGCCCGCCGTTTGCCTCTCTACGCGATCTCCACCCCGGTGCCCCGATGCCTGCGATCAGGCGGTGGCGAGATCGGGCAGGATGCGCTGCATCAGCGTGGCTTCCTTGTCTTCGATCGCCCGCCACGACGGGCGCGCGAGCGCGCGGGCATGCCACGCGGCGGTCTTCGGAAAGGCGGCCGCATTGGGCCCGTGGCCGACATAGCGCAGCGTGCACAGCATCGAGGCGACGGTGATATCGGCGATGGAGAACGCTTCTCCCACCAGCCAGCCATCATCTGGCACCACGCCTTCGATGTAGTCGAAAATGCGCGGAAGTTCGGCCTCTCCCTCAAGGGCAAGCGCCTCGTTCCCGGGCAGGCCGAGGAAGCGCGGGCCGACCACGCGATTGAACAGGATCTTGAGGCCGGAGGCGGCGAAAATCGTGTCACCAAACTCGTCAAACCACACGGCCCGGCCGAGCGCTTCGGGTTCGGTCGGGATCAACGCCGGGGCTGGGTATTTCGCATCGAGATAGTGCACGATCGCTGACGAATCGGCGAGGGTGAAGCCATCATCATCCATCGCGGGGATCTTCGCGAAAGGGCTTACAGCCAGGAACTCCGCATCGTTGGAGCCGGGGCCGCCGCGTGCCGGGGTGTAGTCCACGCCCTTTTCGGCCAGCACCACTGCAACCTTGCGAACGAAGGGTGACAATAGAGCACCATAGAGTTTCATAACCTGCTCCCGTTTCAAATAGCGCCGCGCAAAGCTTATTGCAGCCTTTCGCCGCCCCGTATAGGCGAGTGCAGCGATGACCGACATTCCCAACCTGCAGGCCGACACCCGCGCCACCACCGTTCTTGCCGCTCCCGATATCACGCTCAGCGTGCGGGAGACCTTCGGCATTCCTGTCGACATGACCGTGCCGGCTTTCTCTGTGGCCGATGAGCGCGTACCGGATATCGATCCGAACTATGTGTTCGATCCGGATACCACGCTGGCGATCCTTGCCGGCTTTGCGCACAACCGCCGCGTGATGGTGCAGGGCTATCACGGCACCGGCAAATCGACGCACATCGAGCAGGTGGCCGCTCGCCTCAAGTGGCCGTGCATCCGCATCAACCTTGATGCGCATATCAGCCGCATCGACCTGATCGGCCGCGACGCCATCGTGCTGCGCGATGGCCTGCAGGTGACCGAGTTCCGCGAGGGCCTGCTGCCCTGGGCGCTGCAGACGCCGACCGCGCTGGTGTTCGACGAATACGATGCGGGCCGCCCGGACGTGATGTTCGTGATCCAGCGCGTGCTGGAAACCGAAGGCAAGCTGACGCTGCTCGACCAGAACCGCGTGATCCGCCCCAACCCCAACTTCCGCCTGTTCGCGACGGCCAACACGGTGGGTCTGGGCGATACGAGCGGGCTTTATCACGGCACGCAGGCGATCAACCAGGGCCAGATGGACCGCTGGAACATCGTCGTCGCGCTCAATTACCTGCCCGCTTCGACCGAAATCGACGTAGTGACGGGGAAAGTCCCCGGGCTCGACGCCAAGACCGCGGCGGACATGGTCCGCGTGGCCGATCTCACCCGCAAGGGCTTCATCGCCGGCGATATCTCGACCGTGATGAGCCCGCGCACGGTGATCAGCTGGGCGCAGAACACCGGCATCTTCGGCGATACCGGCTTCGCTTTCCGCCTCTCGTTCCTCAACAAGTGCGACGAGACCGAGCGGGTGCTGGTCGCCGAATACTACCAGCGCGTGTTCGGCAAGGACCTGCCGGAAAGCGTCGTCGGCAAGGTCTGAGAACAGAAAAAAGGGGCGCCCAGCAAGGCGCCCCTTTTTCGTCAGGCAGTCGGCACCACGAGATACTTCTCGCCAGTGCGCCGCGCATTGTATTCCGCCACCGCAGCCTGATCGAGCATGCCCTCAAGGCTTACTTGGGCCTTGTAGTGGCTGGCGAACGTGGTGGTGAGATCGCGTGCGACGCGCCCGCGCATGCGGCCGACGGTTTCCATGCCCGCCTTGGCCATGAACGGCGTCAGCAGCCAGCCGGCGAGGTCCCAGGTGAGGCCGAAGGCGCGGTTGAGGATCGTTGGCCCAAGATCAAGCGCGCCGTAGATGTAGACTTTCTTGGCCACCGACGAGCCATAGCGGCTGAACGCGGCACCCCGGCTGGCGGAAGCTTCCATCGCGGCAAGGACTTGTCCCGCCAGCGTGCCGCCGCCGATCGGATCGAAGCCGAGCATGGCGCCCGTTTCATGGATCGCATCGGTCAGCGCGGCCTGGAAGCCGGGCTCGGTCATGTTGAGCACATGGGTCGCGCCAAGGCCCTTGAGCAGCGCGACCTGCTCTTCGCTGCGAACGATATTGACCAGCGGCACATTGTCTTCCTGGCAAATGCGCACGAGCATCTGGCCGAGGTTGGAGGCAGCTGCAGCGTGGACGAGGCCGGTGAAGCCTTCCATCCGCATCGTCTCGACAAAGCCCAGCGCGGTCATCGGATTGACGAAGCTGGAAGCGGCCTGCGCGGCGCTCACGCTGTCGCCCACCGGCAGGCACATGCCTGCTTCAGCATAGGCGTAGTTCGCATAGGCCGTGCCCGGCACGCAGGCGACGCGCTTGCCGAGGAGCGCCTGTGCCCCCGGCGCATCGCCCGCAGCGACGACGACGCCGGCTGCCTCGTTGCCCGCCGGCATATCGAGCCCGTGGCGCGCGGTCATGGCGCGAGTGGCGCCCTCCGGCATTTTCGCGACGAGCTTACCGGGCGAGTAGACGGCATTCGCGGTATCGGCGGAAGCGAACAGCAGGCCGAGATCCGAAGGATTGATCGGCGTCGCCTCGATCTGGACAAGGACTTGCGTGCCGGTGGGGGCATCCCACGTTTTCGGCACGATCTGCACGGTCAGCGTGCCGTCCGCATCGAGCCGGGTGGTGAGTTGCTTGCCAGTGAATGCCATGGTTCTCTCCCGAATTGTTGCCATGCCGGGCCAATCCAGCGTGGGTTTCAATCCGCAACTTAACAACTCATTCGCCGGGGTAAAGCGCGCCCATGAAATAGAGGCCATCGGGCGGCGCATTGTGGCCGAGGCGGCTGCGGTCTGCGGCCTCCAGCGCATCGCGCATGTCCGTCGCAGTCCAGCGCCCCTCACCCACCAAGGCAAGGCAGCCGACCATCGAGCGCACCTGATGGTGGAGAAAACTGCGCGCTTCCGCCGCCACGATGACGTGGTCCGCTTCCCGACGGACGGAGAGATGCCGCAGCGTCTTCACCGGGCTCGCGGACTGGCACTGCGCCGAGCGGAAGGTGGTGAAATCGTGCCGCCCCACCAGCACTTGCGCCGCCACGTGCATGGCATCTGCATCGAGCGGATGCGCGATCCGCCAGGCCCGCCCCGCCTCAAGCACCAGCGGCGCGCGCCGATTGGCGATGACATATTCGTAGGAGCGGCCGATGCAGGTAAAGCGGGCGTGCCAGTCCTCGCTCACCTCCACGCAATCGAGCACCGCCACGGCCTGCTCCGCCAGCCTGAGCCGGGCATTGATCGCTTCACCCATGCGGAACGGCGGCAGCGCCTTAGCACTATCGAAATGCGCCCGCATCGCCCGCGCGTGGACCCCGGCATCAGTACGCCCGGCGGAATGGAGCGTTACCGCGTGGCCGACAATGCTCTCCGCAGCCTCCTCGAACGCCTGTTGCACCGACGGGCCATGCGCCTGCCGCTGGAAGCCCATGTAGGGCCGGCCGTCATATTCGAGGGTGAGGGCGTAGCGGGTCATGGGGACGGGCTCACCCAAGGCGCGTTCCCGCCGCAATCGCCCGCCCGCGCAGCAGCGCGGCGGTATCCATCGCCGGCTTACCCGCGCGCTGGATCTGCATCGGGCGCAGTGCGCCTTCCCCGCAAGCGATGGTGAGGGCAGCATCCAGCGTCACACCCGGCGCGCCCAAGCCTTCGACGACATCCGCCGCCAGCACCCGGTACCGCTCGCCCTCCAGCTCGAAGAACGCCCCCGGCGCGGGCGCGAAGGCGCGCACCTGCCGCTCCACGTCCACCGCGCTGCGGGTGAAATCGAGCCGGCTCTCCGCCTTCTCGATCTTGTGCGCATACATCACCCCCGCTTCCGGCTGCACCACCGGGGGATGCGCCGGAAGATCGGCCAGCACTTCCACCATCAGCGCCGCGCCCTTCTCCGCCAGTTCGGTGGTCAGTTCGCCCGCCGTCTTGCCCGCTGCCGGCGTTTCCACCCTCGCCAGCATCGGCCCGGTATCGAGCCCGCGCTCCATCTGCATGATCGTGACACCGGTCACCTCGTCCCCCGCCAGGATCGCGCGCTGCACCGGCGCCGCCCCGCGCCAGCGCGGCAGCAGTGAACCGTGGACATTGAGGCAGCCAAGGCGCGGTGCATCGAGGATCGGCTGCGGCAGGATCAGGCCATAGGCCGCCACCACCGCGACATCGGCCTCAAGCGTGGCAAACGCGGACTGCTCCTCCGCCCCCTTCAGCGACAAGGGCGTGCGCACGGCAATCCCGAGCGCTTCGGCCGCGCGGTGCACGGCCGATGGCTGCAGCTGCTTGCCCCGCCCAGCTGGACGCGGCGGCTGGCTATAGGCAGCCACGACCTCGTGCCCGGCCGCCACCAGTGCCTGAAGAGTTGGCACCGCGAAATCCGGGGTGCCCATGAAGACAATGCGCATAACCGAGGGAAAGGCCTTTCGTTTGCCGCAACCGGCCCTATCTCTCACCCCATGGCATCGCAAGAGATCGAGGCATTGGCGAGCGCGCTGGCGCGGCTCCCGGGGCTTGGCCCCCGCTCCGCGCGACGTGCGGTGCTGTGGCTGATCAAGCGGCGCGAGACGAGCCTTGTCCAACTGGCCGAAGCGCTCGAAGGCGTGCGCGCACGGCTGGTGGAATGCAGCACGTGCGGCAATGTCGATACCGCCAACCCCTGCAGCGTCTGCACCGATCCCCGCCGCGATGCCCGCGCGCTCTGCGTGGTGGAGGAAGTGGCCGATCTCTGGGCGCTCGACCGCTCGCGGCTGTTCACCGGGCGCTATCACGTGCTGGGCGGACGGCTCTCCGCGCTGGAGGGCGTGGGGCCGGAAGACCTTTCGATCGGCAAGCTGCTCGCGCGGCTGGAAGCAGGCGGGATCGACGAAGTCGTCCTCGCCATGAACGCCACGCTGGAGGGCCAGACCACCGCGCACTACATCGCCGAACGGATCGACACCCTGCCCTTGCGCGTAACGCAGCTCGCGCATGGCCTGCCGGTGGGGGGCGAGCTCGACTATCTCGACGAAGGCACGCTGGCGCAGGCGCTGCGCGCGCGGCGGCCGGTGGGGTGAGGCTCGTCGGGTAGCACCTTGCGAGTCGCGCGCGCCTTGCTTATCTGCACCGCATGGCTATCCGCGAAATCCTCGAAGTCCCCGATCCGCGCCTCAAGCAGATCTCCGCGCCCGTCACCGTGTTCGACGAGGAGCTCAGGACGCTCGTCGCCGACATGTTCGAGACGATGTACGATGCGCCGGGCATCGGCCTTGCCGCCGTGCAGGTCGGCGTGCCGCTGCGCGTGCTGGTGATCGACTTGCAGCCCGACGATCCGGATGCCGAGCCGGTGCCGTGTGCGCACGATGGCCATCACCACCATCACCAGCCGACCAAGCGCGAGCCCCGGGTCTTCATCAACCCCGAAATCCTTGATCCCTCGGCCGAGCGCCGCGTCTACAACGAGGGCTGCCTCTCCGTGCCCGAGATGTACGCTGAAGTGGAACGCCCCGCGCGCATCCGTGCCCGCTGGCAAGGCCTTGATGGCAAGGTCCACGAGGAGGACATGGACGACCTCCTTGCCACCTGCCTGCAGCACGAGATGGACCACCTCGAAGGCATCCTGTTCATCGACCACCTCTCGCGCCTCAAGCGCACGATGGTACTCAAGAAGCTGGAAAAGCTGCGCCGCGCGGCGTGATCGCCGCGCCACTTGCGCTGCCGGTAGAGTCAGGATAAGTTCACGCTTCGTTCCAGTTCGGGAGTCGGCGTGGATACCGCCCTTGTCTTTGTTTTTCTGATCGTTGCGCTGCTCGCGGGCCTTGCCGTGGGCTGGTTCCTCGGTGCGCGCCCGATTGGCGAACTGCAGGCGCGGCTCACGGCGCGTGAGGGTGAGGCGCGCGAGCTCGACGAGAAGTTCCGCCGCGCGATCACCGAACTCGCCGCAGCGAGCGTCAAGGCCGGGCAGCATGATGCTTTGGCCGCCGAAGTGGGCACCGTGCGCGAGGAACGCGATACGCTTGCCGCACAGTTCGCCGCCGCACAGGAGCGCGCGGCAGAGGCAGACCGGATGCGCCCTGAACTCGCCGCGCTGCGCGCCGACCGGGAGGCCCTGCGCGCCGAGCTTGAGCGGCTGAAGGCCGATGCCGAGAACTTCGCCGAACAGAAGCGCCTGCTGATCGAAGCGCAGGACATGCTGCGCAAGGAATTCGAGAACGCCGGACACAAAGTGCTCGAAAAGGCGCAGGAAACCTTCCTCGCCCGCGCCAATGCGCGCTTTGCCGAGAGTGAAAAGACCAGCGAAGCGCGGCTGCAAGCGGTGCTCGAGCCGGTCGGTGCGCGGCTCGAAAAGTATGAGCAGCAGGTGCAGGAACTGGAAGCCAAGCGCGTCGATGCCTTCGGGCAGTTGTCCGGGCTGATCGAGGGCATGCGGCAAGGCCAGGAAGCGGTGCGCACCGCCGCGCTGCAATTGGGCAACTCGCTGCGCAATGGCCCCAAGACACGCGGGCGCTGGGGCGAACTGCAACTGCGCAACGTGCTCGAACAATGCGGCCTTGCCGAGCATACCGACTTCGTGACCGAGCATTCGGTCGATACCGAGGACGGGCGGCTGCGCCCCGACGCCATCGTCAAGGTGCCGGGAAACAAGATCCTCGTGATCGATGCGAAGGTTTCGCTCAATGCCTATCAGGACGCCTTCGAGGCGGCGGATGATGACGCGCGCGCGGTGGCACTGGCGGCGCATGTGCAATCCATGCGTAACCACATCCAGGCGCTCGGCGCGAAGAGCTACCAGAGCCAGTTCGAGGACGCGCCGGACTATGTGCTGATGTTCGTGCCGGGCGAGCACTTCATTGCCGCCGCGCTGGAACGTGATCCGGCGCTGTGGGACTTCGCCTTCGAACGCCGCGTGCTGCTCGCCTCCCCCACCAACCTCGTCGCCATCGCGCGCACCGTGGCGCAAGTCTGGCGGCAGGATGGGCTGGCGCGGGAAGCGCGCGAGATCGGCAAGATGGGCACGGATATCTATGAACGAATCCGCGTGGCCGCAGAGCATCTGAAGCGTGTTGGCGGCGGTCTTCAATCGGCAGTCAGCAACTATAACAAGTTCGTTGGCTCCTTTGAGCGCAATGTTCAATCAGCAGCCAAACGACTTCGCGACAAGGGTGTCGAAATCAGCAGTGAGATCGACGATGTGCAACTAGTCGATCTAGTTCCACGCCATGCCGACGAGAGCCCGTTGCCAGCGCTGATGGAACCGGAAGAAGACGCCGCAGCAGCGGAATAGAACCGCCAGCCTACCCCCCCAGCGCCGCCAGCACTTCGTAGGCAAGTACCGCCGCCGCCACCGCTGCGTTGAGGCTGTCAGCCCGCCCCCTCATCGGCATCGTCACCCGCAGATCGCAGGCCGCCTCATAAGCCTCCGGCAACCCGCGCGATTCGTTGCCGACCATGACAAAGCACGGTGCCTTGTAAGGCGCGCCGCGATAGGGGACGGCTTCGCGCAAGCTGGCGGCGACGAGTTGCCCTTCGCCCGCGCGCAACCACTGCTCAAAATCCTCCCACCGCGCCTGCGCCAGCGGGACGGTGAACACCGCGCCCATGCTGGCGCGCACGGCTTCGACCGAGAAGGGATCGGCGCAATCATCGAGCAGGATTACGCCACCTGCCCCCACCGCATCGGCGGTGCGCAGCATCGTGCCGAGGTTGCCGGGATCGCGCATCGCCTGCGCCACCAGCCACAGCGGCGCGCGGGTGCGGTCGAGCGCTTCCAGCCGCGTGTCCCATTCGGCGAAGACACCGGCGACGGCCTGGGGATTGTCCTTGCCCGTCACTTTGGCGAGCAATTCCTCGGGCATTTCGATCACGTCGCCGCCAGCCGCCGCGACAGCCACTTCCAGCGCATCGAGCAGCGGATGCCCTTCGCGCCCTTCGGCCATCATCAGGAGTTCGGGCAGGCGGCCGCTCTCACGCGCGTCCGTCAGCAGGCGCAAGCCTTCAGCCAGAAAACGGCCCTCGCGCCTGCGGTGCTTCTTTTCGCGCAGCGCACGGACGGCCTTGATGGTCGGGTTGGAGAACCCGGTGATCTGGCGGCGGGTCATCAGGCGTTCGCCTCAGTCTTCGCCGAAGCCGTCCTTGACGAGCCCGGCGACTTTCATGAGCACGCCCTGCGCGTCAGGCCCGGTGACGATGATCTCAACCGAATCGCCCTTGGCCGCGCCGAGCATCATCAGGCCGAGGATCGAGCCGCCCTGCGCTTCGGTCCCGTCCTTGATCACCTTCACATCGACGCCTTCGGGCAGGCGCGCGACGGCGTTGACGAACTTGGCGCTGGCGCGGGCGTGCAGGCCGCGCTGGTTGATGATGAGAACCGTCTCACGCGCCGTGGTTACAGATGTTTCGGCAGCGTTTTCGGTCATGTTCAGGCGTCCTGCCCCAGGAATTCGGAAGCGATGGTGATGTAGTTGCGGCCCGCATCGCGCGCGGCGGCCGTAGCCTCGCGCACGCCCATGCTGCTGCGCGCCTTGGCGAGACGGATCAGCATGGGCAGGTTGATGCCCGCGATCACTTCGACCTTGCCCGCTTCCATCAGCGAGATCGCGAGATTGGACGGCGTGCCGCCGAACAGATCGGTGAGCACGATCACGCCTGAGCCCGAATCGACCCGGCGGATGGCTTCGGCGATTTCCTTGCGGCGTCGCTCCATGTCGTCGTTGGGGCCAATGCAGACCGCGACGATATCGGGCTGGCGCCCGACGACGTGCTCCATCGCGTGGATGAATTCGTCGGCAAGGGCGCCGTGGGTGACAAGGATGAGACCGATCATCTGGGGGTATGGCTCCGAGGGGCGATCCGGCGATGCGCCGCGATCAGGCTGGGCAGTTTCCGCTGAGGCTGGTGCCGCATAGGGCGGAATGCCCGATCGGTCCTGCCATCTTCCAGTGCATGCCCATTCCCCTGATTCCTGCCTTTACCCCTGGACGGCAAGCAGGCGTCTCTGTTTTTCATGTCTGCGCGCCTTCGACCATGTCGGCAGCGCGCGACCCCAGGTTGCGATGCAGCAATGTGGGAGAAAATCCCGCATCGCGCAAGGCAGAAGCGATGTGTTCGGCCATGAACACCGAACGGTGACGCCCGCCGGTGCAGCCGAACGCAATGTTCACATAGGCCTTGCCCTGCGCCTGAAAGCGCGGAAGCAGCAGCAGGAGGAGATCGCGAATGCGCGCGAACGCCTCGCTAAATGCCGGATCGCGGCGGATATATTCCCCAACGGGCGCGTCCTTGCCGGACATCGGGCGCAGCGCATCGTCCCAGTGCGGATTATCCAGGAAGCGCATGTCGAACACGAGGTCCGCGAGCGGCGGCGTGCCGCGCGAAAAGCCGAAGCTGCTGATCGTAAGCGTGGTGCGCTGCGGCGTGTGGCTGCCGAACTGTTCGCGAATCGCCTGTTGCAGATCATTGGTGGAAAAATCGGTGGTCGAGATGACCACATCCGCCCAGCGGCGCAGTGGCTCGAGCAGTTCGCGTTCCGCCGCGATGCCGGTGGCGGCGGGCTTGTCCTCGCTCATCGGATGGCGGCGGCGGGTTTCGTTGTAGCGGCGTTCCAGTTCGGCCCCGCCGCAATCGAGGAACAGTGTGGTGAGCGCCAGATCGCCGCGCGCGCCGAGCCGTTTCACGCGCTCGATCGTCCTTGCCGGATCGAAGCCACGCGTGCGCGTATCGAAACCGATGGCGAGCGGGGAGCCCGCATCGAGCTGCGCCGAACCTGGCTCTGTTTCCAGCAGGCGATCGAGCAGGCGGATCGGGAAGTTGTCGATCGCTTCCCAGCCCATGTCTTCCAGCGTGCGCAGCGCAGTCGTCTTGCCCGCACCAAGCACGCCAGTGACGAGCAGAATGCGCTGCGGCGCGCTATCCGGATCCGACTCAGCCGACATGGCGGATGGTTTGCGCCAGGCGCAGCACGAAGGGAAGTCCGCTGAGAGGCAAGCCCACGGCTATGTTCCACGCGGGGACAGCGCCCCCGGCCGCAGACCATAGCTGCGCAGCGCCAGTTCCGCGCGGAGGTGCAGGACGGCGCTGTCCGGCCAGAGCCGGATCAATGGCAGCGCGGCACCGTGGCGCAGCGTGGCTTCCGGCGCTTCGATGAAGCGCGGACCGTCCCGATCAAGCACGATCACGAGCGCGACCGGCACGCCGGCCAGTACCGGCATGGTGACAAGGCCAAGGCCGCGCACTTCGAGGAGGCCGGCCGTGGCTTCCGCCGGGCTCGCCAGCAGGTGCTCGCCATCGCGTTCGAGCATGACGCCATCATCGCCCACCAGCACCGCGCCGCGATCGATGAGCGCAAGCGCGAGGCTCGACTTGCCTGCGCCCGGTGGCCCTTCGATCAGCACCGCGCGGCCTGCGATGGCGACTGCGGTTGCCTGATGTTTCATTCCTCATCTTCTCCCGCCATGGGGAGTTCGAGCACGAGTTGTGCGCCAGGCTCGCCGCCGGGGCGATCGGTGATGGTGAGCGTGCCTTCATGCGCCTCGGCGATGGTGCGCGCGATGGCGAGGCCGAGACCGCTGTGCGCGCCGAACGCTTCGCTCGCGGGGCGGACCGAGTGGAAGCGCTCGAACACTTTTTCGCGCTCGGCAGGCGGGATGCCGGGGCCATCATCAGTAACGGCGAGGAAGACGCGCCCCTCGCTGCCCCAGACGACGACTTCGACTGTGCCGCCGGGCGGCGAGAACGAAACGGCGTTGTCGAGCAGGTTTTCCAGAACGCGCTCCAGTTGCAGTGCATCGCCGCGCACCATGGCCGCGCCGCCGCCGCGCACCATGTGGATCGGGCAGGCCTCGCGGTCCGGCCGGGCACCGCGCGCGCCGACCACGTCTGCCGCGAGCCCTGCAAGATCGAGCGGGGCGAACGTGGCGCGGCTCAATTGCGCGTCGATCCGGCTGGCGTCGGCAATCTCGGTGATCAAGCGGTCGATGCGCTGGACATCGTGCGCGGCGATCGCGGCAAGCTGCTCGCGCAAGGCGGGATCGTCGATCTTCTCCATCGTTTCGAGCGCGCTGGACAGCGAGGCGAGCGGGTTCTTGAGTTCGTGCGCGACATCGGCGGCGAAGCTTTCGACCGCATCGATCCGCTGGCGCAGTGCGGTGGTCATGTCGGAAAAGGCGCGGGCGAGGAGGCCGATCTCGTCGCCGCGTTCGGGCAGACGCGGCACGACCACCGCGCGGTCGCGTCCCAGCCGCACGCGGATAGCAGCGCGGACCAGCGCGCGCAGCGGCTGGACGATGGTGCGCGCGAGGAACAGCGAAAGCTGGATCGACAGCATGAAGGCAACCCCGATGATGATGCCGAGCGACTGGCGCGCATCGCGGACCGACTGGGTCACATCGGTGGCGTTGCGCAGCGCCAGCAGCATTTCGCCCTTGTCGCCAACGGGCGTGGCGGCGGTGATCACCGGTGTGCGATCGGGGGCGTAGCGCAGATAGACTTCGGTCGCCCGCGCGGTGCGGGCGCGGGCAATCTCGGGCCAGTTGGCCGCGCCCGGCTCGGGCGGTTCGCGGTAACGCTCGATGGCCGGCGCGCCCACGATGAAATCGACCCCGCGATCGAGCAGGCGCGCGGCGGTGGTGTACCAGGCCTCCTTGTCCGGATCGGCGAAGGCGAAGGGCGGCAGGGCGAGGCGGAAGCTGTCGGCGATGAGGCCGCCCTTCGCATCATAGAGCGTGAGGCGCAGTTTCTGCGCGACACCGATTTCGGCGAGCACTTCTCGCGCCTTGGCGGGGCGTGCCTCGGTGAGCGCGATGGCGGCGATTTCCGCTTCGGCGCGGGCCAGCTTGAAGCGTTCGGCGAGCAGCTGCTTGCGGTAACTGTCGAGGTAGAAGAACGATCCGGCGAGCAGCGCGAGCGCGATGACGTTGACTGCGAGAATGCGCGAGGTGAGCGAAACGCCGCGCACGCGCCACGAGCGGCGGCGCGTGCCTGCGCGGGCAGACCCGGGCGCGGGTTCAGGAATCGGCGAAGCTGTATCCGGCGCCATAGAGCGTTTCGATGGCGGCAAAGCCCGCGTCGGCAGCGCGGAACTTGCGCCGCAGCCGCTTGATGTGGCTATCAATGGTGCGATCATCAACGAAGACGTCGTCGTGGTAGGCCGCATCCATCAGCTGGTTGCGCGTCTTGACCACGCCGGGGCGGAGCGCGAGCGCCTCGAGGATGAGGAACTCGGTGACGGTGAGTGACACGGCCTCGCCGTCCCAGGTCACGGTATGGCGCGCGGGATCCATCACGAGGCGGCCACGGCGGATCGGCTCGGGTAGCGGCTCGCTATCCTCGCTGGCTTCGGCGGGATCGGCGGCATCGCTGCGGGCAAGGTCGGAGCGGCGCAGGATCGCGCGGATGCGGGCGATCAGCAGGCGCTGGCTGAAAGGCTTGGCGATGTAGTCGTCCGCACCCATCGCAAGGCCGAGCGCTTCGTCCGCCTCGGCATCCTTGCTGGTGAGGAAAATCACCGGAAGCTGGCTCTTCTCGCGCAGGCGGCTCAAGAGTTCGAGGCCGTCCATGCGCGGCATCTTGATATCGCACACGGCAAGATCAGGCGGGTTTTCGATGAGCGCCTTCAGCGCGGCGGCGCCATCATAATAGAGGCGGGTGGCAAAGCCTTCGGCCTGCAGCGCGATCGAAACGGTGGTGAGAATATTCCGATCATCATCCACCAGCGCAATCACCCGTGGGTCATCGCCGCGTGGGCCCGCGCGCAGGGTGGAAGAAACCGGCGATTGCAAAGCTTCGGACAGGGGCGTTTCCGGTCTGGCTGGCGGCGGGTCGGGGGCCAAGAGATTACCGGCTCGCGCCGTGGGTGGCAACCGGGCCTGATCTTCGGAGCTGCTGACTGGACCAGAATGCGGCGCGCGGCGCGGTACAGTTGTACGCGGTGCAACTTGCTGCGCAAAAAACTTGGTTGCCGCAAGGGCATTTGACGCCGCAAGGCGGGGTGGCTATGCGCCGGAACGAACTCAGCGCATTCGTATGCAGTCATGCTGCGGATTCGCCGTCGGACGAAAGCATTCTGGGGTGTGACTGCAACGCGGGGCCCTGCCTCGCCCGGAGCCAACACCGGCCCGGGCAACTGGCAAACCTGCCATGGGAGACCGATCTGTGTCTGATACCGCTTTGAACGTGAGCCTGGCCGAACAAGGCCTTCCCGAGCCCGCCCAGATCTTTGCCAACCTCGGCACTGCGCCGCTGGTCGAGCATGCGATCCGCAACGGCGAGGGCGTCCTTTCGGCAGACGGGCCGTTCGTGGTCGCCACCGGCAAGCACACCGGCCGCAGCGCAAAGGACAAGTTCTTCGTCCGCGATGCCGAGACCGAGAACACGATCTGGTGGGGCAAGACCAACGCCAGCATGACGCCGGAGCAGTTCGCTGCGCTCAAGGCTGACTTCCTCGCTGCGCTGGGCGGGCTCGACAAGGCCTATGTCGCAGACCTGTTCGGCGGTTCGCAGCCCGAATATCGCGTTTCGGTACGCGTGATCACCCAGTACGCCTGGCATTCGCAGTTCATCCGCACCCTGCTGGTGCGCCCGACGGCGGAAGAGCTGGCGAATTTCGCCCCCGAATATACCATCATCGATATCCCGGGCTTCCGCGCCGATCCGGCGCGCCACGGCTGCCGCAGCGAGACGGTGATTGCGGTCAACTTCACCGAGAAGCTGATCCTCATCGGCGGCACCGCTTATGCGGGCGAAATGAAGAAGTCGGTGTTCGGCATCCTCAACTACCTGCTGCCGGTGCAGGGCGTGATGCCGATGCACTGCTCGGCCAATATCGGTGCGGATGGCACCACGGCCGTGTTCTTCGGGCTTTCGGGCACCGGCAAGACCACGCTTTCGGCCGATGCCAGCCGCACGCTGATCGGCGATGACGAGCACGGCTGGTCGGATACGGCGGTCTTCAACTTCGAAGGCGGCTGCTACGCCAAGATGATCCGTCTTTCGGCCGAAGCGGAGCCCGAAATCTTCGCGACGACCAAGCGCTTCGGCACGATCCTCGAAAACGTGGTAATCGATCCCGAGACCCGCACGATCGACCTCGACGATGCTTCGCTCGCGGAGAACAGCCGCGGTTCCTACCCGATCGAGTTCATCCCGAACTCAAGCGAGAAGAACCTCGGCCCCGTGCCCGCCAACATCATCTTCCTGACGGCGGATGCCTACGGCGTGCTCCCCCCGATCGCGCGGTTGACTCCCGATCAGGCGATGTACCACTTCCTTTCGGGCTACACCGCGCGCGTCGCCGGCACCGAAATCGGCGTGACCGAGCCGGAAGCCACCTTCAGCACCTGCTTCGGCGCGCCGTTCATGCCGCGCCACCCCTCGATCTACGGCAACCTCCTCAAGGAGCGCATCGCCAAGGGCGGGGTGAAGTGCTGGCTGGTAAACACCGGCTGGTCGGGCGGCCTTGCCACCATGCCAGGAATCAAGCGCATGCCGATCAAGGCGACCCGCGCGCTGCTCAACGCTGCGCTTGATGGCAGCCTCAATGCGGCCGAATTCCGCATCGATCCGGGCTTCGGCTTCGAAGTACCGGTCGCCGTGCAGGGCGTAGATACCGCCCTGCTCGATCCGCGCGGGGCCTGGGCCGATCCGGAAGCCTATGACCGGACCGCCGGAGAACTGGTGCGCAAATTCATCGACAACTTCTCGCAGTTCGCCGATCATGTCGACGAAAGCGTGCGAAACGCGGCGCCAATCGCAGCATAAGCCAAGAAGACGACAATCCCATCTGGCGTGAGGCCTCGCCCTGTGCGAGGCCTCTTTTTTGTGCCTGAAGGACAGACCATGGCTGCGCGTTCGATCCGACTCTTTGCCGATGATGCGGCGGTGCGCCATGTCGGCGAAGGGCTGCTCGCGCGCACCCTGCCCAAGCCGGAGTGGACGCACGAGGCGCATCTCGCCGCATGCCTGTGGCTGGTGCGCGAAAGGCCGGACTTCCTGCCCGAGCGCGACATGCCCGGCACGATCCGCAGCTACAACGTGGCGGTCGGCGGCGAAAACACCGACAGCGCCGGCTATCACGAGACGTTGACGCAGCTCTACGTCCGTGGCGTGCGCGCCTTTGCGGAGACACTGCCAGAGGGGGTATCGCTCGTGGAAGCGGTGAATGCCCTGCTGACAAGCGAAATCGGCGACCGCAGCTGGCCGCTGTGTTTCTATTCCAAGGAGCGCCTGTTCAGCGTGGCAGCGCGGCGCGGATGGGTAGAGCCGGATCTCGCCGCGCTCGAGGACTAGGCCGTCCGGCGCGGCACGAATGGATAGGTCCGCCGCTCGATCACTTCCTGCACCGCGCGGTGGGCTTCCTGGATTGCGGCGTCGGTGTGCGGGCTGGCGGCGGCGTCGCTGTTCGCAATGCTGACGAGGCCGAACGGCTGGCGGCCGATCACGCAGGGGCGGTCCGGGCTCTCGCTGTAGACCCACTCCACCGGATCGTAGATCGAGTTGTAGGTATAGGCATAGCCGTGGCCCCAGCGGTTGACGGTGATCCCGGCAATATCGCGCGCGGCATCAAATCCCGCACCGCCCAGCATGCGCTGCAGCTGGCGCCGCGTCTCACGCTCGAAAGTCTCGAAGCTCATTGCCAGGAGTTCGGCGCGGCCGGTGCGGTGCTGGTCGCGGCGGGGGAGGCCGGGCTTGTTCATGTATTTGACGAGGTGGAGCACGACCGGCTCGTCCGGGCTCTGCGGATGCTTGAGATCGCCAAGGCTGGCCGCTTCGGTGAGGCCCACTTCCTGGTGGAACATCGTCGGGCAATGGAAATTTGCCGCGCCGAGTTTCACGAAGGGCCGCCAATTGGTGACCGCGACGCTGGTGTAGACCATTGGGCCCTTGACCCCATAGGCGAGCGCTTCCTTCTGCGAGGGCGGAAGTTCGGGCATCACATAGGGGATCGCCATGTTCCAGCAGGCCATGATGACCGCCTTGCCCCGCACTTCGACGAGCTTGCCCTCCTTGGCATAATGCACCGCGACTTCGCCTGCCGAGGCCGGATCACCCATGTGCGCGACATTGAGGACCACACTCGAGAGGCGGATGCGCGTGGGCGCGCCGGTGCGATCGAGCGCGCCGTAGTCGATCACCGCGGTGCCCATGTCCTCTTGCGTGCGGCCGGCCGTCGCCTCGGGTACCAGCTTGGAAACAAGCAGACGCGCCAGCGTGGCGTTGCCATCGGGGAAGTGGATCGACTTGTCGCCCTCGCGCTGGCGGCCGTGCTGGCCGCCGGGAAGATCGGCGAAGAGATCGGCAGGCACTTCACCAAGGTTCATGCCGGAAAAGCCCGGATAGCCCTGCACCCAGCCGAACAGCGCCGGGACCGCATCGCCGCCGACGCAGAAGCTGGCCTTGCCGATATCCTGAAACAGCCAGTAGACTTGGAGATCGACGCGGACTTTCTCGATGAGGAAGTCCTTGTAGGAATGGCGCGCCAGCCAGTCCTTCTTCGCCGCCTGATCGAGCCCGGGGAGGTAATCGGGCTGCGGCTGGGCGAAGAGACGGGCGAGATCAGCCCGCGCCTTGGGGGTGAGCGGGGCTTTCTCCAGCTTGTCCGGCTCGATCGCGCCGCCGCGCCAGCCGCCGCCCATCGCGAGGACCACATCCTTGCCACCGAAGGTCTCGGCATCGAAGACCATGCCGTGGCCCATGCCCAGCGACTTGTAGAGCCCGGCATTGACCGTGTTGTCCCGCTCATAGCGTGCGATATCGACGCCGATGTCATCGAGCAGCACGCGCGACCACTTGTCGTAGCGCGAGGGGCTTTCGATGTTGAGCGTGCCGCCGTTGCACATGAGCAGCTTGCCATTGACGCGGAATTCGTTGCGCTTGGCATGGCCGCCGAAATCGTCGTGATTGTCGAGCACCAGCACTTTTGCGCCTGCCCCCACCCGCTTCTGGAAAAAGTGCGCAGCGGACAGGCCCGAAAGCCCGCCCCCGACGACGATGAGATCATAGGTCTCGCCGCTGTCCACGGCGTCGGCCAGCTTGAGCGTGCCATCGCGCAGCATGTGCGCCGCCTCGAACGTCCCGGCGTGGGAGCCGCGCATGCCCTGCCGCGCGGGCGGATAAGGATTGGGATCGATCTCGGGCGTGACGACGGCCTTGGTCCGCGCTGCGGCTGCGAGCGCATCGGCAGGAGCAGTGGCAGCAAGCGCGCTGGCGGCAACTCCGTTCACGAAATCGCGCCGGGTGATCGCCCGGTCCATCCCCAGCTGCCGGTCTTCGTCTCGCATGCGTCCCCCCATCCCCGATGCCGCAGCTTTGCGCCGGATGGGGAGCTTGTCCAGCCCTACCCCGATCGGGTCCACCCCGATCAGGCGTTGAAGGCGGGGGTGGCGCGCAGGAGGTTGTAGGCTTCGACCACGGCCTGCAGGCGGCCCTCGTGCGCCCGGTCGCCGCCATTCCTGTCCGGGTGGAAGCGGCGAACCAGCTCGGAATAGCGCGTGCGCAGCGCCTTGCGATCAGCATCGAAGCCGAGGCCCATGGTTTCGTAGGCCTTGCGTTCCTCCGGCCCGATGCCGCGGCGGGCGGCTTCCTGCCGGTGCAGCGCATCCTCCCGGCGTGCCTTGGCGCGCTGGGCGATGGCATCGAGCGGATCGGCAAAATCGTTCCAGCGCGGGGTCTGATCGATCCCGGCAGTCGGGCGGAAGGCGCGGGTTTCAGTGGCCCATGCGGCCAGCGGAGACTGCGCAGCGACGATTTCTTCCGGCGTCATCCCCGCGAAGAAATCATAGCCCGCGTTGAAGGCACGCACGTGCTCGAGGCACATCCAGCGGTAATCGCCGGGACCATCGAAGCCCGGAGCGCGGGGGCCGGGGGCGCGGAACTCGCCGGCTTCGGTACATCCGGGCACGGCGCAGGGGCGCCCGCTCTCGGGGACGCGGCCGTGGAAACGATCGTGGGGTCTGGCTTGTCGCATTCGGCTTTTCACATGGAGATGGATGGGCCAAGATGGAAGCCATGACCGGACCCATTGCCCAAGAAATCACCCAGCTGCTGACCGAAACCTTTGCGCCAGCGCACCTCGCCGTGATCAACGACAGCGCCCGCCACAGCGGCCACATGGGCGATGACGGATCGGGCGAATCGCACTTTACCGTGGAAATCACGAGCGCTGCGTTCGCCGGCGTCTCACGCGTGATGCGCCAGCGCATGGTCAACGCCGCGCTGGGGGATATTCCGGGCCAGCGGGTGCACGCGCTTGCCATCAAGGCCCAAGCGCCCGGTGAGTGACAATGGGCGCCGCATCCGCCGGGCCGCGCGAATCCTGTTGCTGGACGAGCATGAGCGCCTGCTGCTGATCCGCTTTGCTCCGCCGGGGCGCCGCGCGTTCTGGTGCGGGGTGGGCGGCGAATGCGATCCGGGCGAGGATTTCCACGCAGCTGCGGTGCGCGAACTGTTCGAGGAAACCGGCCTTGCTCTTGACAGCTGCGGGCCCGAAATCGCCCGGCGAACCGATGATTTCATCACGCTCGAGGGCGAGCCGGTGACTTCCGACGAGCGCTTCTTCCGTGTGAGCACCACCAGCTTCACACCCGATCCGGCCGGGCACACCGCGCTCGAACGCGAACTGATCAAGGAATTCCGCTGGTTTGGCGCCGCCGAACTGGCAGAGTGGCACGAACCGGTGTTTCCGGTGAACATCCTCGACCTGCTGCGGATGGAGGCTGCGCGATGAGCGAATTGTCAGGTGAGCCCGTGATCCAGACCCTGACCCCGGTCACGCATGATCTTGGCGCCTTTCGGGTGCGGCGCGTGCTGCCCGCGCGTGAACGCACGATGGTCGGGCCGTTCATCTTCGTCGATCAGTTCGGCCCGGCGGTGCTGTCCGCTGGCACGGCGATGGATGTGCGGCCGCATCCACATATCAATCTTGCCACCGTCACCTGGCTGTTCGGCGGCAAGTATGCCGGCGCAATCGACCACCGCGACAGCCTCGGCACGTTCGCCACGATCCGTCCCGGGCAAGTCAACCTGATGACCGCCGGGCGCGGCATCGTGCATTCAGAGCGCAGCCCCATGTCCGAGCGGGAAGGCGGCCCGGCGCTTTTTGGTATGCAGACATGGCTGGCGCTCCCCGATGGGCGCGAGGATATCGACCCCGCCTTCGAACAGCAGGCGGACCTCCCGCTGATCGAGGACGGCTGCACCACCGCACGGGTGATCATGGGCACGCTCTGGGGGCGGACTGCGCCGACAACGCAGCACAGCCAGACGATCTATGCCGAAATCCTTTTCGCCCCGGGCGGCGCGATCCCCATCGACGCTGCGGCGGACGAGCGCGCTGTCATGCTGGTGGGCGGTGAGGCCAGCCTCGATGGCGTGCCGCTCACGCTCTACAGCCTTGCCGTGCTGGCGCCCGGTGCCACGCTGAAGCTTTCTTCCGAAGGTGGCGGGCGGGTGATGTTGCTGGGCGGAGAGGCTTTCACGTCACAGCGCCATGTCTGGTGGAATTTCGTGAGCTCCAGCCGCGAGCGGATCAATCAAGCCAAGCACGATTGGGACGAAGGGCACTTTCCCAAAGTGCCGGGGGACGAGGACGAATTCATCCCCTTGCCCAGGGTGCCAGACACGCGCGCCAATCTTTGACAGAACCAGACAGCAGGGAGAGACAGCATGGCATTTGCCGGAGAGGTGGCGTGGATCACCGGGGCATCATCGGGGATCGGCGCTGCAATGGCGCGCGCTCTGGCAGCGGAAGGCGCGCACGTGATCCTTTCGGGCCGCAACGAGGAGGCGCTGGCTGCAGTCGCGGCAGAGTGCGCCAAGGGCAATGCCACCGCGCTCGTGCTGCCATTTGAAGCGACGGATCACCCGGCGGGCCTCGCGGCGGCGGAGCACGCCTGGGCCTGGGCGGAGCAGCGCAGCGGCGGTATCGACATCCTCTTCAACAACGCCGGGATTTCGCAGCGCAGCCTTGCGGTCGATACCGACTACGCCGTCTACGAACGGATCTTCGCGGTCGATCTGCTGGCGCCGATTGCGCTGACGCAAGCGCTCCTTAGTCGGATGCTGGCGCGCAAGTCGGGCCGCATCGCGATGGTATCAAGCGTGGCGGGCAAAGTCGGCGTGCCGATGCGCACCGCCTATAGCGCGGCCAAGTTCGGCCTGATCGGCTATGCCGATGCGCTGCGCACGGAAGTGAGCGGCGAAGGGTTATCGGTTCATGTCATCGCGCCCGGCTCGGTACGCACCAATGTCTCGCGCAATGCGCTCAACGCCGACGGCAGCCGCCGCGGGGTGAGCGACAGGGCAATCGACGGCGGGATCGATCCGGCGGACGCAGCTGCCGCGATCCTCGCCGCGATGGCGGCGGGAGAGCGCGAGATCATCGTTGCGCGCGGGTTCGAACAGGAAATCGGCGAAGCCTGCCGCACGCCTGAGGCGATCTTCGACAAGATGGCCGCGATGGTGGCGGCTGGCTATGCCAGGAAGATGGAGCAGGCCAGTGTCGAGTGATCTTACCCGCGTAACGCTGGCGAACGGCATCGAACTCGATGTGGTGGATGTCGGCCCGCGCGATGCGCCCGCGCTGATGTACCTCCACGGCTTTCCCGAATCGCACCGCACCTGGCGCCACCAGATCGCGCACCTTGCGGGCCGCTTCCGCTGCATCGCGCCCGATCAGCGCGGCTATCGCGGCTCGTCGAAGCCGGAGGGCGTGGAGAACTACACCCCGGACAAGCTCATCGGCGACATCTTCCTCCTCGCCGATGCGCTCGGCGTCGGGCAGTTCACCGTGCTGGGCCACGATTGGGGCGGCGCGATTGCCTGGGGCGTGGCGCTGATGGGGCAAGGCACCCGCGTCACCCGCGCGGTGGTCGCCAATGCGCCGCATCCGGGGATCTTCCAGAAGCTGCTCTACCTCGATCCCATCCAGCGCGGGGCGAGCCAGTATATGCGCGCCTTCCGCGATACCGCGAACGATGCGCTGGTGCGCGAGCACGGCCTCGGCGCGCTGCTGATGCAGGCGCTCGATTTTGGCGACCGCGCGCCGGTGATGGAAGAGGCCGAGCGTGAGGCGCTGCTCAGGGACTGGTCGAACCCGGACAGCGCGATTGCCATGCTCAACTGGTATCGCGGCAGCCCGATGGATGTGCCGACGATGGACGCGCCCTTCGCGCTACCCGAAAGCTACGCTCCGCCGCCGCTGCCGCCGCTGATGATCCCGACACTGGTGATCTGGGCGATGGACGACATGGCGCTACCGCCTGCCAATCTCGATGGCCTGGGCGACATGATCCCGAACCTGACCGTGGCGCAGGTGCCCGATTGCGGCCACTTCGTGCCGTGGGAAGCACCGGACAAGGTCAACGCCGCGCTCGACGCGTTTCTGGGTTAGGCCGGTGGCTGAAGGTGCAGTTGAAGGTATGGCCGAAGGCCGGTCTGCGCATTGCTCGTTGCTGCGCCATCACGGCGGCGGGCCTGCGCCGGTCAGCTATCTCGAGCTGTTCTTCGACCTCGTCTATGTCTTTGCCATCACGCAGATTTCCCATGCTTTGCTGGTAAACCTCACCTGGGGCGGGCTGGCCGAGGCTGCGGTGCTGTTCTTCGCGGTGTGGTGGGCCTGGATGTACACCACCTGGGCGGCAAACTGGGCCAACCCGGACCGCGCGCCGGTGCGCATCATGCTGCTGCTGGGCATGCTGGCGAGCCTGCTCATGGCAGTCGCGCTGCCCCATGCCTTCACGCGTGGCATGGGGGACAACGGCGCGCTCTTCGTGGGCAGCTATCTTGCGCTTCAGTTGGGGCGCACGCTGTTCATGGCGGCGATCATGCGCCGCGATGATCCGCGTGGCATGATGAACATGCTGCGGATTTCAAGCTGGTTCGCCGTCTCCTCGCTGGTCTGGATGGCGGGGCTTGGCGCGGAGGGCGAGGCGCGACTCGCATGGTGGCTTGGCGCGCTGGGGATCGAGTATCTCGGACCGCTCGCAGGCTTTATCACACCGCTCCTCGGACGTTCGCTGGCGGCAGACTGGGCGGTCTCGGGCAGCCACATGGCAGAGCGCTGCGCGCTGTTCATCATCATCGCGCTGGGTGAAGGGATTGTCGTCACCGGCGTGAACTTCGGCGGCGCTGCCCCCACGCCGGAGCGGATTGCCGCATTTGTCTGCGCCTTTGCCGGATCGGTACTGATGTGGTGGATCTACTTCGATCTCGGCGCCGAGCGCGGCGCGCGGCACATCGAAAACCACGCACAGCCGGGCCGTGTGGCGCGCAAGGCCTATACCTACCTGCACATGCCGATTGTCGGCAGCATCGTGGTAAGCGCGGTTGCGGATGCGCTGGTGCTCGAAGGATCGGATGGCGGCGCCGCACCGGGCCTGATCCTCACGCTTTGCGGCGGGCTGGTGACGTTCCTTGCCAGCGTCGGCCTGTTCAAGCGCTTCGGCAATGCGCTCGGCAACTTCCCGCTCTCGCACACGGTCGGCTGCGTGCTGCTGCTGGCGCTGGGCGGCTGGGCCTGGCTGCGCCCCGTGCCGGTGACGAGCATCGCCGCCGCCGCCGTGCTGGTGCTGCTGATCGTCGCGGTATGGGAATGGGGATCGTACAACGGCGGCTGGCGCGAGCGGCTGCTGCGGCTGGGGCCGGATCAGGCCAGCTCCAGCCGGTAGAAGTGCGTGTCCACCGCCATGCGCGGGAAGCCCTGCGGCAGCGCATCCGGGTCAATCAGAACAAAACCGTTCTTCTCGTAGAACCGGCGCGCAGCATGCAGGCGCTCGATCGTGCCAAGCGTGATGCCCCTGATTCCCCTCTCACGGGCATGGGCGATGAGGATATCGAGCAGCCCGGCCGCCACGCCAAGCTCACGCCCGCGCGCCTCGGCCGTGACGAACATCTTGCGCAGCGCGCCTTCGCTGGTGCCGAAACCAATGAGGCCGATCGTGCCGACAGTCCGGCCGTCCAACTCCGCCACCCAGAAGCCGCCGGTGCCCGATTGATAGACCTCCGCGACCGCGCGCAGATCGGGCTGGTCCTCGGCGGTGACGGGCACCGAAAACTCGCCCTGCTGGATGGCAAGGACATGCACGATGACGGCGTCTTCATCGGCCTTGGCGTAGGGGCGGTATTGTAGGTCAGCCAAGATCAGAGCGCCTTGTACCCGTCCGTCTCCGCCGCGAGCATAGCAGGGCCGTCGGCAAAGACCGCAGCCGGAACGGCGGCAAGTGCGAGGGCGGCAAGCAGCAGTCTCGTCGGGCGCATGGGAGGCTTTCTTCGTGAGGTTAGCGGGAGGCTAGCACGGGCCGCGGCGGGTGCAATTGGTCTGTGCGGCCAATCTCCAATTCACGCCGGATCGGGCCCGACATGAGGAGTGATCGGGCGAGACAATGCCACGCGACCTGCGCGCCTCTCCGCTTGGCCAGCACTGGACTGCTACCAGCCGCGCAGGTGCCGTGCGCAAAAGAGGGTCTCAAAGCCAATCAATATTCGCGCCGTGCGGGTGCGTCCGGGCGAGCAGTTTGCCCTCCGCCCCGCCCGGCCAGTAGCGCACAACCAATTCATGGCGATGCACCGTACGATTGGCTTCGAGCACGATCCACGCCAGCGGCCGCTCCGGCGTGGCGCGCGCGCCTGCCGCTTCCATCGCCTTGGTCACTCGGTCCTGTTGGTCGGCAGGGACATATTGCCAGACGATTGAGTGCATCAGCACACGGGTGACGCCCGCCGCTTGGGGTTTCACCAATTCGGCTTCGATGAAGTTCGCCGCGTTGATCTTCGTGATATCAGGCGGCGACTTAATCGCCTCGGCGATAGCCGTCGCCATGCGCTCGAAGCGCACGGTGTGCTCGGGCCAGATATAGGCTTTAAGGCGCAATGCCTGCGCGGCGTCCGTCAAGTCGACGGGCGCTACATCGCAGCCTTTGGTCGAGACGATCGCGATGTCGTGAGCGGGCGGCGGATTGCCGTGCCATTCAGGCGCGAAGTGCATTGCGCTCTGTTCAGGACCGACCTTAACGCCGCCGAGGTCGTAGTGATAGCGTGCCAGCATCAGGTTGATCCCCGCGCTGGACCCGATCTCAAGGCACTCGAAACGCGGCGGCAGTCTGTGGTCCGCAAGCCACAGCATTGCCGCGATGAAGTTGCAGGAACGCCCGGCCTCGTTTGTCTGTGGCGGTCCATCCAGCCAGGGGAGCAGTTCGGTCTCGTGTCGGCGGATCGCAGCGGCCACGATGGCGGTTTCGTCAATCCCTTCTTCGCCCGCATAGAGCGGTGCCAGCGCGGGCTCAGCACCCGATAGGTGCAGCGCATGCAAACCGCCCGCTATCCGGAGCGGCAGCGCGTCGGCCAGCGGCGCGCCCTGCCAGCCGCGTACCCGGTTTAGCAGGTCTCCCGACTCGCCCGCTGCGATCAGCGCGCCAATTGCACTACAAACCCTCCCCGTAATCGGCGCACCACTGGCATTGCAGTAGGCGACCTGATTGGAAAACGCAGTGGCGACGGCACCCGGTCCGGTGTCGTAGAAATCGATGAACTCGTACTTCTCCACCATTGCCGCATCTTCCTTTCCTGCGCTTGCCCTTTGCCTTTGCGAACCTTAAGTGCCCGCGCATGTCAAACGCTGCTACAAAGCTTGTCTTCGCTCTGCCCAAGGGCCGCATCCTCGACGAGGCACTCCCTCTGCTCGACAAGGCGGGAGTCGTGCCCGAGGCGGACTTCTTCGACAAGGCCTCACGCAAGCTGAGCTTCGCCACGAGCCGGGCGGACATGACGATCATCCGCGTGCGCGCCTTCGATGTGGCGACGTTCGTGGCACACGGCGCGGCGCAGGCCGGGATCGTCGGTTCGGATGTGATCGACGAGTTCGACTATGCCGATCTCTACGCCCCGGTCGATCTCGATATCGGGCATTGCCGCCTTTCGGTGGCCGAACCTGCCGATGCGGTTGCCAGCGGCGCCAACGCGCGCGAAAGCCACGCCCGCGTCGCGACCAAGTATCCCAGCCTCACCCGCCGCCATTTCGAGAAACTCGGCGTCGCTGCGGAAGTCGTGAAGCTCAACGGCGCGATGGAACTGGCACCCTCGCTGGGCCTTGCCAGCCGCATCGTCGATCTTGTTTCTTCGGGCCGCACGCTCAAGGACAACGGACTCGTCGAGACCAGCCGCATCATGCCGGTCTCCGCGCGCCTGATCGTCAACCGCGCGGCACTGAAGACGGACAGCGCACGCATGGGCGCCCTGATCGACACGTTCCGCGAACTCGCCGCGCGCGGGAAAGCCGTCTGATGCAGCGCCTGCAATCCCGCGAGGCAGGCTTTGCCGCCGCTTTTGCGGCGGTCGTCAGCGATCGGCGCGAAAGCGACGGCGATGTGGCACGCGATGTCACCGCGATCGTCGCCGATGTCCGCGCTCGCGGAGATGCGGCGCTGGCCGACTACACCGCGAAGTTCGACGGGCATGACCTCGGCGATGACTGGCGGATCCCGGCCGAGACCTGCCGCGAGGCGTTCGACGCGCTTGATCCGCCCCTGCGCGCCGCGCTCGAACTCGCGGCAGAGCGTATCCGTGCATACCATCAGGCGCAGCTACCGGAAGACCGTGATTACACCGATGCCGCCGGCGTCCGGCTCGGCGCGAAGTGGCACGCGGTCGATGGCGCCGGGCTCTATGTGCCGGGCGGGCGCGCGGCCTATCCTTCCTCGCTGCTGATGAACGCCATTCCCGCCAAGGTTGCAGGCGTGGGCCGCCTCGTGGTGACGACGCCGACGCCGAAGGGCGCGGTCAATCCGCTAGTACTGGCCGCCGCCCATCTGGCAGGCGTCGATGAAGTCTGGCGCGTTGGCGGGGCGCAGGCGATTGCCGCGCTGGCCTATGGCACCGATCGCATTGCGCCGGTCGACGTCATCACCGGGCCGGGCAATGCCTGGGTCGCTGAAGCCAAACGCCAGCTCTACGGCGTGGTCGGCATCGATATGGTGGCGGGCCCGTCGGAAATCCTCGTGATCGCCGATGGCGCGAGCGATCCGCAGTGGATCGCCGCCGATCTGCTCAGCCAGGCCGAGCACGATCCCGCCGCGCAGGCGATCCTCATCACCGATGATGCCGCGTTTGCCGATGCCGTCGCGGGGGCAGTCGAGGCCGAGATCGCCCTGCTGCCGACCGCTGCCGTTGCCCGCGCCAGCTGGGATGCGCACGGGGTGATCATCGTGGTCGATTCGCTGGACGAAGCACCCGCCCTCGCCAATGCACTGGCGGCGGAGCATGTCGAAATCGCGACAGCCGATCCCGAAACGCTGTTCGCGGGAATCCGCCACGCGGGCTCGGTCTTCCTCGGTCGCCATACGCCCGAAGCCATCGGCGATTATGTCGCGGGGCCGAACCATGTGCTCCCCACCGGGCGGCGCGCGAGGTTTGCCTCGGGCCTGTCGGTGCTCGATTTCATGAAACGCACCAGCTTCCTCAGCGTGGGCGAAGGCTCGCTTGGGGCGGTTGGCCCGGCCGCAGTGGCGCTGGCCGAAGCGGAAGGGCTTGCCGCGCATGCCCGCTCGATTCAGTTGAGGCTCGGCGAATTGAGGCTTGGAATATGAACCACTCGAAGGCCCCCAACCGCTCTGCCGCGCGGCTCGCCGCGGTGCAGGCGCTCTACCAACTCGAGATGGAGCAGTCGCAGCTGCACCTGCTGCTCGATGAATTCCACATGCACCGGCTCGGCGCCGAGATCGAGGACGACCAGTACCTCGAAGCCGATGTTGCCTTCTTCGATGATGTGGTGCGCGGGGTTGCCGCCCGGCGCGAGGAAATCGACGGCCTGCTAACCCGCCGTCTCGCCGACGGCTGGTCGATCGCGCGGCTCGACCGCACGATGCTCCAGATCCTGCGCGCCGGCGCCTACGAACTGATGGCGCGGGCTGATATCAGTGTGGGAACGGTGATCGGCGAATACCTCGATGTCGCGCACGCTTTCTTCGACGCGCGCGAGACCAAGTTCGTCAACGGGCTGCTCGATGCCGTAGCGAAGGATGTACGAGCGAAGTAGTCGCCGCAACCCCTCAAAACATCGTCGTCATTGCGAGCGCAGCGAAGCAACGACGACGATGTTGGGACGTTACAACCGCTCGGCGTGCCAGCGGATGTGATCTTCCATGAAGGTCGAGATGAAATTGTAGCTGTGGTCGTATCCCGGCTGCAGGCGCAGCGTCAGGCCCACGCCCGCGGCCTTGCAGGCCGCCTCGAACAGTTCGGGGCGCAGCTGTTCCGCAAGGAAACTATCCGCCTCGCCCTGATCGACGAGAATGTCGCTGGCGGGGCGCTTGCCATCTTCGACCAGCGCGGTCGCATCGTGCGCGCGCCATGCGGCACGGTCCTGCCCGAGATAGCCGCCGAGCGCTTTGTGGCCCCACGGCACCTGCCCCGGCGCGACGATCGGCGCGAAGGCGGAAAGCGACTTGAACGTGTCCGGGAAGGTCAGGCCGATGGTGAGCGCGCCGTGGCCGCCCATCGAATGGCCGGTGATGCCCATGCGCTCGGGATCAATCGGAAAATGATCCTCGATCAGCGCGGGAAGCTCATGCGCCGCATAGTCCCACATGCGGTAGTGGGTGGCGAAGGGTTCCTCGGTAGCGTTGACATAGAAGCCCGCCCCGAGGCCGAAATCGTAGGCCCGTCCGGCATCGTCAGGCACGTCATCGCCGCGCGGGCTGGTATCGGGGGCGACGAACACGATGCCGTGTTCCGCGCAGGCCCGGCGGTACTCGCCCTTGTCGGTCACGTTGGCGTGGGTGCAAGTTAGCCCCGAAAGATAGAACAGCACCGGCAGTTTTGCGCCAGCTTCCGCCTGCGGGGGCAGGAAGACCGAAAAGGTCATTCCCGTCCCCGTCGCGGTGGAATGGTGCCGATAGACGCCGAGTGTGCCGCCATGGGCTTTGCTGGTCGAAACGGTCTCGAATGTGGAATCAGGCGCCATCGTCAGTATCTCAGCTGCCGATCACGTGCAGCGCGCACAGCTTGTTGCCATCCGGATCGCGCAGGTAGGCGAGGTAGTACGGCGAGCCTTCGCGCGGCCCCGGCGGATCTTCGCACGCGGTGCCCCCATTGGCGCAGCCTGCCGCATGCCAGGCATCGGCCTGCTCGGGGGTCATCGCGAAACCGATCGTGCCGCCGTTGGCGCACGTGGCGGGTTCGCCGTCGATCGGCGGGGTGAGGAGGAACACGGAGCCATTGTGCGCGTAGATCAGCCGACCCTTGGGATCGACCGCCCCGGGCTTGCCGCCAAAGGCCGCAAACGTGGCATCATAGAACTTCTTCGAGCGCTCGATATCATTGCTGCCGAGCATGACGTGCGAAAACATGGCCTCTCCTTTTGTCGTCAGCCCTTTGCCCGGCCACCGGTGCGGGGTCGGGACGCGAGGGGGTGTGCCCGCGCGAAGGGGATGCGGTCAAGGGGCCAGCGGGCGGTTCCGCCGGATTTCAATCGGGCCGGTCACGGCGCGAAATGCCGCGCACGAAGATGCCCACCGCGTGGACGACCTGCCGTTCGATCTCCGCCTCGTCCGGCGGCGGCATCAGCCCACAGGAAACGCGCATATGGAGATCGCCGCGCACCATGGCGAAGAATTGCTCGACCGCAAGGCGGGGATCGGGGCAATCGATCTGCCCTTCTTCATGGAACCGGGCCAGCGCGGGCGTGAGCAGGGAATACGCCGCCTCGGGCCCATAGGCAAAGAACGCGCGGACGACTTCGGGAAAGCGCTGCCCCTCGCCGTGGACCGTGCGGTGAAGGACGAGCGCATCGGGCTGGCACAAGCGGGACAGGAAGATCTTGCCAAAAGCATGGAGCAGTGCGGCGGGATCGCGCAAGGTAACCGCCAGTTCTTCGAGCGGCCCGATCACTGCCTCGCACTTGCGCTGCATGACCGCCTGGAACAGCTCCTCTTTCGAGGTGAAGTATTTGTAGAGCGTGGCCTTCGATCCGCCAAGGCGCGCGGCGATCGAGGACATCGACGTGATGCCGTAGCCCTCAAGGGCGAAGGCTTCCGCCGCCACGGCGAGGATGTTTTCTCGCCGTTCGTCAGGGCTTTGTCGCCGGAGCCGCACTTTGGCCAATGTCGCGCTAGTGACCATTTCGTACACTTATTCACTTGACTCCGGAGACGCAAGCCTTCATCGCATTAGTGACCGAACCGTACTGTCATTATGGTGTCATCAATGCATTTGGGGTTTTCGGAGAAGTACGGCTCGCGGGCTCTGCGCGCGGCTCTCCTGCTGACTGGCTGCGCCGCCCTCGCCGGCTGCGTCACGATGCCGGATCTTGGCCCGCGTCTGACACTGCGCGATCCCGCCACGCTGGGCGCCGTGGCTGCTCCCGCGGATACCCCCGCCGGCACGTGGCCCGGCGATGGCTGGTGGAAGACGTACGGGGATCCGCAGCTGGCCACGCTGATCGAAGAAGCCCTCGCTGGCTCCCCCACACTTTCCGCCGCCGATGCCCGCGCCCGCAAGGCGGCCGCGTATGCGCAAAGCGCCGGGGCTGGGCTGCTGCCGTCGCTTGCTGCCAACGCGCAGGCGAACGAGGTCAAGCAAAGCTACAACAACGGCTTCCCCGCACAATTCGTGCCCAAGGGCCTCAACGATACCGGCCGCGCCAGCCTCGATCTGAGCTATGAGCTCGATTTCTTCGGCAAGAACCGCGCTGCCCTGCGCGCCGCGACTTCGGAGCGCGAAGCCACCGCCATCGAAGCGCGCGCGGCGCGCCTTGCGCTCGCGACGTCGGTTGCCACCGCCTATGCCGATCTCGCCCGCCTTGCCGCCCAGCGCGAAGTCGATGTGGCCGCCGTCCAGCAGCGCGAGGAAGTCGCCGCGCTGGTTGCGCGCCGCGTGGCAAGCG
>CAZQEH010000006.1:0-81598 GCA_964592205.1 uncultured Novosphingobium sp.
CAGCTTGATATGGCGCACCGAGGCATTCGGTGCGACCACGACTTCCGTCACGGCATTGGTCAGATAAGCTTCACTGCCCAAAGCCACGTAATCCTCGATCACGCTGACTTCGCCGCCCGCGCGGACGTCGACTTGCGGGTGGAGCCTCGCCGCAGGGCGCTCGCCGTCGGTTTCGGCCATGATCGCGCGCAAGGCGGGGACGCTGCCCGCGCCGCACCAGCTCATGATCGCAAGGCCACCGGGAGCCAGTGCGCGGCGGATATGAAGCAGCGCGCCGGGCAGGTCGTTCACGGTGCCAAGCGTGGTGAGATGAGCGATGAGGTCGAACGCGGTCTCGGGGAAGGGCTGTTCCTCGTCGACAGGCTGCTCGCCCGCGACGGGTGCGGGATCGGCGCGGACCACGACGGTGCCACGTGCGGCGAGCGCCTCGGCCAGCTGCCCGGTGACATCGCCCACCACCAGCGCACGCGCCGGTTCGTGGCGCAGGAAGGCAAGGCGGTCGAGCACGTCGTCGACCATGTCTTCGGCCAGAAAGTGCGGCGCATCAGGTTGCCGTTCGAGGCAGCGCGCGCGCGCGCGCGCGGCGCGGCGGCGGGAGGGCGCGAAGATCGTCGGGGGAGGCGGGACGCTAGCCATCGCATCCGCCCCTGCCGCGCCGCGCGGCGCTTGCCAAGCCCCTCTTGCCAATCGCGCGGCGGAGGAAGAAGCTTGGCGCCATGGCGAAACCCGCATTCATCACTCCGCTCATCGATCTGGTGTTCCCGCCGCGCTGCCCGCTTTGCGGCGATGCGCTGGCGCAGCAGGGAGGGCTCTGCGCAGCATGCTGGATGAAGCTGGCGGTGCCGGGCGAACCCGCCTGCAGCACCTGCCAGCGCCCGCTTGGCGAAAGCATGGTCCGCGCGGGCGAGCTACAATGCGCACCCTGCATGGCCGATCCGCCGCGCCATGCCGGGATTGCCGCGGCCACGCTGTACAACGATGCCGCGCGTGAACTTGTCCTCGCGTTCAAGCGGGGCAAGCGGATCGCGCTGGCAGACCTGCTGGCGCGGCTGATGGTCGCGCGGCTGCCCGCGCTCGAAGGCGAATGGCTGGTGGTGCCCGTGCCGCTCCATCGCTGGCGGCTGTGGGAGCGCGGGTTCAACCAGTCTGCCCTCCTAGCCGAACGGATCGCCCGGGCGATCCATCAGCCGCTGGTTGTCGATGGGCTGGAGCGCCGCAAGCGTACGCCGTCGCTCGGCGGCCTTGGCAAGCGCGCGCGGGCCGAAGCGCTGCGCGGGGCGATCAGCGCGAACCCGCGCCGCGCCGCACGGCTGAAGGGCGCAAACGTGCTGCTTGTCGATGATGTGATGACGAGCGGCGCAACGACCGACGCGTGCCTTGCCGCGCTGCGCAAGGCGGGCGCGGGGGACGTGCGGATTGCGTGCTTTGCGCGGGTGCTTGATGAAGCACTCGATCACGTGAGCCGGGATGCGGCGCCGCTGGCTGCCTGAACATCGGCCAGCCCGAAACACGAAACGCCCGGAGCGCTAACTCCGGGCGTTCCCGTGACGATACCTGATCGGCCCAGCCTCATCCTTGTCATGGACCACCCCTCGCGGCCCCCAGCTTCTGCTGGCATCTGACGGATGGTAGCGGCTGCCGAAATCCCTGATCCCTGTTCCGCTGACCGTGCTGCCCTTCCCGTTTCGGGAAGCGACGGCGCCAGCGGCGCCCCATGTTTATGCCAACCCTGAACTCTGGCCACTTTACCAGCGCCCGAACGTTTGCCCGATGCGCCTTGCAGCTCCCTCAAGCCGCATGCTGTTATTCCGCCATTGCAGGGCGAGGTAAAAGCACCTTGTGCGCAAGCCATGGATTTTGGCGGGGGCATGTGGTTATCCTGCAACAAAATGATGCCCAAGTGGGCTCCAAACGCGAAAGGCCTGTCCCATTCCCACGCAATCTCCCGAAACCGAGCTCCGCGAACAGGGCGGGGAGTTCCTGCCGCGCTTCGACTCCGCTGGCCTTGTCACGGCCATTGTCGTAGATCACGTCAGCGGCAGCCTGCTGATGGTGGCGCACATGGACGCAGAGGCGATTGCCCGCACGCGCGAGACCGGCTTTGCTCACTTCCATTCGCGCTCTCGCGGGCGGCTGTGGATGAAGGGCGAGACTTCGGGTCACGTGCTCAAGGTTCTCGAAATCCGCGTCGATTGCGATCAGGATGCGCTCGAACTCAGGGTCGAGGCGGCCGGCCCTGCCTGCCACACGCTCGCGCCTTCGTGCTTCTACCGCCGCCTTGGGGCGGATGGGGCGCTGGAGCGGATCGAAGGTTGACGCTTACGTAAAGGTTAGTTAGGTCGCGAGATATGTCCTCGCGCCCCATCACCACGAGTCCAGAGCGGATGCCAACCGTCGCGACCCGGCGGGCAGGTCCGGCCCGCAGCAGCGACCATACGGGCCACTTGCACCAGCCCGATGCACTGGCGCGCGAGCAGTTCACCATTTCCGATCTCTCGAGCGAATTTGGCGTCACCGCGAGGGCGCTGCGCTTCTACGAAGACGAGGGGCTGATCGCGCCGACCCGCGTGGGCCTTGCGCGCATCTATTCGAAGCGCGATCGGGCGCGGCTGGCGTGGATCATGCGCGCCAAGAACGTGGGCTTCAGCCTCTCCGAAATCCGCGACATGATCGATCTCTACGATCTGGGTGACGGGCGCGCGAAGCAGCGCCGCGTGACAATCGACAAGTGCCTCGAACGCATCGACAATCTCAAGCGGCAGCAGGCTGATATCAATGCGACAATTGCCGAACTGACCAGTTTCGTCGCGCTGCTGAGCGAGCGTGAGAAGCTGGAAGTCCGCCCGGTCGATCTGGGCGCCGATCCCGAATAACACCTGAGAGGACCAGACGCATGCCCGTTTTTCAGGCGCCGACCCGCGACACCCGTTTTGTCGTCAATGAAGTGCTGGGGATTGAAGGTTATGGCCATTTGCCGGGCTTCGAAGCCGCGACGCGCGATCTCACGGACAGCGTGATCGAGGAAGCGGGCCGCTTCGTGAACGAAGTGGTGGCCCCGCTCAATCTCTCGGGCGATCAGGAAGGCTGCACCCGCCATCCCGATGGTTCGGTCACGACGCCCAAGGGCTTCAAGGAAGCCTATGCCCGCTATGTCGAGGCGGGATGGGGGACACTCGCTGCTCCGGAAATCTATGGCGGGCAGGGCCTGCCGCACGTGATCGGTTTCGTGATGGAAGAATACCTCGCGAGCGCCAATCAGGCCTTCGCGATGTATCCCGGGCTTGCCAATGGCGCGATCTCGGCGATTGCGTCAAAGGGCTCGCCCGAGCAGCAGGCGATGTACCTGCCCAAGATGGTGAGCGGCGAGTGGCTGGGTACGATGAACCTGACCGAGCCGCACTGCGGCACCGATCTCGGCCTCATCCGCACGCGCGCCGAGCCGCAGGCAGACGGATCGTACGGCATCACCGGCACCAAGATCTTCATCTCGGCGGGCGACCATGACCTGTGCGAGAACATCATCCACCTCGTGCTGGCGAAGACCCCGGGCGCGCCTGAATCGAGCAAGGGCATCTCGCTGTTTATCGTGCCCAAGTTCCTCATGAACGGGGATGGCGGACTTGGGGATCGCAATGCCGTCTCGGTCGGATCGATCGAGCACAAGATGGGCATCCACGGCAACGCGACCTGCGTGATGAACTACGATGGTGCCAAGGGCTGGCTGATCGGCGAGGAGAACAAGGGCCTTGCCGCGATGTTCATCATGATGAACGCGGCGCGGCTTGGCGTCGGCATCCAGGGTCTCGCGCAGGCGGAAGCCTCTTACCAGAACGCGCTGCTTTACGCGCAGGAGCGCCGGCAGGGCCGCGCGCTGACGGGGCCGGCCGAGCCCCAGCAGAAGGCCGACCCGCTGCTCGTGCATCCCGATGTTCGGCGCATGCTGATGGACGCCAAGATGTTCATCGGCGGGATGCGCGCGCTGTGCCTGTGGGGGGCGCTGCAGGTGGATCTCTCGCACAAGGCCGAGACCGAGGAAGAGCGGCAGGCGGCGGATGACCTCATCAGCCTGCTCACGCCCGTGATCAAGGGCTACGGCACCGACATGGGCTACAAGACCGCGACCGACATGCAGCAGGTCTGGGGCGGGCACGGCTACATCGCCGAGAACGGCATGGACCAGTTCGTGCGCGATGCGCGGATCGCGATGATCTACGAAGGCGCCAATGGCGTGCAGGCGATGGACCTTGTCGGCCGCAAGCTGGCGCTGAACGGGGGGCGGGCGATCCAGCGGCTGTTCGCAGTGATCGATACCGAATGCGCGGAGGACAGTGCTGACGAGACGGTGAAGGTTGTGGCCGAGCGGCTCGCCAAGGCCGCCGGCCACCTCAAGGCCGCGACGATGTGGTTCCTCCAGAACGGCATGGCCAATCCCAACGCGATCGGTGCGGGCGCCTATGCCTACATGACGCTGACTGGCGTCGTCTCGCTCGGCCTGATGTGGCTGCGCATGGCCAAGGTTTCGGCCGCCGCGCTGGGGCAGGAAGGTGCAGACAAAGCGTTCTACGAAGCCAAGCTGCTCTGCGCCAAGCACTGGGCGCTGCGTTTCGCGCCGCAAGCGGGTGCGCTGCGCTATGAAGTGGAAGCGGGCGCGGAGACCGTGATGGCGATGACCGCCGAGCAGTTCGCCGCCTAGAACACTTCGGCAAAGAGGCTCGTTAGCGCCGCCCAGCTCTGGCGATCGGCACTGGCATCATAGCCGAGGGCCGGCACGCCGCGCGCGCTGGCGCCGGGATCGGTGAAGCCGTGTTTGATGCCGCCATAGCTGTGGAAGTGCCAGTCGGCTCCGGCCGCGTCCATTTCTTCCCAGAAGGCGGAGACCTGCGCGCGTGGGACGAGCGGATCGGCATCGCCGTGGCAGACCAGAATGCGCGCCTTGACCGCGCCGGGTGCAGCGGGGCGATCGGTTTCCAGAATGCCGTGGAAGCTGGCCGCAAGAACGATGTCCGCACCGTCCCGGGCCAGTTCCAGAGCGGCCTGCCCGCCCATGCAGTAGCCGACGGCGGCGGCCTTCAGACCCTGCGCTTCGGGCAATCCTGTCAGCGTCGCCAGCGCAGCGCGCAGCCGTGCGCGATAGCCATCGACCGAAGCGCGCAGGCCGCTTGCCAGCGCGTAGGAATGTTCCTGATCCCGCACCGGTCCGCCATAGAAATCCGCGACCATCGCAACGAAGCCGTCCTCGGCCAGCATCAACGCGCGTCGCTCCATCGGTGGATTTGGGTTCATGATCGTCGGCAGCACGAGCACTGCGCCGCGCGCCGCGCCGACAGGGCGGGCGAGCCATCCCGTCAGCGCAGTATCGTCATCGCAGTACGCGATCTGTTCGAGCGCCAAGGCGCTTACTCCGGCAGGAAATCCGGCACCGAGAGGTAGCGCTCGCCGGTGTCGTAGTTGAAGCCCAGCACGCGGCTGCCGGCGGGGAGCTCGGGCAGCTTTTGCGCGATGGCGGCAAGCGTCGCACCCGAGCTTATGCCGACGAGCATGCCTTCTTCGCGCGCGGCGCGGCGGGCCCATTCCTTGGCGTCGGCAGGATCGACCTGGATCGCGCCGTCAATGGCCTGGGTGTGAAGGTTGCCTGGGATGAATCCGGCGCCGATGCCCTGGATCGGGTGCGGCGCGGGCTGGCCACCCGAGATCACCGGCGAAAGCGTGGGCTCGACCGCCCATGCCTTGAGCTTGGGCCAATGGCCCTTGAGCATCTCGGCGCAGCCCGTGAGGTGCCCGCCGGTGCCGACGCCGGTGATCAGCGCATCGATCGGCGCATCTGCGAAGTCCGCAAGGATTTCTGCAGCGGTGGTTGCCACGTGGACGGCGACATTGGCCGGGTTGTCGAACTGCGCGGGCATCCACGCACCCGGCGTCTCGGCAACGATTTCGAGCGCGCGGGCGATGGCGCCCTTCATGCCGTTCTCGCGCGGGGTGAGATCGAAGCTGGCGCCATAGGCCAGCATCAATCGCCGCCGTTCGAGCGACATCGATTCGGGCATGACGAGCACGAGCTTGTAGCCCTTCACCGCCGCGACCATGGCGAGGCCGATGCCGGTGTTGCCCGAAGTCGGCTCGACAATCGTGCCGCCCGGCTTGAGGCTGCCGTCAGCTTCCGCCGCCTCGATCATGGCCAGCGCGATGCGGTCCTTGATCGAGCCGCCGGGATTGGTGCGTTCGCTCTTCACCCATACCTCGTGACCCGGAAACAGGCGGGAGAGGCGAATGTGCGGGGTATTGCCAATAGTGGCGAGAATATTGGCCGCTTTCATGTCGCTTCCTTCTGGTGAAGTGTCTTGTCTGCAAATGTGCGGACGAGTCGGAGTTCGGGGAACCAGGCCGCCCACGCCACGGTGATGATTATCGCACCGACGCCCCCGAATACAACCGCGCCGGTTGCGCCAAGGAGCGCTGCCACCACGCCCGATTGCATTTCGCCCAGCTCATTGGACGCGGAAATCGCAAGGCCCGAGATCGCCGAAACACGGCCGCGCACCGCATCGGGCGTGTGAAGCTGGACCAGCGTGTTGCGGATGAACACCGAAACCATGTCCGCAGCGCCGAGCGAGGCCAGCATCAGGAGGGAGAGGAAGTAATCGCGGCTGAGGCCGAAGCCGATGGTCGCCGCGCCATAGACGGCCACTGCGATCAGCATCTTTGCGCCCACGCCGCTTTCGATAGGTTTGCGCGCCAGCAGCAGGGCCACCACCGCCGCACCGGCACCCGGCGCCGCGCGCATGATGCCGAGCCCGTTGGCGCCGACGTGATGCCCGTCGACCATCAGGATGTCGCGCGCATAGACTGGCAGCAGCGCTGTCGCCCCGCCGAGCAGCACGGCGAACAGATCGAGTGTGACGCAGCCGAACAGGAAGCGGTCGTGCCAAACGAAACTCAGCCCGCCCACGATCTGCGAGAGCGGATGTGCGCGCTTGTTTTCATCCGGCGGCGGCAGCGGGCGGATGCGCAGGACAAGCAGCGTGGCGGTTCCCAGCAGCAGGCCGGAAATAACATAAGGCAGGGTGGGAACCTGCGCGAAGAGCAGGCCCGCAATCGCAGGTCCGCCCACCGATCCGGTCTGCCACGCCATCGAATTGATTGCGATGGCGCGCGGCATGAGCCGCACCGGCACGATGTTGGGCGCGATCGAGGCCATGGCTGGACCGATGAACACGCGCGCGGTGCCGTGAAGCGCGCCGAGCGCGAAGAGCAGCGGAAGATTGAGATGGCCGGCTATCGTCGCGGCGGCGAGGATCAGCGCCACGAGCATATCGACCGCGTTGGCAAGGCCGGCGACCAGCCTGCGGTCAAACCGGTCCGCGACCAGTCCGGCGACGGGCGTGAGGAGGAGCACGGGCAGGAACTGCGCAAGGCCCAGCACGCCGAGCTGGAACGCCGCCATGCCGATGCTCATGCCATACTGGCTCCGCGCGACATCGTAGAGCTGATAGCCCAGCACCACGACCATCCCGGTCGTTGCGAAGACCGACAGGAACCGGGCAAGCCAGAAGCGGCGATAGTCCGGGATGTCCAGCGGGGAGCGGGGTTCGTCTGAAGGCGCGGTCACGCCGCCGGAATGGCAGCGCGGCGCGCCCTTGCCAAGCAAGCAAATCTAACCAACGGTTTAAATCTTCCCTGCCATTCAGATCCTGAGCGTCGCTGTCAGCCGGATCTCGCGCCCGGCAATCGGCACGAAATCGCGCGTTTCCGAGGTGGCGAGGCGGCCAACCTTGTCGAGCAGGTTCTCGCCCGAAAGGATGAGAGCGAGCGGCCCGCTCTTGCCCATCGGTCGCCAGGTGAGATTGGCATTGAGCAGGGTATAACCATCGACCTTGGTTTCGTAGGTGGTTACGCGGTCCTGCCGGGCATGGACGATGGCTTCCAGGTTCGCGCCGATCCGGTCGGATTCGTAGGTGACCCCGCCGCGTACGCGCAGTGGCGGAATGCGGGGAGCCGGGCCCTGGCCGGTCAGTTCCGCATGGACATAGTCCACCGCCGTTTCGAGCGAGAGCGCGCGGCCATCATCCCAAGCCAGCGCCTTCCACGAACCTTCGGCTTCAAGGCCGCGGAAGCGCGCGGGGAGCTGGACGTACTGGTAAACCGGCGCGCCTTCGATCCGTTCGCCAGTGGGAATCGGCGCAATGAAGTTGCTGAAATTGGTGGCGTAGGCCGTGAAGGCCCCGGCGATGCGGTCGCTGTGGTAGCGCAGGCCCGCTTCCACTGTGTTGCTGCGTTCGATCCGGAACGTGGGGTTCCCGCGCTCGTAGGACTGGGTCGCGTCGTGCAGACCGTCGATGTAGAGTTCCTCTGCCGTCGGTGCGCGCTCGCCGTGGGTGGCGGAAAGGCTCAGCGTCACGCTTTCCAGCGGATGCCAGGCAAGGCCTGCACCGGCGGCGAGGAGATCGAAACTGCGGCCGGCTTCGCCCGCGCCAAGGCCCTTCGGTTTTACCGAGACATGCTCGCCGCGCAGGCTGCCTTCGAGATCGACCTTGCCCAGCGAAAGCTGCTGGCGGGTGAAGCCGGCAATCCGTTCAGTGACCGAGTTGGGGAGCAGCGGCTCGCCCACGATGCGGAAATTGCGCGTGCCATACTGCAAGCCGCTTTCACCGCGCCAGCCGCCGTGGCGGGCCTGCGTCAGGACGAACCGAGATTCGATGGCCGAATTGAAGAAGCGCGTACCCGCAACCCCGCTCGAGATTTCTGCGTGGGTGTAGTCACCATAAGCCACGCGCGCCTCGAGCCGGTTGAAAAACCCGCCGAGATTGACGCTTGTGCGCAAGTCATAGCGCGTCTGGCGCAGGGAAAGCGAAACGAGCTCGGGCGCTTCGGACGATGGCCGCGGCGGAATGCCATAGTCGCTGGTGAGGCGCTGGACTGACAGGCCAACCGAGCCGCCGCTGTCGATAAATGCAAGCCCTGCCCCGAAGGTGCTGCCGCGCGCCCAGGAGTTGGGGAGGCGTCCGCGCGCATCAAGCCCGGCGGTGAGGTTTGCCGCGCCCTCGGCATCGCCTGCGGCTGCAAGGTCGTCGGCTTCCGCCCGTAGCCGGGCGCGCAAGGGATCGGATACGACGTTGCCACCGATCCGCACATCGCCCGCATGGTTGTAGGAAGCATCGAAATGCGCGGCGAGCCGGGGGGCAAGCGCCACATCGACCGCGCCGCCGAGATTGACCGCATCTGCCGCAGAGCCATAGGCGGCAAGGGCATTCACCACGATCGGCTTTGCCGGGACGCGGCGCGGGATGCGCCGATCGAGCGCGTTGACAGCGCCGCCCGCCGGATCGGCGGCGTAGAGCAGCACTTCCGGGCCGTGCAGCACATCGATCTGCTCGACATTGAGCGTATCGATCGCAACGCCGTGGTCCGCCGAAACCGAGCTCGCGTCGAGCGAACCCAGACCGTCGGTCAGCACTTGCACGCGCGGGCCATCGAAACCGCGCAGCACCGGCCGCGATGCCCCGGGGGCAAAGCCGCTGGTCGAAACGCCGGGAAGATGAGCGAGCACATCGCCGATCTGCGCGGCAGCGCGGCGGGCAAGGTCTTCACCGCCGATCACCACCGGTGCGACAATGGCATCGCGGTCGCCCGAAATGAGACGGCCCGTCACCACGATCGGGGAATGACCAGCATCGTCTGTCTGCGTGGTGTTGATCTGGCCCGCCTGCGCCAGCTGTGCCGCGCCAGGCACATCGGGCGCGGAGGCCGGGTCAGCAAGCGCAGGGTGCGAGAAGCTGAGAAGCATGGCGCCGATCGCGCAACCGGCGGCAAGCGAGGACTTGTGCATTATGGACACCCGAAGCGTTGTTTCGAGCGCCGCTTTATCGTGATGATATAATATATCAAGTGACAATCGGCGAAGCGTGCACGGAGGAGTCTACACGCCGCCTCAGGCACTTATCGCGAGCGCTGGAGCCTTGGGTTGGGTTGCAGCGATTTGATCATCATCAGGAAATCGTCGGTGCGCAGGATACGCTCGAACTGGAAGCCGGCGCGGTTGCCGTCGCCCCAGACGAGGAATGCTTCGATTCGGCCGATGTGGTGGAGGCGGATGGTGATGCGTTCACCGCGCTGGAGGGCGAGTTCGCCCCGCACCATGAAGCCTGTGGTGGAGATGTTGATGACATGCAGCATCACATCTCCCAGCCGGCGATGTTCGCCGATCAAGGGCAGGTCGACCGGGTGGCGGGTGGATAGCCGCTGATCGGTGACGGAAAGCTGTGCGCCGCTGGCCATGATAACTCCTCGTGATGGTCAAGCACGAGCGGTTCTGGTCCGAATAGGCTGATATTTCGTAAAGGCCCGGCACCGATTTGCCGTCTTGCGGTCGGGAGTTGCCGATTAACGGCAAGTTTTTACCTTCAGGCCGGACGGAGTACGCCGTGCTTCTTCTTGCCCGAGGAAACGCGGATTTCACTTCCTTTCAGTGCGATGACGTGGGCTTCGTCCGTAATCGGCAGGCTCTCCACCCGCGCACCGCCGCCCGCGATCAGGCGCTTGGCCTCGCCGCGGCTTGCCGCAAAGCCGAGCCCGATGAGCGCATCGACCAGCGCGATGCTGCCATCCGGGCAGGCGAGCGAGGGCAAATCCTGCCCGACACCGCCGCCGGCAAAGGTTGCCGCGGCAGTCGCTTCGGCGGCGGCGGCAGCTTCAGCCCCGCGCACCAGCCGGGTGACCTCGTTCGCCAGCACGACCTTGGCCGCATTGACCTCGCTGCCGCCAAGCGCTTCGAGGCGGGCAATCTCATCGAGCGGAAGATCGGTGAACAGGCGCAGGAAGCGGCCGACATCGCGGTCGTCCACGTTGCGCCAGTATTGCCAGAAGTCCCACGCGGGCAGCGCATCCTCGTTGAGCCAGACCGCGCCCGCCGCCGTCTTACCCATCTTCGCGCCGTCCGCCGTCGTCAGCAGCGGGGTGGTGAGGCCGAACACCTCGGTGCTTTCCATCCGGCGCGTAAGCTCGATCCCGTTGACGATATTGCCCCACTGGTCCGAACCGCCCATCTGCAAGCGGCACCCTGCGGTGAGCGCGAGTTCGCGGAAATCGTAGGCTTGCAGGATCATGTAGTTGAATTCGAGGAACGTCAGCGGCTGTTCGCGCTCGAGCCGGAGCTTGACCGAATCGAAGGTCATCATCCGGTTGATCGTGAAGTGTGGGCCAACGGTGCGCAGCAGATCGACATAGCCGAGCTTGGCAAGCCAATCGTCGTTATCGACCATGATTGCGTCGGACGGGCCGTCGCCGAAGTTCAGCAGCTTCTCGAACACGGTGCGGATCGAGGCGATGTTGGCCTTGATATCCGCGCTGGTGAGCATCTTGCGGCTCTCGTCCTTGCCTGACGGATCGCCCACTTTGGTCGTCCCGCCGCCCATCAGCACGATGGGCTTGTGCCCGGCCTGCTGGAGCCGGCGCAGCATCATGATCTGGACAAGGCTGCCGACGTGGAGCGATGGCGCGGTGGCATCGAAGCCGATATAGCCCGGCACGATCTGCTTGGCCGCCAGCGCATCGAGACCGTGCGCGTCGGTGATCTGGTGGATGTAGCCGCGCTCGTCGAGCAGGCGGAGCAGAGAGGAGCTGTATTGGGTCATGATGGGCGCGCGCCTAGCACGAAAGGTTGAGGCTTGGAAACGTTCGACCTGACCGCGCATTCGGCACATCCGGCCAAATTCGTCAGCGGCGTGGCGGCGCGCATCCTCTCGCTCGATGCGAACTGGCTGACGCTTCGCTGGAAGGTGGAGGGAGCGCAGGCGCTGGTGGTGCCGCCGTTTGCCGGGCGGGCGCGGACGGATGGGCTGTGGCAGACGACCTGTTTCGAGCTGTTCGTGAAAGCACCGGGCGGCGAGGGCTATGCCGAGTTCAATCTCTCGCCCTCCGAGCGCTGGGCGGCTTATGACTTCACGGGCTACCGCGCCGGGATGGCCGAGCGGGCGGCGGCGCGCGCGCCGGTCTGCACGCCGCGCCGGGGCGGTTCGGTGCTCATCTTCGATGCCGCGATCCCGGCGAGCACACTGCCGCCGCTGCCGTGGGTTTACGGGCTGACGGCGGTGATCGAGGAGGAGGGCGGGCACAGGTCATTCTGGGCGATCGCGCATCCGCCAGAGAAGCCGGACTTCCACGATCCGGCTTGCTTCGCCGGACGGCTTGCGGCACCGAAAGCGGCATGAAATTCGGTATTGATCGCCTGCTCGCCGACCCGGCGCTGCGCGCCCCGCTGGACGGCAAGCGCGTCGCTCTGGTCGCCCACCCTGCTTCGGTGACGGAGGGGCTCACGCATTCGCTGGATGCCCTCGCGAGCTGTCCGGGGATCACCCTGACCGCCGCGTTCGGGCCGCAGCACGGCCTGCGCGGCGACAAGCAGGACAACATGGTCGAGACGGAGGACTTCATCGACCCGGCGCTGGGGATCCCGGTGTTCAGCCTCTATGGCGAAGTGCGGCGGCCGACAGCGCGGATGATGGACAGTGCCGATGTGTTCCTGTTCGACCTGCAGGATCTGGGCTGCCGGATCTACACTTTCGTCACCACGCTGCTCTATCTGCTGGAGGCGGCGAGCGGGACCGGCAAGGCAGTGTGGGTGCTCGACCGGCCCAATCCGGCAGGCCGCCCGGTGGAAGGGACGACGCTGCTTGCGGGCTGGGAAAGTTTCGTCGGCGCGGGGCCGATGCCGATGCGCCACGGGCTGACACTGGGCGAGATGGGCCGGTGGTTCGTGGACCACTTCAAGCTCGATGTGGACTACCGGGTCATCACGATGGAGGGCTGGGAGCCGGAAGGCGGCGGGTTCGGCTGGCCGCAGAGCCGCATCTGGATCAACCCGAGCCCCAATGCCGCGAGCCTCAACATGGCACGTGCCTATGCCGGCACGGTGATGATCGAGGGCGCGACGGTTTCGGAAGGGCGCGGGACGACGCGGCCGCTGGAAGTGCTGTTCGGCGCGCCGGACGTGGATGCCAAGGCCGTGCTGGCCGAGATGCAAAGCTTCGCGCCGGAGTGGCTGGCGGGGTGCGCCATCCGGGAATGCTGGTTCGAACCGACGTTCCACAAGCATGTTGGCAAGCTCTGCAACGCGCTGATGGTCCATGCCGAGGGGCCGTTCTACGATCACCACGCGTTCCGGCCGTGGCGGCTGCAGGCGCTGGCGTTCAAGGCGATCCGGCGGCTCTACCCGGACTATCCGCTGTGGCGCGATTTTCCCTACGAGTACGTGTTCGACAAGCTGGCGATCGACGTGATCAACGGCGGGCCGGGGCTGCGGCAGTGGGTGGATGATCCGGCCAGCACGGCGGCCGATCTGGACGCGCTGGCGGGGCCGGACGAGGCGGCCTGGCTGGAAACGCGGGCGCCCTTTCTTCTGTACTGAAGCGGGACAGTTTGCCGCCAAGTTGACACAGTTGACACAGTTGACACAGTCCTGGGGAAGAACTCCGGGGCGGGTTTTCGCTCCCATTTCGCGCTCACTTCCGCGCATCCTGAGTCTGTCGAAGCATGGGCGGATTTGGGCTGGTTTCACGCGTTCACAGAGCAGGTCGCGAGAATACGTGAAGCGGTGTGGTGTAGGACAGCGGTTTGTGCCGGATCGCGCGTCCTTGCAGTTGTGCCGAGGGCCGGTCAGTACTAGGCTTTAGACTCATTATGCGCTGCAACTCTCTACCGAGCGCAAAAGCTTTATGGACACAAACTTTGAAGAATGGCAGTGCACACGAATATTTGAGAGGGCGCTAAAGTGCGGGCAATTATTTTGATCGCAGTGGCAATTTGTAGTTTCACTTTCGCCACCCAGGTGCGGGCGCAAGCAATTAATGATACAATAGCATTCACTGTCGCGCTGATGAATGCTGGTATGCCTGAAGGGTGCTTATCGCTTGAATGGAAATTAAGTCCGAAGGCTATTGAACGCTTCAAGGCCGAAGCGGAACCGGCCTTTCGTGCTTATCTTGATATTGCAAAAGTTGATGGCGATCCGACCCCGGCTTATAAAGGACAAAAGCCTTGGATGCGCTGGCAATTGGACGGCGTAAAGAGCCGTGATCTACCTTCAATACGCGATCCTTGGGCGTCACATATCAACCGTTTAGAGCTAGTCGATCTCACTCTAGGAGTGACGGGGAACTATGGTCGCGGGGTGTGGAGGGCTTATGACACCAGTGGCGCGTTGCTCGGCACCTACTATATCCGGTTTGCTCGTAAAACGAAGGGCCATGGTGTCAATTGGGTTGATTTATGGTCTCCTGGCCAGGAAACTAAGGCTCCGCCTCTCACGCCGTTTTGTGCGGTGCCTGGCGATCACGAGGAATATATTGCTGTAAAAGAGAAAAAGGAGCGCGAACGAGCGCAGCGGCGTGCAGCGCGCGCAAAGGATTAAGCGCTAGGCCGTAGTATTTGCCGACGCATTGGGGGGGAACGGCCATGATGACACTGATGCTGGCGGCAGCGGCGCAGGGCGCGGCAGTGCCTGCAGCAAGCGGTGCACCGGAACTCCTCAACGAGGGGAATGTGTTCGCGGCGGGCGACTATCCCCGGGAGGCATTGGCGCGCGAAGAGCAGGGCGTTGTCTCGGTCGTCCTCGCGGTTTCTGCCGCGGGCAAGGTGACAGGTTGTGAGGTGACCGAAAGCTCCGGCCATGCGCGGCTCGACTTCGCCAGCTGCACGATCGCACGCAAGCGGGCGCAGTTTGCCCCGGCGCGGGATGCCGCAGGCCAGCCCGTGGCGGGACAGTACCGCATGGCCACCGCCTGGTGGTTGCCCGGCCTCGATCTCCAGACTGCGCAACTCGAAGTGCCGATGCAGGTTTCGCGCCTGCCGCAAGGCTATCGCCAGCCGGTGAAGGCGCGCCTGCTGTTCGACATGGGCGGCCATGTGACGGACTGCACGGTGACGACCAGCAGCGGCAGCCCCGGCGCGGACAACGCGGTGTGTGCCTACAGCCGGCAGACGGTGACGATCGCGCCGCTGCGGCCCGGTGCGGGTCCGGCTGCGACGGTCGCCGTGCGCTATCTGACGGCGGCGCTGTCTGGCCCGGCGGCCACGGCGGGCGGAACCTGAGCGGACGCTATCCGCGTTCGCCCTGCGTGCCGGGCCGAAGATGCGCACGCTGGTAAAGGCGCGCAGGAACACACTGACCCGTCAACTCGCATCGTGGAAGATGATCCCCAGCGTGCGGCGTTCTCCGGACAGGACGGTGCTGACCCCGTGGCGCATGGCGGATTTCGACCAGCCGGTGGACGCCCTGCGCGGTTTGCCCTGCACCGGGATCAGCGCGATCTGGCCCTGCCGGATGGGCACGACTTCGGCGCGGCTCTGCATGCGTGGGCGGTTCTCGACGAGGGTGAGCGCGCCGCCGGTATAGGCATCATCGGGGCTCAGCATGACGACGGCTTGCAGCGGGAAGTGGATCGGCCCGTAGAGGTCCTGGTGGAGGCAATTGTAGTCGCCCATCCGGTAGCGCAGCAGCAGCGGGGTGGGGCGCGGCTGGCCGAAGGCGTGGCAGCGATCGATCAGGGATTGGTGTGCGGCGGGCCAGATGTCTGGCTGGCTGAGGCGCTCTGCCCACGTGTTGGCGATGGCGGCGAGGTGGGGATAGAGCGCGGTGCGCAGCGCCTGCACGATTTCGGGCAAGGGATAGGCGAAGTAGCGGTACTCGCCCTTGCCGAAGCCGTGGCGGGCCATGGTGACGGTGGAGCGGAAGCGCGTGTCTTCAGCGTAAAGCGCGGCAAGCGCGGTGCAGGTTTCGGCATCGAGCAGGCGCGGGGTGAGCGCGTAGCCGAGATCATCGAGGTTCTGGGCGAGGGCGGGCCAATCGAGCGCGGCGATGGTCTGGGTGAGGTGTTCCATGGGGCGACTGGTAGCGGCAGCCGTGCTGGGGCACACTCCGGATGTTGTGATGCAAACGAAAAGGCAGGCAAATGGTCGAGGCACGGTGGAACGGCGCGGTGATTGCGCGCAGCAATGATACGGTGGTGGTCGAAGGCAACCACTATTTTCCGCTGGAGGCGGTGGATGCAGCGGTGCTGAAGCCGAGCGCGACGACGAGCGTGTGCCCGTGGAAAGGGACGGCGCAGTACTATTCGCTGATGGTGGACGGGGCAGAAAACCGCGATGCGGCTTGGTATTATGCCGAGCCGAAGGATGCGGCGAAGCAGATCAGGGGGCGGGTGGCGTTTTGGAAGGGTGTGACGGTGGGGTAGGGGAAGAACCCCTCCGACCCACCTTCGGCTGGCCACCTCCCCATTTGTGCTGCGCAAAAATGGGGAGGACCGTTTCAGCGCCAGATCGGCGCGCGTTTTTCGAGGAAGGCTTCGATTCCCTCCGCCGTGTTATCGTCCATCATGTTCTGCGCCATGACTTCGGCGGCGAGGGCATAGGCCTCCGCGCGGTGGACTTCGCGCTGGGCGTAGAACAGCGCCTTGCCGCGGCGGATGGCATCGGGGCTCTTCGCGGCGATGGTGGCCGCGAGGGTGTCGATCTGGGCGTCGAGCTGATCGGCGGGGACGGCGTGGTTGATCAGGCCCCAATCCTCGGCGGTCTGCGCGCTGATGAATTCGCCGGTGACGAGCATTTCGAACGCGGGCTTGGCCGGCACGTTGCGGGTGAGCGCGACGGCGGGCGTGGAGCAGAACAGGCCGACGTTGATGCCCGAGACGGCAAAGCGCGCGTCCTGGCTGGCGATGGCGAGATCGCAGGCGCCGACGAGCTGGCAGCCGGCGGCAGTGGCAATGCCGTGGACGCGCGCGATGACGGGGACGGGCAGCGCGACGATGGCTTCCATCACATCGGCGCAGGCGGCGAAGAGCGTGCGGTAGTAATCGAGGCGGCGCTGGCCGTGCATCTGGCGCAGATCGTGCCCGGCGCAGAAGGCTTTGCCCGCGCCGGAGAGCACCACGCAGCTGATCGAGGTATCACCTGCGAGGCTGGTCAGTTCGGTCTTGAGCGCGGCGAGGAGGTCTTCGCTTAGCGCGTTGTACTGGTTTGGGCGGTTGAGCGTGAGATCGACGCGGCTGCCGGTGCGGCGCAGAGTGAGGATTTCGTTGTCGGACATGGCGACCTCTCCGGTGCTTTTTTTCGTTTTACGCCTGTGGGAGTGGGGATCAAGTCAGCCTTGTTGCGATCCGCATTTGCCCTCCGTCAGCCCTTCGGGCTGCCACCTCCCCATTTGTCCTGGCGGGAAAAATGGGGAGGTTCTGAGGTGTCAGTGCTTCTTGCGGGTCAGTTCGCGCATGGCTCCATCGAGGCCGTCGAGGGTGAGCGGAAACATCGAGCCGCCGACGAGATCCTTGATCATCTTGGTCGATTGCGAATAGTTCCACTGCTTCTCGGGCACCGGATTGAGCCAGACGGTGGCGGGGTAGGTCTGCGCCACCCGGTGTAGCCAGATCGCGCCAGCTTCCTCGTTGAAATGCTCGACCGAGCCGCCGGGGTGGCTGATCTCATACGGGCTCATCGCCGCATCACCGACGAACACGATCTTGTAATCGTGGCCATACTTGTGGAGCAGATCCCAGGTGTTCGTCCGTTCGGACCAGCGGCGCTTGTTGTCCTTCCACACGCCTTCGTAGAGGCAGTTGTGGAAATAGAAGAACTCCATGTTCTTGAATTCAGCCGTGGCGGCGCTGAACAGCTCTTCGACCAGCTTGATGAACGGGTCCATCGAGCCGCCGACATCGAGGAACAGGAGCAGCTTGACCGCGTTGCGCCGTTCGGGGCGCATGCGGATATCGAGCCAGCCCTGCTTGGCGGTGCCTTCGATCGTGCCGGGCAGATCAAGTTCATCGGCATGGCCTTCGCGCGCAAAGCGGCGCAGGCGGCGCAGCGCGATCTTGATGTTGCGGGTGCCGAGTTCCTTGGTGTTGTCCAAGTTGGCGAACTCGCGCTTTTCCCAGACCTTGATCGCGCGGCCGTGCTTGCCTTCGCCGCCGATGCGCACGCCTTCGGGGTTGTAGCCGCCGTGGCCGAAGGGGCTGGTGCCGCCGGTGCCGATCCACTTGTTGCCACCTTCGTGGCGCTCCTTCTGCTCCTCGAGCCGCTTCTTGAGCGTCTCCATGATCTCGTCCCACGAGCCGAGCGCCTTGATCTTCTCCATTTCCTCTTCGGTGAGGAACTTTTCGGCGACGGCGCGGAGCCAGTCCTCCGGAATGTCGACCGGGCGCTGGCCATAGTCCGTCAGCAGGCCCTTGAAGACCTTGTTGAAGACCTGATCGAACCGGTCGAGCAGGCCCTCGTCCTTCACGAAGGTGGCACGGGAGAGGTAGTAGAAGGCCTCAGGCGTCTGATCGATCACGTCCTTGTCGAGCGCTTCGAGCAGCGTGAGATGCTCCTTGAAGCTGGCCTTGATGCCGGCGGCGCGCAGCTCGTCGATGAAGTTGAAGAACATGGGTGGTCGGGCCTCGCTCGCGTCTTAACCGGATGATTAAGGCGAATGGGTGGCTGGAGCAAGCGCTAGGATTTGGGCGGCGGCGGGGGCGGCTGCTGCGCGTGGCGTTCGATGCCTTCGGGGAAGACCGCCCAGGCCGGGGCGTCGTCGGTCCAGATCACCATTTGCGGGATGAGATCGTGCGGTGGCTGGATGAAGCCCACGCGCATGGTGCGGAACTGGGGGCGGGCCGAGACCTGGCCCATGACCGGGGTGCCGCAGGCGGGGCAGAACGACTGGGTGAGCGTGTTGCCGCTGGCAGCGGTATAGGCGTGGGAGCCGAGCGTGCCGGTAATAGTGACATCGTTGGTCATGAACATCGCGTTGGTGCTGTGCGAGCCGCCCGCAAGCTGCTGGCACTGGCGGCACCAGCACTGGCGCACCGCGATGGGCGCATCGGCAGCGATTTCGGCGGTGACCGCACCGCAGGCGCAGCGTCCGGTATAGGCCATGGGCGTTCCTTCACATTTGGTAGCGTTAGCCATACATACAATTTGTAGGCTGCGAGCAACCCGGAGAGGATACCCATAAGCCATGCTCAAGCTCTACAGTTTCGGACCTGCCGCCAACTCGATGAAGCCGCTGCTCACGCTTTAGGAGAAGGGCCTGCCGTTCGAGAAGAACCGGCTCGATCCGGCCAAGTTCGAGCACCATACCGACTGGTTCAAGGCGATCAACCCGCGCGGGCAGGTGCCTACTTTGGTGGACGGCGCGCACGTGATCACCGAGAGCACGGTGATCTGCGAGTATCTGGAGGACGAGTACCCGACCGAGGTTTCGCTGCGCCCGGCAACATCGGCGGGCAGGGCGGCGATGCGGGCAACATGGTGAAGGGGCTGTCAGATGCGGAGTTCGAGGAGAAGGTGGCCGCTATCCCGGTGGTGGAGCAGCAGGTGAAAAGGCGCCGCGCGCGCAAGGGCGTTCCGCAGGACCTGCTCGACGAGGAAATGCGCAAGATCGGCTATTCAGTCGAGCGTTTGGATGCGCACTTGCGCGAGCAAGAGTTGCTTGTGCCGGGGCAGTATACGCTGGCGGATATCTGCAACTTCGCGATTGCGAACGGGATGCAGTTCGGGTTTCCCGAGTTCGTGAGCGCGAAAACGACGCCGGGCCTTGTGCGCTGGATCGACCAGATCAAGGCGCGCCCGGCGGTGCAGACGATGTATGCCGAAGTGGAGCTGGAGCAGCTCGGGCCGCGGGATTGATTTCCCCTCTACCGGGCCCTCTCCCCTGAAGGAGAGAGGGCTGTGGGGTGCTCAGTTCCCCGGTCGCCGCGCCATGAAGGCGAGGCGTTCGAACAGCATCACGTCCTGCTCGTTCTTGAGGAGCGCGCCGTGCAAGGGCGGGATCGCCTTGGTGGGATCGCGGTTCTGCAGGACATCAAGCGGCATGTCCTCGTTCAGCAGCAGCTTGAGCCAATCGAGCAGTTCCGACGTGCTCGGCTTCTTCTTGAGGCCGGGGACTTCGCGGACTTCGTAGAAGATATCCATCGCCTTGCTGAAAAGGGTCTTCTGGATGCCGGGGAAATGCACGTCGATGATCGACTGCATCGTCTGCCGATCCGGGAACTTGATGTAGTGGAAGAAGCAGCGGCGCAGGAACGCGTCGGGCAGTTCCTTCTCGTTGTTCGAGGTGATGACGACGATCGGGCGTTCCTTGGCGGCGATCGTCTCGTGCGTTTCGTAGACATCGAAGCTCATCCGGTCGAGCTCTTGCAGCAAGTCGTTCGGGAACTCGATGTCCGCCTTGTCGATCTCGTCGATCAAAAGGACGGGGAGCTGCGGCGAGGTGAACGCCTCCCACAGCTTGCCCTTGCGGATGTAGTTCGAAATCTCGTGCACGCGCGGATCGCCGAGCTGGCCATCGCGCAGGCGCGCCACGGCGTCATACTCGTAGAGGCCCTGCTGCGCCTTGGTGGTCGACTTCACGTTCCATTCGATCAGCGGCGCGCCGACGGCCTTGGCGATTTCATGCGCCAGCACGGTCTTGCCGGTGCCGGGCTCACCCTTCACCAGCAAGGGGCGGCGCAGCAGCACCGCGGCGTTGACAGCCACCTTGAGATCGTCGGTGGCGACGTAATTGCTGGTGCCTTCAAAGCGCATGTTCTGTCCTGCATCCTTCTTAATCGGTTACTTAAGGGATAGGGCGAGAGTTCAGGACTGGCAAGTGGGCTGAACCGCAGCGTTCGCGCGGGGAAGCGACACTTGGTTACAAGCCGCCCCGTTGCCGCTCCCCCTCTGCACGTGTAGGCGATGCGCGATGCGATCTGCCCCTGCCGTCAGCCCCGCGCGCTACGCTCCGTCGCGCCGCGACCGGGCCGTTTCATTTGTGCTGGCGGTGTTAGTCGGGGTGTTCCTCGTCTTCGTGCTGATCATCATGAGCGGCGTGAGCGGCGGCGGCGGCGAGCCGGGGGGGCAGCTGGTCGCGATCAACATCTCGCCGCCCTCGGCCGCGAAGGAAAAGCAGAAGGCCGCGCCCAAGCAGGACGAGAAGCAGGTGCAAACGGTGACCGCACCGCCGGCCAAGCTGCCGCCGCGCGTGGTGATCCCCAGCAAGAACCAGGTCGAATGGCCGCCCGGTTTCATCAAGCTGAGCCACGACGATCTGGCCAAGGCGGACATCAGCCGGATCAAGCCGGCCGGTGGCGGCGGCCAGGCCGGAGCTTCGCAGGGCGGGGGCGGCAATGCCGAGGGAACCGGCGACGGCCCGGGCGGCGCGCGCGTCTACAATGCGGAATGGTACCGCGAGCCGACGCATTCCGAACTTTCGCCCTATATGAGCGCGGCGCGGGGCGGGACGGCGGGTGACTGGGCGATGATCATTTGCCGCACTGTCGAGCGGTACCACGTCGAGGATTGCCGCGAGGTGGACGAAAGCCCCCGCGGATCGGGCCTGGCGCGTGCGTTGCGGCAGGCCGCGTGGCAGTTTCTCGTTCGGCCGCCGCGCGTGGACGGCAAGGCGCAGCTTGGCACCTGGGTACGCATCCGTTTCGATTTCAGGGCCGCAAAAGCGGCGGATGGGGTGGCCGACCAGGATTGAATCGATCCCGGCCGGCCCAACTCCGCACCTTCGCACAAGGCGTGGAGCCGATGGGCTGGATCAGAATTCCGACCAGTTGTCGTCTTCGATCTCGAGCGCGAGGTTGCCGTGGATCGGCGCGTGCGAGGCGGCCGCGATCGCGCGCGGTGCGTGCAGGACAGGCGCAGCGGCGGAAACCGGCCGTGCGGCGGGAGGGGCATTGAAGCTGCCGGCTGAAGCGCTGATCCCCGCGCCGCGGAAGCGCGCGACGAGATTGGCGAGATTGGCAGCCTGACCGGAGAGATTGCGCGAGGCGGCGGCGCTTTCCTCGACCATCGCGGCGTTCTGCTGGGTCATCCGGTCCAGCTCGCCCATGGTCACGTTGACTTTGGAAATGCTGGTGGCCTGATCGACGGCGGCAGTGGCGATCCCTTCGACGAGCGTGCCGATTTCGGCGACCTGAGTGATGATCGCATCGAGCGCCTCGCCCGTCTCACCAACCAGGTGGACGCCCATCTCGACATGCTGCGCGCTGCCGCTGATGAGGCCCTTGATATCGCGCGCGGCTTCGGCTGAACGTTGGGCGAGCGCGCGCACTTCGTTGGCAACGACCGCGAAACCGCGGCCTGCCTCGCCGGCGCGCGCTGCCTCGACGCCTGCGTTGAGGGCAAGCAGGTTGGTCTGGAACGCGATGCCGTCGATCAGGTCGATGATCTGGGTGATCTGCTTCGAACTGTCGACGATCGAGTCCATCGCCCCGACCGCGCGCTTGACGACATTGCCGCCTTCGTTGGCCCGTTCGGTGGCACGCACGATCGTTTCGCGCACGGCGCCGGCGTTGTGGGCGCTCTGCTCGACCTTGGCGGTGACTTCGCGCATGGCATTGGCGGCGGATTCAAGGCTCGCGGCCTGCTGTTCGGTGCGTGAGGCGAGATCGTCTGAGGCCGCGCGGATCTCGGTCGATCCGGTCTGGACGCCGTTTGCCGTACCGGCGACCGAGCCGATAACTCGCTCGAGCTCGCTCGCCATGGCGTTGAAATCGGTCTTGAGGCGCGCGAAGGAGCCTTCGAGCGCGGCGGTGACGCGGGCCGAGAGATCGCCTTCCTTGAACCGGGCGAGCGCTGCGCCAAGCGTGCTGACGATCAGCTCGACCTGTTCGGCCTTGCTCGCCTCGGCGCGGGCAAGCTTCGCTTGCAGGCCGCACATGGCCCGGCCCAGCGCGCCCACTTCGTCCTGCGTATCGCTGACGGCGAGCGTGCCATCAAGGCGGCCATCGGCAAGGTCCTGGATCGCATGGGTGATCTGGCCGACCGGGCGGGCAACGATGCGCACCATCATGAGGTAGATGCCGCCCAGCGTGCCGAGCAGGAGGATCGCGGCGATGATGCCGGTCCACAGGGCGATCTGGTAGCCCAACACTGCCGTCGCATTCGCACGGTCGATATGCGACTTCTGATATGCGGCAAGATCGGCCAGTGCATTGGTGGTATTCTCAACCGGCTCGGTCGATGTGGCAAGGCGGGCGAGCGCTTCCGCAGTTCGCCCTTCGGACGAGAGCTGGGTGATCTGGCTGGTATCCTTGCTCATCTCCGCCCAGCCGGCCTTGAACGCCTTGAGAAAGGATTTTTCCTTGCCATCAAGAGCGGTTGCCTCGAACGCGGCAATCTGGGTGCTGATGACCTTCTGGTTGGCGGTAATTGCGGCTTCGGCATCGGTGCGCTCGTATTGGTCGGCCGCCAGCAGGTGGGCCCTGAGCGCATTCTCGAATTCGGCCATGGCGATGTTGATCCTGTCCGCCGAAAGCGCCTGGGGGACGTGTTCCTCCGCCACTTCGATTTCTGCGCTGCGCATCGCGGACATACGCCAGACCATGCTGCCGATGGCGGTGACGATGACGAGCGACAGCACCGCGAACATCACCGCGAGCTTGCGTCCGATCGGAGCGTTCCTGAGATAATCCATGCCGATAGAGCCCATATCTGCCGCCGCGCGGGACTGCGCTGCGGATATTGGACCCGTACTAGGCGCGAGGAGGCTGCAAGGGGGTTTGGCGCTGACTAGGGTGAAACCCGGAAGGTGCGGTTAAAACCGGCTGAACGCTCAGGCAGCAGGCGCGCCGATGGCATCGAGCGCGGCCATGTCGTCCGCCGAGAGAACAATGTGCGCCGCGGCCAGGTTTTCGCGCAAGTGGGCGCGCGATGATGTGCCCGGGATCAGCAGCACATTGGGCGCGCGGTGGAGGAGCCAGGCAAGCGCGAGTTGCATGGGGCTGGCACCGAACCGCGCGGCAAGCGTATCGAGCGATGCCGATTGCAGCGGGGAGAAACCGCCGAGCGGGAAGAACGGGACATAGGGAATGCCGTCCGCCGCAAGCGCATCAATCAGGGCATCATCGCTGCGCTGGACGAGGTTGTAGGCATTTTGCACGCAGGCAACCGCGCCGATGGCGCGGGCTTCGGCGATCTGGGCGGGGGTGACGTTGCTGAGGCCGATGTGGCGGACAAGCCCCTGCTGCTGGAGATCGCGCAGGGCGCCGAAGCGTTCGGCGAGGCTCGTTTCATCCGGTCCGAAGGGATGGCCGATGCGCAAGTTGACGACGTCGAGCGCCTCCACGCCGAGGTTGCGCAAATTGCCATGGACCTGTTCGACGAGCGCGGCAGGTTCGGGTGTCATGATCCACGCGGCATCGGGGCCGCGCCGCGCGCCGACCTTGGTGACGAGGACAAGCCCATCCGGATAAGGCGAAAGGGCTTCGCGGATCAGCTTGTTGGTGACTTCGGGACCGTAGAAATCGCTGGTGTCGATGTGATTGACCCCGCTTGCCACCGCTTCACGCAGGACCGCGATGCATTCAGCGGGATCGCGCGGCGGGCCGAACACGCCGGGGCCGGCAAGCTGCATCGCGCCGTAGCCCATGCGGTTGACGGTGAAACGGCCGAGGGCGTGGGTGGTGGGTTGGGGCATGGCGTCAATCCTTGGCCGGTGGCCGCTTCCCGCCGATCAGGGCGACGACGCGGCGCGTGGCAGGCAGTCGCCAGACGAGCAGGCATGCAAGCAGCAGGGCAATCCAGGGCAGCGCTGTGCCCAGGCCGAGAAGCACGGTCCAGACCATGACCCGCCCGCTCGACATCATGGCTTCGACCGCCCCGGCAAGCGGATTGTCGCTGATCGCCAGTGCGGCGATGCCCTGATAGCTGAGATGCATCGGGGTGCTTGCGAGCTGGACTTGCGCATCACCGGTATCGGCCTTGGCGGAGGCCTTGTCCTTGCGCAGTGTCGATGCCTCCGCCTGCAGCTGGGTCCGCTCCCGATCGCCGAGGCCGGGCTGCTTGAGGCGTTCGTCGATTTCCTTCAGGCGGGCTTCGGCTTCCGCAGCGGCCTGGGCGGCCTGTGCCAGCTTTGGCGCAAGGTCTTCGCCGGTGATCGTCTGGCTGGAAAGCTGTCCGCCCGCGTTGACCACGGCCGCGACGCCCTGCTTGCCGAAGCTGCGCGCAAGATCGCGGTCAAGCAGCAGATCGAGGCTGGCTCGGGTATCTTCCCCGCGCCCGACGCGAAATTCCAGGCCCTTGATCCTGCACCGCGCAGGCCCGAGTTTTTCGCAGGCGCTGGCGTGCTGTTCCTGAACGGACGCGACGGCGGTGTTGGGCAGCAGGAAATCATAGTAGTAAGTAAAGGCGACTCCGGGTGCCGATCCCGGCGATATCCCCGGTCCTTCATTGGCCGCTTCGGGTGCCTTTTCAGAACAGCCCGCAAGTGCCAGCAGCAAGGCGGCACCGAGAACTCTGGTACTATTCCAGCCAGGCCATGTCATCGCGGATGCAACTCCTTGAAACGGGTCGGGATACAACCTAGCGGCGCGTTTCCCGAAGTCACGGAGGATTTTCTACGCGTCGATCAGTTCCGGATCGAGTTCGCCGGCGCGGTTCTGGATGAACATGAAGCGCTGGGCGGGGTCGCGGCCCATGAGGCGGTCGACGAGATCTTTCACGGCGGCGCGGCCCTCGTATTCAGGCGGCAGGGTGATGCGGATGAGGCTGCGCGAGGCGGGGCTCATCGTCGTTTCGCGCAGCTGCTGCGGGTTCATTTCGCCGAGGCCCTTGAAGCGGCCAACTTCGACTTTCTTGCCCTTGAACTTCGTGGCCTCAAGCTCGGCGCGGTGCGCGTCGTCCTTGGCGTAGACCGAAGTTGCGCCGCTGGTGAGACGGTAGAGCGGGGGCTGGGCGAGGTAGAGGTGCCCGCGCCGCACGATCTCGGGCATTTCCTGGAAGAAGAACGTCATCAGCAGAGTCGCGATATGCGCGCCGTCGACGTCGGCGTCGGTCATGATGATGATGCGGTCGTAGCGCAGCGCATCGGCGTTGCAGTCCTTGCGCATGCCGCAACCCAAGGCGAGCGCGAGATCGGCGATTTCGGCGTTGGCGCGGATCTTTTCGGCGCTGGCGCTGGCGACGTTGAGGATCTTGCCGCGGATGGGCAGGATCGCCTGTGTCTTGCGATCACGCGCGTGCTTGGCGCTGCCGCCGGCGGAATCGCCCTCGACGATGAACAGTTCGGTTTCGCCGCTGCCTTCGCCGCTGCAATCGGTGAGCTTGCCGGGGAGGCGCAGCTTGCGGGCGTTGGTCGCGGTCTTGCGTTTGACCTCGCGCTCCGCTTTTCGCCGCAGCCGTTCGTCCATCCGCTCCATCACCGAACCGAGCAGCGCGCGCCCGCGCTCCATGTTATCGGTGAGGAAATGGTCGAAATGGTCGCGCATCGCGTTTTCGACGAGGCGCGCGGCTTCGGGGCTGGTCAGGCGGTCCTTGGTCTGGCTCTGGAACTGGGGATCGCGGATGAACACCGAGAGCATGATCTCGCTGCCCGTGAGCATGTCCTCGGGCGCGATGTCCTTGGCCTTTTTCTGGCCAACGAGCTCACCGAACGCGCGGATGCCCTTGGTGAGCGCGGCGCGCAGGCCCGCTTCGTGGGTGCCGCCATCGGGGGTGGGAATGGTGTTGCAATACCAGCTGTAGGAGCCATCCGACCACAGCGGCCAGGCGATCGCCCATTCGGCGCGGCCCATTTCCTCACCATTCGGGCCGGCGGGAAAGTCCTGACTGCCGGTGAAGGGCACGGTGGTGACGCATTCGCGCGTCCCCACTTGCTCGGCGAGGTGATCGGCAAGGCCGCCGGGGAACTGGAACACGGCTTCGGCTGGAATGTCCGTCCCCGCGATCAGCGACGGGGCGCACTTCCAGCGGATTTCGACGCCGGCGAAGAGATAGGCCTTGGAGCGGACAAGGCGGAACAGGCGCGCGGGCTTGAAGCGGGCTTCGGGCCCGAAGATCTCGCCATCGGGGATGAAGGTGACGGACGTGCCCCGCCGATTGGGCGCCGCGCCGATGCGCTGGAGGGTGGTGGAGGGGAGACCGCGCGAGAATTCCTGCGCGTAAAGCTCCTTGTTCCGCGCCACTTCGACACGGGTGAGCACCGAAAGCGCATTGACCACCGAGATGCCGACGCCGTGGAGGCCGCCCGAGGTGGCATAGGCCTTGCCGGAGAACTTGCCACCCGAGTGGAGCATGGTGAGGATGACTTCGAGTGCGGACTTGCCCGGATACTTCGGGTGCTCATCCACCGGCATGCCGCGGCCGTTGTCGGTGATGGTGATCTTGCCCGCAGTGCCGGCGGGGCCTTCTTCCAGCGTGACTTCGATGCGGTTCGCGTGGCCCGCGACCGCTTCGTCCATCGCGTTGTCGAGCACTTCGGCGGCGAGGTGGTGCAGCGCGCGCTCGTCGATCCCGCCGATGTACATGCCGGGGCGACGGCGGACGGGTTCCAATCCTTCGAGCACCTCGATGGCGCTGCCGTCGTAGCTTTCCTCGGTGCTGCGCTGGGGCAGCTTGTCGAACAGGTCATCAGACATGGGAACGGCTATAGAACACGGCCGATTCCGGGGGCAATGGGGCGTTAGCGCTTATCCGGCATTATCCACCGGGGTCTGGGGCTTACGGATTGAACTTCGCCGGGGCGGGGCTCGCCGTCACGAACGTGCCTGCACCCACTTCGCGCACTTCCATCGCGCGTTCAGCAACGCCGCCCGGTTCGAAGCGGAACACCCCGTCGAGCCCGATGAAGCCATCGCGCGCATAAAGCTTGGCAGTGGGGAACAGCGTGCCCGGCTTCCACCCGCGCGCGACGTTGAGCGTGAGCAGGACGGAATCGTAGCCCAGGGTGGCAAGGCGCGAAGGCGAAGCGCCGAAGCGGGTGCGGTAAGACTGCTCGAACTGGCCGAAGCGCTTGTCTGAAACGGCGGCGAACCATGCACCGCGCATCGATGGGCTCTTGGCGATCGAGGCATCGCCGTTCCACAGCTCGGTGCCGAGGAGCTGCGTGCCGTTTGCAGCAGGCGCGGCCATCAGCGCGATGCGGCCGCTATCGCCGATCAGCAGCGCATCGACCGGGGCCTTGGCGAGCACGCGGCGCACCGCGCTCGAGACCGAGGTGTTGGAGCGATCATAGCTTTCGACCGCGGTGACCGTCATCCCGCGCGAGCGCGCTGCAGCCATCAGCGCGGAGGATACGCGCTGGCCGTAGGCACCGGTGGGAATGATCGCGCCGATGGATTTCACGCCCTTGTCCTGCGCGAAGCCGACCACGCGGGCGATGGCCTGCGCAGGCACCTGGCCGAGCACGAAAACATCGCGGTCCGCCACGGTCGCATCGTTCGAATAGGTGATCATCGGCACCTTGGCGGGCCGCGCCACGCTGGCGACCGCAACCACTTCATCGGCGAGCAGGGGCCCAAGGATCAGGCGGTTGCCATCGAGGATCGCCTTGTTGGCAGCGAGCCCGGCACCGAGCGCGGTGTCATACGTCGTGATGCGCACGTTCTGCGCATTGGTATCGAGCAGCGCCATCGTGGTGGCATTGGCGATGGCCTGCCCGACGGGGGCGTTGGGCCCGCTCATCGGCACAAGCAGCGCTACGCGGTGGCGATCGGCGTCGGTCGGCAGGACATTGGCATCGGGCGCCACTTCCACCGGCTTTGGCGGCGGCGGCGGTGCGGCGGGCTTGGGGATCACGGTGCAGCCGGCGAGCAGCGCAAGCGCCCCGCACATGACCCAGCGCCGCAGGTTTCGGCCTGCTGTCCGCCCGCTTCCGATCATCATTGGCTTGCCGCTCCCTGGTAGCCGGTCCATTGGTCTGCTTATGCATACGCCCGTACTTGAACCCGGTCTCTATATAGTCGCGACTCCGATTGGCAATCTCGGTGACGTCAGTCGGCGCGCAATCGAGACACTTTCGGGCTGCGCCGTTGTTGCTTGCGAGGATACGCGGGTAACGGGGGGGCTGCTGCACCACCTGGGCATCAAGCGGCCGCTCCGGCGCTATGACGATCACGCGAGCGACGCGGCGCGCGAGGCGCTGCTGGGCGAAATGACGCGCGGGGCGGTGGCGCTGGTTTCGGACGCGGGGACGCCGCTGATTTCCGATCCCGGCTACCGGCTGGTGCGCGAGGCGCGCGCGCGCGGGATTGCGGTGACGACGATCCCGGGCGCAAGCGCGCTCGTCGCGGCACTGACATTGGCGGGGCTGCCGACCGACCGGTTCCTGTTCGGCGGGTTCCTGCCGAACAAGGACAAGGCGCGCGGCGACGTGCTGGCGGAGCTGGCGGCGGTGCCCGCGACGCTGGTGTTCTATGAAACCGGCCCGCGCCTCGTCGCCTCGTTGGAGGCGATGGCGCGGGGGCTGCCGGGGCGCGAGATCGCCGTGGCGCGCGAACTGACCAAGCTGCACGAGGAGTGCCGGACGGGCAGCGCCGAAGACCTCATCGCGCACTATACTGCGCATCCGCCGAGGGGCGAGATCGTGCTGCTGGCGGGGCCGCCGGGGGTGCCGGAAGCGCCGGGGGAGGCGGATGTGGATGCGGAATTGCTCGCGGCGCTGGCCGAATTGCCGGTCTCAAAGGCGGCCGCGCTGGTGGCGAAAAAGCATGGGCTGGACAGGAAGGCGCTTTATGCGCGGGCGCTGGAATTGAAGTAGGATTACGATGCAGAATTGGTAGCTATTGGTGAAATGAGGAGATTGCAGAATGGATGAGGTTCGAATCTCCTTACCTCGGCCATGCGGTGTCAATTGGGAGTCGCTGACGCCTGAAGGCAAGGCTCGCCGATGCACTTTTTGTTCGACAACTGTTGTCGATACTGAGCAATACACAGCCCCCGAACTCGAAGCGATACTGCGATCACCCGGGGAACACTGCGTTCGGATCGCTATCAACCAAAAGGGTGCAGTGAAACTTGCATCTGGTGCGAACGGCCAAGCGCGTAAATTCGTGGCTTCGGTTGGCGCTGGCATGGCGTTGCTTGTCGGATCAGCTTCCTCCTTTGCGGCCAGCGATCAAAGAGTGCCCGAGGGCAACATCTCGGGCATGATAGTTGGCAGCAACGCATCGACCCGAGCGGTTGCCGTCTCGGGCGACGGCAAGACGTATGAGGTGAATGTCAAATCAAATGGCAAATTCAAGATCAAACACTTGCCTCCTGGTCACTATCGTGTGTCATACAAAGGCGAGTGTGTGGCTGCGGATGAACAATTTTCCGTAGTGGTGCAGCCAGGCAAGACCACGCGAGTGCCAGCGGTCAATGATTGTATCGAAATCATCGTCGGGCTCGTTGAGATCACGGACAATGCGGGATAGCCAACGCGCAAATGCTGAGCGGCATGGCCGGCGCGGGGAGAGCCTTGCGGCGTGGTATCTGTGGGCCTGCGGCTGGCGCATTCTGGCGAAGCGGCAGCGCGTGGGGGCGGGCGAGGTGGATATCGTCGCGCGCAAGGGGCGCACGGTGGCGTTTATCGAGGTGAAGTGGCGCAGCAGCCAGGCGGCGCTCGATCAGGCGATCGATGCGCGGCGGCTGCGGCGCGTGGCGCGGGCGGCGGAGGCGCTGGCGGCGCGCTATGCCAAACCCGACGATGATATCAGGATCGACGTGATCCTCCTTGCGCCGGGGCACTGGCCGCGCCACATGGCCAACGTCTGGCAGCCTTAGTGCGCTGCATACAGGATTGACGAACCAATGACTCTTCGCGTTGCCGTCCAGATGGACCCGCTTGCTTCGATCAATATCAACGGCGACAGCTCGTTTGCGCTGATGCTGACGGCGCAGGCGCGGGGGCACGAGGTCTATCACTACGACGTCGGCGCGCTGACGCTCGATGAGAATGACCGGCTGACCGCAATGGCCGTGCCGGTGACGGTGCAGCGCGTCGCTGGCGATCACTTCAAGGCGGGCGAGGCGCGGCGGCTCGATCTGGGGCGCGATATCGACGTGGTGCTGATGCGGCAGGATCCGCCGTTCCACATGGGCTATATCACCGCGACGCACCTGCTGGAGCGGATCGAGGGCGAGACGCTGGTGGTGAACAACCCGCGCAGCGTGCGGAACGCGCCCGAAAAGGTGATGGTGCTCGATTACCGCCGCTATATGCCGCCGACGCTGGTGACGCGCTCGGTAGAGGAAGTCCGCGAATTCCAGAAGCGCCACGGTGCGGTGGTGGTGAAACCGATCCACGGCAACGGCGGCAAGGCGATCTTCCGTGTTTCGGAAGAAGGCGAGAACCTCGGCGCGCTGATCGAGGTGTTCAACCAGACCTGGCCCGAGCCGCACATGGTGCAAGCCTTCCTGCCGGACGTGGCCAAGGGCGACAAGCGCATCGTGCTGGTCGATGGCGAAGTGGCGGGCGCGATCAACCGCAAGCCGGGCGAAGGCGAATTCCGCTCGAACCTTGCCGTCGGCGGCTATGCCGAGAAGACAGAGCTGACGGCGGAAGAACAGGAAATCTGCGCCGCGCTGGGGCCGGAACTGAAGCGGCTGGGATTGATCTTCGTTGGCATCGACGTGATCGGCGGCAAGTGGCTCACCGAGATCAACGTGACCTCGCCGACGGGGATCGTGGCGATCGACCGGTTCAACGGGACCGATACGGCGGGAATGATCTGGGACGCGATCGAGGGGCGGGTTTAGAACTCGGTACCCCTCCGACCCGCCTGCGGCGGGCCATCTCCCCATTTATCCCTTTGGGAAAAATGCGGCGGACCTTGCCGGAATGGTGGAGTCTCTTCTGGTCTTCCCCGTTTTTGCGAAGCACAAACGGGGAGGTGGCATTGGCGCAGCCAATGACGGAGGGGTTCTTGCCGAGGCCAAAACAACCGCGTGACATGCCCGTAGCGCGAAACTCTCGCGCAGTTCCCGCGTTGCTCGCGAAATTGCTCTGGCTGAGACGATGGCGCCGGAGCTGGATCATAGCACCAGCCATCGCAGGTTTCGTTGCCATTTCTGCGTCAACCACAGCTGCGGCCACAGGCACAGCTATAGCCATAGCCGTGCCAGCGGCGGAGGACAGCAGCTTTGATTTTGATGAACTGCGCACACCTGATTGGACAATAACGGCAACCACCAAGTTGTATTGGCGGCAGGGCATTCCGGAAGTTGAGAGCGTCGAATGCTACGGAGAAAGCCCCTATTTCAGATTCACCATGGACGGAACAGGTGATCTAAGCTTCTTGCGTATCAATTTCCTGCGAGATCCTCTTGAAGATACTGCCGAGACGGCCGGCGGGGATCACTTGTGGCTCTACATTGATGGCGAGCGATGGGAGTATGCAAATATTCCGGTACATTCCGGGCACCTTTCCAATGTCGACTATCCTCCTCCAGAGCAAACCGAGATCGTTCTGGTCTGGAATGGGCATCAAGCGGTCAGAAGAGGTGAGGGCGAGCCTTGGATCAATCTGAGGCTGATGTATCGTCGCTTGATGGACGCCAAGAAGCTGGAGTGGGGCTTCAAGTCGAGAGATTGGCGGGTGATAGATCGGACTATTGCTCAAAATCAGTTGCCTGCGGGCTGGCAGCATAAGCGATACAGGATCAACAATTCGGGCCTTGCAGAGGCCGTATCATGGTGCGCGGCGCGGGTTGCATCCGAGAGGGCCTATGTCTTACCCGACAGAATACTGGGAAAACTGCAACCGACGATCAAGTGATGATTGCCTAGAAGAGTTAGGCCCGGCGTTGGGCGTTGTCAGGCTGGTCCAGAATAAGACCGAGAGGCGAGTGTGTAGCTCTCCCACCTCCCCATTTGTGCTGCGTAAAAATGGGGAGGAGCTAGAGGATTACTCCGCTTCCGAAAGCCACTGCTCCAGATACTTGATCGAGTAGTCCCCATCGAGGAAGTGGGGGTCGGTCAGCAGCTTCTGGTGGAGGGGGATCGAGGTTTTCACGCCGCCGATCACCATTTCCTCCAGCGCGCGCTTGAGGCGCATGATGCAGCCTTCGCGGGTGCGGCCCGAGACGATGAGCTTGGCGATCATCGAATCGTAGTAGGGCGGGATGCGGTAGCCGGCGTAGAGGCCGCTATCGACGCGCACGTGCATGCCGCCTGCGGCGTGGTAGCTGGTGACGAGGCCGGGCGAGGGGGTGAAGTTGAACGGGTCTTCCGCGTTGATGCGGCACTCGATCGCGTGGCCCTTGAACTCGATCTCTTCCTGGCGGACCGAAAGCGGCTTGCCGTCGGCAATGCGGATCTGCTCGCGCACGAGGTCGACGCCGGTGATCGCTTCGGTGACGGGATGCTCCACCTGCAGGCGGGTGTTCATCTCGATGAAGTAGAACTCGCCGTTTTCCCACAGGAACTCGATCGTGCCCGCGCCGCGATAGCCCATGTCGGCCATCGCCTTCGCCACGATGCCGCCCATGCGGTCGCGCTCGGCGGCGGAGATGACGGGGCTGGGGGCTTCTTCCAGTACCTTCTGGTGGCGGCGCTGCAAGGAGCAGTCGCGCTCGCCGAGGTGGATGGCATTGCCGTTGCCATCGCCGAAGACCTGGAATTCGATGTGGCGCGGATTGCCGAGGTACTTCTCGATATAGACGGTGGCATCGCCGAACGCGGCCTTTGCTTCGCTGCCGGCCTGCTGGATCAGCGTTTCAAGCTCATCGGGGCCGTTGCAGACCTTCATACCGCGCCCGCCGCCGCCGGAGGCCGCCTTGATGATCACCGGATAACCGGCGGCTGCGGCGATTTCCTTGGCTTCCTTGATATCGGACACCGCGCCGTCAGATCCGGGGACGAGCGGAAGACCAAGCGCGCCAGCGGTGCGCTTCGCCTCGATCTTGTCGCCCATGGTGCGGATATGTTCGGGCTTGGGGCCGATCCAGGTGATGCCGTGTGCCTCGACGATCTCGGCGAACTTGGCGTTTTCCGAGAGGAAGCCGTAGCCGGGATGGATCGCATCGGCATGCGTGATCTCGGCCGCGGAAATGATCGCGGCCATGTTGAGATAGCTGTCCTTCGCCGCAGGCGGGCCGATGCAGACGGCATGGTCGGCAAGGCGCACATGCATGGCATCGGCATCGGCGGTGGAGTGCACCGCGACCGTCTCGATCCCCATTTCGTGCGCGGCGCGGTGAATGCGCAGCGCGATCTCGCCGCGGTTGGCGATCAGCAGGCGGGAAATGGCCATGGGTCTGGCGCGCTCAGACGATGACGACGAGCGGCTGGTCAAACTCGACCGGCTGCGCGTTTTCGACCAGGATCGCGGTGATCTTGCCGCCGGTGGGCGCGGTGATCGGGTTCATCACCTTCATCGCCTCGACGATCAGCAGCGTGTCACCGGCCTTGACCGTCTGCCCGACGTTGATGAACGGCGCGGCGCCCGGCTCGGGGGTGAGATAGGCGGTGCCAACCATCGGCGAGCGCAGCGCGTTGGCATCGACAGCGGGGGCGGCAGGCGCTTCCGCTGCGGCGGCGGGCGCGGCTGCGGGAGCCGGCGCAGCGGCAGGTGCGGGCGCATAGTTCATCACGGGCGCGGCCGTGATCGTGCGGGCAACGCGGATCTTGCGCGTGCCGTCCTCAACTTCGATTTCGGTCAGGCCGGCATCGGAAAGCAGTTCGGCCAGTTCGCGCACCAGCGCGCTGTCGATGGCCATTTTGGCGCTCTCGTCGCCGCGGTCATGCCCCATTTTGTTGTCCTCGCGGGTATACGTATCCAAAGCGATCCCCATGCCCGCCGCGCCGCGCAGAGGCAAGGAAAACCCGCCTTCGGGGCGTGGAAAACACCCGCAAGGGTGATTTACAGGCGGTGGGCGCCTTCGAGCGCGAGGAGGTAGCTCATGGGGCCGAATCCGGCGATTGTCGCCTTGGCCGCCATGCCGACATAGGACGTGTGGCGGAACGCCTCGCGCGTGTGCGGGTTGGACAGGTGCACTTCGATCACCGGGGTGCGGATCGCCTTGATCGCATCGTGCAGCGCCACGCTGGTATGGGTGAAGGCGCCCGCATTGAGCAGCACTGCCTTTGCGCCCACCGCCTGCGCTTCATGGAGCCAATCGACGAGGTGGCCTTCGTGGTTCGACTGGCGCAGATCGATCTCGAGCCCGAGTTCGCGCGCGCGGTCTTCGAGCATTCCAGCGATATCATCCAGGGTGGCCGAGCCATAGATTTCCGGCTCGCGCGTGCCGAGCAGGTTGAGGTTGGGGCCGTTGAGGACGAAGACGGTTTCGGGCATCGGGCGCTCCCGCGAAGGCGATCATGTTGCGTGAGGCCCTGATAGAGTTTCGGCTTTCTTGCGCAAGCCTCGCGCTTATCAGCCCTTGCCGTTATCCGCCATTGGCGGCGGCGGGGGCGGATCGCCGCCATCGTCGATCGAGGCGGCGGGATCGTCGCCATCGGGATTGTCGTTGTTCTGCACCACCGGTTCGGGCTGCGAGATGGCCTGCGGCTGGTTGGTCGCGGCAAGCGCTTCGGCGGCCTTGGCCTTCTTCTCGGCGGCATCGGCCTTGGCCTCAACTGCGGTCACGCGCTCCTCGAGCGCGCTCACGCGGTCGTCGCAGCCGGCGAGCAGCAGCGAAAGCGTGGCGGCGCCGCCGGTGAGGGCAAGGCGGCGTGCTGAAGGCCGAAGAGCGGTCAAGAAGCGGTGTGCGTCCATGCTGGGAAACGTCATATCAGACAAAGATTACCCGAAACTAACCAAGCAGGTGCTTTTTACGGATGGGCGCCGCTACTGATCGGTCCCCTTCGCCTTGCCCCATTGGCGGGCCGCCGTATAGCCGAGATAGGCCGCGCCGAAGAGCGTGTAGAGCGGCTGTGGCAGACCTGCAAAATAGGCGGTCATCGCCTCGGTCATCGTGCGCGCCGCGGCCGGGCGCACCGCGCCGAGCAGGCCGAGCGGGATGGCCCAGAGAATCATCGCGTACATCACGTAGAGAAACGTCGGTCGGGCGAGCGTTACGTAGCGGCGGGAAGTGCTGGGGAGGGGCATACGCGTCCTTTCAGGGGGAGTTGGGGACGCCGGTCCAGATAGCGGCACAAAGCCAAGTAGGAAAATGGTTTGGAGCTCGCGGCCATGCCCCGGCAATCGCCCCCACCCGATTTATTGCTACCCCCTGTCCGGTTTATGGCAATGGACGTGCTGCACTGCGGTAGATAGGGCAGTGGCCTTGCTGCCATGCTGGTGTAAACATGCGGCGCAGCGCACATTCAGGGGCAAGCATTTGGTCGAGGCTTTGCGGCGAATTTCCTTCGGGCGCGGTTTGCTGGCGCTGAGCGCGCTGGTTTCGGGTTCATGCCTCTATGCCGCTGCTGACGAGACCGTGCCGCCTGCAAGTGCGCCGTCGCTGGAGGAGCGGCGGGCCGCGTTGGTCGAGCCGATGCTCGAGGACTACTGTTCTCGCTGCCACAACGATTTCGATCATGTCGCGGGGCTTTCGGTCGAGGGCTTGAAGGCGGCCGATATCGCTGCCGGGCGCAATGCCGAGGCTTGGGAGAAAATCCTGCGCCGCGTTGCTTCTGGCGAGATGCCGCCGCACAGCAAGAAGCAGCCCGATCCGGCGCTACGGGCGGATTTCGTCTCGTGGCTGGACGAGGGCCGGGCGCAATATGTCATGGCGCATCCTGATCCCGGCGCGGCGCCGGTGCGGCGGCTCAACCGGCGCGAATATGCCAATGCGGTGCGCGATCTGCTGGGCGTGGAGGGCGATTTCGCAAGCGCGCTGCCGCCGGACAATTCAGGCTTCGGCTTTGACAATATCGCCGATGTGCTAAGCGTTTCTCCCACGCTGATGGAGCGCTATGTCGCCGTCGCTGGCAAAGCCGCGAGGGCCGCGGCGGGGTTGGTACCCAAGCGCGATTTCGTGACGAGCTGGCAGGTCGCCAAGGACGGATCGGTGATGAATTCGGGCATCCCCGCTTACAACGAACGCGCCGGGGCAGACTTGCCGCTGGGTTCGCGCGGGGGCACGGCGGTGCGCTATACGGCGCGGTGGGACGGGGCCTATGACGTGGCGGTCTGGCTCAATTCCAACACCAACAACGAAAGCGACCGGCTGCCGGAAGACCGCTTCGTGCTGCGTGTGCCGATGAAGGCTGGCGTGCACCGCGTGGCCGTCTCGTTCCGGCGGCAGAACTGGCCGGGTGAGGCCGTCCAGGTGCTGCGCAACACGACCGATTATGTGCCGCTGCCGGTGGAAAAACCGGTCGATCTGCCGCTCGACGTGTGGGTCGATGGTGAGCGCGCAGGGACGATGACGGTGCCTTCGTTCCGCGTGCACCCGCGCTATTCGCAGCACAATTTTCCGCGCGATGTGCTACAACTGGATGTGGCGGGGCCGTTTGACGCGGGCGGAAATGCGGACCTTGCGAGCCGCCGCGCAGTGTTTGTCTGCCAGCCGAAGCGGGCGGCGGAGGAAGCGCCGTGTGCGAAGCGCATTCTCGGCAGCCTCGCGCGGCGCGCCTGGCGCGGGCCGGTGAGCGATGCGGACCTCGCGCCGCTAGTGAAGATCTATGCGGACGAGCGCGCGGCGGGCGGGTTCGAGAGCGGCGTGGAAGCCGGGATCGAGGCACTTCTGGTTTCGCCGCGCTTCCTGTTTGCGGTGGAAACGCCGCCGCCTGCCGGTGCGGCGGGAAGCGCCTACCGTGTGTCCGGCTACGATCTGGCGACGCGGCTTTCGCTGTTCCTGTGGAGTTCGATCCCGGACGAGCGGTTGCTGATGCTGGCGGGGCAGGGGAAGCTGCGTCAGCCCGCCGTGCTGGGCGCTGAAATCGCCCGGATGCTGGCAGACAAACGCGCAGAGGCGCTGACTGACAACTTTGCCGGGCAGTGGCTCTATCTGCGCAATCTCGATCAGCAGCGGCCCGACATCACCGAGTTCCCCCAGTTCGACGTGCCGCTGCGCAGCGCGATGGCGACCGAGACGCGGATGTTCTTCGCGCATGTCCTCTCCGCCAACCGGCCGGTGACGGACTTCATCCGCGCGGACTACACCTTCCTCAACGAGCGGCTGGCGCGGCATTACGGCATCGACGGCGTGCGCGGGCCGGCCTTCCGCAAGGTGGCGCTGGCGCCGGACATGCCGCGCGGCGGGCTGCTGGGGCAGGCGAGCATCCTGACCGTGACGAGCTATGGCAACCGCACTTCGGTGGTGAAGCGCGGCAAGTGGATCCTCGACAACCTGCTTGCCTCGCCGCCGCCGCCACCACCCGCCGATGTGCCCGCATTGAAGACCGAGCATGACGGCAAGCTGCTGACCGCGCGCGAGCAGCTTGAACTGCACCGCGCCAATCCGGCCTGCGCTTCGTGCCATCAGCGGATGGACCCGCTGGGCTTTGCACTCGAGAATTTCGATGGGGTGGGGGCGTGGCGGACGCAGGATGCGGGGCAGGTGATCGATGCGGGTGCGGTGCTGGCGGACGGGACGGCGTTCAAGGGCTTTACCGGGCTCCAGCAGATCCTGCTCGATCGGCGCGAGGAGTTTGCCCGCGCGTTTGCCGAGCGGCTGATGACGTATGCGCTGGGGCGCGGACTCGGGCCGCAGGACATGCCGGTAGTTCGGGCGATTGCGCGCGATGCGGCGAAGGACGATTGGCGGGTGCAGACGATCATCAAGGGCATCGTGATGAGCCCCAGCTTTACCCTGCGCCGGGTGCCCGCGCCGCCGACTGCCGTCGCGCTGGCGGCTGCTGGATGGAGACCGCACCGATGATCGTGAAACGCCCGGCGCTGAGCCGCCGCACCGTGCTGCGCGGGCTTGGCACCACGCTGGCGCTGCCGTTTCTGGAGGCGATGATCCCGGCGGTGCGTGCGGCGGATGCACCGGCGCGGCCCAAGCGGCTTTCGGTGTTCTACACGCCCAACGGCATGACGATGGACGCCTATCGTCCGGCGGCGACGGGTGCGGACTATGTGCTCCCGCCCACGCTCGCGCCGCTGGAGTCGTTCCGCAGCGACATGCTGGTGGTGAGTGGGCTGGGCCATCCGCAGGCGGCGGCGTTCGGGGATCGTCCGGCAGGGCATGGCCGGTCTTGCCCGGCGTTCCTGACCGGCGCGCATGCACGGCAGACCGAGGGGCCGGACATCCGCTGCGGCGTTTCGATGGATCAGGTCTTTGCCGCGCATCTGGGCGAGACGACGACGATCCCGTCGCTGGAACTCGGCATCGATCAGGCGAGCCTGCTGGGCAGCTGCGACATCAACTATTCGTGCGCCTATACCAATGGCATTTCGTGGCTGACTCCGACAGTGCCGCTGCCGGTCACGGCCAATCCGCGCGACGTGTTCGAGCGCCTGTTCGGTGATGGCGAGGCGCTCGATCCCGCCAGCCGACTGGCGCAGGCGCGGCGGCAGGCTTCGATCCTCGACTATGTGCGCGAGGATGCGGCGCGGCTTTCGGGCCGGCTCGGCGCGGAGGACAAGCGCAAGCTGGACGAGTATCTCGACGCGACCCGTGCGATCGAGAAGCGCATCCAGCGCGCGGCGGAAGGGCCGCAGGCTGAGGCGGGGAGCTTTGCCCAGCCTGCGGGCATTCCGGCGGACTTTGCCGAACATGTGCGGCTGATGATCGACTTGCAGGTGCTGGCCATGCAGGCAGACCTGACGCGGGTTGCCACCTTCATGCTGGGGCGCGAGATATCGAACCGGACCTATCCCGAAATCGGCGTGCCGGATTCGCACCATATGCTGAGCCACCACGGCAAGAATCCGGACAAAATGGCGAAGCTGGCGCTGATCAACCGCTATCACATGGAATTCTTCGCCTATGCGCTGAAACGGCTGAAGGAAACGCGCGACGGGGCGGGTTCGCTGCTCGATACCACACTGGTGATCCGGGGCAGCGCGTTCGGCGATTCCAACGAGCATGACTTCATGGACCTGCCGGTGATCGTGGCAGGCGGACTGGTGCAGGGCGGGCGGCATCTTGCGTTCGACAAGGGGACGACAATGTCGAACCTGCTGCTCGCGGGGCTGCAGATGCTCGATGTTCCGGCGGCTTCGTTTGGCGATAGCTCCGGACCCTTGGCGGGGCTGGCGCGTGCGTAGGCTGATTACCATCGCGTTGGCGCTCACGCCGCTTCCCGCCCTGGCGCACGGCACGGACGATATCGCGCGGGCGATTGCAGACGATGATGCGGATGCGCTCGCCGCCGCGCTCGCGCATGGCGGCAATCCCAACGCGGTGCTGGACTACGGCGAAACGCCGCTGGCGCGCGCGGTCGAGACGCAGGATCCGGCGCTGGTCGCGGCCTTGCTCAATGTGGGCGCAAAGTCCGACCGTGCCGATGCGCTGGGGGTCACGCCGCTGCTGCTTGGCTGTGAGCGCGGCAATGGCGCGATTGTTGCGGCGCTGGTGGCGGCGGGGGCGCCGGTCGACCAGTCCAACGCCGATGCGGTGACGCCGCTGGCGATGTGCGCGCGGTTTGCCGATCCCGAAGCAGTCCGCGCGCTGCTGGCACGCGGCGCTGCGGCAGACAGCGTCGATCTGCGCGGGCAGACGCCGCTGATGTGGGCGGCTTCGGCTGGCAGGCTCGATGCGGTTTCGGCACTGCTCGCGGCGGGAGCGGGGGTGAACCGGGAAACGCCGAACGGCTTCACGCCGCTGTTCTTCGCGCTGGAGAGCGGCAAGCCGGGTGCCGCCTCGGCGCTGATCGCGGCGGGGGCCGATGTCAAGCATCGCGGGCCGGAAAACACCAGCGCGCTGCAAATGGCGCTCTACCAGAAGAACTGGGCGGCGGCGGAAGAGCTCGTACGGTTGGACGGCGGCGATGTGGCCGAGCTGGACCGTGAGGGGCGGCGGCCACTCCATGTTGCGGCGGCGGCTGGGCAGGGCTCGCTGGTAGCGGCGCTGATCGAGCGCGGGGCGGAGGTCGATGCGCTGTCTGGCCCATCGAAAATCACCTGGGTGACCGAGGCCAATTTCGGCCTGCCGCCCCCGCCGGTGCAGCCGACGACCGCGCTGATTGCCGCGGCCAAGGCGGGACAGGCGGACGTGATGTGGCAGCTGGTGCGCGCGGGGGCGGACGAGCACTTTGTCGATGGCGCGGGGGTGAATCTCGTGCTCGCGGCGGTGCAGGGCCGCAATGCGACCGCGCTGGGGCTGGCGATCGAACTGGCAGGCGATCCGAACGTGGCGGACAAGACCAAGACCACCGCGCTGCACATGCTGGCGGGCGGGCCGTTTTTCCCCGAGCTTCCGGCGATGCTGCGCGTGCTGGCAGCACACGGCGCGCGCGCGGATATTTCCAATGCCAAGGGCAAGACCGCGCTTCAGGTGCTGACAGATGGGCTTGCCACCGTGCAGGCGGCATTTCATGAAGTCTATCCGGACAAGCCAGCCACTGGCCTTGCGCTGTCACACTGATTTTTTCGAGCAGAAGGACCATTGCCGATGAACCGAGCGAGACAGATGTTCCTGATGGCCCTGACCGCCGCACTGGTTACAGGCGGCGCAATCGCGAGCGCGGCTTCCCCTGCGGAGACGATTGCCACGCGGCAGGCCAATTTCAAGAAGATGGGCGGCGCGATGAAGGCGCTGAAGGAAGAGCTGGGGGGCAGCGCGGACAAGGCCAAGCTGCTTGCCGCCGCGCGCACCTTGGCGGCGACTGCGAAGCTGCAAGGCGCGCTGTTTCCGGCGGGGACCGGGCCAGGCTCGGGCGTGAAGACCGATGCGCTGCCCGCAATCTGGGCACAGAAGCCTGCCTTCGATGCAGCGGCCGGCAAGCTGGTGGCTGAAACGGACAAGCTGGCGGGCATTGCCGGATCGGGCAATACGGCGGCAGTGCTGGCGCAGTTCAAGGTCGTCGGCGGCACTTGCGCTGCCTGCCACAAGCAGTTCCGCGCCGAGGACTGAGCCTGCCATGAGCATGCAAAACGAGACTGTGAAGGTGTGGGATCCGTTCGTGCGGCTGTTCCACTGGAGCCTTGTCGTGCTGTTCGGCTTTGCCTGGTGGAGCGGCGAGAACCACGACATGGATCGCCACCGCGCGGCGGGCTACGCCATCTTTGCGCTGGTGGTGTTCCGGATTTTCTGGGGCTTTGCCGGATCGCGCACCGCACGCTTTGCACAGTTCCTGAAGGGCCCGGGCGCGATCCTGGCCTATTTGAAGACGCATGCTGGCGAGACGCCTTCGGACGGGCACAATCCGCTGGGCGGGTGGAGCGTGGTGGTGCTGCTGAGCGTGATCCTGACGATCACGCTGGCGGGGCTGTTTGCGGTCGATGTCGACGGGATCGAATCCGGGCCGCTGGCGGATTGGGTGAGCTTTGATCAGGGCCGCACGGCGTCTGGATGGCACGAGGGCGTGTTCAAGGCGGCGCTGGCGGTGATCTGCCTGCACGTGCTCGCAATCGGCTATTATCAGGTGCTCAAGGCGCAGAACCTGATCGGGGCGATGATCACTGGCAAGCGCGACCGGGCGAAGGGTGAGCAGGCGGCGGACGTGAAGTGGTCGCCGATCGCGGCGCTCACCGGGATTGCGCTGGTCGGCGTGCTGACGTGGCTCGTGATGAACGGGTTCAAGCTGGGCGGTTAGCCCAGCCGCTCCGGCACGGCCTGCGCTTCCTCGACCAGCGTTTCGGCGGTCATCACTGCTTCCCATGGGAAGACGAACCAGCGCTTGTCTTCCGCGCGGTCGATCACTTCGGCGGTGTAATCGACGCGGGCTTTCGAGCGGCAGTTGTCCTTGAGCACGGCAAAGCGCAGGTTATCCGGGTTGCAGCCGTTTTCCGCGAGCAAGTTGCGGATGTAGGCGATGGTCCCGCCGCTGTCGTTGATATCATCCACGAAGAGCAGCCGCGTGCCGGCGGTGGATTTGTCCGCCACCTTGCCGAGCAGTTCGTCGGCAAAGCCCGGGACTTTCGAGGAATGGTCGATCGAGAGCATCGGCACTTGCAGTTCGTGGCTGATGTAGACCGCGGGGACGAGGCCGCCGCGCCCGATCCCGATGATGAAGTCCGCCTTCCAGCTGTCTGCGGCGAGAAGCCGCGAAAGCCGGCGCACGCTGCTGAGGAAGTCCTCGTAGGGGATGTAGTTCAGCACGGGGGCGGCAGCTTCGGTCATGTCCGTTCGGGTCCGTTCGTCGGGCAGCAAAGGAGAGCGGTTACCGGTTCGGCGCGCGGACCGCAATTGCCGGAAGGGGGCGTTTTCAACCGGAATTGCCGACTTCCGGTCCGGGCCATGCCAGTTGGCCGAACGCGCTCTGGATCTCCCCCAGAACGATATCGGCGGCGTAGCTGGGCGGGCGGGCGGAGGCGGTGCACAACGCGAGCGTCATCGGGCGCAGCACGGGATCGGAAATGCGCGTGAAGGAGAGGAGCCCGGCGCGCACTTCGGTCACCACATCGAGCGAGGTGAGGATGCCGATGCCCACCCCTTGCAGCACGAGGCTGGTGATCATCTGGATGTTGTTGCTGGTTGCCTTGCGTTCCAGCGCAATCCGGGTCGTGCCTTCGAGCACGGCGATCTGCTGGTGCACCGCAAGCGGGCTGGATGGGACGACCACCGGGGAGCCCGCGCAGGCGGAAAAGCGCGCTTCGGCCTGATCGCCGAAGGGGTGGCCGACAGGCGTGATGAATCCGAGGTGGACATCGACAAAGGCGCGCACGGTGATGTCGCGGTAGGATTCGGGGCCGAAGAACACGCCGAAATCAACCTCGCCCGAGGCAATCATCCGCCGCACCGCATCGTTGGCGGCGACTTTCACTTCGATGGTGATGCCGGGGTAGCGGGTCTGGAGCGACTGGATCGCGGCCGGGATCACGCCTTTCGCCAGCGCATCGATCACCGCGATCTCGACATGGCCGCGCTTGAGGCCGCGCAAATCCTCGATCTGCGCGCGCACTTCGGTGAGGCTCTTCTGCCAGCGCCCGCCAGCGGCCATCATGATCTCGCCCGCGGCGGTCAGGCGCAGGCCAGTGGGCAGGCGCTCGAACAGTGGCATGCCGATCTCGGCCTCGACATTGAGGATCTGCCGGTCGATCGCGGAGGCCGAGACATTGAGTTCGTCCGCCGCCTTGCGGATCGAACCGAGCCGACCGACGGCGAGGAAATAACGCAGGAAACGGGAGAATGCCGGCACTGGATTTTTTGCCCTACCTAATTTTCGCAACACCTTGCGCGATTCATTGCATTTGCGCGAAACAGGTCAAGGTCATAATCACGCCGCAGCGCAGCAATCGGGGTCGAAACTTGGGTTACAGGGCGAGGGGCAGATGGGCGAAGGCGGCGCGCGCGCTGGGCGCGGCGCTGCTGGCCGCATCGTCCGTGCCTGCGCTGGCCGAGCCGGTTCCGGGCGATCCTGCGCGCGAAGCTGCGGTGGCGAAGCTGATCGAGGACGCGCGCGAAAGTCCGCCTGAGCTGCGGGTGCTGCTGCGCGGCATGCCCAAGGGCGGGGATCTGCACAACCATCTTGGCGGCGCGATCTATGCCGAGGATTTCCTCTCCTGGGCGGGCGCCAAGGGCTTCTGCGTCGATGAAAGCGGGCTTGGCGTGGAGCCGCCGCCGTGCCCGGCCGAGCGCGGCATCGAGCAGTTTGCACGGACCAACGAATTCGGCATGGACCGCCTGATCGACGCGATGTCGACGCGCGGGCTCCAGCGCGGGGTGGGGCAGAACGATGTCTCCGGCCACACCCAGTTCTTCCGCTCGTTCGAGCGCTTCGGGAAGCTCGGCGGCGAAACCGCGAAGATGCTCACCGCAACGCGGCGGATCGCGGCGGGGGACAATGTTTCCTATCTGGAGCTCGATCACAACACGGTAACGCTCGTTTCTGTGGTGCGTGCGGCTGGTGATGAGCCGATTGCCGAGGCTGATTTCGCGGCAGTCCATGCCAGCGAAGCGAAGCAGTTCGCCTCGCTGCTCCCCAGAGCGCGGGCCGAGCTTGATGCGGACGAGGCGGCTTCATCCAAGGCGATGGCCTGCGGCACGCCTGCCGCCGAACCCGCGTGCAAGGTGGCCGTGCACTACCTGTTCCAGGCGCTGCGCGCGCTGCCGCCGCGGCAGGTCTACCGCTCGCTCGTGCTTGGTTTCATGATGGCCGATGCCGATCCGCGCTTTGTCGGCGTCAACATCGTGATGCCGGAAGATGCGTGGCTGGCGCGGCGTGATTACGGCCTGCACATGGCGATGATCCGCTTCCTTGCCGCAAAATATCCGCGCGTGAAGCTGACGCTGCACGCCGGCGAAGTGACGCTGGGGCAGGTGCCGCCGGCGGACCTCAAGGATCATATCGCGCAGGCGATTGTTTCGGGCGCGAAGCGGATCGGGCACGGCACCGGGATCGCCTACGAGGACAAGGCCGAAGACACCATGGCACGCATGGCGAAGGAGGGCATCGCGGTCGAGATCAATCTCACCAGCAATGCGGTGATCCTCGGCGTCAAAGGGGCGGACCATCCCCTGCGGCTCTACCGCGCGCACGGCGTGCCGGTGGTGCTATCGACCGATGACGAGGGCGTGCTGCGCTCGGACATGACCAATGAATATGTCCGCGCGGTGCGCGAGCAGGGGCTGAGTTACCCCGAGCTCAAGCAGATCGCGCGGGCGGGCCTGGCTTATTCGTTTGTGCCCGGCGGGGCGCTGTGGGCTGATCCGGCCAAGCTGGTGCCGGTGAGTGCCTGTGCTGATTTTGCCACACCGGCTTGCGCCAAGTATCTGGCGGGCAACGAGAAGGCGCGGTTGCAGATGGATCTTGAACAGCGTTTTGCGGCATTTGAGGCAGAGCGTCTGGCGCGTGCCGGAAAGGTGCCTTAAGAGCGTAACACGATTAATACGTTTCGCTGCTGCGGTGGCATGAAAACAAGCGGGTGCGTCCGGCCGGGGGGTGCTGCAGAGCAGCATGACGGCGGGAAAGAACGCCCGGGGTTTGCGGGAGAGGCGCGGTTCAACCACGCGCATTGCGGTCTTCACGAATGGTGAGGGCGGTGCGCCTTTTGCGTCCCAGGGGGTTTCTCGATGCTCTACCCGAATAGTTCCGCGCAGTTCGCTGCGCCGCGCCGCCTTGCAAAAGGACTGCTGGCGCTTCTTGGTTGCACCGCGCTGACCGCGCCTGCCTTCGCGCAGGAAGCACCGGCTGCCGATCCGCAGCCTGCCAAGGAAGAAATCGTCGTCGTCGGCTCGCTCGGCGCGCTGCCGGTGAAGGACGTCGGCTCGATCTTCGGGTTCGACAAGAACCTTGTCGAAACCCCGCGTTCGGCCTCCACCATTTCGAAGGAGCAGCTTGAACGCTTCGGCGTGAGCGAGATCTATGATCTCGTGGCGCAGGCTCCGGGTACGTTCACCAACTCGTTCTTCGGCGTCGGCGGCGCGCTCGACATTCGCGGCACCCCCGGCGAAGTCTATTTCCGCGGCGTGCGCCGGCTCGACAACCCGGGCAACTACCCGACCCCGATCGGCGCCTCTGACCGCATCGACATCGTGCGCGGCCCCGCCTCGCCGATCTACGGTCCCTCCAAGACCGGCGGCTACATGAACTTCGTGCCCAAGTCAGCCCGCGTGGCCAAGGGCAAGTACATGGACAGCCCCGAAGGCCAGATCTCGTACACCGGCGGCAGCTGGGCGAAGAGCGTGCTTTCGGCCGAGCTGCGCGGCCCCGGCAAGATCGGCAACCAGGCTTTCGGTTACAGCCTCTATGCCGAAATCGAGGATTCGGGCTCGTACTATCGCAACATGAACACCAAGCAGACAATTCTGCAGGGTTCATTCGATACCGACCTCACGCCCAACCTGCGGCTTGAATTCGGCGGCATGTACCAGAACTACAAGGGCCAGCAGAACGGCGGCTGGAACCGCCTTTCGCAAGACCTCGTCGACAAGGGCACCTACATCACCGGTTCGGCCAAGCCGCTCGACACCAGCGGCGATGGCAAGATCAGCCCGGCGGAGTTCGAAGCAGCCGGCGCGTTCGGCGTGTTCGGCTCGTTTGCGTGCGGCACGCCCGGCGTGAGCCCGGTCGGCCCGCTCGGCTGGACCGACCAGTGCCTCAAGGATAACTTCCCGCAGCTGGCGCTCACCAATGCCGGCACCGCGACGCTCAGCCGCCGCGACACGCTGACCGGCCCCAACGACAGGCTGTGGAACAAGGCGACCACTGCCTACATGGACCTCATCTGGGATGCCGGCAACGATCTCGAGATCAAGAACCAGCTGTTCTACGATGGCTATGACAACATCAACGAGAACGCCTACGGCTTCTCGCAGTTCCACAATTCCTACGTGATCGAAGACAAGATCGTCGTCTCGAAGAAGTTCACCAACAATCTGGGCAAGTTCTCGATCCAGCTCTCGCCCTCGGTGCGCTACACCGACTTCCTGCATGGTGACGACTTCAACTACGAATTCTTCCACCGCGTCGATCTGACGAAGGGCTATGACGCGCTTTCGACCCGCCTGCTTTCGACCCAATCGGGCAAGGACTACGCGACCTATCTGCGTGGTTACTACACCGACCTCGGTTTTGCCGGCCTGACCGACCTTGATTTCAACTTCGGCCTCGATCTGACACTGGGCGCGCGCTACGATCGCATCCATGGCAAGTCGAGCAGCGATCCCACGCGGACCGCCAGTGCGGACGGCACGACGGCCTCGGCCACCAAGGGTGCCTGGTCGTGGTCGGTCAGCGCGAACTACCGTCTGCCCTTCGGCCTCGTTCCTTATGGCACGATCTCGCGCCAGTCGGTCGTGATCGCCGGTCAGGGTGCGGAGCTCGATCCGAACAACATCAAGGGCGACACCTGGATCAGTGCTTCGAAGCTCTATGAAGGCGGCATCAAGGGTTCGTGGCTCAACAACCGCCTCTATGCGGCGCTTTCGATCTACAAGCAGACCCGCACCGACTACAACGCGCAGTCGATCACGGTGAACCAGGCGGTCGAGACCAAGGGACTTGAGGCGGAAGTGCGCTGGTCGGTTGACAAGCACTTCCTCGTGACCGGTGCCTATACCCGCACCAACGTCTACAACCTCACCGGCCTCAACGACGGTTCGCTGTTCAGCTTCTTCGGCATCGCCGATCTCAAGAACGTCAAGGATCCCTCGCTCTTCCTCGGCGGCCAGCTGTTTGGCCTGCTGCCGGTCACGACGAAGGACCAGTCGCGCCGCGCCGGTATTCCCAAGGACTTGTTCTCGGCGACCGCGACGTACTCGTTCGACAACGGCCTCGCCTTTGCGGGCAGCATCAGCCATGTGCCGTCGGTGTTCTCGGGCCAGTCGCAGGCAGTCCGGCTGCCGGCCTACACGCTGGTCGATGGCAGCGTTTCGTACGCCAAGGGTCCGTGGCTGTTCCGCGTGGTCGTCAAGAACCTCACGGATGCCAAGTACTTCCGCGCCAACTTCACGGAACTGTTCGGCGGCACGATCGCGCTGCCCGAGCGTCCGCGCAGCTGGCAGGCTTCGGTCGTCTACAAGTTCTGACCAGGCCCCACGGGCGAGGGGCGGCAGATGCTGCCCCTCGCACTTGTCTTTTTGACATGATTTCAGGGTGATCCGACCCATGCACGCCCTTGCGCGCTTCTTTGTCCGCCCTGCTGCGTGCCTCGCCGCCGGCCTCCTTGCGCCGGCTGCCGCTTACGCCGCCCCTGTTGCCGGTGCGGCGACGCTGGCGGCAGTCAAGGCTTGCGCCCCGGCGCAGCCCTGCGCGGCAAAGCTGCCGGTTCGCGTGGTGGTCGTCACCATGTTCGAGATCGGCAAGGATACCGGCGACAAGCCGGGCGAATTCCAGCTTTGGAAAGAGCGCCGCCACCTCACCGAAACGCTGCCGTTCCCGCAAGGGTGGCACAACCTCGCCTATGATCCGCAGACAGGCGTGCTCGCGATCGTGACCGGCATGGGCTCGATCAAGTCCGCCACCGCCGCGCTGGCGCTGGGGCTGGATGACCGGCTCGATCTTTCGCAGGCCTATTGGCTGGTGGCGGGGATTGCCGGGATCGATCCGGCGGATGCCTCGGTCGGATCGGCCGCATGGGCGCATTATTTGGTCGATGGCGACATCGCGCATGAGATCGACGCGCGCGAAATCCCCAAGGACTGGAAGAGCGGCTACTTCGCGCTCCACAGCAAGGGGCCGATGGACCCTACTCCGCTGGAGCCGGTGAATGGCGAGATGTTCGAGCTCAATCCCGCGCTGCAGGACTGGGCTTTCGCGCTGACCAAAGACATGGCGTTGCCCGATGATCCGCGCATTGCTGCGGCCCGCACGGCGTTCAAGGGCTATCCCAATGCGCAGAAGCCCCCGTTCGTGCTGAAGGGCGACAACCTCGCGGCGATGACCTTCTGGCACGGCGCGAAGATGACGCAGTGGGCCAACGACTGGACGAAGTTCTGGACGAGGGGCAAGGGCGAGTTCGTGACCTCCGCGATGGAGGAAACCGGCACGTTCCAGTCGATCGAGTACCTCACCAAGGTCGGCCGGGCGGACCGCGACCGCGTGATGGTGCTGCGCGCGGGGAGCAATTTCACGATGCCGCCGCCGGGGGTGGATCCGGCGACCTACCTGCTCAGCGAGAACCAGGGCTACGCGGGCATGACCGCCGCGCTGGAAAGCCTCTACGCGGTGGGAGACAAAGTGGTCGATGAGATCACGGCGCACTGGGACAAATATGAAGCGAGCCCGCCGAAGTGACGGGGCGCTGCTGACATGACGCTGACGCTCATCCGCAATGCGGCGGTGGTTGCCGCGATGGATGATGCGGGCAGCGAGATTGGGGGTGGAGCGATCGCCATGCGCGACGGCGTGGTGCTGGCGGTGGGGACGACCGCTGAACTGGCGCCGCTCGCCGGTCATGCCGACGTGATCATCGAGTCGGCGGGCTGCGTGGTGACGCCGGGGCTGATCAACACGCACCATCATCTGTACCAGTCGCTGACCCGCGCAGTGCCGGGCGCGACCGAGGCTTCGCTGTTCGGCTGGCTGAAGCGACTCTATCCGATCTGGGCGCGCTATACGCCCGATGATGTGTTTGCCGCGACGCAGCTTGGCCTCGCGGAACTGGCGCTTTCGGGCTGCTCACTGAGCAGCGACCACCTCTATCTCTTTCCCAACGGCGTGACGCTGGATGACACGATCCATGCCGCTGCCGGGATCGGTATGCGCTTTCACGCAACGCGCGGGAGCATGAGCGTGGGCGAAAGCGCGGGCGGGCTGCCGCCGGACAACCTTGTCGAGCGCGAGGATGCGATCCTGGCCGACTGCATCCGCGTGATCGACCGGTTCCACGATGCTTCAGATGGCGCAATGGTTCGGGTTGGTGTGGCACCGTGTTCGCCCTTTTCGGTCAGCCGCGAGCTGATGCGCGATGCGGCGCTGCTGGCGCGCGACAAGGGCGTGATGCTGCACACCCATCTCGCCGAAGATGCCGACGACGTGGCGTTCAGCCTCGAACGCTTCGGCTGCCGGCCGGGGCAATATGCCGAAGAGCTGGGCTGGACCGGGTCCGATGTGTGGCACGCGCACTGCGTCCAGCTCGACGCGCAAGAGATCGACTTGTTCGCGCGCACGAAGACCGGCGTGGCGCATTGCCCGGGATCGAACTGCCGGCTGGGATCGGGCGTGGCGCCGGTGCGGGCGATGGTGAGTGCCGGGGTGCCGGTGGGGCTGGGTGTCGATGGGTCTGCCTCCAATGATACAGCGAATCTTCTAGGCGAAGCGCGGCAGGCCATGCTGCTGCAGCGGGTGACGCATGGGGCAACCGCTTTTGCCGCGCGCGAGGCTTTGCGGCTGGCGACACGCGGCGGCGCGGCGGTGCTTGGGCGGCCCGATCTGGGCCAGCTGAAGCCTGGCCTGCGCGCGGACGTGGCGGTGTGGGACATGGCCGATGTCACCTCGACCGGCGCGTGGGATCTTGTCGCGGGGCTCGTGCTCGCGCCGCCTGCGAGCGTGCGCGACTTGTTCGTCGAAGGACGGCCGGTGGTGCGCGGGGGCGAACTGGTGCAGACGCCCCGCGCGCATATCCTGAGCGCGGCGCGCCGCTCGCTCGATCGCCTTATGGCTACCGGATAGGAGAACGCCCGCCGTGCCGCCCTCCGCTGGAAGATTGCCCGCTTCGGTCAGCCGCGCGCAGGCCCGTGATCCGGATTACGTTCCCGGCATGGCCCTCGCGCTTCCCCTGGGCATCCAGCACGTGCTGGCGATGTTTGTTTCCAACCTCACGCCGCCGATCATCGTGGCGGGCGCGGCAGGGTTCGGGTTCGGTTCGGCGGACCCTTCGCAGCTGATCTACATGATCCAGATGGCGATGCTCTTCGCCGGGATCGCGACGCTGATGCAGACGGTCGGCCTTGGCCCCATCGGCGCGCGCCTGCCGCTGGTGCAGGGGACGAGCTTTGCGTTCATCCCGGTGATGATACCGATTGTCGCGGGCCGGGGCGTGGGCGCGATGGCGGAATTGACCACGGCGGCGCTGATCGGCGGGCTGGTGCACGGGGCACTGAGCGTGTTCGTGGGACGCGTGCGGTTTGCGCTGCCGCCGATGATCACCGGCCTTGTCGTGCTGATGATCGGGCTCTCGCTGATGCGGATCGGCGTGCAATATGCCGCGGGCGGCGTACCAGCGGTGGGGACGCCGGCCTTCGGGGCCGGGAGCAGCTGGCTGCTGGCGGGCGTGGTCGTGTTCGCGACGCTCGGCCTCAAGTTCTTTGCGCGCGGGATCTGGTCTACGGCTTCGGTGCTGCTGGGCCTCTTCGCGGGTTATCTCGTGGCGCTGGCGATGGGGCGGATCTCGTTTGCGGCGGTGAGCGGGGCGCCGCTGGTCATGGTGCCGCAGCCGTTCCATTTCGGCCTTGCGCTGTCCGCTTCGGCGGTGCTGGGCTTCGTGCTGACGGGGTTCGTCTCCTCGATCGAATCCATCGGCGATGTCGAGGCGATCTGTGAGGGGACGGCGGGGCGCCCCGCCACGGACGCCGAGCTCAAGGGCGCGGTGGCGGCGGACGGCGCGGGCACGGCGCTCGCGGCGATTTTCGGCGCGATGCCCAACACCACCTTCAGCCAGAATGTCGGCCTCATCGCGATCACCGGCATGATGAGCCGCCATGTCGTGACGCTTGGCGCGCTGTTCCTGATCGTGTGCGGGCTGGTGCCGAAGATCGGCGCGGTGATCACCACGATCCCCATCGAAGTGCTGGGCGGCGGGGTGATCGTGATGTTCGGGATGGTCGCCTCGGCCGCGCTTTCGATGCTGGCGGCGGTCGTGTGGAACCAGCGCAACATGCTGGTGTTCGGTGTGAGCCTCTCGCTGGCGCTGGGCTTGCAGCTGGAGCCGACGGCGCTCGCGCATCTGCCTGAAACGGCGCGGATGCTGCTTTCTTCGGGCGTGCTGCCCGCAGCGATGCTTGCGATCCTGCTCAATCTGCTGCTGCCCGAAGAGACTGCTGAAGACGACGTGCCGCAGGGCGCAGCGCTCGCCGGGGATGGCGAATGACCACATGGTGACGCGCGCGCTCTTTTTTGCAACAAACCGTCCGGTTCATTACGTTGGATCGGTAGGGGTCGGCGCGGCATAGGGGCTGGACGATGGCAGCGCGCATCAAATTACCCTCGGTCGATCCGTTCCTTTTGTGGCTGGTGGGCTGCGTTGTGGCGGCGAGCGTGCTGCCGGCGCGCGGGGCGGTGCTGGGGGGCTTCGACATGGCCGCCAATGCCGCGATCGTGCTGCTGTTCTTCCTCCACGGCGCCAAGCTTTCGCGCGAGGCGGTGCTGGCCGGAGTCGGCCACTGGCGGCTGCATCTGATGACGCTGGCGTTTACGTTCGTGCTGTTTCCGGTGCTGGGGCTCGCCGCGCAGGCCGTGACGGGGCGATTGATCGATCCTACGCTGGCGATGGGGCTGCTGTTCCTCGCGCTGCTGCCCTCGACCGTGCAGAGTTCGATTGCGATGACGGCGATGGCGGGCGGCAATGTCGCGGCGGCAGTGTGCAGCGCTTCGCTTTCCAACCTGATCGGGGTGGTGCTGACGCCGCTGCTGGTCGCGATCTTCATCCACACCGGCGGCGACGCGAGCGGCGGGATGAACGGCCTGGCTTCGGTGGAGAAGATCGCGACGCAATTGCTGCTGCCGTTTGTCGCCGGACACCTGCTGCGCCCGCTCATTGGCAAGTGGGTTGATACGCACAAGAAGCTGCTTCAGCCGGTGGACCGGTCGTCGGTGTTGCTGGTGGTCTATTCGGCTTTCAGCGCGGCGGTAGTGAACGGGGTGTGGCTGCGCGTGGGGCCGTTGGATCTTGCCGTGCTGCTGGCGGCTTCGGCGGCGATGCTGGCGGTGGTGATCGCGGTGAACGGCGTTGCGGCGCGCGCGGCAGGGCTGGCGCGCGAGGATGCGATTGTCCTCCTGTTTTGCGGATCGAAGAAGAGCCTCGTTTCCGGCGTGCCGATGGCGGGCGCGCTGTTTGCCCCGGCGCAAGTGGGCATCGTGATCCTGCCGCTGATGATCTTCCACCAGTTGCAGCTGTTCGTCTGCGCGTGGCTGGCGGGCCGCTGGCGGCGCGAGGGCGAGGCGCTTGCCGCGGCTGCTGCTGCTGCTGCGACACTGCCGCCGCAGGGCGAGGCAGCGATGCTCGCCCGTGCGGGAGAGATCGGGCTGCAGGTGCCGGACGAATGCCGCGCCGGGGTGAACGCCAATCTGGCGCTGTTGACGCATCATGCGCGCCTCGCGCTTGGCGGGGAAGGCGCATGAAGACGGCGGCAGCCATCGCAGCGGCGGTGCGCGCTGGCGAGGTCAGCGCGGCTTCGATTGCGGCGCGGACGCTCGATGCCTTGGCGGCGGACCGCCATGTCGCGGTGACGCGGGTGCTGGCAGAACGCGCCATGGCTGAAGCAGCCGCAGTTGATGCCCGGATCGCGCGCGGCGAGGATGCCGGGCCGCTTGCGGGCGTGCCCTATGCGGTCAAGGACTTGTTCGATGTGGCAGGCCTGCCAACGACCGCGGGCAGCGCGGCGCGCGCCAAAGGACCGGTGGCAGAGGCCGATGCCGAGGCGGTACAGAGGCTTCAGGCGGCGGGTGCGGTGCTTTGCGCCACGCTCAACATGGATGCCTTCGCATATGGCTTTGCCACGGTGAACGCAGACTACGGCACGACGCGCAATCCGCATGATCCGGCGCGGCTGGCGGGCGGCTCCTCGGGCGGTTCGGCGGCGGCGGTCGCGGCAGGGCTGGTGCCGCTGACGCTGGGATCGGATACCAATGGCTCGGTCCGCGTGCCCGCCAGCCTGTGCGGGCTCTATGGATTGCGGCCAGCGCGGGGCGATCTGCCGCTGGCGGGGACATTCCCGTTCGCGGAGTGCTTTGACGAGATCGGGCCCTTTGCGGCGAGCCTGGATGATCTGGCGCTGGTGTGGGAAGTGCTGCGGGGCAGCGCTGTTGCGGCCTCGGCCGCTGCGGCGAGGATCGCGCGGCTGGGCGGGTGGTTCCGCCAGAATGCTGATCCGGCGCAGCTTGCCGCCATGGATGCAATTGCGCCGGATGCGCCGTTGATCGACGTTCCCGACGTTGCGCGGGCGCGCAGCGCCGCGTTTGTGATCACGGCTTATGAGGGTGGCCGACTGCACCACAAGGCACTCGCGGCAGACCCGATGGCGTATGATCCGGCAGTGCGCGACCGGCTGATCGCGGGGGCCTTGCTGCCCGATACGCTTTACGAGCGGGCGCTGGCGTTTCGGGCGGACCATGTCGCGCGGGTCGAGGCGCTGGTGGCGGATTTCGATGTGCTGCTGGCGCCCTCCACGCCTTGCGCTGCACCCTTGATCACGGATCCGATGATCCTGATCGACGGTGAGCTGTGCCCGGCGCGGGCCAATCTTGGCATCCACACGCAGCCGATCACCTTCACCGGCCTGCCGGTGCTGGCGGTGCCGCTCAAGCGGCCAGACGGGTTGCCGCTGGGGTTGCAACTGATCGGCAAGCCGGGCGGTGAAGGCGCGCTGCTGCGGTTTGCGGCAGAGCTTGAATCGAGGGGCATCACCGGCGTGACCATGCCGGCAAACGCATTTGCGGGGGAACTGACATGACGGGCGAAGCAGCAAATACGGGGTTGCTGGAGGCCCGGTTCAAACTCAGCGAACGCGGTACCGATGTGCGCACCGAAGTGCTGGCTGGCTTCACCACCTTCCTGACGATGGCCTATATCGTGCTCGTCAATCCGGCGATCCTGGGGCAGGCGGGGCTGCCGGTCGCTTCGGTCGCGGCGGCGACATGCTTTGCGGCGGCCTTTGCCTCGATCCTGATGGGCATGGTGGCGAACACGCCGCTGGCGCTGGCGCCGGGCATGGGGCTCAACGCCTATTTCAGCTTTACCGTGGTGCAGCAGATGGGCGTGCCCTGGCCGGTGGCGCTGGGGTGCGTGTTTATTTCGGGCGTGGCCTTCCTGATCCTGACGCTGACGGGGGTGCGGCAGCTGATCGTTTCGGTGATCCCGCAGCATCTGTTTGCGGCCGTCGCAGGGGGCATCGGCCTGTTCATCGGGTTTATCGGCCTGAAGGATGCCGGGATCGTCGTCGCCAATCCGGCGACGTTCGTGGCGCTGGGCAGCGTGACCCAGCCGGGGCCCGCGCTGGCGCTGTTCGGCCTGGTCATCATCGGCACGCTTTCGGTGTGGAACGTGCGCGCGGCGATGCTGATCGGCATCGTGCTGACGACGCTGGCCGGCTGGGTCATGGGGCAGGTCCATGCGCCGACCGAGCCCTACAGCCTCGCGGCGCTGACGGCGACGGCGTTCAAGCTCGATATTCCGGGCGTGTTCGGGCTTTCGGGCCAAATCGGACATGGGGCCGGGCTCGGGCTGCTCGAGATCCTGTTCGTGTTCCTGTTCGTCGATCTGTTCGACAATATCGGCACGTTGGTAGCGGTGACCAAGCGCGCCGGGCTGATGGATGCGGCGGGGAAGATACCCGGGCTGAACCGCATTCTGATGACTGACGCGGTGGCGACGATGGTTGGCGCGCTGGCGGGTACGTCCACCGTCACCAGTTATGTCGAGAGCGCGGCGGGCGTGCAGGCTGGCGGACGGACGGGGCTGACGGCGGTGGTCTGTGGGCTGCTGTTCCTCGCCACCATGTTCGTGGCGCCTTACGCAAGCCTTGTCCCGCTGGCGGCGACCGCACCCGCGCTGGTGGTGGTGGGCGGACTGATGCTGCTGCCCTTGACCGAGGTCGATTGGGAGAACCCGATGACGGCGATCCCGGCGTTCCTGACGGTCGCGATGATCCCGCTGACCTTCTCGATCGCCAACGGCCTTGCTTTCGGCATCACCGCACACGCTTTCCTCAAGCTGATCAAGGGCGAGGCGAGCACGAAGGACTGGTTTCTCTACACGCTCGCCGCACTGTTCGTGGCGCGCTTTGCCTGGATGGCTGCTGCATGATCCGTTTGATTTTTCTTGTTGTCGCCGCGCTGCTGGCCACCCCGGCATGGGCGCAGAAGCTCGATGACACGCCGCGCACGGTGGTGATGACGGCATTTTATCCCGAGTGGCACTCGCTGGTGCCCACGATCAAGGACGCGAAAGAGCACACGATCAATGGCAACACGTTCCTCACCGGCACGCTGGAGGGCAAGCCCGTTGTCCTCATGCAGAGCGGCGTCAGCGTGGTGAACGCGGCGATGAGCACGCAGGTGGTGCTCGACCGGTTCAACGTGAAGCGGATCGTGTTTTCTGGGATCGCGGGGGGGGTCGATCCGGCGCTGTCCATCGGCGATGTGGTGGTGCCCGAGAATTGGGGGCAGTATCTCGAAGGTTCGTTTGCGCGGAAGACCAAGACGGGCTGGATGCCGCCGGACAAGGGCGATGCGGAATCGCCGGCCAACTGGAACTTCTTCTTCCCGCGCGGCACGCTGATCACCACGCCGAGCGCGCCGATGAAGCGGGTCTTTCGCATTCCGGTCGATGGCGAACTGCTGGCGCTGGCGAAGAAGGTGGTGCCCACGATCACGCTGGAGCGCTGCGTGCCGCCGTCTGACAAGATGCGCCCCGGCTCGGCGCTGTGCCTCCCGCGCATGCCAAAGGTGACCGTTGGCGGAACGGGCGTGACGGCGGGCATCTATGCCGACAACGCGGCCTTCCGCATCTATCTGCAGAAGGCTTGGGCCGCCAAGGTGCTCGACATGGAAAGCGCCGCGGTGATGCAGGTGGCGATGAGCAATGCGGTGCCCGCGATCGTGTTCCGCAGCCTTTCCGACCTTGCCGGCGGCGATCCGCACAAGAACATGGAATATGTGTTTGAGCATCTCGCATCCGCCAATTCGGCGCATGTGGTGCGGGCCTTCGTCGCGGCGCTGCCTGACTGATGGGGCTGACGACCGTCTCAGGCCGGAACGGCATCGTGACCGCGCCGCACCGGCTGGCGGCGGAGGCGGGGCTGTCCGTCTTGCAGGATGGCGGCAATGCCGTGGAGGCGACCGTGGCGGTCGCCGCGTGCCTGGCGGTGGTCTATCCGCATATGACCGGGATCGGTGGGGATGGCTTCTGGGTGATCCACGAGCCGGACGGCACCGTGCATGGCATTCACGGCTGCGGCGGCGCGGCGGGGACGGTCTCGCTCGATCTCTACGCCGGGCTGCAGGCGGTGCCGTTCCGGGGGCCGTTGGCAGCCAACACGGTGGCGGGGACGATTTCCGGCTGGGCGGCGGCGCTGACCAGCGCTGGCGGTTCGCTGCCGTTGGAGCGGCTGCTGCGCGATGCGATGGCCCATGCCGAGGCGGGCGTTGCAGCAACGGCGGGGCAGGCGGCGATTGCTGAGGGCAAGGGACCGGAACTGCGCGTGCAGCCGGGGGCCTATGCGGCGACGTTCGAGCCGGAGGGGCGGCCGCTGCGCGAAGGCGATGTGCTGCGGCAGCCGGCGTTGGCGCAGACCTTGCGGCGACTGTGCATGGAAGGGCTGGCGAGCTTTTACACCGGCGCGCTGGCGGCAGATATTGCCGGGGATCTGGCTGCCCTGGGAAGTCCGGTTTCGGCCGACGATCTTGCTGCGCATGCGGCCTATCGGCCCGAGCCGCTGACGGTGCGGATTGGCGGCGCGCAGCTGTGGAATTCGGCGCCGCCGACGCAAGGGGCGGCTTCGCTGCTAGTCCTCGCGCTGTTTGATCGGCTGACGGCGGGCGCGGCGGATGGGTTCGAGCATGTGCACGGGCTGGTCGAGGCGACCAAGCAGGCGTTCCTGCTGCGCGACCGGCATATGGGCGACCCGGCGTTTGACGGCTTCGACTGGCAGGCTTTGCTGGACGATGGGGCGGCGCTTGATGGGCTTGCCGCGCGGATTGATACGGCCCAGGCGCTGCCCTGGCCTCAGCCGCCGCAATGGGGCGATACCTGCTGGTTCGGCGCGGCGGACGGCGAGGGGCGGGTGGTCTCCGCGATCCAGTCGACCTACTTCGAGTTCGGCTCGGGACTGGTGCTGCCGAAGACCGGGATCACCTGGCAGAACCGGGGGAGCAGCTTCCGGCTGGCCGAGGGCGGGTGGAATGCGCTCTCACCGCATCGCAAGCCGTTCCACACGCTTAATCCAGCGCTGGCGAAGTTCGATGACGGCCGCGTGATGGCCTATGGCACGATGGGTGGGGAAGGGCAGCCGCAGACGCAGGCGGCGCTGTTCAGCCGCTATGCGCGCTTCGGTGTGGATTTGCAGGAAGCGATCAGCGGGCCTCGCTGGCTGCTGGGGCGGACCTGGGGCGATCAATCGACAACGCTCAAGCTGGAGGATGGCTTTGCGCCCGAGCTTTATACCGCGCTGGAAATGGCGGGGCATGCGGTGGAGCGTGTTGGGCCGCTGACTGCGACGATGGGGCATGCGGGCGCGATTGTCCGCTATCCCGATGGCCGCCTCGATGGTGCAACCGATCCGCGCAGCGATGGCGGAGTGGCGGCATGTTAGGCGGTGCCCGCGCCGTTTCGCGCTGCGATGCGCTCGCGGTTGCGCCTTTCAGCGACAGCGCCGAGGGGCTGACGCGCACCTATCTCTCGCCCGCCTACCATGCCGCGCAGGACCAGATCGCCGCGTGGATGGCCGAAGCCGGGATGGCGGTGCGGCGCGATGCGGCGGCCAACCTGATCGGGCGCTATGAAGGGAGAGAAGCGGGGGCGCCTGCCTTGGTGATCGGGAGCCATATCGACAGCGTGCGTAATGCCGGGGCCTATGACGGGCCGCTGGGCGTGATGCTGGGGATCGAGGCTGTTGCCGCGCTGGGGGAGCGGTTGCCGTTCGCCATCGAGGTCTATGCCTTTGGCGACGAGGAGGGCTCGCGCTTCCCGGCGGCGATGCTGACGAGCAGGGCGGTGGCGGGGACGATCGATCCGGCGGCGCTGGAGGTGGCGGACCGCGAGGGTGTGCGGCTCGGCGATCTGCTCGATCTGGCGGCCTATCCTTCGGCGAAGCGCTCTGCCGGCGAGGTCATTGCGTACCTTGAGGCGCATATCGAGCAGGGGCCGGTGCTCGAAGCCGAAGGGCTGGCGCTTGGCACCGTGACCGGGATTGCCGCACAACTGCGCTTCGAGATCGGTCTGTCCGGCACGGCGGGCCATGCCGGGACAACCGCCATGGGGCTCCGCCGCGATGCCGTGGCGGGCATGGCCGAGATGGTGCTGGTGGCCGAAGTGATCGCGACGGCGGGACCGGCCGATCTGGTGGCCACGGTCGGCGTGGTTGAAGTGCCATCGGGCGCGGCCAATGTGATCGCGGGGCGCAGTCAGTTTACGCTTGATGTGCGGGCGGGGGATCCGGCGGTGCGCGACAAGGCTGCGGACGAGATTCTGCGCCGTTTCCGCGCCATTGCCGGGCGGCGCGACCTCGGCCTGTCAGTGCGGCAGGTGCATGATTTGCCCGCGAGCCCTTGCGATCCGGCGCTGATGGACCTGCTCGATGCCGCGGTGGCGGAGGTGGGGCAGCGGCCGTTCCGGCTGGTTTCGGGCGCGGGACATGATGCGATGATCATGGCGGCGCTTTGCCCCACCGCGATGCTGTTCCTGCGCTGCCGGGGCGGTGTGAGCCACAATCCGGCCGAACATGTCGAGCCTGCGGACGCCGAGGCGGCGCTCGCGGTCATGTCAGGCTTTATCAGACACTTGGGAGCGACATGTGAACCCGCTTGATCCCACCTTGTTCGGCGAAATTGATCCGCCGCAGCGCCTGCTCATGGGGCCTGGCCCGGTCAACGCCCACCCGCGCGTGCTGCGCGCGATGGCGGCGGACCTGCTCGGCCAGTTCGATCCCGAAATGACCGGGTTCATGAACCAGGTCATGGCGCTCTATCGGCCCGTTTTCGGGACGCAGAACCAGTGGACTATGCTGATCGACGGCACGGCGCGCGCGGCGATCGAGGCATCGCTGGTGAGCTTGGTTGAGCCCGGCGATACGGTGCTGGTGGTGAACTTCGGGCGCTTCGGTCTGCTGCTGACGGAAATCCTCACCCGCCTCGGCGCGAAGATCGAGCAGGTGAGTGCGCCGTGGGGCGAAGTCGTGCCGCTGGAGGCGATTGCGCAAGGCATTGAAAGGTATGGCCCAAAGGTCGTCGCGACGGTGCATGGCGATACTTCGACCACGATGGCGCAGCCGCTCGAGGGCCTGGGCGATCTGTGCAAGACGGCAGGGGCCTATCTCTACGTCGATGCCTGCGCGACGCTGGGCGGCATGGAGATCGTGGCGGACCGCTGGGGCGTCGATATTGTCACCGGCGGGCTGCAAAAGTGCCTTGGCGGGCCTTCGGGCAGCGCGCCGATCACGATTTCGGACCGGGCGGCGGAGCGCATCTTCGCGCGGCGGCATGTCGAGCAGGGGATCAAGCGCGCAGACATTGCCGACGGCGCGGGGCCGCGCATCCCCTCCAACTACTTCGATCTTGCGATGATCATGGACTACTGGTCCGAGAAGCGGCTCAACCACCATACCGAGGCGACCTCGATGCTCTATGCCGCGCGGGAATGCGCGCGGGTGGCGCTGGGCGAGGGGCTCGAGGCGCGGTTTGCCCGGCACCGCAAGGCGGGCGCGGCGATGACGGCGGGGGTGCGGGCGATGGGCCTCACCGTCTATGGCGATGATGCGCACCGCATGACCAATGTGACCGGCGTCACCATCCCGGATGGCGTCGACGGCGAGGCGATCCGCACCGCGATGCGCGCGCATTTCGAGATCGAGATCGGCACTGCGTTCGGGCCGCTGCAAGGCAGGATCTGGCGGCTGGGCGCGATGGGCTACAACGCGATGAAGCACAAGGTGCTGCTGACGCTGGCAGCGCTGGAGGCGTGCCTGACGGCGGCGGGGCATTCGGTTCCGCTGGGCGCGGCGGTGCCGGCGGCGCTGGCGGCTTGGGAAGCAGCATGAACGGCCCGCGCGATCTCGTCGGCTATGGTGCGACGCCGCCCGAGGCCCACTGGCCGGGCGGGGCCAAGGTCGCCGTGCAGTTCGTGATCAACTACGAGGAAGGCGCGGAGAACTCGGTCCTCAATGGCGACAAGGGCAGCGAGGCGTTCCTATCGGAAATGGTCGGCGCGGTAAGCCATCCCGCTCGCGCGATGGCGATGGAGAGCCTCTACGAATACGGCAGCCGCGCCGGGTTCTGGCGGCTCCACCGGCTGTTTGCCGAGCGCGGTGTGCCGGTGACGGTGTTCGGCGTGGCAGCGGCGATGGCGGCCAATCCGGCGGCGGTGGAGGCCATGCTGCAGGCCGGGTGGGAAGTGGCGAGCCACGGCTATCGCTGGATCGACTACCAATCTGTGCCCGAAGAAGTGGAGCGCGAGCATATCGCCAGGGCGATTGCGCTGCACACCGAACTTACCGGTGAGCGGCCACAGGGCTGGTATCAGGGCCGGACCTCGCCCAGCACGGCGCGGCTGATCGTGGAGGAAGGCGGCTTTCTCTACGATGCGGACAGTTATGCCGATGATCTGCCGTACTGGGACCGGCGCCACGGCAGGCCGCAACTGATCGTGCCTTATTCGCTCGATGCCAACGACATGAAGATCGTGTCGCTCAATGGCTTTACCGAAGGCGAGCAGTTTTTCAGGTACCTGCGCGATACCTTTGAGCAACTGCGCGAGGAAGGCGGGCGGATGATGTCTGTCGGCCTCCATGGCCGCGTTGCGGGCCGTCCCGCGCGGGCACGGGCCGTGGCGCGGTTCCTTGATCATGTGATCGCGAGCGGGGACGCGTGGATTGCGCGGCGGATCGATATCGCGCGGCACTGGCTGGCGGAGCATCCGGCATGACGATCAACGATCCGGTGCTGCTCGCCGAGGTCACGGCGGCTTTCGCCGAATACGAGCGCGCGCTGATGGCGGATGATCTGTCGGCCATGGATGCGTTGTTTCATGAAGCGCCGACGACCAACCGCTTCGGTGTGGGCGAAGTGCTGTGGGGCATCGAGGCGATCCAGGAATTCCGCAAGGGGCGCGGCGGTTCGCCGCAGCGGCGGCTGGGGCAAGTGGCGATTGCGGTTTACGGGGATGCCTTTGCCACGGCGGATGCTGAGTTCTTCCGCGAGGGTTCGGACCGGCGCGGGCGGCAGAGCCAGGCTTGGGTGAAGTTTGCCGATGGCTGGAAGGTCGTCTCCGCGCATGTCAGCCTTGAGGGAGCGACGTCGTGACGGCACTGTTCGAGCATAGCCCGTGGATCGAGGCGCGCGCGAATGCGCTGCCTTCGAGCGGGGACCGGCATGCGGACCTGATGGCGGTGGTCCATGCGGCGAGCCCGGAGGAAAAATTGGCGCTCATTTGCGCGCATCCGGAACTTGCGGGCAAGGCGGTGGTGGACATGACGCTGACCGCGGCTTCGGCGGCAGAGCAGGCCAGCGCGGGGCTCGACCGGCTGACCGAGGACGAATTCGCGCGGTTCCATGCGCTGAATGCCGCCTATCGCGATCACTTCGGGTTTCCGTTCATCATCTGTGTGCGGCTGACGGACAAGGCTGGGATCCTCGCGGCAATGGAAGCGCGGCTGGCGAATGATCGGGATACCGAAATCGCCACGGCCATTGCGCAGATCGGCGAGATCGTCCGGCTCCGTCTGGAGGATGCGCGATGACGATAGACTGGGCGGAATGGCTCAATCTCGCGATCCGTTGGTTCCACCTGACGGCAGGGATCGCGTGGATCGGCTCGTCGTTCTACTTCGTGTGGCTCGACAACCATCTGGTGCCGCCCAAGGCGGGTGAGGCCTCGGGCGAGGTGTGGTCGGTCCATGGCGGCGGGTTCTATCACAAGCAGAAGTATCAGGTCGCGCCGAGCCAGATGCCGCAGGACCTGCACTGGTTCCTATGGGAAGCCTATACGACGTGGATCACCGGATTCCTGCTGCTGGTGCTGGTCTACTGGGTGGGGGCGGCGAGCTTTCTGATCGATCCTGCAAAGGCTGCGCTTACGCCCTTGCAGGCTTCCGGCATCGGGGCGGCGGCGCTCGTGACGGGGTGGCTGGTCTATGACGGTCTGTGCCGTTCGCCATTGGGGCGCGACAACCGCATACTGGGCGCGGCGTGGTATGCGGTGCTTGTCGCGGTGGCCTGGGGGCTGTGCCAGATCTTCAGCGCGCGCGGGGCCTATCTGCATGTGGGGGCGATCATCGGGACGGCGATGGTCGGTAACGTGTTCTTCGTGATCATTCCCAATCAGCGCAAGGTGGTGGCGGCGCTGGTCAAGGGCGAGGTGCCCGATCCGGCGCTGGGCAAGGCCGCCAAGGCGCGCTCCTTGCACAATAATTACATGACCTTGCCGGTCCTTTTTATCATGATCAGTCATCACTATGCGATGACCTTCGGAGCGGAGCGGCCTTGGCTGGTGCTGGCGCTGCTGGGCGCGACGGGCGTTGCGGTGCGGCATGTGTTCAACTTGCGGCACCGGGGCCAGCCGCTGGGCCGGGCGATCCTTGCTGCGGCGCTGCTGGCACTGGTGAGCGTTACGTATGTTTCGGCGGAGAAGGCGGGCGCAAAGCGCGCGGCAGGTGGTTCTGCCGACTGGGCCAGTGTCGAGCCGATCTTCCAGAAGCATTGCACCGCCTGCCATGCCGCGAAGCCGACCAGCGATCTCGTCACTGCGCCGCCGCTGGGCGTCATGCTCGATAGCCGCGAACACGCCCGCCAGTTCGCGCCGCGGGTGAAGAAAGTTGCGGTCGATGCCGAGATCATGCCGCTGGGCAATACGACCGGGATGACACGCGCCGAGCGCGAGGCGCTGGGCCGCTGGATCGAAGCAGGAGCACCCTGATGACGACGCTTTCGACGCATGTGCTCGATACCATGCGGGGGATGCCCGCGGCAGGCATGCAGCTGTGGCTGGAGGACGCGGGCGGCGAGGCGCTGTTTGCGGGCGAAACCAATGCCGACGGGCGCTGCCCCGGCATGCCGGAGCTTGCGCCGGGGCGCTATGCGCTGACCTTTGCGGTGGCGGAATACTTCGCGGCCGAGGGCGTGGCCCTGCCCGATCCGCCGTTTCTGGGCGATGTGCGGATTGCCTTCGGTGTCTCTGATGACGGGCATTACCATGTGCCGCTGCTCGTCTCGCCCTTTGGCTATTCGACGTATCGGGGGAGTTGAGCCGTGGGCATGCGCTTCCTGCTCGACGGCGAGGTGGTGGAACTGGCGGCACCCGATCCGACGGGAACGCTGCTGGAAACGCTGCGCGGGCCCCTGCGGCGCACGGGCACCAAGGAAGGCTGCGCGGAAGGCGATTGCGGGGCCTGCACGGTGCTGGTGGGGGAGGCGCAGGGCGGCGCAGTGAGCTGGCGCGCGGTGAATGCCTGCATCCTGTTCCTGCCGATGGTGCACGGCAAGACGGTGATGACGGTGGAGAGCCTTGGCGCCAAGGGCCGGCTCAATCCGCTGCAGGCGTGCATGGCGACCAATGGCAGCTCGCAGTGCGGGTTCTGCACGCCGGGCTTCGTGATGTCGCTGCATGGCCGCGCGATCGGCGCGCTGGGGAGCGAATTGTCGGTGGCGGATGCGATTGCGGGGAACTTGTGCCGGTGCACTGGCTATGGGCCGATCCTGGAGGCAGGGGAGGCGATTTCGTCGCTGGCGCAGGATGATGCGGCTGTGCTGGAGGGGCTTTCCGGGCTGGCGGGCGACGGGATGGCGAGCGGGGTTTTCGAGGGACGGCAGTGGTTTGTCCCATGCACTTCCGACGAGTTGGTCGATGTGCTGGCAGCGCATCCGGAGGCGCGGATCGTGGCCGGGGCGACCGATGTGGGGCTGTGGGTGACCAAGGGCCTGCGCGATCTGGATTGCACGGTGTTCATTGGCGATGTGGCGGACCTGAAGGCCATTGAAGAGACGCCGGAGGGTGTGCGGCTGGGTGCGGGCGTGCGCTATGCCGAGGCGCATGGAGCACTGGCGCGGCTGCATCCTGATCTGGGCGAATTGGTGCGGCGGATCGGGGGGCTGCAGGTGCGCTCTTCCGCCACGGTCTGCGGGAACATCGCCAATGGTTCGCCGATTGGCGACGGGCCGCCGGCGCTGATTGCGCTGGGGGCGGAATTGACGCTGCGTTCGGCGGCGGGGCGGCGGACCCTGGCGCTGGAGGACTATTTCCTCGATTACGGCAAACAGGACCGGCGGGCGGGAGAGTTTGTCGAGAGCGTGTTCTTGCCACGTCCAGCCGCTGGATCGGTTGTGCATATTTCCAAGCTTTCACGGCGGTTTGACAGTGATATCTCGGCAGTTCTGGGAGCTTTTGCGCTGACCGTAGAGGCGGGCACGATCACGGCGGCGCGGGCAGCGTTTGGCGGCATGGCCGCGACGCCGCGGCGGGCCGGGGGCTGCGAGATGGCGCTTGTGGGCCAGCCCTTCAGTGAGGCCACCGTCAAGGCGGCAGCGGAGGCGCTGAAAGGGGATTTCAGTCCGCTCACCGATGTGCGCGGTACGGCGGCCTACCGGATCGAAGTGGCGGCCGCGCTGCTGTGGCGGCTGTGGCACCGCGAGCAGGGGGTGGCGACCACGGTGCTTGATGTGGAGGCCTGCTGATGGCGGACACGAACCCGCTCTGGCCTGAAGCGGAGATGCCGGCGCTGGCGCATGACAGCGCGCATCTGCATGTGGCGGGGCTGGCGCGCTATGTGGATGACGAGCCGGAATTGCCGGGTACGCTGCATCTGGCGTTCGGGCTTTCGAGCGAGGCGCGGGCGCGGATTACCGGCATGGACCTCGACGCGGTGCGCGCTTTTCCGGGCGTTGTCGCGGTCTACACGGCGGCGGATATTCCGGGCGAGAATAACGTGGGCCCGATTGCGCATGACGACCGTGTGCTCGCCGATGGCGAGGTCATCAGCCATGGCCAGCCCGTGTTTCTGGTGGCGGCGGAAACTCGCATGGCGGCGCGCAAGGCGGCACGGCTTGGGCAGGTGACGTACGAGCCGCTGGAAGCCGCGATCACGGTGGAGCAGGCGCGCGCGGCAGGTTCGCGGATCGAGGCGGATCAGCGCATGGCGCGCGGGGATGCCGGTGCTGCGATGGCGGCGGCGGAGTACCGGCTGGCGGGCTCGCTGAAAATCGGCGCGCAGGATCACTTCTATCTGGAAGGGCAGGTCGCCCACGCGCGGCCGGGGGAGGATGGGCAGATCCATGTCGCCTCCTCGAGCCAACATCCCAGCGAAGTGCAGCATCTCGTGGCGAATCTGCTCGCCCGGCCGAGTGCTGACGTCACCGTGGAAGTGCGGCGCATGGGCGGGGCGTTTGGCGGCAAGGAAAGCCAGGCGGCGCTGTTTGCGGCGGCGGCGGCGCTGGTGGTGCACCATACCGGGCGCCCGGCGAAATTCCGCTGCGACCGCGATGACGACATGATCACGACCGGCAAACGGCATGACTTTGAGGTCGAGTACGAGGTCGGCCACGATGGCGAGGGGCAGCTTGCGGCGGTGAAGCTGCGCTTTGGCGGGCGCTGCGGGGCGACGATGGACCTCTCGCCCGGCATCAACGACCGGACGATGTTCCACGCCGACAACTGCTATTTCCTGCCCGACGTCGAGATCCTCTCCGAGCGGCTGAAGACCAACACGGTTTCGGCGACCGCCTTCCGGGGCTTTGGCGGGCCGCAGGGGATGCTGGCGATCGAGCGGGTGTGCGACCATGTCGCGGCGCGGCTGGGGCTCGATCCGCTCGATGTGCGGCAGCGCAACCTCTATGGGCCGGGGCGCGATGTGACACCCTATGGCATGACGGTTGAAGATAACATCGCGCCGCCAATGATTGCGCGGCTTCGTGAAACTTCGCGGTATGACGCGCGGCGAGAGGCTATTGCGGGGTTCAATGCGGCAAATCCGGTGCTCAAGAAGGGCATTGCGCTGACGCCGGTGAAGTTCGGGATCAGCTTTACGACCACGCACCTCAACCAGGCAGGCGCGCTCGTCCATGTCTATGCCGATGGTTCGATCCAGGCGAACCATGGCGGGACCGAGATGGGGCAGGGGCTGCACATCAAGATCGCTCAGATCGTGGCGGATGTGTTCGGCGTGTGCGCGGATACGGTGCGGATCACCGCGACGCGGACAGACAAGGTGCCCAATACCTCGGCGACGGCGGCCTCATCAGGCGCGGACCTCAACGGCATGGCGGCATGGCGGGCGGCGATGGCGATCCGCGGGCGGATGGCGGATTTTCTGGGTGAGGTGTTCGGCTGCGCTTCGGACGATGTGCGGTTTACGGCTGAGGGCGTGATCGCGGGCGAGGCGCGCCTGACCTTTGCCGAAGCGGCGCGGAAAGCGTGGCTGGGGCGTATTTCGCTCTCTTCCACCGGGTTCTATGCGACGCCGGACATCCAGTATGACCGCGCGGTGCACCGGGGGCGGCCGTTCTATTACTTTGCTTATGGGGCGGCGGTTTCCGAGGTGGTGGTCGATACGCTGACGGGCGAGCACAAGGTGCTGGTCGTCGATATCCTCCATGACGTCGGGCGTTCGCTCAATCCCGCGATTGATCGGGGGCAGATCGAGGGCGGCTTTGTGCAAGGGCAGGGCTGGCTGACGACTGAAGTGGTCGAGTGGGACGCAAAGGGGCGGCTGCTCAACCATTCGCCCGCGACCTACAAGGTGCCGACCGCCTCCGACCGGCCGAAGCGGATGCGGATCGACTTGTGGGAAGGCGAGAATGGGAAGCCGACGATCCACCGTTCGAAGGCAGTGGGCGAGCCCCCGCTGATGCTGGCGAATTCGGTGTTCTGCGCGATTTCGGCAGCGATTTCGGCGACCGCGCCAGACGTGCGCCACCTGCCGAAGCTGGATGCACCCGCGACGCCGGAGGCGGTGCTGCGCGCGATTGCAGTGCTGCGCGCATGACCGGCTGGCTCGATGATCTGGCGCGGCTCGCGGCGGCAGGCCCGGTGGCGATGGTCAGTGTGCTGGCGACGGAAGGCTCCGCGCCGCGTGGGGCGGGGACGCGGATGCTGGTGACGGCGGACCGGCTCTGCGGCACGATTGGCGGCGGTGCGCTGGAGTTCTGCGCGGTGGAGCAGGCGCGCGCGGTGCTGGACCATGCGCCGGGAACGTGGCGGGTGCAGGACTATCCGCTGGGGCCGCTGCTTGGTCAGTGCTGCGGCGGGCGGGTGCGGCTGCTGGTGGAGCATGTCGATCGGGATGCGCTCGGCTGGCTTGCGGAGGCGGTTGAAGGCCGCGTGCTGGTGAGCTTGCTGCGCGAGGGCGGCATCGCGCGGCAGGTGATGGATGGGCCGGCGGCTCCGCCGACAGCGCGGGAGGACAAACCGCGCGAGGGTTCGCGGCTCGCCGAGGTGATCGGCGGTTTCCGTCGGCTGCTGTATGTGTTTGGCGCGGGCCATGTCGGGCAGGCGATTGCGCGTCATGCCACCGGGCTGCCGATCCGGCTGGCCTGGTTCGATACGCGGCCGGTGTTCGGGGACATTGCGGGCGTAACGGTGGTGCCTGAAAGCGCGGCCGAGCAATGTGTGGCGGAAGCACCGGATGAGGCGGCGATGGTGATCCTCAGCCACGATCATGCGCTCGATTACCGGCTGACCTTAGCGGCGCTGCGGCGGCCTCGGCTCGCGTTTGCGGGGCTGATCGGATCGCAGACCAAGCGCGCGCGGTTTTTGGCGCGGCTGGAGCGGGACGGGATTTCAGCGGAGGCGCGGGGGCGGCTGACGTGTCCGATTGGCCTGCCCGGCGTGATGGGGAAGGAGCCTGATGTGATTGCCGTCGCGTTGCTGGCGCAGTTGCTGCAATTGCCGCCGGTGGCCGCAGTTCAGGCCGTGGCTGCATGACCCTGCAAGGCTATCGCGGTGAGATCCTGAGCCTGTCGCACGATCCGGCGGAAGCGCCGGATGCGGTGCGCCATGAGGCCGACGGGCTGCTGGTGGTGGAAGCCGGGAGCGTGGTGGCGCGGGGACCGTTCGCCGATCTGGCCCCCCGCTTTCCGGGGCTGGCGGTGGAGCGGCTGGAGGGGCTGATTGTTCCCGGCCTGATCGATGCACATGTGCATTATCCGCAGCTTGGCCGGATCGCGAGCCATGGGGAGCAACTGCTCGATTGGCTGGAGCGGCATATCTTTCCGGCGGAGAAGGCCTTCGCCACTGCGGTCCATGCAGCGGGCGTGGCGGAGGAATTCCTCGATGAACTGCTGCGCCATGGAACGACCAGCGCGCTGGTGTTCGGCACCGTTCATGCCGCTTCGGTTGAGGCATTCTTTGCGGCGGCGGAGGCGCGCGATCTGCGCATGATCTGCGGCAAGGTGCTGATGGATCTGGGGCCAGACGGTCTGCGCGATACGGTGGAAGCGGCGCGGGCCGAAACGGAGGCACTCATCGCGAAGTGGCATGGGCGCGCCCGGCTGGGGTATGCGGTGACGCCGCGCTATGCACTGACATCGAGCGATGCGCAGTTGGTGGTGGCGGGGGAACTGCTTAGCGCCCATCCTGGGGTGCTGCTGCACACGCATCTGGCCGAGAACAAGCGCGAGATTGCCGAAGTGGCGGCGCGGTTTCCCGAGGCTGCGGATTACCTCGATGCTTATGACCGGTTCGGTCTGGTGACGGACCGTTCGATCTTCGCGCATGGGGTGCATTTGCCAGACCGATCGTGCGAACGGCTGGCGGAAGCGGGCGCGGGGATTGCGGTGTGCCCGAGCTCGAACTTCTTTCTGGGCTCCGGCATGTTCGATTTTGGGCAGGCCGAGCGGCATGGGGTGCGGCTGGGGCTGGGCTCGGACATTGGCGCGGGCACTTCGCTTTCGCTGCTCCACAATGGCGGACTGGCCTATCAGGCGGGGCTGCCGGGGGGCTATGTGCTCGATCCCTTCCGCGCGCTGTGGCTGGCGACGGGCGGATCGGCGCGGCTACTGCATATCGAGGAATACGTGGGTTCGCTGGCCGAAGGGCAGGAGGCGGACTTCGTGGTGCTCGATGATGCCGCAACGTCGTTGATGGCGCGGCGTACGGCGGGAGCCTCGCTTGCCGAGCGCCTGTTTGCGCTGCAGGTGCTCGGCGATGATCGAGCTGTGCGGCGGACTTATGTGATGGGACGCTGCGTGTGGGACAAGGAGGCCGGACATGGACGGGCTTGAGGAATTCATCCGGCGGCTGCCCAAGGCCGAACTGCACCTCCACATCGAGGGGAGCCTCGAACCCGAACTGATGTTTGCCCTCGCCGAGCGCAACGGGATCAGCATTCCCTATGCGAGCGTGGACGAGGTGCGGGCAGCCTATGCCTTCTCCAACCTGCAGGACTTTCTCGACATCTACTATGCGGGGGCGGGGGTGCTGCAGACCGAGGCGGATTTCCGCGATCTCGCCATGGCCTATTTCGAGCGGGCGGCGGCGGATGGGGTGGTCCATGCCGAGATCATGTTCGATCCGCAGACGCATACCGACCGGGGGATTGCCTTTGGAACGGTGATCGAGGGGTTGCTGGCGGCGATGGCGGAGGCCGAAGCGCGGCTGGGGATTACGTCTGCGCTGATCATGAGCTTTCTTCGGCATCTCTCTGAAGATGCGGCGTTCGCGACACTGGCGCATGCCGAGCCGTGGCTCGACCGGATCGCCGCGGTCGGGCTCGATTCAAGCGAAGTGGGGCATCCGCCGAACAAGTTCGCACGCGTGTTTGCGGCGGCGCGGGCGAAGGGCCTCAGGCTGACGGCGCATGCGGGCGAGGAGGGGCCGCCCGAGTACGTCTACGAGGCGCTCGATATGCTTGGTGTTGACCGGATCGACCACGGCAACCGAGCGCTGGAGGACGCGGCGCTCGTGGCGCGGCTGGCGGCGGAAGGGGTGACGTTGACGGTTTGCCCGCTTTCCAATCTAAAGCTCTGCGTGGTGGGCGATCTGGCGGCGCATCCCATCGACTTGATGCTGGCGGCGGGCCTCAAGGCGACGATCAATTCGGACGATCCGGCTTATTTTGGCGGCTATGTGGCGGAGAATTATCGCGCAGTGGCCGAGGCGCGGGGGCTTTCGCGAGGCGATCTGGTGCAGCTGGCGCGGAGCAGCTTTGTGGGCTCGTTCCTGCCGCGTGAGGTCGTGGCATGCCACCTCGCGGCGATTGACGCTGTTGCAGGCGAGTAAAACACCTCTTGCACCGCGATGGGTGAGCAGGCCAAGGATGGCGCATAGCTCAAAGCCACGGGATATCTCCATGCTCCGCCAGACGCTTGCTCTTCTTCTGCTTTCGACTTCGGTGTCCGCGGTGGCCCAGTCCGCTCCGGCGGCGACCACCGAGCAGCCTTCGCGGCTCTTCTCCGGTGCCGACCTGTTCGGCCTTGAAATGGCGGTCAGCCCCCAGATCAGCCCGGACGGCACGCGGGTGGCCTATGTGCGCAAATCCGGCGACGTGATGGCTGACAAGATGCGCTCGGCGATCTGGCTGGTCGATGTGAAGACGGGTGAGCAAGTGCCGCTGGCGGGGTCTGGTTCGCAGTTTGCGCCAGTGTGGTCTCCCGATGGCAAGCGGCTGGCCTATGTTGGCGCGGAAGAAGGCGGGGCGCCGCAGATCACCGTGCGCTGGATGGAGAGCGGGGTGGCGGCGCGGATCACGGGGCTGCCGGATTCGCCATCGAGCCTAGCTTGGTCGCCCGATGGCAAGCAGATCGCTTACGTGATGCACGTACCGGGTGAGGCGACCAAGTTCGGCGCGGCACCGGCCAAGCCGGAAGGCGCAAAGTGGGCCGACCCGCTCGAAGTGATCGACCGGGTGACCTACCGTGCCGATGGCGGCGGCTATATCAAGCCGGGGTTCGATCAGGTGTTTATCGTGGCGGCCGATGGCGGCGCGCCGCGGCAGCTGACGTTCGGCAAGTTCGACGTTGCGGGGCCGCTCTCGTTCTCACCCGATGGCAGGACGCTGGTGCTCTCCTCAAATCGCCGCACCGACTGGGAGCGCGAACCCAATGATAGCGAGGTCTTCGCGCTCGATGTGGCGAGCGGGGCGCTGACGCAGCTGACGAGGCGCTATGGGCCGGACCAGAACGCGGTGCTTTCGCCGGATGGCAGCAAGATCGCCTATCTCGGCTATGATGATAAGCACCTGAGCTATCAGCCTTCCGCGCTTTATGTGATGGACAGCAATGGCGCGAACACGCGTGCGCTGACCGCGGCGCTTGATCGCAACATCGAGGATGTGCAGTGGGCGGCGGACGGGCGCTCGGTTTTCGTGTCCTACGATGACAAGGCGGTGCGCAAGGTGGCGCGGGTCGATCTGGCAGGGAAGCTGACGGTGCTGGCGGAAGGGCTGGCCGGGGGCGGGCTTGACCGGCCCTATACCGGCGGGGCTTTCAGCGTTTCGAAGGGCGGTGCGACCGCCTGGACCGGCGACATGAGCGGTGGCGCGCGCCCGGCGGACCTCTTTGTCGGCAAACGGCAGATGACGTGGCTCAACGAGACGGTGCTCGCGGGCAAGACGCTTGGCAAGGTTGAACCGCTCGCGGTGACGGCGAGTGATGGGCGCACGATCGGGGCATGGCTGGTGCTGCCGCCCGCTTACCAGCCGGGCAAACGCGTGCCGCTGGTGCTTGAAATCCACGGCGGGCCGCACAGCGCTTATGGCCCGGTATTCTCGACCGACGACCAGCTTTATGCGGCGCATGGCTATGCGGTGCTTTTCACCAATCCGCGCGGCAGCACGTCTTATGGCAGTGCCTTCGCCAACCTTATCGACAAGGCCTATCCGGGCGATGACTACACCGATCTGATGAGCGCGGTGGATGCGGCGATTGCCAAGGGCGTGGCCGATCCGGACAACCTCTTCGTGACAGGCGGTTCGGGCGGCGGCGTGCTGACGAGCTGGATCGTGGGCAAGACCGACCGGTTCAAGGCAGCCGCGGCGCAGAAGCCGGTGATCAACTGGATCAGCGAAGCGCTGACGATGGACGGCACGGGCTTCACCTCGCGCTACTGGTTCAAGAAGCAGCCGTGGGAAGACCCGATGAGCTACTGGAACCGTTCGCCGCTCTCGCTGGTGGGCAATGTCAAGACGCCGACGATGGTGGTGGTGGGGAGCGAGGATTACCGCACTCCGGTGAGCGAATCCGAACAGTATTACGCGGCGCTGCAGATCCGGGGCGTGCCGACCGCGCTGGTCAAGGTGCCGGGGGCCAGCCACGGCGGGTTTACCGCGCGGCCTTCGCAATCGGCTGCCAAGGCTTCGGCGATCCTCGCGTGGTTCGACAAGTACCGCACGGATGCGGGGAAGCAGTAGGGGCTGATGGTGGAGCGGCTCCTTCTTGCGCTACTGCTTGTTCTGGCGGCGCCCGCATGGGCGGCGGAGCCGAAGCGGCAGGTGATCATCGATGACGAGGGTTTCGCGATCCCGCATCTGATGCTGCTCGAAGATCCGCGTGTTGAAGTGCTGGGGATCACCACGGTTTCCGGCAATGTCTGGGCCAACCGCGCGACCGCGATGGTGCTGCGCGGGCTTGAACTGCTGGGCCGGACAGAAGTGCCGGTGGCCGAGGGCGCGACGTTTCCGCTGCTCAACAGCGAAGCGCGCACCGAGCGGTGGGAAGCGCTTTACGGCAAGCTGGTGTGGAAGGGCGCGTTCATGAAGCGGTGGGCCGAGCCGACCGCGCAGTCTACGCCGCCCTACCACGGGCCGTTCGATCCGGTGGACCTGCCGTGGGGCAGCCCGGTGCTGAAGGCGCTCAATGAGCCCGCTGCGCAGTTCCTGATCCGCACTGTGCGCGCGCATCCGCATCAGGTGACGATCCTCGCGACTGGTCCGCTCACAAATCTGGCGCTGGCGCAGCGGCTCGATCCGGAGTTCGCCTCACTGGTCAAGGAACTGGTGATCATGGGGGGAAGCCTTGCGCCCAAGCAGGTGCTGGAGGGCAAGTCTGCCGCCGATTTCGCGCGCGAGTTCGTCAACACGCCGCGCCGCGAGTTCAACATCCGCTTCGATCCCGAAGCAGCGAGCATGACCGCGCATGCCCCTTGGCCGAAGGTGACGATCATCCCCGCCGACCCTTCCACCGCGACGCAGCTTTCCCCCGCGTTGCTGGAGCGGCTGGCCAGGGCCTCGCGCCCGCCGGTGGCGGCGTTTCTGCGGCGGATGGAGCCGGGCTTTCCGATGTGGGACGAGATTGCCGTGGCGGTCTGGCTCGATCCTGTGATTGTCACGAAATCGGAGCGGCTGTGGTATGATTTCGATGTGCAGTTCGGGCCCGGCTATGGCGACATGCTGACATGGCATGATGCCTATCGGCCGGGGCTCGACGAGGGACAGGCGGACGTGGTGCTCTCGGTCGATGTGCCGCGGATGGAAGCGCTGATGGCGAAGGCGCTGGGGGAGCGCTGATCCGGCTTGGCGGGCGGCGCCCCCGCGCTCTATGGGCAAGGCAGACCAGCCGGAGAGGGCCCCGCCATGAATGCCAATCTCGTTGCCGTATTCCTGAGCCGCCATACCGGGCACGCGGGCAAGCCGGCTTGGCTGTGGCAGGGCAAGACGGTCTGCACCTTTGGCGAATTGCCGGCCATGATCGGGCGCTATCGGGCGGCGCTCGCGCAGCTGGGCGTGAAGCGCGGCGACCGGGTGATGATCAAGGCGGAAAACTCGCCCGGCTTTGCGCTGACCTATCTGGCGGTGCTGGCCTCCGGCGCCATCGCCGTGCCGGTGAACCCTGCTTATACCGCGAGTGAGCTTGCCTTGCTGATCGAGGATGCCGAGCCGGTTCTGCTCGTGCACGGCTCGGCAACGGCAGTGCCGGACGGCGATCTGCCCCGGCGGATAACGCTGGAACCGGATGATACAGGCTCGCTCCCCGCGCTGGCGGGGGGGATGGCGCCTGACTTGCAAGTGGAGGTCATGGCCGAGACCGACCTCGCCGCGATCCTGTTCACCTCTGGCACTACCGGGCGGCCCAAGGGCGCGATGCTGATGCACCGCAACCTCTCGTCCAATGTCGCGGCGCTGTTCGACGCTTGGCAGTTTTCCGATGCCGACAGCATCCTCCATGCCCTGCCGCTGTTCCATGCGCATGGGCTGTTCGTGGCGCTGCATCTCGGGCTCTACAGCGCGGCAACCGTGCATCTTCTGGGCAAGTTCGATGCAGCCAAGGTGATCGCGCTGCTGCCAACCGTCAGCGTGTTCATGGGCGTGCCCACGTTCTACACCCGGCTGCTGGAGCGGCCGGACTTCGGGCGCGAGGCGGTGCGCACGATCCGGCTGATGATCTGCGGTTCGGCGCCGCTGCTGCCCTCCGTCTTCGCCGAGATCGAGGCGCGCACCGGGCACCGCATTCTGGAGCGCTACGGCATGACCGAGGCGGCGATGATCACTTCCAATCCCGTTGCCCCCGAAGGCCGCATTCCCGGCACAGTGGGCAATCCGCTGCCGGGCGTGGAGCTGCGCATTGTCGGCGGTGAGGGGCGGGCCGATCTGCCGCCGGGCGAGGTGGGCGAAATCGAGATCCGGGGGCCGAATCTGTGCGTCGGGTATTGGCGCCGCCCAGAAGCGACGGCGGAAGCGATCGGGCCCGACGGGTTCTTCGTGACCGGCGATACCGGCTTCAAGGACGAGACCGGGCGCGTGACGATTGCCGGCCGTTCCAAGGATCTCATCATCTCGGGCGGGTTCAACATCTACCCGGCGGAGCTGGAAATGGTGCTCGCCGAAGTCGACGGGGTGAGCGATGTTGCGATCATCGGCGTGCCGCATCCCGATTTCGGCGAAGGCGTGGTGGCGGTGGTGACGGCGGCGCGGCCTGATCTTGAACCCGCTGCCATCGAGGCCGTCGCGCGGGAAAAACTGGCGCGCTTCAAGCAGCCCAAGGCGATCCGCATCGTGGCGGAGTTCCCGCGCAATGCCATGGGCAAAGTGCTGAAAGCCGAGCTTCGGCGGCAGTTTGCCGGCTTGTTTTCGGGGGAAGGATAGATTGGTCGGGGCGAGAGGATTCGAACCACCAAGCAGAGCCGCTTGCGGCGCTGCGCATCAAAAAACTGAGGGGGTTCCAGGTGGTTTTGCGCGGCGCCCGGGGTGAGAACTGCTGCTCGAAAAAATTGGTCGGGACGAGAGGATTCGAACCTCCGACCCCCACACCCCCAGTGTGATGCGCTACCAGGCTGCGCTACGTCCCGACCGGAAGGCGGGCCTATAGGCAGGGTCTGGATGGATGGCAAGGCTCTTGATCCGCGATTGCGCCAGCCATGCGGTTTGCGGCTGATGCGATGGGCGCAAAGTTGCCTTAGCCATGCCAAACTGCTAGCGCGCCAGCCGTTACTGGCCATGTGTGCCAGGCCAGCCCTTGCGAAAGTTCCCGACCCGCCATGAATGGTTCTGCCTTCTTCCATATCCTTGCCGCGGCCGCGCCGGCTGCCACTCCGGCCGAGCCGCCGGCGTATCTGCAGTTTCTGCCGCTGGTTGCCATGGCAGCGATCTTCTATTTCCTGATCCTGCGCCCGCAGATGCGCCGGCAGAAGGAGCAGCAGGTCAAGATTTCCACGCTCAAGAAGGGCGATCAGGTGGTGACCGCTGGCGGCCTCATCGGCAAGGTGATCAAGGTCGAGGACCAGACCGTCGATCTCGAACTCGGCCCCAATGTCCGCGTCTGCGCGGTGCGGGCGACCATCGGTGACGTGCTCCCGCCCGCCGGATCGGCACCCGCCAACGATTGATGTTGCGGCCCGCATCCGGCCTTTGGCGGATGTGCGAGGCTCTGTTCAGGAAGACTGTTCGCAATGCTTGAATTTCCGCGCTGGAAGGTGATCTGGCTCTGGGCGATCACGCTGCTCGCCGCGCTTGCTGCGGTGCCGTCGATCGCCACGGTCATGGGCTTCACGATTCCTGCGGGCGTATATGCGCCCAAGGTCAATCTGGGCCTCGACCTTGCCGGCGGCAGCCACATCCTGCTCGAAGCCGATCCCAGCCAGGTGCGCCAGCAGCGCATTGAAGGCATGGACGAATCGGTTCGCAACAAGCTCAAGCAGGCGAACCCCGACATTCGCATCAGCGACATTTCCAACCGTGACGGCGCGCTGACGTTCCTCGTCGAAGACCCGGCCAAGGTTGATGCCGTGCGCGAGGCGATCCTGCCGCTGACAAGCGGCGCGGGCCTGACGGGCGCGCGTGACTGGACGATCAACGTTGTCGACGGCAACCGCTTCGTGCTCACGCCGACGCCCGAGGGCATCGACCTTGCCGTGGCGCAGGCGATGGAAACCGCGGTCGAAGTGGTGCGCAAGCGCATCGACGCGCTGGGCACGCGCGAGCCGACGATCATTCGTTCCGGCAGCAACCGCATCGTGGTGCAGGTGCCCGGCCTGCAGGATCCGCAGGCGCTCAAGAACCTGCTCGGTCAGACCGCCAAGCTCGAATTCAAGCTGGTCGATACGACCGCGCTGCAGAGCGATATCCAGCGCGGCATCGCGCCTCCGGGCAGCGAGATCGTGCCCTATGCCTCGGTCAAGGACGGCGGGCCGGTCGGCTCGATCGCGGTCAAGCGGCTCGGCGGCATTCGCGGTGATCAGCTGACCAACGCGCAGGTCACCAACAACCAGCAGACCAACGAACCGCAGGTGGCGATCACCTTCAACACCGAAGGCGGCGCGCGTTTTGCCAAGCTGACGACGCAGAACGTCAACAAGCCGTTCGCGATCATCCTCGATGGCAAGGTGCTTTCGGCGCCCAACATCAATGAGCCGATCCTGGGCGGCAGCGCGGTGATTTCAGGGAACTTCACGTCGCAGGCGGCGAGCAACCTTGCCATCTCGCTGCGTTCGGGGGCGCTGCCGGTGGACCTCAAGGTGGTGGAAGAACGCACCGTCGGGCCGGACCTTGGCGCGGATTCGATCCGCAAGGGCATGATCGCGATGGGGGTTGGCACGCTCGCGCTGGTCGCCTTCATCCTCGCTGTCTATGGCCGCTTCGGGCTCTATGCCTGCGTCGCGCTCGTGTTCAACGTGCTGATGATCCTGGGGATCATGGCCCTGATCGGCACGACGCTGACCCTGCCGGGCATTGCGGGCTTCGTGCTGACGATCGGCGCCGCGGTCGATGCCAACGTGCTGATCAACGAACGCATCCGTGAAGAGCGGCACCGCGGACGGCGCGTGTTTCAGGCCGTCGAGATGGGTTACAAGGAAGCGAGCCGCGCGATCTTCGATGCCAATATCACCAACGTGATCGCGGCCATGTCGATGGCGGCGTTCGGAACCGGGCCAGTGCGCGGGTTCGCCATCGTGCTGTTGATCGGCATCGCGACATCGGTGTTCACCGCCGTGACCATGACCCGCATGTGGGTCGCCCAGTGGCTGCGCCGCGCGCGCCCCACCGAAATTGCCTTGTAAGGAACTGGCCCGATGAAGCTCCTCAAGCTCGTTCCCGACAACACCAACATCAGGTTCCTGCGTTGGCGCGCGCCGTTCTATGTGATCAGCCTGCTGCTGATGGCGGCGAGCCTTGGCCTCGTGTTCACCAAGGGCCTCAACCTCGGCGTCGATTTCATCGGCGGGCAGATGATCCGCGTGACCTTCGTCAACAGCGCCGAAGCTCCGGTCGGGCCGCTGCGTGGCGAAATCGAGGCACTCGGCTTTGGCGAGCCGATCATCCAGCGCTACGGCAAGCCCAACGAGATCTCGATCCGCATGAAGCTGCCGGCGGGCGCGGACCATGACAGCGGCCTTTCGGACAAGATGGCGCGCACGATCACGGCGGACATCAAGGCGAAGCACGCCGATGCCCGCGTGGACGGCGTGGATTCGGTTTCGGGCAAGGTTTCGGGCGAACTGTGGCACAGCGCGGTGCTCTCGCTCGGCCTCGCTGCGCTGGCGGTGGCGGCCTATATCTGGCTGCGGTTCGAATGGCAGTTCGGGGTGGGCGCACTGTTCAGCCTCGTTCACGACGTAACGCTGACGCTGGGCATGTTCGCGGTGACGCAGATCGAGTTTGACCTCACCATCGTGGCGGCACTGCTGACACTGATCGGCTATTCGCTCAACGATACGATCGTGGTCTATGATCGTATCCGCGAGAATCTGAAGAAATACCGCAAGATGCCGATGCCCGAGCTGCTCGATCTTTCGGTGAACGAGACACTGCACCGCACGCTGGCGACTTCGCTTTCGATGCTGATCACGCTGACGGCGCTGCTGTTGCTGGGGCCGGGGGTGATTTTCGGCTTCACCGCGGCGATCACGCTGGGCATTTTCGTCGGTACCTATAGCTCGATCTATATGGCAGCGCCGATCCTGATCTGGCTCAAGGTGACCTCGAAGAGCTTCGTGCCGACCGAGAGCCCGCTCGACAAGCAGGAGCGGATGGCGCGCGAAGGCGCCTGAAGCTTGGCGCGGCGTTGGCCCCTCCCGCAAGCGGGAGAAGAGGCTAGCGACTGGCGGCCGTTTCGTAGATCTGCGCGAGGGCGGCGGCGCTGGCGTCCCAGCTGAAGCGGGCCGCGCTGGCGGTAACTTCGGCCTGTGCGGGCGGCGCGGCAAGGACTTGCGCAATGGCGGCGGCAATTGCGGCGGGGGTGCGTTCGGCCAAGCGGCCTGCCGCCGGGCGGTCGACAACTTCGGGCGCGCCGCCGACGGCCGGGATCACGAGCGGAGTGCCGCAGGCAAGTGCTTCGATCCAGGCGTTTGCAAGCCCCTCACGCTCCGAGGGCAAGACCATGACATCGGCTGCGCTGAGCAGCACCGGCAGCGTTTCGTGGCCTACGCTGCCGAGGAAGTGCACCCGGCTCGAAACGCCATGCGCGGCCGCGCGAGCGCGCAGCGCGGCTTCGTCCGCGCCAGTGCCGGCGAGCGCCAGATGGATATCGCTGGGCAGGCTGGTCAGTGCTTCGATGGCAAGCGCCTGCCCCTTGATTGCGATCAGTGCGCCGACGCAGATGGCGAGGCGGTCTGCTGGGCGAAGGGCAAGCGCTGGCAGGCTGGTGGCCAATTGCGCACGGGCTTCTGCGCGGGGCAGCGGCTGGAAGCGCGCGCGGTCCAGCCCGGTGTAGTGCACGGTGATTCCATCGGGCGGGGCGAGGCCGAGCGCGTCCATGTCGCGCGCCAAGGCGCCTGATACGGCGAGAACGGCGGCGGCGCTGCGGGCGGCGCGGCGCATCTGGAGCAGCGCGGCGGGGCGATCCCCCCAGAGGTGGATGTCCGAACCGCGCGCCTTGATCGCGTGCGGCAGGCCGAGCGCGGCCGCGACATCGGCAGCGGCCGGGCCATCAGGATAGAAGAACTGGGCATCGACAAGGTCGAACGGTGTTTCGCGGTGGAGCCGCCGCGCCAGCGGCAGGACCGCGCGTGCGATGGCCCAGGGATTGAACCGCCCCGAAAACCCCGGAACCAGCAGGAACCGTGGGTGGTGCACGGTGACGCGCTTACCCGGCTCGATCGGCGGGATCGCAGCCAGCGGCTTGTAGCGGCCCATGGCGCTGAAGGGGGGCGGCGGCAGGCCGATCGGGTTGATGACGGTGACGTCCCAATCCCCGCGCGTCGCAAGTGCTTCCATCTGGCGCGCAACGAAGCGGCCAAAGCCTGGACGGGTCGGCGCAGGATAGAGCGTCGAAATCGATAGCAGGCGGCGCTTCACTATCAGATCGCGGGATATCAGAGCGAGCGGACGAGCAATTCGGCGACGCCGATCCACGCGGGGTGATCGATCACCACCTGGCGCTGGCCAATGCCGGGGGGAAGCAGCGCGACGCGGTCCCCATCGCGATCGATCATGCGGCCGAACGCGAAGCGGCCACCGGGACGGGGGGCAAGCACATCGCGATTGAGCGCGCGACCGAAATCCTCCGGACCCATCTGCCGCAGCCAGACCTGATCACCGGCGCGGTATTCGCCGGCACTGGCCTCAACCGACAGGACGACAAGCTGGGCGGAACCCGGGCCGACCGGCAAAACCGCCGATATCGGCTTGGCGAGCGCATCGGCGCCATTCGCGGCGAGGCGGGCGATGATCTGCGGCTCGCAATCCACATCTGCCTTTACCAGCAGTTGGGAATCGACTTCGAGCGCAGAGGCGATGCGGTTCATCCAGCCAAGCGAAAGCGAGCGCATGCCTGTTTCGAGGCGGCCGATCGTCTGCGCCGTGGTCGGCGGCGCGCAGCGCGCGGCCACATCGGCCAAGGTAAGGCCCTTCTGACGACGAATATCGCGGATGCGGTTGATCATGATCGGGGCACTCTTGGGGGCCTCATACTTACGTTTTACAGCTTTTGTGCGATGCGGCAAGTTTTGTGCTTTCCTACATGCATCTCCATTCGGCAATAGACACGGCGTTCCTTATTTGTTCAAGAGGGAGAGTGTCATGGCGCAAGTGCTCGTAGAGCGTGAACTGACCGAGGAAGGCCCGCGGCGGCTGGCTGGCGTGCGTCCCGGCGGCAATGGGGTGCGCGGCGCGGTGCGCAGCGTGAAGGTCAATCTTGCCGAATCGCCGCTGACCTGGCTCCACGCGCGCGGCCATCTGAGCGACCGGCAATTTGCTGCGGGCGAGCGGCTGCGCGCCGACTGGG